>NZ_JBIGHX010000003.1:0-942499 GCF_043555885.1 Pelomonas lactea | reverse complement strand
GCGGCAGCATCGCGCTGCCGCGCATCGAGGCGGCGCTGGCCAACGCGGCGGGCGGCGAACGCCTGAGCGTGAACCTGCTGGGCCTGCCCGACGGCGCCACGCTGACCGACGGCGTGCGCAGCGCCGCTGGCGGCGTGCCGGTGGACCTGGCCGGCTGGGACCTGACCCGCCTGAGCCTGGTGGCACCGGCCGGCTTCACGGGCGAATTCAGCCTCACCGTGGTGGCCGCCAGCGTCGAGGCCAGCAACGGCGCCAGCGCCAGCGTCAGCCAGGGCATCACCGTGCGCGTGCTGCCCGGCACTGCGGTGGCCACGCCGGTGGGGGTCAACCCCTTCGTCATCACGGCGACGCAGGCGCAGGCCACCCAGCGCCAGGCCGGCAGCTCCGCCGTGGCCGACGCGTCGGCCGCCGCGCTGGCACTGCTGGCCGACGACCGCGGCCGACTGGACGCCGGCGCCACGCCGGCCCCGCTGCCGCGCACCGCCGCCGAGATCGCCCAGGACGAGGCCGACCGCGCCCGCGCGCTCAGCGATGCCTGGCTCAAGGAGCTGGAAGAGCGCGCCAAGGCGCAGTGGCAGCAGCTGGTGGGGGGCAAGTAAGCCGCGTCGCTCGTGCCGGCGTCGCTCGCCCGCTCCTGCAGAGGAGTGGGTAAGCAGGGATCGCGGCCGAGCAGCCGCGATCCCGCGCGTGTGCACTGCTGCACTGCAGGCAGAGTCACGCATGGGGATCGCTTCGTTTCTCGCCGGTTGCTGTTCGCTACTCCGCCGGCCCTGACTGCGAGCCACCCCGATGCCCCGCATGCGACGGCAGGGTCGACAGGCCGCCCCGGCGCACCATCGGCATAGCGCCACGACATCAGCGCCGTCGAATGGCGGCTGGTCATCGAACCGCCACGCTCAAAAAAGAACCCCGGCGCGAGGCCGGGGAAGCAAATCCCGCGCTTGACTGGCGGGGCCTGCCCAGGGAGGGAGAAGCAGGCAGACGTAGCCTAGCGCTGCGTGGAAGCGCAGCACGTAGGACAAGACCGCGCTGCGGTGCGGAGAACCGTGAAGCGATGTGGCCTGTTTGCATGCGGTGTATCGGTCTGTGAGGCCGGCCACCACGGTCACGGTTGGCGATCTAGACTCGGAGCAGCCCAGACTCTGGGCAAGCAGGAAGTCGTCGATGGCCCCCACCCGTGAAGCAAGCCACAGCCCGCATACGCACCCGCACGGGGACGCGACGCTGCACCTGGACAGCGGGTTCGGCGGCCTGGAGGGCGAGGCCCGCGGCCTCGTCGAGCGCCGCTACGGCGACCGTGGGCTCAGCATCGGCCCCGAGCGCTACAGCTGCCGCAACCAGGATGGCGACATCGTCTGCACGGCCCGCGATCAGGGCCGCGTCGTCGGCACGCTGTCCGTACGCTTTGACGGGCCCGACGGGCTGCATGCCGACCTGCTGTTCCGCGAGGAGCTCGACGACTGGCGGGCCGAGGGCCTGAAGCTGTGCGAGTTCGGCGGCCTGGCCGTGGACAAGCACTCCCACGAGGCCAAGCGCGTGCTGGCGCAGATCTTTCACCTGGGCTATCTCCATGCCCACCGGCGGGCCGGCTGCCACCGGCTCATCATCGAGGTCAACCCGCGACACGTGGGCTTCTACCGCCGCTGCCTGGGGCTCGCGCCGCGCACCGCAGAGCGTCACAACCCGCGTGTCAACGCGCCGGCCGTGCTGATGAGCGTGGATCTGGCCGACGTGCGCGAGCAGATCTCGCGGTGGGGTGGCCAGCCGGAGCTGATGGCGACGGCACGCAGCCTGTACCCGCTGGCCTGGGGTCAGGCCGCCGAGGCCACGATGCTGGCCCGGCTTGCCAACAGCGGCTGAACAGGGGGCAGCCACCTGCTCAGAGCAGGCGCATGAAGCAGTCCAGCATGTGGAAGTGGTCGTCGTAGAACTGCGACTCCATCGCCGCCAGCTCGCCCACGGGCACCCAGCGCGCCAGCGCCGCGTCGTCGGCGCCCTGCACATCGGGCAGTTCACGGTCGCCGAGGTCGAAGTGGTGGGCATGCGTGATGGTGCGGCCGCGCTGGCTGCGGTCGGGGTGGTCGAACACGGCCACGCCGCGCAGCGCCCGCTGCAGCACGTCGGGCAGCAGGCGCAGGCCGGTCTCCTCCTCCAGCTCGCGCACGGCCGACTGGTACAGCGTGTCGCGCGGCTCGACGAAGCCGCCGGGCAGCGCCCACAGGCCCTGGCCGGGGTCCTTGGCGCGCTGGATCAGCAGCACATGGCCGGCGCACTGCAGCACCAGATCCACGGTCACGAACACCGGCGCGTAGGGCGCCGCCGCCCACGCCTGCCGGTAGGCCTTCAGCATGGCCCACTCACGCCGCAGCGGCGCGAGATAGGGCAGCCGTGCCCAGGCCTGCACGAAGGCCCTTGTGCCCGGCGGCACCTGGTCCACCCAGCTGGCGAGCACGCCGTCGACGTCGTCCGGCGCGGCCTCGAACAGCGCCGCGCGCAGGTGCGTCGCGTCCACGCGGTGCTGGCGCGGCAGGCTCAGCAGCTTCCACGGCGAGAAGCGGCGCAGGTAGTCGCTGGTGGCGTCCTTGAAGTGGCCCACCAGCGTCACGTCGCCGTTGCCCGCGCGCTGCTGCACGGCGTCCCGCACGGCCTGCACCCAGCGCGCTTCGTCGTAGAGGTCGCGCAGCGGCACGATCTCCACGCGCTCACGCTCGGCGTCGGTGAGCGCCAGGCGCAGCATCTCGGCGCGCTCCGTCCAGCTGAACGGATGACGGGGCGAGCGCGCCTGGTGGGCCGAACCCAGCAGCACGACGACGCGTGCCGCCTCGGCCAGCGCCGCGCGCAGCAGCGCGACGTGGCCGTTGTGGACGGGCTGGAAGCGGCCGATGAGGACGGCGGTTGAGGTCATGACAAAACTCCCGGATAGACCGCCGCGATCGGCATCTGCCGCCCCTGGCCGAAGGCCCGCGCGCGCAGGCGGATCAATGGCGGCGCCTGGCGGCGCTTGTATTCGCTGCGCTGGATCAGGCGGGCGATCTTCTCGATGAGCGCCCGGCCCTCGGCCGTCTCGCGCAGCGCGGCCAGGCGGCCCTCGGCGGGCTCGCGTTCGCCGGCGGCCAGCCGCTCGCCCTCGACGAGCAGCTTGAGCAGGTCGTCCAGCACCGGGTACGGCGGCAGGCTGTCGCTGTCGCGCTGGCCCGGCGCCAGTTCGGCGGACGGCTCTTTCTCGATGATGGCCTGCGGGATCAGCTCGCGCCCCGCCACGTCGTTGAGGTGGCGGCTCAGCGCGAAGACCTCGGTCTTGTAGAGGTCGCCGATCAGGCCCAGGCCGCCGTTGGTGTCGCCGTACAGCGTGCAGTAGCCCACCGACACCTCGCTCTTGTTGCCGGTGGTCAGCAGCAGGTGGCCGTGCGCGTTGGAATACGCCATCAGGATGGTGCCGCGCACGCGGGCCTGCAGGTTCTCCAGCGTCAGACCCTGCATGGGCGTGCCGATGCTGTCGGCGAACTGCGCCTTCAGCGCGTCGACGGCGCCGTGGATGGGGTGGTTGAGCAACGTGATGCCGAGGTTGCGGCACAGCGCCTCGGAGTCCGTCACCGAGCCGGCGGACGAGAAGCTGGACGGCATCGTGATGCCGACGACGTTGTCCGCGCCCAGCGCCTCGGCGGCCAGCGCCAGCGTCAGCGCGCTGTCGATGCCGCCGGAGCAGCCGACGACGGCCTGCGTGAAGCCGCAGCGGCGCGCGTAGTCGCGCAGGCCCAGCACGATCTGCGCGCGGTAGAAGGCCATCGCGCTCATGCCCGCCGGGTCGGGCCGCGCGGGGCGGTGGCCGTCCAGCTCGACGAAGCGGCCGTCCTCGAAGCCCAGTGTGCGGACGGACTCGACGAAGCGCTCGGCCTCGAAGACGACGCCGGCCTCGGGCTCGACGGCAAAGCTGGCACCGTCGTAGACGAGCTGGTCATGCCCGCCGACATGGTTGACGTAGAGGATGGGCAGGCCGTTGCGCCGGGCAGCGGCCGTGAACACCTGGTGGCGCTGCTCGCGTTTGCCGAGGTGGCTGGGGCTGGCGTTGATGCTGATGACGAGGTCGGGCGCGGCGTCGCGCAGGCGCTCGAAGGGGTTCACGCCGTAGTCCGCGCCGGCGTCGTTCCAGCCGTCCTCGCAGATCAGCAGGCCCACCTGCGCCGAGCCGACGCGCAGCACCTTGGCGACGTCGGGGCCGGGCTCGAAGTGGCGGCGCTCGTCGAAGATGTTGTAGGTGGGCAGCAGCTGCTTGGCATAGCGCAGCAGCACCTCGCCGCGTTGCAGCACCAGCAGGCCGTTCTCCAGCGGCTTGCCCGGGCCGTCACGCAGCAGCGGCGCGCCGAACACCCAGGTCAGGTCGGGCAGCTCGCGCGAAGCCTGGCGCAGCGACTGCAGGCCGGCCTCGACCTGGCGCAGGAAGGCCGGTTCGTCCAGCAGGTCGCCGGGGTAGTAGCCGCTGACGGCCAGTTCGGGGAAGACGACCAGCTGCGAACCCGCCCAGGCCGCCTGCCGCGCGGCGGCCACCATGCGCTGCACATTGCCCGCCACGTCACCGACGGTGAGGTTCAGCTGGGCGAGGGTGAGCTTGATCATGACTTGATGCCGAAGACTTGCCGCAGATAGGCCAGGAAGGTCTCGTCCTCGCACAGCGTCTTGCCGGGGCTGTCGCTGAGCTTGGCCACGGGCTGGCCGTTGGCATGCGTGAGCTTCATGACGATGTTCAGCGGCGTGAGGCCCAGATCGTTGCTGAGGTGGGTGCCGATGCCGAAGCCCAGCTGCACGCGGTCGGCGAAGTGGCGGTACAGCTCGATGGCCTTCGTGACGGTGAGGCCGTCGCTGAACACGAGGCGTTTGGTGTGGGTGTCGATGCGCAGCTTGGCGTAGTGCGCCAGCGCCTTCTCGCCCCACACGACCGGGTCGCCGCTGTCGTGGCGCAGACCGTCGAACAGCTTGGCGAAGTAGAGGTCGAAGTCGGCCAGGAAGGCGTCCATGCCCACCACGTCGGTCAGCGCTGTACCGAGGTCGCCGCGGTACTCCTGCACCCAGTCCTCCAGCGCGGCCTTCTGGTGGTCGCGCAGTCGCACGGTGCCCAGCGCCTGGTACGTCTGCAGGTACTCGTGCGCCATCGTGCCGATGGGCACCAGGCCCAGCTCCTTGGCCAGCAGCACGTTGGAGCTGCCCTTGAAATGCTGGGGCAGCGCGTCGCGCAGCTGCCGCACCACCTCGCGCTGCCAGGGGCCCGAGAAGCGCCGGCGCAGGCCGAAGTCGAACAGGTCGAACGGGTGGCGCTGCGGGCGCGGCTCGGCGGCGAAGGCCTGCAGCGCGGCGATCTTGGCGCTGAGCCGGCTTTGGCCTTCCGCCCTCACCTCGGGCGTGTCCAGGCGGCGGAAGTACAGCTCGTTGACGATGGCCAGCACCGGGATCTCGAAGCCCATCACGTGCACCTGCGGCCCGCGGGCGACGATGTGCAGCTGCTCCCCCTCGGTGCTCACGTCGATGAACGCGCGCTGGAAGCGGAAGATGCGCAGGAAGTCGACGAAGTCGCTCTTGATGAAGCGCAGGCCCTGCAGGTAGGCCAGTTCGTCCTCGCGGAAGCTCAGGGCGCACAGCGCGTCCAGCTCGCGCTCGACGTCGGCCTTCAGCTCGGCCAGCGGGTAGCCGGGCCGGTTGCGGCAGACGAAGCGGTACTCGCTCTGCGTCTGCGGGTGGCGATGCAGCAGCGTCTGCCACATCGTGAACTTGTAGAGGTCGGTGTCCAGCAGGCTGGTGATGACGGGGGTGTTCATGGGGGTCCTCAAATCTCCGTGCTGGCGGCCTGCTGCAGGCCGGCGGCGCGCATCGCCGCCAGGAACTCGGCCTGCTGCGCCTCGAAGCCCGTCACGGGGCTGATGCAGTCGGTCAGCAGCACCAGCTTGCCGAGCTGGCGCGACGGCAGGTGCGCGGCCAAATGCTCCACCGTGGCGCGCACGCAGTGGCTGCCGGCCTCGCCGGCGATGAGCACGCGGTCGAAGCGGTCCAGCGCGGCCAGCAGCGCCCGGTTCAACGCGGTGCCTTCGTCGGCCGGGTCGGGCACCTCGGCCTGCAGAGCGCTGTAGTGCTCGGTCCAGGGGTTCTCGCCCTTGGTGACGATCTCCACCGAGCGGCCCTGCGCGTCCGCCCACACGTCCAGCGCCGCCTGCAGGCCGGCATGCACACCATGGCCCCAGCTGCCCATCTGGCAGTGCACGGGCCACACCATCAGCGTGTAGCGGCCGGTGGCCTCCAGCGCGTCCAGGTAGGCCAGCACGCGGCCCAGCACGGCGGCGTCGCGCGGCCGGTAGTCGCCGGCCCGAACCTGCGCGGCCGTGATGGGCGTGAACGGCCCCGGCACGCGGCCCGTGGCGGCCGCCACCCAGAAACCGGGGTGGGCGATGTCGATGCGGTGGTGGGAATCCAGCGTCACGGTGATGGCGTCCAGCCCGCCACCCAGCCGCTGCACCAGTTGCGCGGCGCGCTGCAGGTCGGCGTGGGCGCCGGCCACCGGCAGCGCGGGGCGCAGCAGCTCACCGTTCACCGGCGAGCGCGGCAGCCAGTCCTCGGGCAGATCGCAGAAGTCGTTCTGCGGGTCGATCAACAGCAGATGTGTCGTCATGGGCAGGTCCTGTCGTGGTGTGGCGCCATGATAACCCCACTTAAATTAACAATGCAACTAAGTGGTTGTGAAGGATCGACCAGCCAGCCGACCGCTTATCCTCGCTTCGGTGAACGATTCAACGAACTCCCTGCCCGACCACCGGCTGATCTGCACGGTGGACATCGTGCTGCTGACGCTGCGCGCCGGGCAGCTGCAGGTGATGCTGCTCAAGCGCGACCGCGAGCCCTTCGCCGGTGCGCTGGCGCTGCCGGGCGGCTACGTGCACGCCAGCGAAGACCAGGACTGCGAGGACGCAGCGCAGCGCGTGCTGCTGAACAAGGCCGGGCTGCAGAGCCCCTACCTGGAGCAGCTGGCCAGCTTCAGCGGCCCGGCCCGCGACCCGCGCGGCTGGAGCGTGTCTGTGGCCTACATGGCGCTGGTGCCGGCGCCCGAGCCCGCCCTGCCCGGCCAGCACTGGCTGCCGGTGGACCGCCTGCCGCAGCTGCCGTTCGACCACGGCCGCATCGTCGCCGCGGCCGCCGAGCGCGTGCGCAACAAGAGCCAGTACTCGTCGCTGCCCGTGCACCTGTGCCCCGAGCCGTTCACGCTGCCGCAGCTGCACGGCATCTACGAGACGCTGCTGGGCGAGGCCATCAACCCGGTGAGCTTTCGCCGCAAGATGGACGAGCTGGCCATCCTCGAACCGGTGCCGGGCGCCAAGCGCGCCGAAGGCCCGCACCGGCCGGCCCAGCTGTATCGGCTGAAGGACGAGTTCCGGCAGACGCTGCGCCTCGTCGGGCGCGGGCTGAACGCCTGAAGAAGAACGCCCGGACCGTGGAGCGGCCCGGGCGTTGAACGCGTGGATGTGGGTGCGTCAGCGCAGCGTGTAGCCCCGACCGTCCATGCAAGCCTCGACGGCGCGGTTGAACACATCGCTGTCGGCCATGGCGGCCTGCTGCGTCGTCGCCCAGCGGTTGCAGTCCCGCCGATCGAATTCCAGCTGCTCGGCGCCCTGGCCGTTGCGCGGGTAGATGACCGGCGCCGGCCGGCTGGGCGCGGCGCTGAGCACCGGGGCGGGCACGTAGACCGTCTGCACCGGCGGCGGGGGCGGAGGTGGCGGCGCGTAGACGACGTCCGGCGCACGGTCCGCACGGCTGGCCAGCGCGATCAGCGGCACCGCCAGCGCCAGGCCCAGCACCACGGCGCCGGCAGACGGGCCTCGGTGATGGTGATGATGGTGGTGGTGATATCGGTCGTAGTACCGCGGCCCGGCGCCTGCCAGGCCTTGGCCCGCCACCAGGGCGGTCACGATCAGGGCTCTGACGATGGGCTTCACGGCGGCCTCGCTCGGGATGGAACCGCACCAACGCTTCAGCAGCGCAGCCGGTTGACGCAACGCGGCCGGAGGCTTGTGTCGAAAAAAACGCCCGGGCTCTTGCGAGCCCGGGCGCCTGATGCGGTAGTGGCCTGCCCACCAGGAATCGAACCCGGAACCTGCGGCTTAGAAGGCCGCTGCTCTATCCAGTTGAGCTATGGGCAGACGGAAAACCGGTGATTATCAGATCAGCACGTTGATGATCGCGTTGCCGATGCCCATCAGCGCGGCGCCGGAGATCAGGCCGGCGCAGATGGGCTCCATGCCGTCGACCCAGACACGCCAGCCCTGGGTGCCCTTGGTCTTGTGCTTGCGTCCCATCAGGAAGAACACGACGGCGCCGATGAACATCGCCAGCACGGATTCCGGCGGCAGCACGACACCCAGGCCCGTGGCCACGGCGGACAGCTGGAAGCGGCCCTTGGTCTTGATGCGCGCCACTTCCATGACGACAGCCGCCAGCGCGGCCACGCCCATGGAGATCAGCGCCGACGTCGGCAGGCCCTTCAGGCCCTTGGCGATGATGTCGGCCACGCCCTTCCACTGCAGCGCGGCGGGCATCGCGAACTGGTCGGACACCAGCGTCGCGACGCTGCGCACGCCGTTGGCGTCGGGCGTCAGGAACAGCAGGAAGAACAGCGGCACGCAGAACAGCACGCCGGCCAGGTTGCCGATGATGTGGCCGATGGCCTGGTGGCGCGGCTTGCCGCCCAGCATGTAGCCGGGCTTGATGTCGGACAGCAGGTTGGCCGCGTTGGACGCGATCTCGCTGGTCATGCCCGCCGGCAGCAGGTTGGAGCCGGGGTTGCTGCGGTCGATGGCGCCCATCGTGAACTGCGTGATCTTGGACAGCGAGCCGGTGGGCGTCCAGGACGTCAGCGCCATGGAGTTCGTGCAGATGATGGTCAGCACGAAGATCAGCGGCAGCGACACCAGCGCCAGCCAGAACGGCACGTCGAAGAACACGTGCGTGACGTAGCTGCCCAGCACGCTGAACACCGGCACGCCGATGTAGCTGATCCACAGCGGTACCTCGATGTCCTTCAGCAGGTCGCTGCTGTCGGCCTTGGCGGCCGGCGCCTTGCGCTTGAAGGCGCTCTTGAAGATCTCAGGCTTGGCCAGCAGGCCCACCAGCGCGCCGACGACCATCATCGTCACACCCCACCACAGCGACCACTGGTTGACGATCTCGGCGCGGTTCAGCGGCACCAGCACGCCGTCGGCACCGATGCGCGGCGCGATGTCGCCGGCCTGGATCATCAGCGGCGCCAGCACGACGAAGTTGATGAAGGCGCCCAGGAAGCAGCTCGTCGCCACGGCGATGCCCATCAGGCCGCCGACGCCCAGCATGGCGGCATCCAGCGTGAAGCGCAGGCCCAGCTGACGGATGTCGGTGCCGAGGATGGTGGGAATGAGCGCGGTCGTCTTGCCGGCCCAGGCGTAGTAGTACTGGTCCAGCCGCTCATGCAGGTGCCAGGGCTCCTTCAGGCCGGCCCACTTGTCCAGCATCAGGATCTTGAACTGGATCAGCTTCATCCAGCCATCGCTGACCAGCGCCTGGTAGATGGCCGTGAAGCCGCCCACGACGCCCAGCAGCTTGGCCTTGAAGATGCCTTCGTCACCGGCGCCGTGGTACAGCGAGTCCAGCACCACGCCGCAGGCGCGGCCTTCCGGGAACGGCGCCTGGTCTTCGTTGATGAAGCGGCGCTTCAGCGGGAAGGCCAGCAGCACGCCGATGAGGGCCACGACGAAGATCCAGATCATCAGCTGCCACCACGCCGGGATGACGCCGGTGACCAGCATGTAGGCCGCCAGGCTGGAGAACAGCGGCGTGATGACGTAGCCCGCCGCTGTCGCGATGGACTGGGTGCAGTTGTTCTCGAGGATGGTGTAGTCCTGCGCGAAGCCGCTGGCGTGCAGCGCGCGGAACAGCGCGAACGCCAGGATCACCGAGGTCAGGCCCACGCCGATGGCGATGCCGGTCTTGGCGCCGATGTACAGGCCCGTGGCCGACAGGATGCCGCCCAGCAGGAAGCCGGTGAAGCCGGAGCGCAGCGTCAGCTGGGCCATGTCGCCGCGGAACACGTTCTTGAACCACCACTCGTCCTTTTGGGCGCGGGTCCAGGTGGCGATCTGCTCGTCGGTCAGGTGTTGGAGTGCCATGGGATCTCGGGCGCGGCTCGTGGCCTTGCCGGGGGTTGCAGCAATGCGGCGGATTGTCATGGCCGACCGTTCGGTCGGACTTTGGGGGATGCCCCAGGAGCGAGGCCCCGTGGATGCGGGGCTTCTAAAAAGACAAACCCGCCGGTGGCACAAGGCCAGCGGCGGGTTGTTGAAAAGGTTTGGTCGGGGCGGCGGGATTCGAACTCGCGACCCTCTGCTCCCAAAGCAGATGCGCTACCAGGCTGCGCTACGCCCCGATCAAGCCCGCCATTCTAGCCGACAGAAATCACCCGGCCCTCGCCGCTGATCAACGCGGCCTTCACGGGCTCGCCCGGCTGCAGCGCCTGCACCGCCGCCACGTAGCCGCGCAGCTGCTCGTGGTAGGCCTGCTGGGCCTCGGGCGTCAGGCCAAGCTTGTAGTCCAGCACCCACCAGCAGCCGTCGCGGCGTTGCACGAGGCGGTCGATGCGCCCTTCCCCGCTCGGCAGCGTCACGGCCACCTCGTTGCCCGCCCACAGCAGCTCGGCCGGGTCGAAGAACGGCCCGGCCTCGGCGCTGGCCAGGATGGCGCGCACCGCGGCCTCCAGCTGCTTGCGCCCGGCCGCGTCCAGCCCGAAGGCCTGGCTGCTGCCGGCCAGCAGCACGGCCAGCGGCTGCATCTGCCCCGGCTGGCTGACCCACTCCAGCGCGCGGTGCAGCGCCTCGCCCACCTGCGCCGCGCGGGCGTTGTCGGCCGCACGTTCCTGCAGCGGCACGCGCTGGCCCTGCCAGGCCGGCAGCGGCCACCAACGCGGCGCCGGCGCCTCGCCCGCGGCGCCGTCCTGCAGCGGCAGCGGCCAGGGCTGGCCCAGCGGCGCCAGGCGCGCCCACCAGCTCGCCTGCGGCCGCTTGGCCGGCGTGCGGCTAACGATCAGCGTGCGCCGCGCGCGAGTCAGCGCCACGTACAGCGCGTTGAACTCCTCACGTTCGCGGGCGGCCTGCTCCTGGGCCACCAGCCCGGCCAGCGACGGCGGCGGCTTGGCCTCGGAGCCGAAAAAGGCCGCCTGCCGCGGCGCCGGCTGATCCACCGGCCAGTCCAGCAACAGGCCGTAGGTCTCGGCCTTCGGCGGCGCGGCCTCGGTGTCCAGCAGGATGACGACCTCGGCCTCCAACCCTTTGGCGCCGTGGATGGTCAGCAACTGCACGCCGGGCCCGCCCGCCGTCTGCCCCCAAGTCAGCGGCCGGCTGCGCAGCGCACGCACGAAGCCGTAGAGCTGCGCGTAGCGGCCGCCGTCCAGGTCCAGCGCGGCGCGCAGCAGCGCCTGCACGCTCTGCACGCGGGCGGCCGCCTCGGTGGGCGGGCTGGCGGCCAGCACGCGCGGCAGCAGCTCGCCCTCATGGACGATGCGGTCCAGCAGCTCGTGCGGCGTGCTGAGCGCGGCGGCCTCGCGCCAGCCGGCCAGCAGGCCGCGCGCGCGGGCCAGCGCCGGGCTGGGGTCGGCCAGCGTCTGCACGGTCGCCCACCAGGGCTGCGGCTGCTCCGCCGCCGGCGCGTCCAGATAGGCGACGCGGCCCGCCGCGCGGGCGATGCGCAGCAGCTCGTCGTCGCCGATGCCGAAGAGCGGGCTGGCCAGCGCCTGGGCCAGCGAATGGTCGTGGCCGGGCGACGCCAGCACGTCCAGCAGCGCCAGCAGGTCGCGCACGGCCGGCGCGTCGGCCAGCGGCGTTTCCTCCGGCGCGGCATGCGGGATGCCGGCCGTCGTCAGCGCGACGCTGAGCTGGCGCAGCGGCTCGCGCTTGCGCGCCAGCACGAAGATGTCCTCCGGCCCCAGGTCGGGCCGCGCCGCCAGCAGGCCGGCGATGCAAGTGGCCACGCGCTGCGCCTCGGCGGCACGGCGTTCGAACTCGGGCTCGTGGCGCGGCTCGGTCAGGCTGGGGCGCCAGGCCAGCGCGTTGGTCTCGCGCTCGGCCTTCTCGCCGGGCGGGCCGTCCAGCAGCCACAGGCCGGCCAGCGCATCCGTGCCCGGCGTGCCCTCGGTGGTGTGCGGGCGAAAGCCGTCCAGCACGCCGTCCAGCGCGCCATTCACCGCGGCCAGCACCTCGGGTGCGTTGCGCCGCGTGTGGTCGCAGGCCAGGCTGACGCCGCCCAGGCCGCCCAGCACGAACTCGCGTGCGGCGATGAACACGCGCGGCTCGGCGCGGCGGAAGCGGTAGATGCTCTGCTTGGGGTCGCCGACGATGAAGACGCTGATCTGCGCACCGCCGCCCGCGCCGGCATAGGCCTGCAGCCAGCCGTGCAACGCCTGCCACTGCAGCGGGCTGGTGTCCTGGAATTCGTCGATGAGCAGGTGGCGCACCTGCGCATCCAGCCGCTGCTGCACCCACCCGGCCAGCTCAGGCCGGGCCAGCAGCGCCAGCGCGCCGCGCTCCAGGTCGTTCATGTCGACGAGGCCGCGGCCGCGCTTGAGCGCGTCGAACTCCGCCACCAGCACACGGGCCAGCCGGCACATGCGGGCATGCTGCTCGGCGGCGGCCAGCTGATCGAAGTCGGCACGCAGGCTCTCGAGCTCGACGAGCGCGGCGCGCAGCGACGGCAGCGCATCGCTGGCCTTGTCCAGCTTGCGCGGCGTGCCGGCCGCGGTGAACAGCGCGGCCCAGACCTCGTCGAAGCTGCCCGCGTCCACCAGTGCCGCCGCGGCCGTCTGCGCCTTGGCGCCGCCCTGCCCCAGCTCGCGGGCCACGGTCACCAGCGACGGCGCCAGCAGCTCGAAGCGCTCGGCCGGGTCTTGCCGGGGCGGCAGCAGGCTGGCGTCCAGCACGCCGGTCGCATCGGCCAGGCCCAGTTCCACACGCTTGGAAAAAGCGGCCAGCAACCATTCGCGCAGGTTGTGCCGGCCGCGTGCCAGCGTCAGGGCCTGGAAGTCCGCCAGCAACTCAGACTCGGCGAGCACGAGGCCGTGGAAGCGCCGCCACAGCGGCGGCATCAGCTCGGCCTCGTCCTCGATGAGCTGCAGTTCCGGCGAGATGCCCAGCTCGGCCAGCAGGCTCATCGGCGCCGCGCGCAGCAGCTGCGAGAACCAGCCGTGGAAGGTGCGCACCTCCACGCCACGCCCGCCGCGCAGCAGCTCGCCGTGCAGCGTGGCCAGCCGCGGGCGCAGGCGCTCGGCCTCGGCGGCGTCCAGGCCGCGGTCGATCAGCGCCTGGCGCTGCACGGCCTCGTCGGCGGCCGCAAAGCCGGCCAGCCATTCGGACAGCCGCTCGCGCATCTCGCCCGCGGCCTTGCGCGTGAACGTGATGGCGACGATCTGCTGCGGCTCGGCGCCGGCCAGCAGCGCCCGCAGGATGCGCGAGACGAGCATCCACGTCTTGCCGGCACCGGCGCAGGCCTCGACGATGCTGCTGCGCGCCGGGTCGCAGGCGATGGCGTAGAAACGCTCGCGGGGGATCAGCCGGCCGTCGGCGTAGTAGGCGAAGGTGCTCATATCAGTTGTTCATCCGGCTTCGCATTCACGGGCCGAGCGCCGGGCCGCTCCCAAGCCGGCCCGTCCTGGCGATGTGCTTGCGGCTCAATGCCGCAAGCATCGCCGTCCCCGCGGGGGCTGAGGCCGGACACAAGGCGTCCGGTGGACGCCTTGTGCCTGCCGAAGCGTTGCGGCGCAAGCCGCAACGCGGTCCCAGACCAGACTCGCTCGCGTTCAGCGACGCGAGGATGGGCGAGGGGCACTGTCATGCCCAGTCATCCTTGCGGCACAGGCCGCGGGCTTCGCAGTAGTCGCAGACGCGGCCTTCGCCGAGGGCCGGCAGCGCGGCGCCGCCCAGCACGGCGGACAGGTCGGCCTGCAGGCCGTCGCGCAGCACCAGCGCCGTGTCGCTGACGGCCTCGTGCGGCACCAGCTTCAGCGCGTCGGGCTCGTCCAGCGCCAGGTAGGCGGCCTGTAGCGCCGGGTCGGCGCCCATCAGCAGCGCGTAGACGGCCAGCTGCGTGTCCTCCAGCGGCGCCTTCAGCTTGTCCCGCAGCTCGGCGGCCTTGCCGGTCTTGTAGTCCAGCAGCAGCGGGCCCTGGGGCGTCGTGTCGATGCGGTCCAGGCGCCCCTGCAGCGCCAGCCCGGCCATCGCGCCGTCGAAGGGCTGGCAGCGCTTGTCGACCTCGCCGGCCTCGAAGTGCTGGCCCTGAGCCTCGGTCTCGGCCAGCCAGCTGACGTAGCGCGGCAGCACACGCTCGAAGGCGGCGCGGTAGGGCAGGAAGTCGGCCGCGTCCAGGCGCTCGCCCTCGATGTCGGCCGCGGCGCGCAAATCGGCCAGGTCGTCGCCGCTGCGGTGGTCGTGGAAGCGCTTCAGCACGTCGTGCAGCCAGGTGCCGTAGTCGCGCTTGTCCAGTTCCACCTCCAGTTCGTCCGGCTCGCGCAGGCCCAGCAGGCTGCGGCTGAAGAACTGGTAGGGGCAGTTGCGCAGCGCCTCGATGCTGCTGGCGCTCAACGCGCCCGGCAGGCAGGCCGGGACGGCCTGGCGCCGCTTCGCAGGCTGGCGGGCCAGCGCGGCCGCCGTGCGCTCGTCCTGCCAGGCCGGCAGCGCGTGGCCCCAGGCAGCCTCCAGGCGCTCCAGCAGCGGGCTGGGCGGCAGCGGCTCGGCGCCGGCATGGCTGCAGCGCAGCAGCGTGACGGCCGGCAGCCGCAGCAGCTGCGCGAACGCCCAGGCCTGCGCCTCGCGCTGCGCGGCCAGGTGCGGCAGGCCCAGCGCCTGCGCGTCGGCGTCCGACAGCACGCCGTTGCGCGGCGGCGAGGCGGCCAGCGTCGCCGCGTCCACGCCGGGCAGCACGGCGGCGCCGAAGGGCCGCAGCAGCGCGCGCGCCATCGGCGTGATGACAACGGCCGCCTGCGCGTCCTCCTGCGGGCTGAACTGCGCGCCCTCCAGCGTCGCGTCCACCCAGGCGAGGAATTCGTCCGGGCGCAGCTTGGTCGCGCCGATGACCTGCTCGTGCGCGCTGCCCTCCCAGGGGTTGCGGCTGATCCACAGCGCGTTCAGCAACTCCTCCCCGCCCTCCACGCCCGTCAGAGGCCCCAGACGGCGCAGCACGCGGCCCAGGTCGGCCAGCCAGCCGCCCAGCTTGCGCGCGCCGCCGGCCAGCGGCGCCGCGGCCTCGCGGGCTTCACGCCACAGCGGCAGGCCCAGCGCGTCCAGCGGGCCGGTGGAGCGCCAGCCCTTGCGGCGGCACAGCGCCTCCAGCTCGCGCAGCGCGGCGGCGTCCCAGACGGCGCCCAGCGGCGACTTCAGCCAGGCCAGCCATTCATCCAGCGTGGGCTGGGCCAGCATCGCGCGCAGCAGCGCCATCAGCGCCGCGGCGGCGGGCGTGGTCGCCAGCGTCCAGCCGGTCTCGTCCTGTACCGGCACGCGCTGGCGCATCAGCAGCGTGCGCACGCGGCGCACGACGACACGGTCCTGCGCCAGCAGCGCCACCGGCGCGCGGCCGGCGTTGAGGTGCTGCAGCACGGCGGTGGCGGCCTGTTCGGCCAGCGATTCGAAGTCGGCACTGGCGGCCAGGCGCAGGTCCACGCCGGTGACCGTGGCGGTGTCGAGGTCCACGTCGGCCTGCAGGCACAGCGCGGGCACGCCCTGGCCCATCAGTGCCTGGGCGAGCGGATCCGGGCCGCCGACCTGCAGCACCAGCCAGGCGCCGGGGCGCTGGGTGAACAGCGCATCGGTGGCGGGCCGGCGGTCGTCGGCCTCCACCCACGCCACGGCCACCAGGCCCAGCGCCCGCTCCAGGTCGCCCGGGCCGCCGGCCTGCAGCTGCAGCCGCTCACGCGCGGTGTCGAAAAAGCCCGTGCGCGCCTCCGGCGGCCGCTGCGCCGCGCCCCGGGCGAGCGCATGGGCCGTCTCGACCAGCCGCGCGCGGGCCGCCACGTAGGCCTTCTCGTCGCGCGCGCGCAGCGCCTGCGCCCAGCTCTGCCCGGCCAGCAGGCCCTCGGCGGTGAAGGCGTCGATGGCTGCGTCCTGGCTGATCTGCCCCGGCGCGGCCAGCCGACTGGGGCCCAGCGACGAGGCCAGGCTGTTGGTGGTCGTGATCAGCGGCGTCCAGCCGCCGCGCACCGCGAACGCACGCCGCGCGGGCGCGATCTGCTGCGCGAACGGCAGCAGCAGCACGGCGTCGCGCAGCGGCACACGCTGCGCGCCCAGCCAGTCCGTACAGGTCGATGCGACCCGGCGCCAGAAACCGGCAATGTCTTCCCCGGGCGCCAGGCCCAGATTCACGGCTTGCAATGAGCCCTCCCGCCCTCAAGTCCGCCACTGATGCGGTCACCCCGCTGACCGTCTGGGCAAAAGTGGCGATGTCATAATCATTTTTGCCTATTCGGACGGCGCAACGCGGCGACCGTCAACACCTAGAGGCCAAGGAACCCTCCCATGAGCAGCGAATTGATCAAGCATGTTTCCGACGCGTCGTTCGACGCCGACGTCATCCAGTCCGGCAAGCCGGTGCTGGTGGACTACTGGGCCGAATGGTGCGGCCCCTGCAAGATGATCGCGCCCATCCTGGACGAGGTCGCCAGCGGCTACGGCGAGAAGCTGCAGGTCGCCAAGATGAACGTGGACGAGAACCGCGAAGTGCCGGCCAAGTTCGGCATCCGCGGCATCCCGACGCTGATGCTGTTCAAGGACGGCCAGCTGGCTGCCACCAAGGTCGGCGCCCTGTCCAAGGCCCAGTTGACCGCCTTCCTCGACGCGAACCTATAATCGCGCCCAACTGCTGCAGCGATGCCGGCGCCTCCCGGCGCCTCGCTGCAGCAGCCAAAGCCAACACGCCCCGGGCTCCACGAAGGAGTCCAGCCAGCGTGGCCTCGGCTCCCCCTCCCCCACTTCCTGAATCCGCTTCGCTCGCAGTTTGAGCGTTGGCCCTTCCGGTCCTTTCCTGGGGCAGCCGTGGAATCGCCGTTGCGCCTGGGCTGGCGCTGCGGCCCCTGACGGGTATCCACCCATGCATCTTTCCGAACTGAAAGCGCTCCACGTTTCCGCCCTCATCAAGATGGGCGAGGAGCTGGAGATCGACAACGTCACCCGCCTGCGCAAGCAGGAGCTGATGTTCGCCATCATGAAGAAGCGCGCCAAGGCCGGCGAGCAGGTCTTCGGCGATGGCGTCCTCGAAGTGCTGCCGGACGGCTTCGGCTTCCTGCGCTCCATCGAGGCCAGCTACATGGCGTCGACCGACGACATCTACCTGTCGCCCAGCCAGATCCGCCGCTTCAACCTGCACACCGGCGACCTGGTGGAAGGTGAAGTGCGCGTGCCCAAGGATGGCGAGCGTTACTTCGCTCTCGTGAAGGTCGACCGTGTCAACGGCCAGACCCCCGAGGAGAGCAAGAACAAGATCATGTTCGAGAACCTGACGCCCTTGTTCCCCAAGGAGCAGTTCAAGCTCGAGCGTGAAGGCTACAAGGGCGAAGAGAACATCACCGGCCGCATCATCGACCTGACCTCGCCCATCGGCAAAGGCCAGCGCGCGCTGATCGTCGCCCAGCCCAAGACCGGCAAGACCGAGATGATGAAGAGCATCGCCCATGCTCTGGTCGCCAACCACCCGGACTGCCACCTCATCGTGCTGCTCGTTGACGAGCGCCCCGAGGAAGTGACCGAAATGCTGCGCACCGTGCGCGGCGAGGTCATCAGCTCCACCTTCGACGAGCCCGCCGCCCGTCACGTGCAGGTTGCCGAGATGGTGATCGAGCGCGCCAAGCGCCTGGTGGAGCTGAAGAAGGACGTGATCATCCTGCTGGACTCGATCACCCGCCTGGCCCGTGCCTACAACAACGTGCTGCCCAGCTCCGGCAAGGTGCTGACCGGCGGTGTGGACGCCAACGCGCTGCAACGCCCCAAGCGCTTCTTCGGCGCCGCGCGCAACATCGAGGAAGGCGGCTCGCTGACCATCATCGGCACCGCGCTCATCGACACCGGCTCCAAGATGGACGAGGTGATCTACGAAGAGTTCAAGGGCACCGGCAACTGCGAAATCCACCTGGATCGCCGCATGGCCGAGAAGCGCGTCTACCCGTCCATCCTGATCAACAAGTCCGGAACCCGCCGTGAAGAGCTGCTGCTCAAGCCCGAGATCCTGCAAAAGAGCTGGATCCTGCGCAAGCTGCTCTACAACATGGACGAGATCGAGGCGATGGAGTTCATCCTCGACAAGATGAAGGCGTCGAAGAACAACCTGGACTTCTTCGACATGATGCGGCGCGGCGGGTGATCCTTTCCCCCCGAAACTAGCCAGACCGCAGGGAAGCCCGCTACAATCGCGGGTTTTCCGCCCCAACACCCCGGAAAGTGCAACAGCGCTGTGCTGATGTGGCTCCCGACCTAAGCCGAGAGGTTCCCATGAAAGAAGGCATTCACCCCAACTACCGCGACGTCGTCTTCGTCGACCTGTCCAACGGTTTCCAGTTCGTGACGCGCTCGACCGTCCAGACCAAGGAAACCATCGAACTCGACGGCAAGACCCTGCCGCTGGTGAAGCTGGAAACCACCAGCGAATCGCACCCCTTCTACACGGGCACGCAGAAGAGCGTGGACAACCTGGGCGGCCGCGTCGAGAAGTTCCGCAACAAGTTCGCTCACCTCAAGAAGTGATCGGGCCGCAGTCCTCGCGACTGCACCACCTCCGAAAGGGCAGCTCAGGCTGCCCTTTTGCATTCTTGCTGCACTGCTGACAGCCTTTTGCTGGACGACGCCGGTTTGACGGCATGATGCCGGCCGGCTCTTCGAACTTAACCGCGTGAACCTGCCTACCCCCGCCATCGTTGCCGAGCGCGGCGTCGAGCGCCTGCCGCGGCTGGCGCTGATACTGCTGTGCGCTGCCTATCTGCTGCCTGGCATCTTCGGCCGCGCGCCGTGGCGCAATGCCGACCTGACGGCCTTCGGCTTCATGGCCAGCATCGCGCAGGGGCATGCGCCCTGGTGGCAGCCGGCCATCGCGGGCATCCCGGCCGAAGGCGGCCCGCTGCCGTACTGGCTGGGCGCGCTGGCCATCAAGGCCCTGCCATTCCTGGATGCACCCACAGCCGCCCGGCTGCCCTACGCACTGGTGTTGGCGGGCGTTTTCGTCGCCGTCTGGTATGCCTGCTTCCACCTGGCCCGCACCGAGGCCGCCCAGCCGGTGGCATTCGCCTTCGGCGGCGAGGCGCAGGCGGTGGACTACGCGCGCGCGCTGGCCGACGGTGCGCTGCTGGCGCTGATGGCGTCGCTGGGCCTGCTGCAGCTGGGCCACGAGACCTCGCCGGAGCTGCTGCAGCTGCTGGCGGTGTCGGTTTACCTGTACGGACTGGCGGCGGCGCCGTTCCGCCGCTGGCAATCCCGCGTGGCCGTGCTGATGGCGCTGCCCGTGCTGGCCGCCAGCGATGCACCGACGGTGGCCTGCGCGCTGGGCCTGCTGGGGCTGCTGCTGAACCACCGCTCCAGCTACGACGAAGCGAAGCGCCAGCGCGTGTGGCTGCTGGGCGCGCTGACGCTGGCTGTGCTGGCCGCCTGGGCCTTCAACGGCTGGGCCTGGCGCGTGCGACCGGACACCGACGTCGCGTCGCTGCTGAGCCTGCTGGCCTGGTTCTGCTGGCCGGCCGGGCCGCTGGCGCTGTGGACGCTGTGGCGCTGGCGCCGCCACGGGCTGCGCCGCCACATCACCGTGCCGGCCATCGCGCTGCTGGTGCCGCTGCTGGCCTGCGTGACGATGAACGGCTCGGAGCGCGCGCTGCTGCTGGCGCTGCCGTCGCTGGCCATCCTGGCCGCGTTCGCGCTGCCGACGCTGAGCCGCGGCTTCGCGGCCGCGGTGGACTGGTTCTCGGTGTTCTTCTTCAGCGCCGCGGCGCTGTTCTTCTGGCTGTACTACCTGTCCATGCACACCGGCTGGCCCGCCCGGCCGCTGGCCAACCTGCGCCGGCTGGCCGAAGGCTTCGAGCCCAGCTTCAGCTTGCTGGCGCTGGTGTTCGCCGTCGCGGCCACGGCCGCCTGGCTGGCCCTCGTGCGCTGGCGCACGGCCCGCCACCGCCACGCGCTGTGGAAGAGTCTGGCGCTGCCGGCCGGCGGCGTCGCTTTAGGCTGGCTGCTGGTCATGAGCCTGCTGCTGCCACCGCTGGACTACGCCCGCAGCCTGGCGCCGCTGGTCGCGCGGCTGAAGGCCCGCATGCCGGCCGACGCCGCCTGCCTGGCCGCGCCGGGCCAGGGTCTGCCGACGCTGGCGGCGCTGGAATGGCACGGCGGCTGGCACGTCGAGGGACGCGCCTCGCTGGCGCGCACGGCCTGCAGCCATGCCGTCATCGCGGCCGGTCAGCCCACGCCAGCGGGCTGGACGCCCGTCGCGCAGGTGAAGCGGCCGACCGACCGCAGCGGCAGCGCGGGGTTGGTGCTGCTGAAGCGCGACTGATTCGGGAGCGAGGCGCGACGCCTCGGTCAATGCTCCGACAGCGCGGCGTTGAACGCTGCCTCATCGCCCAGCGCCGAATCGCTGGCCTGGCGGACCCGCGCACCGGGGAAGACCAGGCGGAAGCGCGAGCCCTTGCCGACCTCGCTCTGCACCATCAGCTCGCCGCCGTGGCGCTGCATGACATGCTTGACGATGGACAGCCCCAGGCCGGTGCCGCCGGTCTCGCGCGAGCGGCTGCCGTCGACGCGGTAGAAGCGTTCCGTGAGGCGCGGGATGTGTTCGCGCGCGATGCCCGGGCCCGTGTCGACGACAGCCAGCTCACCGCTGCCATCTTCCAGCAGCCGCCAGGTCACCTCCACGTCGCCGCCGTCGGGCGTGTAGCGCACGGCGTTGGTGACGAGGTTGGCGATGGCGCTGAGCAGTTCGCTCTCGATGCCGGCCAGCTCGACATTGGTGGCCGGCTTGAGACGCAGCGTGTGGCGGCCGGCGGACAGCGCCTCGGCATCGGCCGCGATGCGCTGCAGCAGCCCGTCCAGCCCCACCCAGCGGTCCGGCGCTGGCCGCGGGCTGCCCTCCAGCTGCGACAGCGCCAGCAGGTCGGACACCAGCGTCTGCATGCGCTGGGTCTGCTGCGTCATCAGCGTCAGCACGCGCTCGCGTTCCACGGCAGTCAGCGGCAGCGAGTGCATGGTCTCGATGAAGCCGGACAGCACGGTCAGCGGCGTGCGGATCTCATGCGAGACGTTGGCAACGAAGTCGCGCCGCATGGCCTCGTTGCGCAGCCGCTCGGTGATGTCCAGCGACAGCACCAGGCGCATGCCCTCGCCGTACTCGCGCACGACGATGGACAGCGTGCCGGGGCCGCGGCCGTTGCCCAGCACCAGCGGCTCGGCGTAGCGGCCGGCCTGCAGGTGCGCGACGAAGGCCGGCGCGCGCACGAGGTTGGTGATGCGCTGGCGAAGATCGCGCTGCGGGTCCAGCGAGAAATGATCGGCCGCGACGCGGTTGCACCAGACGATCTGCTCCTGCGCGTCCAGCATCAGCACGCCGTTGGGCGAGGCCTCGATGGCCGACAGGAACTGCTCCAGCTCCAGCTGCCCGCGCGTGACGGCGCGGTCGCGGTCGCGCACGGCGCGCTCGATGCGATAGCCCACCTCGCCCCACAGCCCCGTGTCACGCGGCGCGTTCTCGAACTGGTTGCCGCGCAGCCAGTTCAGCAGCCGATGGCCGCGCACCGCGTCCACCAACATCATCAGCACGACGCCGCTGACGACGCCGAAACCCAGGCCCAGGCTGTCGACGCCGGTGGCCTTGCGGACCGCGACGCCGATGGCGAAACCCAGCAGCGCGGCCACCAGGGCCATCAACAGTCGCGGCAACAACCAGGTCATGTGGCCGAGTGAGTCTCTATGGTTTGCGGGCCGAGCGCCGGGCCGCTCCCAAGCCGGCCCGCTCTGGCGATGTGCTTGCCGGTCGATCCGGCAAGCATCGCCGTCCCCGCGGGGGACCGGCCAAGGTACGCCTTGGACGAGGGGCTCATGCGGACAGCGCGCTGCTCTGCTGCGTCAAACGGTAGCCGGCACCGCGGACCGTCTCGATCATTCGGGCGCACTGCACGCGCTCCAACGCCTCGCGCAGCCGCTTGACGTGGACGTCGATGGTGCGCTCCTCGATGAAGACGTGGTCGCCCCAGACGCGGTCCAGCAGCTGCGAGCGGCTGTGCACGCGCTCGGGGTGCGTCATGAGGAAATGCAGCAGGCGGAACTCGGTCGGGCCCAGCTTGACCTCGGTGCCGTCACGGCTGACGCGGCGCGTGCCCGGGTCCAGCAGCAGCGGGCCCACCTCGACCGCGCTGTCCAGCGCCTCGGGCGCCTTGCGGCGCAGCACGGCGCGGATGCGGGCCAGCAGTTCGTTGGTGGAGAACGGCTTGGTCACGTAGTCGTCGGCACCGGCGTCCAGGCCGGCGATCTTGTCGCCCTCCTCGGCGCGCGCCGTCAGCATGATGACGGGCAGCTCCTTGGTGCGGGCGGCACCGCGCCACTGGCGGGCCAGCGCGACGCCCGACTGGCCGGGCAGCATCCAGTCCAGCACGACGAGGTCGGGCAGCACGCGGTCCACCTCGTACTGCGCCTGCGTGGCGCTGCCGGCGATGGTGACCTCGAAGCCAGCGTGGCGCAGATTGATGGAGATCAGCTCGGCAATCGCCGATTCGTCTTCCACCACAAGGATTCGACTCATTCGTTCGCTCCCTTCAACGGACCATGGTCTCAACAGCCTCGGGCGTGTTGTGGCGCACGTCCTGACCCTTGACGACATAGATGACGACCTCGGCCAGGTTCTTGGCGTGGTCGCCCACGCGCTCGATGGCCTTGGCGACGAACACCAGGTCGATGGACGACGAGATGGTGCGCGGGTCTTCCATCATGTAGGTGATGAGCTTGCGCAGCAGGCCGTCGAATTCCTTGTCGATCTCGTCGTCGTGCTTGAGCACGTCCAGCGCGCGCTCGACGTCCAGCCGGGCGAAGGCGTCCAGTGCCTTGCGCAGCTGAGCGGTCGCCAGCTCGGCCTCGTAGGCCAGGTCGGACATCGGCACGCGCAGGCGGCTGGAGACGCCGCCCGACACCAGGCGCTGCACCGTGCGGGCGATGCGCGCGGCTTCGTCACCGACGCGCTCGAGGTTGGCGATGCTCTTGCTGATCGCGATCAACAGGCGCAGGTCGCGGGCCGTGGGCTGGCGGCGGGCGATGATGGTGGAGAGATCGCGGTCAATCTCGATTTCCATCGAGTTCACGCGGCCTTCGCGGGACAGCACTTCATCGGCGGATTCGGCACTGAAATCGCCCAGGGCCTGCACGGCCTGGGCCACCTGGGCCTCGACGAGGCCGCCCATTTCGAGCACACGGGTGGAGATGCCGCTGAGCTCGGCATCGAACTGGGTGGAGAGATGTTTGTCGACCATTCTGTGCTCCTGGATCAGCCGAAGCGGCCGGTGATGTAGTCCTCGGTGTCCTTGCGCTTGGGCTTCATGAAGAGCTCGGCCGTCGGCCCGAACTCGATCAGGTCACCCAGGTACATGTACGCCGTGTAGTCGGAGCAGCGGGCGGCCTGCTGCATGTTGTGCGTCACGATGGCAACGGTGTAGTCGCTCTTGAGCTCGTGGATGAGCTCTTCGATCTTGCCGGTGGAGATCGGGTCCAGCGCCGAGCAGGGTTCGTCCAGCAGCAGCACCTCGGGCTTGATCGCGATGCCACGGGCGATGCACAGCCGCTGCTGCTGGCCGCCTGAGAGGCCGGCGCCGCTCTGGTTGAGCTTGTCCTTCACCTCGGTCCAGAGGGCCGCCTTCTTCAGCGCCCACTCGACGCGCTCGTCCATCTCCACGCGCGGCAGCGTCTCGAACAGCTTCACGCCGAACGCGATGTTGTCGTAGATGGACATGGGGAACGGCGTGGGCTTCTGGAAGACCATGCCGACCTTGGCGCGGATCAGCGAGACGTCATCCTTGCTGGTCAGGATGTCCTCGCCGTCCAGCAGGATCTGGCCTTCGGCGCGCTGCTCGGGATAGAGCTCGAACATGCGGTTCAACGTGCGCAGCAGCGTGGACTTGCCGCAGCCCGACGGGCCGATGAAGGCGGTGACCTTCTTCTCGGGGATGTCCAGGTTGATGTTCTTCAGCGCGTGGAAGCCGCCGTAGAAGAAGTTCAGGTTGCGCACCGACAGCTTGGCGCGCTCGCCCACGGGCGTTTCGATCTTGGCGTCCATGGTGGGGTCCTCAGTGTTTGTTCTTGAAAAGCACGCGGGCCAGGATGTTCAGCATCAGCACGCCGACCGTGATCAGGAAGACGCCGGCCCAGGCCAGCTTCTGCCAGTTCTCGTAGGGGCTCATCGCGAACTTGAAGATCGTGACCGGCAGGCTGGCCATCGGCGCGCCGAGGTCGCTGGTCCAGAACTGGTTGGACAGCGCCGTGAACAGCAGCGGCGCGGTCTCGCCGGACACACGGGCCAGCGCCAGCAGGATGCCGGTGATGACGCCGGCGCGGGCGGCCTTCAGCGTGATGGAAAGGATGACCTTCCACTTGGGCGTGCCCAGCGCATAGGCTGCCTCGCGCAGCGCGTTGGGCACCAGCGTCAGCATGTTCTCGGTGGTGCGGATGACGACCGGGATGACCAGCAGCGCCAGCGCCAGCGAGCCAGCCAGGCCGGAGAACGTGTGCATGCGCGCCACGACCACGGCGTAGACGAACAGGCCCACCACGATGGACGGCGCCGACAGCAGGATGTCGTTGATGAAGCGCACCGACGCGCCCAGCCAGTTCTTCTGCCCGTACTCGGCCAGGTACACGCCGGCCAGGATGCCGACGGGCGTGCCCACCAGCGTCGCCAGGCCCACCATGACGAAGCTGCCGAACAGCGCATTCGCCAGGCCACCGCCCTCACCCTGCGGTGGTGGCGTCATCTGCGTGAAGGTCGCCAGGTTCAGCCCGCCGATGCCCAGGTAGATGGTTTCGAACAGGATCCAGATCAGCCAGAACACGCCGAACGCCATGGCGCCCAGCGACAACGTCAGCGCGACGGCATTGGTGCGCTTGCGCTTCTTGTGCATCGCCAGGCGGCGAGCGTCGAGGGTTGAGCTCATGAGCGGGCTCCTTCGTTCTTCTTCAGGCGCAGCAGCAGCAGCTTGGAGATGGACAGCACGACGAAGGTGATGAGGAACAGCACGAGGCCGAGGTACATCAGCGACGCCTGGTGCAGGCCTTCGCCGGCTTCGGCGAACTCGTTGGCCAGCGTGGACGTGATGCTGTTGGCGGCCTCGAAGACCGACAGCGAGTTCAGCTGGCTCATGTTGCCGATGACGAAGGTGACCGCCATCGTCTCGCCCAGTGCGCGCCCCAGGCCCAGCATGATGCCGCCCACGACGCCGGTCTTCGTGTAGGGCAGCACGACGCGGGAGACAACCTCCCAGGTCGTCGCGCCCAGCCCGTAGGCCGACTCCTTCAGCATGGGCGGCGTGACCTCGAAGACGTCACGCATCACCGACGCGATGAAGGGAATGATCATGATCGCCAGGATGATGCCGGCCGACAGGATGCCGATGCCCACCGGCGGGCCCGAGAACAGCGCGCCGAGATAAGGCACGCCGCCGAACACGGCCTGCAGCGGCTGCTGCACGAAGGTGGCCAGGATGGGGCCGAATACCAGCAGGCCCCACATGCCGTAGACGATGGACGGCACGGCCGCCAGCAGCTCGATGGCGATGCCCAGAGGGCGCTTGAGCCAGCTGGGCGACAGTTCGGTCAGGAAAATGGCGATGCCGAAGCTGACGGGCACGGCGATGACCAGCGCGATGAACGAGCTGGCCAGCGTGCCATAGATCATCACCAGGCCGCCGAACTTCTCCTGCACCGGGTCCCATTCCGCACTGGTCAGGAAGCCCAGGCCGAAGGCCTTGAGTGCCGGCGCAGCGCCGACAACGAGCGAGCCGATGATGCCGACCATCAGCAGCAAGGTCAGCCAGGCGGCACCTTGCGACAAGGCGGCGAACAAGGTGTCGGCCCAGGGGGCGACGCGGCGGCGCTGGGGTTGAGGGCTCATCGGCGCGGTCTGCGGTTCGCTTCTTCTGTTGATGCCGGCATCGCCGGCTGGAAGGATGGCTGCCAAGGAACCTCCTGCGGGTGGGGTCAGACAAAAACGGGCGCTGTGGACACGCCAAAGCCCGGCACGCGCCGGGCCTGGCTCAGCGCCTCGGGATCACTTGAAGGCGACGGGCTTGCCGGCGCTGTCCTTGATCTGCTCGGTCCATTGCTTGCGCACCAGATCCTTCACGTTGGCGGGCAGCGGCACGTAGTCGAGGTCGTCAGCCATCTTGTCGCCGTTGCCATAGGCCCAGTCGAAGAACTTCAGCGCGGCGCTGGCCTGCGCGGGCTTGTCCTGCGACTTGAACATCAGGATGTACGTCGGGTTGGTCAGCGGCCAGGCAGCCTTGCCGGGCTGATCGGTCGTGATCTGGTAGAAGGTCTTGTTCCAGTCGGCACCGGCGGCGGCGGCCTTGAACGCGTCATCGCTCGGGTTGACCCACTGGCCGTCCTTGTTCTTCAGCTGGACGTAGGTCATCTTGTTCTGCTTCACATAGGCGTACTCGACGTAGCCGATGGAGTTGGGCAGACGCTGCACGAAGGCAGCAACGCCTTCGTTGCCCTTGCCGGCCGTGCCGGCCAGCCACTTGACCGTCGTACCTTCGCCGACCTGGGTCTTCCAGGCTTCGCTGACCTTGGACAGGTAGTTCGTGAAGATGAAGGTGGTGCCGGAGCCGTCGGCACGAGCGACCGGGGCAATGGCCGCGTCGGGCAGCGCCACGCCGGGGTTCAGCGCGGTGATGGCCGCGTCGTTCCACTTCGCGATCTTGCCCAGATAGATGTCGGCCAGCACCGTGCCCGTCAGCTTGATCTGGCCCGGGGCGATGCCCTTGATGTTGACGACCGGCACCACGCCACCGATGACGGTGGGGAACTGCACCAGGCCGTCCTTGGCCAGCTCTTCATCCTTCAGCGGCATGTCGGAGGCGCCGAAATCCACCGTCTTGGCCTTGATCTGGCGGATGCCGGCACCGGAGCCGACGGACTGGTAGTTGATGCGGGCACCGGTGGCCTTGTTGTAAGCGTCGGCCCACTTGGCGTAGATGGGCGCAGGGAAGGTGGCGCCGGCGCCGGTCACGTCCTGGGCGAGGACCGCTTGGGTGCCGACCAAGCCCACGACGAGCGCGAGCGACTTGCTGACCTGGACAAACTTCATCTGAGACACCTTCCGCACAGCGGTTTTGACGATGCCCTGCATCCTAGGGACGGAATGTGACGATTCGGTGACCGTCCTGTCATCCATTTGGGCATTGGAGCGTGACGCGATGCTCATGTGAAGCCCAGGGCAGCCCTTTGTGACACTGTCATTTGAGATTCATGTGACGGTCATATTGGACTCCTAGAGTGCCGCTCGGCCCATTTCTGCCTCCGACGGAGCTTCCGATGACCCGAACCACGACCCTGATCGCCCTGGCCGCCGCGGCCCTGCTGTCCGCCTGCGCCACCACCCCTGCCCCGGCGCCGCTGGCCGACACGCTGGCGCGCGATCCGCAACTCAGCACGTTCAACCGTCTGGCTGCCCAGTCCGGCCTGACCGAGGAACTGCGCGCGGCCGGCCCGATGACCGTCTTCGTGCCCAGCGACGAGGCCTTCAAGGCCGTTCCCGCCAAGACGATGGAAGCCCTGGCCGCCGACCGCGCCCAGCTCAAGGCCGTGCTGAGCAACCATGTCATCGACGGCCGTGTCGCCGCCGCCGACGTCAAGGCAGGCACCGCCAAAAGCCGACAGGGCAGCAACCTGGCGTTGGCCAAGGCCGGCAGCTTCGTGACCGTGGACGAGGCTGTCGTCCAGCAGGCCGATATCGTCGCGACGAACGGCGTCGCGCACGTCGTCGACCGCGTGCTGATCCCGGCGAAGAAGTAAGGCCTCGCCCGACAACGCAAAAGGCCGCCTCGAAGGCGGCCTTTTTTGTCGTGGCGCCATGCGCTCAAGCAGACACGGCGTCCACCAGCCGCTGCGCGCAGCGCTGCGACACGCCGGCATCGGACGCCTCGACCATGATGCGAAGCAGCGGCTCGGTGCCCGAGGCGCGGATCAGGATGCGGCCCTTGTTACCCAGCTCGGCCGTGACGGCGGACTGCTCCTCCGCCAGCCGCGTGCTGCTCTTCCAGTCCTGGCCCGGCTGCAGCCGCACATTGAGCAGGGTCTGCGGGAACAGGTCCACGCCCTGCAACTGCTCCGCCAGGCTGCGGCCACTGCGGCAGACGGACTGCAGCACCAGCAGCGCGCTGACGATGCCGTCACCGGTGGTGTGCTTGTCCAGCGCCAGCAGGTGCCCCGAGCCCTCGCCGCCCAGCTGCCAGCCGCGCGCGGCCAGTTCCTCCAGCACGTAGCGGTCACCGACCTTGGCACGCACGAACTCGACGTCACGCGAACGCAGCGCCAGCTCGACTGCCATGTTGGTCATCAGCGTGCCGACTGCGCCAGGCACGCGCTGGCCCTGGGCCAGTCGGTCCGACACCATCGCGTAGAGCAGCTCGTCGCCGTTGTAGAGGCGACCGCTGCCATCCACCAGTTGCAGGCGGTCGGCATCGCCGTCCAGCGCCACCCCGTAGTCGGCACCGTGCGCCTTGACGGCCTCCACCAGCGCGCCCGGCGACGTCGCGCCGAAGCCGGCATTGATGTTGAAGCCGTCGGGCTTGCAGCCAATGGAGACGACCTCGGCGCCCAGCTCGTGGAAGACGTCCGGCGCGACGTGATAGGCCGCGCCGTGGGCCGCGTCGACGACGATCTTCAGCCCCTTGAGCGTCAGGTCGGAGCCGAAGCTGTTCTTGCAGAACTCGATGTAGCGGCCACGCGCGTCTTCCAGGCGCTTGGCGCGGCCCAGGCTGGCGGAGTCCACCCACTGCGGCGCCTCATCCAGCGCTGCCTCGACGGCCAGCTCCCAGGCGTCGGGCAGCTTCTCGCCCCTGGCGGAGAAGAACTTGATGCCGTTGTCCTGGAATGGGTTGTGCGATGCGCTGATGACGACACCCAGGTCCAGCCGCAGCGCGCGCGTCAGGTAGGCCACGCCAGGCGTGGGCAGCGGGCCGGTCAGCAGCACATTGACGCCGGCGGAGGCGAAGCCGGCCTCCAGCGCCGACTCCAGCATGTAGCCGGAAATGCGCGTGTCCTTGCCGATCAGCACCGTCGGGCGATTGCCCGCCTTGCGCAGCACGCGGCCGACGGCGTGGCCCAGGCGAAGCATGAAGTCCGGCGTGATGGGGGCTTGGCCGACCGTGCCACGAATGCCGTCGGTCCCGAAATACTTGCGGCTCATCGAGCTCTTCCTTTTATGCAATGTCTGGGATTTTCGCCGCATCGACGGCGGCCCACACCTTGACGGCGTCAACCGTGGCGGCGACATCGTGCACACGCACAACACGGGCGCCCGCGGCGACGGCCCTCAGCGCGG
The DNA here is from genome assembly GCF_043555885.1 of Pelomonas lactea. Taxonomy (NCBI): domain Bacteria; kingdom Pseudomonadati; phylum Pseudomonadota; class Betaproteobacteria; order Burkholderiales; family Sphaerotilaceae; genus Roseateles; species Pelomonas lactea. The sequence goes on along the minus strand of NZ_JBIGHX010000003.1, from coordinate 912,919 downwards.
CCGCGAGGCTGGCCGGCAGGCGCTGATCGACCGGCCTGCCGGTGATGTCGCCCAGCGTGCGCTTGCGCGACCAGCCCACCAGCAGCGGGTAGCCCAACTCGGCCAGGCGCTGCTGGCCAGCCAGCAGGCTCAGGTTGTGCTCGGCGGACTTGGCAAAACCGTAGCCCGGGTCCAGCGCAATGGCGTCGGCCGGAATGCCGGCCTCCTGCGCAGCCCTGGCACGCTGCACGAGAAACGCACCCACCTCGGCCACGACGTCACCATAGACCGCCAGTTCCATCATCGACGCCGGCTCACCGCGCATGTGCATCAGGCACACGCCCGCACCGCTGCCGGCAACCGCCGCCAGCGCGCCGGGCAACTGCAGCGCCTGCACGTCATTGACGATGTCGGCACTCGCGTCCAGCGCGCGGCGCATGACCTCCGGCTTGTAGGTGTCGACGGAGACCGGCACCCCCAGCGTGACGGCCGCCGCCAGCACCGGCGCGATGCGCGCCCACTCGCTGTCGGCATCGACCCTGGGCGCGCCGGGCCGCGTGGACTCGCCACCGAGGTCGAGGATGTCGGCCCCTTCGGCGACAAGCCGCTCGCAATGCGCGATGGCCGCGCGGCTGTCGTCATGCCGGCCACCGTCGGAGAAGGAATCGGGCGTCACGTTGACGATGCCCATGACCCGGGGGCGAGTCAGGTCAATGCGGAAACGGCGGGTCTGCCAATGCATGTGCGTGGTCGGCAATGAAAAAGGCCCGGTGCGAACCGGGCCCGTCACGTCGGGAGGATCAGGCCGCGGCCGGGGCGCCGTCAGTGCTGACCGGCGGCGTACCGCCGCTCGGGCCGTTGCTGGCCAGCGGCGAACCACCGCCCGGCTCGCGCGGCGGGCGGCCGGCCATGATGTCCAGGATCTGGTCGCGGTCGATGGTTTCCCACTTCATCAGCGCCTCGGTCATCACCTCGACCTTGTCTCGGTTGTCCTCGAGGATCTTCTGCGCGACGGCGTACTGCTCGTCGAGGATGCGGCGGATCTCGCTGTCGACCTTTTGCTGCGTGCTCTCGCTGATGTTGGCCGTCTTGGTCATGCTGCGGCCGAGGAAGACTTCGCCCTCGTTCTCGGCGTAGACCATCGGGCCGAGCGCCTCGCTCATGCCGTAACGCGTGACCATGTCGCGGGCCATGCGGGTGGCTCGCTCGTAGTCGTTGGAGGCGCCGGTGGAGATGTCGTGGACGAACAGGTCCTCGGCGATGCGGCCACCGAACATGATGCTGATGCTGTTGAGCATCTGCTTGAAGTACAGGCTGTGCTGGTCACGCTCAGGCAGCTGCCAGGTCACGCCCAGCGCGCGGCCGCGCGGCATGATGGTGACCTTGTGGACCGGATCGGTGCCGGGCAACAGCTCGGCGACGACGGCGTGCCCGGACTCGTGATAGGCCGTAGCGCGCTTCTCGTCCTCGGTCATGACCATGCTCTTGCGCTCGGGGCCCATGTAGAGCTTGTCTTTGGCGCGCTCGAAGTCGATCATTTCCACGAGGCGGCCGTTGCGGCGGGCGGCGAACAGCGCGGCCTCGTTGACGAGGTTGGCGAGGTCCGCACCGCTCATGCCAGGCGTGCCGCGGGCCAGGATGGACGCGTTGACGTCCTGACCGATGGGCACCTTGCGCATGTGCACGTTCAGGATCTGCTCACGGCCGCGGATGTCCGGCAGCGTGACGTAGACCTGGCGGTCGAAACGGCCCGGGCGCAGCAGGGCGGGGTCAAGAATGTCCGGGCGGTTGGTGGCCGCGATGACGATGACGCCGAGGTTGGTGTCGAAGCCGTCCATCTCGACCAGCATCTGGTTGAGCGTCTGCTCGCGCTCGTCGTTACCGCCGCCCAGGCCGGCGCCACGGTGACGGCCGACGGCGTCGATTTCGTCGATGAAGATGATGCAGGGCGCGCTCTTCTTGGCCTGCTCGAACATGTCGCGCACGCGGGCGGCGCCCACGCCGACGAACATCTCGACGAAGTCGGAGCCCGAGATCGTGAAGAACGGCACCTTGGCCTCGCCGGCGATGGACTTGGCCAGCAGCGTCTTGCCGGTACCCGGGGGGCCGACCATCAGCACGCCACGGGGGATGCGGCCGCCGAGCTTCTGGAACTTCTGCGGATCCTTCAGGAAGTCGACGAGTTCCTTCACCTCTTCCTTGGCCTCGTCGCAACCGGCGACGTCGGCGAAGGTGATGGTGTTGTTGTTCTCGTCCAGCATGCGTGCCTTGGACTTGCCGAAGCTGAACGCGCCGCCCTTGCCGCCGCCCTGCATCTGTCGCATGAAGTAGACCCACACGCCGATCAGCAGCAGCATGGGCGTCCAGTTGATCAGCATGCTGACCAGGAAGCTCTGCTCCTCACGGGGCTTGATGTCGAACTTGACGCCGTTGTTGCGCAGGTCACCCACCAGACCGCGGTCCTGGTAGGTGGCAAGAGTGCGCAGCTTGTTGCCTTCGGTGTCCTCCGCGACGATGTCGCCGGTGATGCCGTCAGGCAGCGTGACGGACTTGATCCGACGTGCCTGGACGAGATCCAGGAACTCGGAATACGTCACCTGCTTGCCAGGCGCCGTCGTGCCGCCGAACTGCTTGACGACCGTGAACAGCACCAGCGCGATCACGATCCAGACGGCGAACTTAGAAAACCATTGATTGTTCACTGCGACTCCTTGGCCCTGATGGCCCAGCGCGGGTTTCAGGACAGTGGGGGCGATTTTAGGGGCGGCAAGGGGGCAACCCCTGTAATCACCGGTTTTTCAATCCGATGCCGACCAAGAATGTCTCGGAAGAGCGTTCCCGCGAGGCCTTGGGCTTCACGACCTTGACCGTCTTGAAGTGGGCTCGGAACAGCTGCACGAGCTCGTTGTAGCCGCTGCCGTGGAAGACCTTGGCCACCAGAGCCCCTTCGGGCTTCAGGTGCTTGCCGGCGAAATCGACCGCCAGCTCGATTAGCAGCGAGATGCGCGCGGCATCGGTCACGGCGATGCCGGACAGATTGGGCGCCATGTCCGACACCACGACGTCCACGGGCCGGCCGGCCAGCGCCTCCTCGAGCTGCGCCAACACCGCGTCTTCCTGGAAATCACCCTGGATGAACTGCACGCCCTCGATGGGCTCGAAATCCAGCAGGTCCAGCGCGATGATGGTGCCGTTGAGCTGCCCCACCGCAGCACCGCCCTGCCCGGCTTCCTTGGGCGCGAACTTGCGCCGCAGGTACTGGCTCCACGCGCCCGGCGTGGCACCCAGGTCCACGACGACCTGGCCCGGGCGGATCAGCTTCAGCTCCTCGTCGATTTCCTTGAGCTTGTAGGCGGCACGGGAGCGGTAGCCGTCCTTCTGCGCCTGCTGCACATAGGGGTCGGACACATGGTTGTTCAACCACGCCTTGTTGACCTTCTTGCTTTTTGTCTGCGTTTTCATGCCTACGGGATAATACGGTGATGCCTCAAATCAATCTCACCCCCGCCCAGCGCAAGGACAAGCGCGCCGACGCCCACCATCTCGACCCCGTCGTGATGATTGGCGGCGACGGCCTCACCCCTGCCGTCGTGAAGGAAACCGACGCCGCGCTGAAGGCCCACGGCCTGATCAAGGTGCGGGTGCTGGGCGACGACCGCGCCGCCCGCGAGGCGATGTTCGTGCAGCTCTGCGACGAGCTGAACGCCGCACCCATCCAGCACATCGGCAAGCTGCTGGTGCTGTGGCGGCCCGTCCCCGAGAAGGTGGTCGCCGAGCGCACGGACGCCAAGCCTGGCCCGCGCGTCGTCAAGATCGTCAAGTTCTCCAAGAGCGGCAATGGCCGACCGCAGGTCACCAAGCTGAACGTGCTGGGCAATCAACGCGTCGCCCAGGGCGGTGAACTCAAGCGCGCCAAGCGACGCCAGACCAGCGTCAAGAAGAACGTCGCTGACTGATCCAGGCCAGGGCCAGCACGGCAAGGCCCTTGATGCCGAAGAACGCCAGCGACGCGCCGTGCAGCGCGCCGAACGACGCCACGCCTGCGCCGGCTCTAGCATCCGCCATCAGCGGCTGCAGACCGTAGTAGCCGGCGATCGTGCAGAACAGCGCAGCGGCAGGCAACAGCAAGCGGGCCGAGAACTGGCTGCCGGCTTGGCCCGCCTCTGCCGCATCACGCGCGATGCGTCGCTCGATCATCATCAACACCAAGCCCAGCACAAGGCTGGCCTGCGCCTCGATGGCAAACACGCGCGCCACGTAGGCGCCCGCCTGCGCCCGCTCCAACACGGCGAACGCGCTCGGTGTCGCGATGAAGGCGACACACAGCAAAAGGCCGCCCCAGAGAGCGGCCAGCAGGCTTTGGAGCCGGTGCAACATCAGACGTAACGGACTTCGATGATCTCGTAGCGGCGCACGCCGCCCGGGGCCTGCACCTCGGCCGTGTCGCCGGCTTCCTTGCCGATCAGCGCGCGCGCGATGGGCGAGCTGATGGAGATACGGCCCAGCTTGATGTCGGCCTCGTCGTCGCCGGTGATCTGGTAGGTCACGGCATTGCCGCTGTCCTCGTCTTCCAGGTCCACGGTGGCGCCGAACACCACGCGGCCGCCGGCATCCAGCGTCGACGGATCGATGATCTGCGCCACCGACAGCTTGCCCTCGACTTCCAGGATGCGGCCTTCGATGAAGCCCTGCTTGTCCTTGGCCGCGTCGTACTCGGCGTTCTCGCTCAGGTCGCCCTGGGCGCGCGCTTCGGCGATGGCCAGGATGACGGCCGGACGCTCCACCGTCTTCAGGCGGTGCAGCTCTTCCTTCAGCGCCTCGGCGCCGCGCTTGGTCAGGGGAATGGTGCTCATAGCTCTATCGGGGTCAGGCAAAAAAGAGACCGCCGCTGCGATCCGGGGAGCCCGGACGGCGGCGGCGGAATCAGTGGTTGCGAAGTTTAGGCGAGTTCGGCGTGCAGCTCTTGCAGGGATTGCACGAGCAGGCCGTCCTGGTGCTTCATGCCTTCCACGGCGGCCTCGCAGCCGGCCATCGTCGTGTAGTAGGTGACGCGGTTGGCCAGGGCAGCCTGGCGGATGTAGCGGCTGTCGGCAATGGCCGTGCGGGTTTCGTCCACGGTCGTGAAGACGAGCTGGATGTCACCACCCTTGAGCGCATCGACGATGTGCGGGCGGCCGTCCTTGATCTTGTTGATCAGCTTGACGGGCACGCCGGCTTCCGAAATGGCCGCGGCCGTGCCCTTGGTCGCCACGATGCCGAAGCCCAGCGCATGCAGATCCTTGGCGATGGCAACCGCACGGGCCTTGTCGCTGTTCTTCACGGTGATCAGCACATTGCCCGAGCGCGGCAGGCGCGAACCGGCGCCGATCTGGCTCTTCAGCATGGCTTCGCCGAAGGTCTTGGCAGCGCCCATCACCTCGCCGGTCGAGCGCATCTCGGGGCTGAGGATGGGGTCCACGCCCGGGAACTTGTTGAACGGGAAAACGGCTTCCTTGACGCTGTAGTACGGCGGCACCACCTCTTGCGGCACACGGCCCTTGCGGTCGCGCTGGTCGGCCAGCTTCTGGCCGGCCATGCAACGGGCGGCAATCTTGGCGAGCTGCTGGCCGGTGGCCTTGGACACATACGGCACCGTGCGCGAGGCGCGCGGGTTCACTTCCAGCACGTAAATCGTGCAGGCCGACAGGCCCTTCGTCACGTCGCCCTGGATGGCGAACTGCACGTTCATCAAGCCCACCACCTTCAGCGCCTTGGCCATGGCGGCCGTCTGGCGGCGCAGCTCGCCCTGCACGTCAGCCGCCAGCGTGTACGGGGGCAGCGAGCAGGCCGAGTCGCCGGAGTGGATGCCGGCCGCTTCGATGTGCTCCATGATGCCGCCAATCATGGTGTCGACGCCGTCGGAGATGCAGTCCACGTCCACCTCGACGGCATCCTGCAGGAAGTGGTCCAGCAGCACCGGCGACTTCTCGGAGACGCGCACCGCTTCGCGCATGTAGCGCTCCAGGTCCTTGTCGCCGTGCACGATTTCCATCGCGCGGCCGCCCAGCACATAGCTGGGGCGCACGACCAGCGGGTAGCCGATCTCGTTGGCCAGCGTCACGGCCTGCTCTTCGGTCCGGGCGGTGCGGTTGGGCGGCTGCTTCAGGCCCAGCTCGTGCAGCAGCTTTTGGAAGCGCTCACGGTCTTCGGCGATGTCGATGGAATCGGGCGTCGTGCCGATGATGGGCACACCAGCGCGCTCCAGGTCCAGCGCCAGCTTCAGCGGCGTCTGGCCGCCGTACTGCACGATGACGCCGACCGGCTTTTCCTTGTCGACGATCTCCAGCACGTCTTCCAGCGTCACGGGCTCGAAGTACAGGCGGTCGGAGGTGTCGTAGTCGGTCGACACGGTCTCCGGGTTGCAGTTGACCATGATGGTCTCGTACCCGTCCTCGCGCATCGCGAGGGCCGCGTGGACGCAGCAGTAGTCGAACTCGATGCCCTGGCCGATGCGGTTCGGCCCCCCACCCAGCACCATGATCTTCTTCTTGTCGGTGGGCTGCGCCTCGCACTCGGCGTCCGCACCTTCGTAGGAGGAGTACATGTACGCCGTCTGCGTGGAGAACTCGGCCGCGCAGGTGTCCACGCGCTTGTAGACCGGGCGCACGGCCAGCGCATGGCGGCGCTCACGCACCGCGTGCTGGTTCGTGCCCAGCAGCTTGGCCAGGCGCTTGTCCGAGAAGCCCTTGGTCTTCAGCAGGCGCAGCTCGGCTTCGGTGAGGGACTCCACCGTGCGGCCCTTCAGCGCGCCTTCGATTTGCACCAGCTGCTCGATCTGCGCCAGGAACCACGGGTCCACCGCGGTTTCTTCGTAGATTTCGTCCAGCGACATGCCCACGCGGAAGGCGTCGGCGAGGAACAGGATGCGCTCGGGGCCGGCTTCGCCGATCTCTTGCACGATCTCTTCACGGTCGGTCGAGCGCTCGGTCAGGCCGTCGATGCCCGTCTCCAGGCCGCGCAGCGCCTTCTGGAACGACTCCTGGAAGGTGCGGCCCATGGCCATCACCTCGCCCACCGACTTCATCTGCGTCGTCAGGCGCGAGTCGGCCATCGGGAATTTCTCGAAGGCGAAGCGCGGGATCTTCGTCACGACGTAGTCGATGCTCGGCTCGAAAGACGCCGGCGTGGCACCGCCGGTGATGTCGTTCTTCAGCTCGTCCAGCGTGTAGCCGACGGCCAGCTTGGCGGCGACCTTGGCGATGGGGAAGCCCGTGGCCTTGGAGGCCAGCGCGGAGGAACGCGACACGCGCGGGTTCATCTCGATGACGACCATGCGGCCGTCCTTCGGGTTGATGGAGAACTGCACGTTGGAGCCGCCGGTGTCCACGCCGATCTCGCGCAGCACGGCCAGCGAGGCGTTGCGCAGCAGCTGGTATTCCTTGTCGGACAGCGTCTGGCTGGGCGCCACGGTGATGGAGTCACCGGTGTGGATGCCCATCGGGTCCAGGTTCTCGATGGAGCAGACGATGATGCAGTTGTCCGCCTTGTCGCGGACCACTTCCATCTCGTATTCCTTCCAGCCGATCAGGCTCTCTTCGATGAGCAGTTCGTTGGTGGGCGAGAGGTCCAGACCGCGCTTGCAGATGGTCTCGAACTCTTCCGGGTTGTAGGCAATGCCGCCGCCCGTGCCGCCCAGCGTGAAGCTGGGACGGATGACCATCGGGAAGCCGCTGCCGCCGATCTCGGCGTGGATCTGTTTCTGCACCGCCCACGCCTCTTCCAGCGAGTGCGCGATGCCCGACTTGGCGGAACCGAGACCGATCTTGGTCATCGCGTCCTTGAACTTCAGGCGGTCCTCAGCCTTCTCGATGGCGACCTCGTTCGCGCCGATCATCTCGACACCGTACTTGGCCAGCACGCCATGCTTGTGCAGGTCCAGCGCGCAGTTCAGCGCGGTCTGGCCGCCCATGGTCGGCAGGACTGCGTCCGGGCGCTCCTTGGCGATGATCTTCTCGACCACCTGCCAGGTGATGGGCTCGATGTAGGTGACGTCCGCCGTGTCCGGGTCCGTCATGATCGTCGCCGGGTTGCTGTTCACCAGGATGACCTTGTAGCCCTCCTCGCGCAGCGCCTTGCAGGCCTGGGCGCCGGAGTAGTCGAACTCGCAGGCCTGGCCGATGATGATCGGGCCGGCGCCGATGATGAGGATGCTCTTGAGGTCTGTACGTTTCGGCATGGCGGTCTGCGCTCTTGGAACTTTTTAGAGGGTGGCCGTGGCCAGCTTGGCCCCGAATCCAACGAAAAGGGCTCCGACGCCGGCATTGGCGGCGCCCGAGAGTCGACGCCGCGCACGGAAGGCCGCCGCAAGGCGGGCGCCGGCAAAGATCAGCGTCGAGAGATAGACAAAGCTCAGCACCTGGATGATGGAACCCAGGATCAGGAAGGTCAGCGCGGGATGCGGGTAGGCCGGATCGACGAACTGAATGAAGAACGACAACAGGAAGGCGATGGCCTTGGGGTTCAGCAGGCTCACCACCAGCGCCTTGCGGAACGGCTGGCTGGCATCGACGGCGCGCGGCGCCTCGGTGGGTGCCTCGCCACGCCAGCTCTTCACGCCACCGCGCAGCAGCTGGAAGCCGAGCCAGGCCAGGTAGGCCGCGCCGACCATCTTCACGACGAAGAAGATTTGCGGGCTGGCCATCAGCAGCGACGCGCCCCCGGCGGCCGCTGCCGTCATCAGCACCGTGTCGCCGACGAACACGCCGCACGCGGCCGTGTAGCCGGCGCGCACGCCGCGCTGCGCAGCCACGGACAGCACGTACAGCGAATTGGGCCCCGGCAGCAGGATGATGAAGATCGCCGCCGCGAGGTAGGTGCCGAGGTCGGTGATGCCGAACATCTGCGTGCCCTCAGGCCTTGGACATCAGGCCGATGAAGCGGTCGAACAGGTAGGCGATGTCGTGCGGGCCGGGGCTGGCTTCCGGGTGACCCTGGAAGCTGAAGGCCGGCTTGTCGGTGCGCGCGATGCCCTGCAGCGTGCCGTCAAACAGGCTGATGTGCGTGGCGCGCAGGTGGGCCGGCAGCGTGTCGGGGTCCACCGCGAAACCGTGGTTCTGGCTGGTGATGCCCACGCGGCCGCTGTCCAGGTCCTTCACCGGGTGGTTGGCGCCGTGGTGGCCGAACTTCATCTTGAAGGTCTTGGCGCCGGAGGCCAGCGCCAGGATCTGGTGACCCAGACAGATGCCGAACACCGGAATGCCGGACTCGATCAGGGTGGCAGTGGCCTGGATGGCGTAGTCGCACGGCTCCGGGTCGCCAGGGCCGTTGGACAGAAAGATGCCGTCCGGGTTCAGCGCGAGCACGTCGGCCGCCGGCGTTTGAGCCGGCACCACGGTGACCTTGCAGCCGCGCTCGGCCAGCATGCGCAGGATGTTGTGCTTGACGCCGAAGTCGTAGGCCACGACATGGAACTTCGGCGCGGTTTGCGCGCCGTAGCCGCTGCCCAGCTTCCATTCGCTCTGGGTCCAGACCTCACGCTCGCTGCGGCTGACGACCTTGGCCAGGTCCAGGCCCGCCATCGACGGCGCGGCCTTGGCTGCCGCCACCGCGGCGTCAATGTGCGCCTGCGTGACCGCTTCGCCTGTTGCCAGGGCCAGGATGCAGCCGTTTTGGGCGCCGGTCGTGCGCAGGATGCGGGTCAGGCGACGCGTGTCCAGGCCCGCGATGGCCACCGTGCCCTGCTCACGCAGGTACGCGTCCAGCGTCTGGTTGGCGCGGAAGTTGGAAGCGCGGACGGGCAGGTCTTTGACCACCAGGCCGGCGGCGTACACCTTGGACGACTCGACGTCTTCCGGGCTCACGCCATAGCTGCCGATGTGCGGGTAGGTCAGCGTGACGATCTGGCGGCAGTAGCTGGGGTCGGTCAGGATTTCCTGGTAGCCCGTCAGCGAGGTGTTGAACACCACCTCACCCACCGTCTGGCCGGTCGCACCGATGGACTGGCCTCGGAACACCGTCCCATCCGCCAGAGCCAGGATTGCTTGAGGGGGATGGAGCAGGTCGGTCAGCACAAAGGGTCTCCGCAAGTGGATCGCGTGCCCAGCATCAACCCATCGAAAGACGGGTCAATTTGTAGAAAACCGAGGGGGTTTTGGCGCCGGGCAGCGTAGGGTTCAGGTAAACCCATCGAGTATAGCCGACCCGGGTTAGTACGGAGGCTTCGTGACCGGTTCGTGACGCCTCAAAGTGCCGCGATGCCGGCCTTGGCGATCTCGGCGTCCTCGCTGGACTTGACGCCGCTGACGCCCACCGCGCCGACGACCTGGCCGTCGACGAGGATGGGCACGCCGCCTTCCAGCGTGCCGTACATGCCGGGCACGCTGAGGAAGGACACCCGGCCGCCGTTGATCATGTCCTCGTAGACCTTGGACTCGCGGCGCCCCAGCGCCGACGTATGCGCCTTGGCCGGCGCGAACATGGCGGAGCTGGGCGAGGCGCCGTCCAGCCGCTGCAGCCAGAGCAGGTGGCCGCCGGCGTCAACGATGGCGATGGACACGGCCCAGCCCTTTTCCAGGGCATGGGCCTCGGCGGCGGCGGCGATGCGCTTGACGTCGGAGAGTTCGAGTTGGGCTTGCTGTTTCATGGCTTGATTTCCGAGGGACAGCCCCCAATGTAGCCCGTCGACACCGCCCTAGAATGCCTGCGGTTTCCCATTCGTCCCTCGGAGGATTCACATGAACGAAAGCCTGCAAACCCAATACGGCTACGCCGCCCCGGGCCTGGCCGCCGACCGTCAGCGCGCGCTGCGCAACACCTACTGGCTGCTGGCCCTGTCCCTCGTGCCGACCGTGCTGGGCGCCTGGATCGGCGTGTCCACCGGCATGTTCAGGACCATGGGCGCCGGCATGAGCGCCATCATCTTCTTCGCCGGCGCATTCGGCCTGATGTTCGTCATCGAGAAGACCAAGGACAGCGCCGCTGGCGTCGCCGCGCTGCTGGCCTTCACTTTCTTCATGGGCCTGATGCTGTCGCGCCTGGTGGGCCACGTGCTGGGCTTCAAGAACGGCACGTCGCTGGTGATGACTGCCTTCGGCGGCACGGCGGCCGTGTTCTTCACGATGGCCAGCCTCGCCACCGTCATCAAGCGCGACCTGTCGTCTTGGGCCAAGTTCCTGGTGGTCGGCGCCGTCATCCTGATGATCGCCGGCATCGCCAACATCTTCCTGCAATCCTCGGCCCTGCTGCTGACGATGCTGGTGCTGTCGCTGGGCATCTTCTCGGCCTTCATGCTGTACGACATCAAGCGCGTCATCGACGGCGGCGAGACCAACTACATCAGCGCCACGCTGGCCATCTACCTGGACATCTACAACGTGTTCCAGAGCCTGCTGTCGCTGCTGGGCATCTTCGGCGGCGACCGCGACTGACGCGCCCTCGCAACCAACGACAAGGCGGCCCGCGGGCCGCCTTTTTCATTTTTTCATCGCCGCCGCGCCTACTTGGCCGGCACGAAGTTGCGCAGCACGAACGGCGCGCTGAGCCACAGGGGCTGGCCGACCTGCCCGATCTGCACCGACAGCGCCACGCTGCCGGCCGGCTGATCCACCTGCGACGTGCCGGTCAGCACGACCGGCTCCAGCTTGTTCGTCAGCACCGCCGAGCCCGACACCACGGCGGTGTACGGCGCCGTGCTGAGCTGCAGCGACACCGGCACGGTGGCCTGCGCCTTGGCGTCGTCCGTGTCCAGCCGCGCCCACAGCAGCACCTGCAGCTTGTCGCCCTTGCGGATGTCACCGGTGATGGGCGCCATGGCGCCGATGTCCCACGGGTTGGCACGCTTGCCCTGCAGGGCTACGCGCAGGCAGGTCTTGCCCGAGGCCTCGCAAGCCACCTGCTGCGTGGACTGCCCGTCACCGTACACCGACCAGGCGCTGACCTTGTTGACGTTGATGAGGTGGTCCAGCGCCGGATCGCTGCTGCGAGCGGCGGCGGGCGCTGCCGCGGCCACCGGGGCGCCGGGCGACGGCACCAGCGCGTTCAGGATGGGCTTGACCCAGCCGTCCGCCTTCATGTCCCAGACGATGAAGTCGGAGTCGAACTGCCAGTAGCTCCAGCCGAAGCCGCGCGCCTCGGCCGCGCGGGCCACCGTCGACGTCCATGCCACGCGTTGCGCCAGCGCCCCGGTCTCCAGCGCGCCGAACTCGCCCAGCAGGATGGGCCGGCCGTGCTTCTGCGCCCAGGCCTTGACCTTGTCGAAGTCCTTGCCGATCTGCTCGCGCTCGACGGCCGTGCCCCAGGTGACGCCCGAGGTGTTCTTGAACTCCTCCACCCAGTGCGCCCCCTGGTGCGTGAACGGGAACGGCGAGTAGTAGTGGAAAGTCACCACCAGGTTGCGGTCGGCCTCGGGCAGCTTGAGGCTGTCGAGGTGGTCCATCGAGTTCCAGAACTTCGGGCCCACGACGACCCGGCGCTTGGGATTCGTCTCGCGGATGATCTGCAGGTTCTCGGCCAGGATGTCGTTCCAGAGCGGATCGGCGGCGCCGTTGGGCTCGTTCAGGATCTCGAAGAGCACGCCGTCCGGCGCATCCTTGTAGCGCGGCGCCACCTGGCGCCAGAAGGCCTTGAGCTTGCTGCGGCAGGTGTCGATGGACTTGGCGCAGTCCATGAAGTTGTGCTGGTCGATGATGACCTGCAGGCCGGCGCTCAGCGACGCAGCCAGCACCTCGTCGAGCTGCTTGAACCAGCTCGCCGGCAACTGGCCTGCGGCGTCCATGTGCTCGAAGGCATGCAGGTTCACCCGCACATGGTCGAAGCCGCCGTCACGGATGGCCTGCAGATGCCGCATCTGGAAGCGCGCCTTGGCGGGCTCCTTCCAGATCGGGTCATAGCCCAGCACGTTCACGCCGCGCTTGAGCGCCTGGGCCGGCAGGGTCACGCCCTGTGCCAGCGCGGTGGACGCCAGGCCGAATGCCAGGCAGGCAGCGCCGAGCAGGCGCGGAAGATGGGTTCGCAACATGGCCAGCCTCTTGTCTCCGTGGAATGGTGCCGGTGCGGCGCTTGCATGGCGCTCGCACTCGGCGGGAAGAACTAAACAAACTTTGTTTGTTTATTGATTCTTCCGTACATCCACACGTCCGCCTCCTCGGGTTGTCCCGAAGAGCAGGCGTCAGGCCAGCATGTTTACTAAAACGTCAACGGTCGAAGACCGCAATGCTCTCCACGTGGGCGGTGTGCGGGAACATGTTCACCGCACTGGCCGCCGTGCAGCGGTAGCCCGCCACGTTGACCAGCAGCCCGGCGTCGCGCGCCAGCGTGGCCGGGTTGCAGCTCACGTAGACGATGCGCTTGGGCGCCACCCAGCCGGGCGCGAGCGACGGGTCCTGGGCGATGTCGGCCACGGCCTTGGCCAGCGCAAACGCGCCTTCCCGCGGCGGGTCGATGAGCCAGCGGTCCGCCGTGCCGTCCAGCGCCAGCAGCTCGGGCGTCATGTCGAACAGATTGCGCGCGACAAAACTCGTCTTGTGCGCCAGCCCGTTGGCCGCGGCGTTCTCGCGCGAGCGCTGCACCAGCGTCTCGCTGCCTTCGATGCCCAGCACCTCGCGCGCCTGCGTGGCCAGCGGCAGCGTGAAGTTGCCGAGGCCGCAGAACCAGTCGATGACGCGGTCGTCCTTCTGCACCGCCAGCAACCGCAGCGCGCGACCCACCAGCGCCGCGTTGATGTGCGGGTTGACCTGGGTGAAGTCGGTCGGCTTGAACGGCATCGTCACGCCGAACTCGGGCAGCCGGTAGGCCAGCTGCGGGCCGCCTTCGTCCAGCAGCTTGACGGTGTCCGGCCCCTTGGGCTGCAGCCACCACTGCACGCCGTGCTGCTCGGCAAACGCACGCAGCAGCGCGATGTCGCCCGCCGGCAGCGGGTTCAGATGGCGCAGCACGAGGGCGATGACCTCGTCACCCATCGCCAGCTCGATCTGCGGCAGCCGGTCACGCTCGGCCATGCGGGAAATGAGCTCGCGCAGCGGCATCAGCAGGTCGCTGACGACCTGGGGCACCACCTTGCAGACCTGCATGTCGGCCACGTAGCGGCTCTTGCGCTCGTGGAAGCCGATCAGCACCACACCCTTCTTCTGCACGTAACGCACCGAGAAGCGCGCGCGGTAGCGGTAGCCCCAGGTCGGGCCCTCGATGGGGCGCAACAGCACCTCGGGCTTGACCTTGCCGAGGTGCCACAGCTGGTCTTCCACGACGCGCTGCTTCACGGCCACCTGCGCGCCGGCCTGCAGGTGCTGCATCTTGCAGCCGCCACAGGCGCCGGCGTGCAGGCCGAAGTGCGGGCAGCCCGGCGTCACGCGCAGCGGGCTTTCCTTCCTGATCTCGGTGAGCTGGCCCTGCTCCCAGTTGTTCTTGCGGCGCGAGATCTGCGCCTTCACGATCTCGCCCGGCAACGCGCCGTCGATGAACACCACCTTGCCTTCGGCGTTGTGCGCCACGCCCTGCGCTTCAAGCTCGATGCTTTCGACCTTGAGCCAATCTGTCGTTTGAGTCATCCCCCGATTATCGGAGGAGGCTGGTTGGCCTCAGTTTTCCGGGCCGAGCGCCGGGCCGCTCCCAAACCGGCCCGTCTGGCGATGTGTTCGCGGCTCGATGCCGCGAGCATCGCCGCCTCCTGGGGGGACCGACCAGACTTGCCGGCGCTCAGCCAGGGCAAGGCTGGGCGAGAGGCTCAAAAGATGCTGTCCCGGTCGACCCCGTGCCGCATCATGTTGCGCTTGAGCTTGGCCAGCGCCTCGATCTGGATCTGGCGGATGCGCTCGCGCGTCAGCTTCAGGCGGATGGCCAGCACGTCCAGCGTCTCGGGCTCGCGGTCCGACAGGCCGTAGCGCCCCGCCAGCACTTCGCGCTCGCGATCGTTCAGGCTGGCCAGGCCATGCTGCAGCAACTCCTCCACCTCGCGCGACAGCCGCAGGCCCATCGGGTCAATGGCCTGATCGTCGGCGACGAGATCGAGCATGGACTCGCCGCCTTCGCCGTTGCGGTCCACGGGCGAATCCAGCGAGCTGGGCAGCTCGGCATAGGCCAGCAGTTCGGCCACCTCGTCGACGGGCCGGCCCAGCGCCTGCGCCACGTCCTCGGCGCGCACGCGGCCTTCCGCGCCCTGCGCGCTCTGCAGCGCCTCCAGCGCGCGGCGCGCCTTCAGCACCTGGTTGAGCTCGCGCACGATGTGCACCGGCAACCGCACGAGGCGGGCCTGGTGCATCAGCGCACGCTCGATGCTCTGGCGAATCCACCAGCTTGAGTAGGTCGAGAAGCGAAAGCCCCGCTCCGGCTCGAACTTGCCGATGGCGTGCATCAGGCCGAGGTTGCCTTCCTCGATGAGGTCGCTCATCGGCAGGCCGCGGCCCAGGTAGTTCTTGGCAATGCTGACGACGAGCCGCAGGTTGTGCTCGATCATGGCCTGGCGGGCGTCGAAATCGCCCGCGCGGGCAGCCACGGCGGTATCGAACTCCTGCTGCGGCGTCAGCAGCGGCGTGCGGCGGATGTCGCGCAGATAGGCCTGCAGCGCATTCCCCAGCTCGACATCCTGGCCACTGCCGTTGCGCAGCACCTGGGCGTCTTCGTCCGGGGCATCGGCGGCGGGCTCGGTGTCGGCGCCGCCGTTCATCGCGAGCATGACGGCCGGCTCGTGGGCCGCGCCGTCATGGCCGTTGTGACCGTTCGTCAGGGAGGGCGCAGCGCGTTTCATGACGTGATCGCTGGCCCAAGGTGCCTGATTCGCTAACGCGTCGTCTCAGCGCGCCGGCAACAGCTTGGCCGGATCGACGGGCTTGCCGAGCTTGCGCACTTCGAAGTGCAGCTTGACGGTGTCGCTTTCGGTGGAACCCATCTCGGCAATCCTCTGGCCCTTGCGTACCACCTGATCCTGCTCGACCAGCATCGCCCGGTTGTGGGCGTACGCCGTCAGGTAGGTGTTGTTGTGCTTGATGATGACCAAGTTGCCGTAGCCGCGCAAGCCCGAACCTGCGTAAACCACACGCCCATCGGCCACCGCCAGCACCGGGTCGCCCGGCTTGCCGGCGAAGTCCAGGCCCTTGTTGCGCTGCTCGTCGAAGCCAGCGCTGACCGGATGGGACACCGGCCACGCCCAGCCCAGCGTGTCGTCATCCGACGCGGCCGCCTCCTTCGGCGCCTCCTTCGCTGCGTCCTTCGCAGGCTCCTTGGGCGCCGCCGCCACGGCAGAGGCCGCACTGGCCGAGGTCTGCGGCGGTTTGGCATCCAGCGGACGCGCCTCGACCTTGGCGGTCACGACGGGTTTCACCGCCACGGCGCTTGCATCAACACCGGGCGGCACGACGCGCAGCACCTGGCCCACCTCGATGCGGTTGGGATTCTCCAGGCTGTTCCACTTGGCGACGTCGCGCCAGCTCTGGCCGTTGTCCAGCGCGATGCGGATCAGCGCATCACCCGGCTTCACGGTGTAGTAGCCTGGCTTGCCGGCGTTCTCCGCACCCGGCAGCGGCTTGGCCTCGGGCGCGGCGGGGGTGGATGCGGCAGGCGCAGGCGCGGCCGCTGCGGGCTTGGGAGGCTGGGGGTTGCGGTCCTCCACCGGGGCTCGGTGCAGCGACGTGCCGCAGGCGCTGAGCAGCAGCGAGGTGGTGAGGGCGAGAAGGGGACGCAGGCGTGAGGGCATCGTGTGAGGCACGTTGGGGGCCGCCCGGATTGTGTGGCGCGGTGCGCCAGCGGCTCCGTCAGACGACGCCGGATTTTAGGGGGACGAAGAGCACGGCCTCGTGCTCGCTGCGCAGCCAGCGGCTGACGCCGCCATCGACGACGTGATCCAACACCACCAGCACCTGGCCGCGGCCGCTGGACGCGGTGGGCGCGATGAGGCGGCCGCCGGGCGCCAGTTGCTCGGTCCAGGCGGGCGGGATGTCCTCGCCGCCGGCCGCCGCGATGATGCTGTCGAACGGCCCGCTGGCAGCATGGCCGACGCGGCCGTCGCCCCAGATGAGCCGCGGCGAGCGCGGCAGCACGAGGCGCTGCAGGTTGGCCCGGGCCTTGTCGTGCAGCCCTTGCAGGCGCTCGATGGACGTGACCTGGCGCGCCAGCATCGCGATGACTGCGGCCTGGTAGCCGCAGCCCGTGCCGATCTCCATCACGCGGCCCAGCGAGCCGCGCTGCCGGGCCCCGGCGCCCGCCATCAACAGGCCCAGCATGTGGGCCACGACGGAGGGCTTGGAGATGGTCTGCCCGTGTCCGATGGGCAGGGCCGTGTCCTCGTAGGCCTGCGCGGCCAGCGCGCTGTCGACGAACTCATGGCGCGGTACGGCGGCCATGGCGGCCAGCACGCGCTCGTCGAACCTGCCCTCGGCGCGCAGCCGGTCGACCATGCGCTGGCGCACGGCACCACCGTCCAGCCCCGTGCCGCTCGGGCGGGCCAGCCGGGCCGCGTCCCGCGTCGCCTGCTGAAGGTGGCGCTGCGGCATCAGCAGCTCGCGCTGCGGCGCCGTGGCCGACTTCAGGCTGGCCGGGAAACGCTTGGGCGTTGACATCGGATCAGAGGCCCAGGCGCCGCGCCCAGGCGCCCAGCGACGAATGCTCGGTCAGATCCACCTGCAGCGGCGTGATGGACACCTGGCCGTTGGCGGTGGCATGGAAGTCCGTGCCCTCGTCGGCATCCTTGGCCTCGCCCGCCGGGCCGATCCAGTAGATGGTCTCGCCGCGCGGGTTGACCTGCTCGATGATGGCCTCGGCCGAGTGGCGGCGCCCCAGCCGCGTGATCTTGCGCGGCAGCGTGTCGGCATCGGCCCGGTTGGGGATGTTGACGTTCAGCAGGAAGCTCTGGCCCAGCCCACCGGCGATGACCTGCTCGACGATGCTGCGCGCCGTGCGGGCGGCGGCCTCCAGTTCACCCCAGCCCTTCTCGGCCTGCGAGAACGCGATGGACGGGATGCCGAACAGATAGCCCTCGGTGGCCGCGGCCACGGTACCGGAGTACAGCGTGTCATCGCCCATGTTGGCGCCGTTGTTGATGCCCGAGAGCACCAGGTCCGGCCGGTAACCCAGCAGGCCGCTCAACGCGAGGTGGACGCCGTCCGACGGCGTGCCGCTGACGTAGCGGAAGCCGTTGGCGGCGCGGTAGACGTTCAGCGGGCGGTTCAGCGTCAGCGAGTTGGACGTGCCGCTGGCGTTCTGCTCGGGGGCGATGACGTCGATCTCGCCCAGGCCTTCGCAGGCTTTCACGAGGGCCGCCAAGCCGGGAGCGAGGTAGCCGTCGTCGTTGGAAATCAGGATGCGCATGGCAACGGATTGTAGGGAGCGCGTCACCTGCGAGACCGGGTGTAACCATGCTGATTCCTATCATGGCCGCTTCATTCCACGAGGAGACAGCAATGAAGGCATGGGTCTGCGAGAACCCGGTGGGCGTCGAGGCGCTGCAATGGCGCGATGTGCCCGCACCGCCGCTGGGCGCGGGTCAGATCCGCGTGGCCATCCGCGCCGCCAGCCTGAACTTCCCTGACCTGCTCATCGTGCAGAACAAGTACCAGATGAAACCGCCCCTGCCCTTCGTGCCGGGCACGGAGTTCTCGGGCGTCGTCACCGAGGTGGGCGACGGCGCAACGGGCTTCGCCGTGGGCCAGCGCGTCGCGGCCTTCGGCGGGCTGGGCGGCTTCGCCACCGAGGTGTGCATCCCCGCCGCGCTGGCCATGCCGCTGCCGGACGCCTTCAGCTTCGAGGATGCCGCGGCGTTCATCTGCACCTATGCCACCAGTCACCACGCACTGATGGACCGCGGCGCGCTACAGGCCGGCGAGACGGTGCTCATCCTCGGTGCGGCCGGCGGCGTCGGCACGGCGGCCCTCCAGATCGCCAAGGCCGCCGGCGCCCGCGTCATCGCGGCGGCCGGTAGCGACGCCAAGTGCGCCGCCTGCAAGGCGCTGGGCGCCGATGCCACCATCAACTACGCGACGCAGAACCTGCGCGACGAGTTGAAGGCGCTCACCGACGGCAAGGGCCCCGACGTCATCTACGACCCGGTCGGCGGCGACCTGGCCGAGGCCGCCTTCCGCTCCATCGCCTGGCGCGGCCGCCACCTCGTCATCGGCTTCGCGCAAGGCAGCATCCCCGCGCTGCCGCTGAACCTGGCACTGCTCAAGGGCGCGTCGCTGGTGGGTGTGTTCTGGGGCGAGTTCGCCAAACGCGAGCCGGGCCGCAATGCCAGGATGCTGGCTGAGCTGGCCGGCTGGTATGCAACCAGCAGGATCAAGCCCGTGCTGGACCGCGCGCTGCCCATGGCGGAGCTGCCTGCGGCATTTGCCCGCATGGCCGCCCGGGAAGTCGTCGGCAAGGTAGTTCTTACCAATCGTGAAGCCTGAAACGGGGGCGAGCCCCCCCGCAGACGCGGTCGATCGCAGCACGAGGCCTGCGCTACATTGGCCGGTCGAAACGACAGCCGCCGTCCCCCCATGACCGTCAAAGTCCTGATCATCGAAGACAACCCCGTCGCCCGCAGCTTCCTGTGCCGCGTGGTGCGCGAGAGCTTCAGCGACGCGATGGAGATCACCGAGGTGGGCGATCTCGAGAACGCGCGCCGCCAGGTGGCCAAGTTCGGCAACGCGCCGGACCACGGCTTCAAGCTCATCCTCGTCGACCTGGAACTGCCCGATGGCAACGGCATGGAGTTCCTGACCGAGTTGTCCGGCTCGACCGCCATCAAGATCGTCACGACGCTGTACTCCGACGACGACCACCTCTTCCCCGCGCTGCAATGCGGCGCCGACGGCTACCTGCTGAAGGAAGACCGCTTCGAGGTACTCGTGGAAGAGTTGCAGCGCATCGTGCGCGGCCAGCCGCCGCTGTCGCCGGCCATCGCACGCCGGCTGCTGTCGCACTTCCGCCCGTCGTCCTCCGGCGACAGCGGCACCATGCCGCTGAACTCCGGCTTCGGTTCGCTGTCGTCGTCGCACGCGCCGTTCAGCAACAGCCGCAATGTCGCGCTGGACCCGCCGCCCGAGTGGGAACGCCTGACGCCGCGCGAGAGCGAAGTGCTGACCTACCTGAGCAAGGGCTTCACGATCAAGGAGATCGCGAACCTGATGGGCATCAAGTGGTTCACCGTCAACGACCACATCAAGTCCATCTACAAGAAGCTCAACGTCAGCAGCCGCGCGGAAGCGGCGGTGCTGGCGTCAAAGCAAGGCCTGGTCTAACCAGCGCTGCATGAACCGCTGCAAGGCCCCGGCGAGTCCGGGGCCTTGTTGTTTGAGGCGGGGTCGACCAGCGGCTGCCCGCTCAAGCGGCCGAGCGCAGCTTCACGCCGGGGAAATCCACCGGCACGGCGAACGCGACGTTCACGTAGTTCGTGAACAGGTTCAGCGCCACGTGCGCCAGGATCTCGACGATCTGGCCGTCGCCGAAGCCCGCCGCACGCAGCGCGGCGACGTCGGCATCGCCCACCTGGCCGCGCTGCTCGACCAGCTTCAGCGCAAAACGCAGCGCGGCGGCCGTCGCCGGGTCGGCCGATTCGCCGGCCTGGGCGGCACTCATCTCGGCGGCCGATGCGCCCGCCTTGCGGCCCAGCGCCGTGTGCGCGGCCAGGCAGTACTCGCAGGCATTGCGGTCGGCCACGGCGACGGCGATCTGCTCGCCCAGCTTGGCCGGGAGGCTGCCGGTGCCTTGATCCGAAAGAGCGCCGAAGAAGCCCCACATCGCCTGCAGCGCGGCCGGCGAGTTGGCAACGGCGCGGAACATCGCGGGTGTGGCACCGAAGGCACCGTGCACGGCATCCAGCAGCGGGCGGCTGGCGGCGGGGGCATCGGCGGCGGAGACGAGGGGAACGCGGGAGGTCATGGAGTCACCTTTCGGTTGCAGTGGAGGAAGGCCTCCACTGTGCGCGCCGACTCAGGTCGATAGGTATCATTCAGTCCGCACAACATACCGATTCATCCCAATGCCCGATGCCTCGCCGCTGGACCGCCTCAGCCCGCTGCTGGAGCGCTTCCGCGTGCGCGCCAGCCTGTTCCACGCCGGGCCGCTGTGCGGCGTGACGCATTTCGACGCGCAGCCCGGACGGGGCTTCCTGCACGTGATGCGCAACGGCGAGATGGCCGTGCGCCACGCGGCCGGCAGCGGGCTCGTGGCGCAGCTGGTGGTGAGCGAACCCAGCCTGGTGTTCTACCCGCGCCCGCTGGCGCACGACTTCCACAACGCGCCCACCGAGGGTGCGGACTTCGTCTGCGCGACGCTGGACTTCGATCAGGGCGACGCCCACCCGCTGGTGCGCGCGCTGCCGCCGCTGGTGGTGCTGCCGCTGGCCCGCGTGGACGGCCTCAACGAGACGCTGACGCTGCTGTTCGGCGAGGCCGAGCGCGTGCGCTGCGGCCAGCGGCTGCTGGCGGACCGGCTGTTCGAGGTGCTGCTGCTGCAACTGCTGCGCTGGATGCTGGACCAGCGCGACAACCCGCTGCCGGTGGGCCTGCTGAACGGCCTGGCCGACGCGCGGCTGGCCCGCGCGCTGACCGCCGTGCACGCCCGCCCCGGCGAGGCCTGGACGCTGGAGCGGCTGGCCGCCGAGGCCGGCATGTCGCGCAGCCGTTTTGCCGAGGCCTTCCGCGACGCCGTCGGCACGACGCCCGCCGACTACGTGGCCGACTGGCGCCTGGCCATCGCCCGGGCCGAACTGCGGGCGGGCAAGTCGCTGAAGACGCTGGCCGCCGAGCTGGGCTACGCCAACGCGTCGGCGCTGAGCCGGCTGTTCACGCAACGGCACGGCGGGCTGTCGGCGCGGGCGTGGCGACAGCAAGGCGGTTAAAGTGCCAGCCATGCGTCGCCCCGGCCGCTTCCTCGTCCTCTGCCTGCTGCTCGTGCTGCTGCCGCTGCGCAGCGTGCTGGCGGCCGCGCAGCTGGAGTGCGGGCCGGTGCAGCCAACGCCGGCCGCGATGGCCCATGCGGAGCACGCGCATCACGACCACCAGGACATGGATGACACGGCCGACGCCCACCACAGCCAGGCATGCAAGCTGTGTGCCCCCTGCTGCCTGGCCGCCGCGCCGCCACCGGCGTTGGCGCTGACCGTGACGAGCGCACCGGCCCAGCGCGCGGCGCAGGTGCCGGCCGAGCGCTGGACGGGCGTCGTGCCGCCGCTGCCCGACCCGCCACCCCGGGGCTGAACTCCTCCCAACGCTGCCCTCCCGCCGCGCGCCTGGCTGCGCCTGGCGGGTCGATCACCCGTTCAGAGAGGCTGTCATGCCCTTGTTGTTCCCCCGCGTCGCGGCGCTGCTCGCCGCCGGCCTGGCGCTGAGCGCCACCGCCCAGACGCCCCGCCCCGACCCCGCCGATGCGCGCGCCCAGGTGCCGCGCGTTGCGCCCCGTAAGGCTGCGCCACCGCAGGCTGCCGATGACCCGCCCCGCGTCGACTGGCGCGCTGCCAACGACCGCGTCGAACGCGTGGGCGGCTGGCGCACCTACGCCCGCGAAACGCTGCCGCCGGAGAAGACGCCATGAAGCGTGCGCTGTCCCTGACCGCACTGGCACTGGCGCTGACCGGCTGCGCCAGCCTGACACCCGGCGATGAGGTCGGCGACGTCAGCCGCCTGACGCAGCCGCACACCGGCCAGGCGCTGGCTGCCGAACCGCTGCCGGCCGAGGAGCTGGCCGCCCGCCTGCGCGAGCCGCTGAGCGCCGACGCCGCCGTGCAACTCGCGCTGCGGAACAGCCGCGCGCTGCAGGCCCGACTGGCCCGCCTGGGCGTGACGGCCGCCGAGGTGGACGCCGCCGGCCGGCTGCCCAACCCCGGCTTCAGCTTCAGCCGCCTCACGCGCGGCGACGAGGTGGAGCTGGAGCGCGGCTGGCACGTCAACCTCGCCCGGCTGCTGACGTTGCCGCTGGTGCGCCAGGCCGAGCAGCGCCGCCTGCAGGCCGAGCAGCAGCAGGCGGCTGCCGACGTGCTGGCGCTGGCGGCGGACACGCGCCGCGCGTGGGTGGCCGCCGTGGCTGCGGAGGAGACGCTGACCTACCGCCGCCAGGTGCTGGAGGCCGCCGATGCCGGCGCCGAGCTGGCGCGGCGCATGCAGGCCGTCGGCAACTTCAACGCACTGACCCGTGCGCGCGAGCAGGGCTTTGCCGCCGAGGCGCGGCTGGCGCTGGCGCGCGCCGAGGGGCAACGCCTCGCGAGCCGCGAACGCCTCGTGCGCCTGCTGGGCCTGTGGGGCGACGACGCTGCCGCGCTGCGTGTGCCCGACCGGCTGCCCGCGCTGCCGACGACCGCCCGCGAGCAGCCCGACATCGAGACGCGGGCGCTCGCGCAGCGGCTGGACGTGCAGGCCGCACGGCTGCGGCTGGAGCAGGCCGCGCGCCAGGTGGACGCCGGGCGCATCAACCGCTTCGTGTCCATGCTGGAGCTGGGCGTCGTGCGCAACACGTCCAACGAGGCGCCGGTGCAGCGCGGCTGGGAGGTCACGCTGGAGCTGCCGCTGTTCGGCCCCGGCCCGCTGCCGCGCGCACAGGCGCTGGCCCGCGAGGCGGCGCACGACGCGGCCGACACGGCCATCCGCGCGCGCTCCGAGGTGCGCGAGGCCTACGGCCTGTACCGCAGCGCCTGGGACATCGCGCGCCAGCACCGCGACGAGCTGTTGCCGCTGGCCCAGCGCATCTCCGACGAGCAGTTGCTGCGCTACAACGGCATGCTGATCGGCGTGTTCGAGCTGCTGGCCGATGCCCGCGCCCAGGTGGCCGCCGTGGCCGCTGCGCAGGACGCGCTGCGCGACTTCTGGCTGGCCCAGGCCGACCTGGAGCAGGCCCTGCTGGGCCGCGCCACGCCCGCCCTGCCCTCCGCCGGCCCCGCCCCTGCCGCTGCCGCGGCGGCGGCCCACTGAACCCCGAGGACACCCCATGTTCAACCGACGTTCCCTGCTGGCGGGGTCGACGCTGGCATCGCTGGCCGCCGTCTCCAAGGCGGCGATGGCCGCGCTGCCCGAGCCCGTCATCCAGACCTCGCCCGACACGCAAGCCCCGCTCATCCCGCCCACCGGGCGGCCCTACAACCCCGTCGTCACGCTGAACGGCTGGACGGCGCCCTGGCGCATGAAGGACGGCGTCAAGGAGTTCCACCTCGTGGCCGAGCCCGTCGTGCGCGAGATGGCGCCCGGCTTCAAGGCCCACCTGTGGGGCTACAACGGCCAGAGCCCCGGGCCCACCATCGAGGTCGTCGAGGGCGACCGCGTGCGCATCTACGTGACCAACCGCCTGCCCGAGGTGACCAGCATGCACTGGCACGGCCAGCGCCTGCCCAACGGCATGGATGGCGTCAGCGGCCTGACGCAGCCGCCCATCCCGCCGGGCAAGACCTGGGTCTACGAGTTCGTCGCGCGCCGCCCCGGCACCTTCATGTACCACCCGCATGCCGACGAGATGGTGCAGATGGCCATGGGCATGATGGGCCTGTGGATCACGCACCCCAAGGCGAAGCACCCGC
Organism: Pelomonas lactea; assembly: GCF_043555885.1. Taxonomy (NCBI): domain Bacteria; kingdom Pseudomonadati; phylum Pseudomonadota; class Betaproteobacteria; order Burkholderiales; family Sphaerotilaceae; genus Roseateles; species Pelomonas lactea. The sequence goes on along the minus strand of NZ_JBIGHX010000003.1, from coordinate 888,495 downwards.
ACATCGCCGACGTCGACCGTGACTACGCCTTCCTGCTGAACGCCTACGACATCGACCCCGGCAGCGCGACGCCCAAGGTCATGACGATGCTGGACTTCAACCTGTGGAGCTGGAACAGCCGCGTGTTCCCGGGCATCGCGCCGCTGGTGGCCCGCCAGGGCGACCGCGTGCGCATCCGCGTGGGCAACCTGACGATGACCAACCACCCCATCCACATCCATGGCCACGAGTTCGAGGTGACCGGCACGGACGGCGGCCCCGTGCCCAGGACCGCGCGCTGGCCCGAGGTGACGACGGACATCGCCGTGGGCCAGATGCGGCAGCTGGAGTTCATCGCCGACGAGGAAGGTGACTGGGCCTTCCACTGCCACAAGGCGCACCACACGATGAATGCGATGGGCCACAACGTGCCGACGATGATCGGCGTGGACCACAGCGGCCTGGCCGCCAGGATCCGCAAGCTGGTGCCGGACTACATGGTCATGGGCGAGCGTGGCATGCACGACATGACCGAGATGAGCATGCCGCTGCCCGACAACACGGCGCCCATGATGGCGGGCGAAGGCCCGTTCGGGCCGGTGGCCATGGGCGGCATGTTCAGCATGCTGAAGGTGCGGCGCGGGCTCAGGCGCGGCGACTACACGGACCCTGGCTGGTTCCAGCATCCGCCCGGCACCGTGGCGCGCGAGGTGGGCGATGCGCCGCCCGCGACGAGCGCGCCTGCGCCTGCGCCGCAGGCGTCCGACGTCGAGGTGCAGGTGCGCAAGCCGCAAGGCCACCACAACCATTGAGGCCCGCATGAAGACAGTCATCACCTCCCTCGCGCTGGCCCTCGCCGCCGCGGCAGTGCAGGCGCATGGCGACCATGCCGCCAGTGCACCGGCCGCCGTCAAGAAGGAACAGAAGGCCTGGGGCATTGCCGGCGAACGCCGCGCGGCCCGGCGCACCGTCGAGATCACGATGAGCGACGACATGCGCTTCACGCCGTCGCGCATCAACGTGCGCCAAGGCGAGACCGTGCGCCTGGTGCTGCGCAACACCGGCGCCGTGCTGCACGAGCTCGTCATCGGCACGCCCCGGGAACTGGAAGAGCACGCGGCGCTGATGCTCAAGTTCCCCGGCATGGAGCACGACGAGCCCTACATGGCCCATGTGCCCCCGGGCCAGACCGGCGAGATCGTCTGGACCTTCAACCGTGCAGGCGAGTTCGACTTCGCCTGCCTCATCGCCGGCCACTTCCAGGCCGGCATGCGCGGCAACATCGTCGTCCGCGCGCGCTGAAACTCATCAAGGAATTGCCATGAAAGAACTCCTCCTGTGCGCCGCGCTGCTGGCGATACCCGTGCTGTCGCGGGCGGCCGAGCCGCCGGCCATGCCAGCCTCCGCCGCCGACGCGATGACCGATGCCGAGGTCCGCAAGGTCGACCCGGCCGCGGCCAAGGTCACGCTGCGCCACGCCGAGATCCGGTCGCTGGACATGCCGGCGATGACGATGGTGTTCCAGGCCCGCGACAAGCGGCTGCTGGACGGGCTCAAGGTCGGCGACAAGGTGCGCTTTAAGGCCGCGCATGAAGGCGGCCAGTTCATCGTCACGGCCATCGAGGCGGCCAAGTGAGGGCGGCGCTCGCCTTGCTGTGCCTGGCCGCCAGCGGCGCCGCGGCAGCGGCCGCCCAGGTCGTCGACATCGCCTGGACCCCCGAAGGCCGCTTCACCCACATGGCGACACTGGCGCCGCGGGAACTGCTGGAGGTGTGCGGCAAGCTGCACCGGGGTGGCCGCGTGGCCTGGTCCTTCGAGGCCGGCGCGCCGCTTCCGTTCAACATCCACGTCCACCAGGGCAAGGCCGTGGTGTATCCGGCAAGGCTGGAGCGGGCCACCAAGGCGCAGGGTGTGCAGATCTTCGACGCCGAGCCTGCACATTGCTGGATGTGGACCAACACGGCCGCCGAGGCCGTGAAGGTCAGCGTCGAGCTGCAGCAGACGCCTCGCTGAGCGTCCGAAAAAGAAAAAGCCCGCCGGGGTTGCCGGCGGGCTGTTCTTGGCGGAGAGGGAGGGATTCGAACCCTCGGTGCGGGGATACCGCACGCCTGATTTCGAGTCAGGTACATTCGACCACTCTGCCACCTCTCCTGATGCGGTGCGCGTTGGTGCGAAGCCGGCCATTATAGCCAGCTTTTTGGCCTCGCTGCAAATCAGGCGCGCAACACCTCCACACCGCCCATGTAGGAGCGCAGCGCCTCGGGCACGGTGATGCTGCCGTCGGCGTTCTGGTAGTTCTCCAGCACCGCCACCAGCGTGCGGCCCACGGCCAGGCCGGAGCCGTTGAGCGTGTGCACCAGCTCGTTCTTGCCTTGCGCGTTCTTGAAGCGCGCCTGCATGCGGCGAGCCTGGAAGGCGCCCATGTTCGAGCAGGAGCTGATCTCGCGGTAGGTCTGCTGCGCCGGCACCCAGACTTCCAGGTCGTAGGTCTTCGTCGAGCCGAAGCCCATGTCGCCGGTGCACAGCAGCACGGTGCGGTACGGCAGGCCCAGCTTCTGCAGGATGGCCTCGGCATGCTGCGTCATCTCCTCCAGCGCGGCCATGCTGTGCTCGGGCTGCTCGATGCGCACCATCTCCACCTTGTCGAACTGGTGCTGGCGGATCAGGCCGCGCGTGTCGCGGCCGGCGGAGCCGGCTTCCGAGCGGAAGCAGGGGCTGTGCGCCGTCAGCTTGACGGGCAGGTCCTCGGCCTTCAGCACGCTCTCGCGCACGGTGTTGGTCAGCGAGATCTCCGACGTGGAGATCAGGTACTGCTCCACCTGCTCGTCATCGCCGCCGCGCAGCACCCAGAACATGTCTTCCTTGAACTTGGGCAGCTGGCCCGTGCCCTCCAGGATCTCGCGGTTGACGATGTAGGGCGTGTAGCACTCGGTGTAGCCGTGCTCGGTGGTCTGCACGTCCAGCATGAACTGCGCGAGCGCACGGTGCAAGCGCGCCACGGGCCCCTTCAGGAAGGTGAAGCGCGAGCCCGACAGCTTGGCGCCGGTCTCGAAGTCCAGGCCCAGCGGGGCGCCCAGGTCGACGTGGTCCTTGACGTCGAAATCGAACGCGCGGGGCGAGCCCCAGCGGCGCACCTCGACGTTGCCGGTCTCGTCGGCGCCGACCGGCACGCTGGCGTCCGGCAGGTTGGGCACGCCCATCAGCATCTGGTTGAGCTCTGCCTGGATGGCCTCCAGCCGCTCGGCGCCGGCCTTCAGCTCATCGCCGATGCCGCCGACCTCCGCCATCAGCGCCGAGGCGTCCTCGCCCTTGCCCTTGGCCATGCCGATCTGCTTGGACAGCGCGTTGCGGCGGGCCTGCAGTTCCTCGGTGCGGGTCTGCACGCCCTTGCGCTCGGCTTCCAGCGCCTTGAAACGCTCCACGTCGAGGTAGGGCTGCGGGTTCTTGCGCGCGTTCAGGCGCTCGATGACGGTATCGAGCTCCTTGCGCAGTTGGGTGATGTCAAGCATGGGTGTCCTTCAAGTCGGATACGAAAGCGGCGCCGATGTCAGGCGCCGCCGGAAGCTGGAAGCACCGGCTTCAAGATCGGGAGGCGCTGACCTCGGCCATGGACTTGTCGCCCAGGCCCAGCGGCAACGGGAAGCGCACATGCTCTTCCACGCCGGGCAGGCTGCGCACGGTCGTCGCGCCGAGCGCGCGCAGTCGGTCGATGACGGCTTGCACCAGCACATCAGGCGCCGAGGCACCGGCCGTCAGGCCCACGCGGGCGCGGCCGTCCAGCCATTCGGGCTTCAGGTCTTCGGCGGCATCGACCATGTAGCCCGGCGTGCCCAGGCGTTCGGCCAGTTCCCGCAGGCGGTTGCTGTTGGAGCTGGTGGGGCTGCCCACGACGATGACGACATCCACCTGTGGCGCCAGCACCTTGACGGCGTCCTGGCGGTTCTGCGTGGCATAGCAGATGTCCTGCTGCTTGGGCTCGCGCACCTGCGGGAACACGCGCTTGACCTCGGCCAGGATCTCGGCCGCGTCGTCGACGCTGAGCGTGGTCTGCGTGACGACGGCCAGCTTGCTCTGGTCCTTGACGACGACCTTGGCGACGTCCTCGACCTCTTCCACCAGGAAGATGCCATCGGACAGCTGGCCCATCGTGCCCTCGACCTCGGGGTGGCCCTTGTGGCCGATCATGATGAACTCGTAGCCCTCGCGGTGCAGCTTGGCCACCTCGACATGCACCTTGGTGACCAGCGGGCAGGTCGCGTCGAAGATCTGGAAGCCGCGCGCGGTGGCCTCGCGGCGCACCTCCTGGCTGACGCCGTGCGCGCTGAACACCAGCGTCGCACCGGCCGGCACCTCGGCCAGTTCCTCGATGAAGATGGCGCCGCGCGCCTTCAGGTCGTTGACGACGTAGGTGTTGTGGACGATCTCGTGGCGCACGTAGATGGGCGCGCCGAACTTCACCAGCGCCCGTTCGACGATCTCGATGGCGCGGTCCACGCCGGCGCAGAAGCCGCGCGGCTCGGCCAACAGCACTTCCTGGGGTTGCACGCCTGCACTCATCACAGCACCCCGATCACTTGCACTTCGAAGCTCACCGGCTGGCCGGCAAGCGGATGGTTGAAGTCGAACAGCAGCGATTCATCGCCCAGCTCGCGCACCACGCCGGCATAGCCACCCTGCCCGTCCGGACCGGGGAACTGCACGACGTCACCGACGTGGTAGGTCTCGTCCGGGTCGCCCAGCTGGCGCAGCAGCGTCAGCTTCACGCGCTGCAGCAACTCGGGGTTGCGATCGCCGAAGGCCTCGCCGGGCGCCAGCGTGAAGCGCTCATGCGCGCCCTCGGGCAGGCCGATGAGGCGCGCCTCGATGGCGGGCGACAGTTGCCCGGCACCGAGCGACAGCGTGGCGGGCTTGTCATCGAAGGTGTTGACGATGTCGGCACCGTCCGGGCCCGTGAGCCGGTAATGCAAGGTCAGGAAGGACCCGGCCTGGATGGGGTTCATGCGAGAGATGGGACGCTTGGCTAGACTGCGGCCGATTTTATGTCGCTGACCCACCTGCCCCCCGATGCCCGCCCGCGCGAGAAACTGCTCGCCCGTGGGCCGGCCGCACTGGCGGACGCCGAGCTGCTGGCGCTGCTGTTGCGCACGGGGCTCAAAGGCATGCCGGTGCTGCAACTGGCGCAGAGCCTGCTGGACCGCTTTGGCGGCTGGGCGGGGCTGCTGGCGGCCAGCGTGCAGGACCTGGGCAAGGTCAAGGGGCTGGGGCCGGCCAAGCGGGCGGAGATCGCCGCGGTGCTGGAGATCGCGCGGCGCTCGCTGAACCAGCAACTGGCCGACAAGCCGGCGATGAACGACGTCGACACCGTGAAGACCTACCTGCGCCTGCACCTGGGCGGCCTGGGGCAGGAGGTGTTCGCGGTGCTGTTCCTGGACGCGCAGTTGCGGCTCATCGCGATGGAGACGCTGTTCCACGGCACGCTGACGGCCACGACCGTGCACCCGCGCGAGGTCGTCAAGCGCGCGTTGGCGCTGGGCGCGGCCGCCGTCGTGCTGGCGCACAACCACCCCAGCGGCGTGGCGGAGCCGTCGCGCGCCGACGAGTCGCTGACGCGCCACCTCGCGCAGGCGCTGGCGCTGGTGGACGTGCGCGTGGTGGATCACTTCATCGTCGGCGCCGGCGGGGTGATGTCGTTTGCCGAGCGAGGCCTGCTGTGAGCCGCATCGCCCGCAGCCTGGCCGACCTGAAGCCGCTGGCCCGCGAGCTGGCCGCCGCGAGGCTGGCCGCGGAAGCCGAGCGCGAGCGCGTGGCCGCCGCGTTGCGGCTGGCCGAGCAGGAGCGCCGCGTCTTCGAGCTGACGGTCGGGCCGGTGACGCCGCTGCGCCGCGTCGACCGCGTGCTGCACGACCTGGCGCAACCCGAGCCCGAGCCGCGCCAGCGCGAGGCCGACGAGCGTGCGGTGCTGCTGCAGGCACTGTCCGACGAGATCGACATCGACAGCCTGCTGGAAACCGACGAGACGCTGTCGTTCCGCCGCGACGGCATCAGCCTGGAGGTCGTGCGCAAGCTGCGCCGCGGCCACTGGGCGCTGCAGGGTCAGCTGGACCTGCACGGCTTGCGCCGCGACGGCGCGCGCGAGGCGCTGAGCCACTTCATCCACGACAGCGCCCGGCGCGGCCTGCGCTGCGTGCGCGTCGTGCACGGCAAGGGGCACGGCTCGCCGGGGCGCGAACCGGTGCTCAAGGGCCGCGTGCGCCGCTGGCTGGTGCAGAAGAACGAGGTGATGGCCTTCGTGCAGGCCCGCGCCAGCGACGGCGGCGCGGGCGCCCTCATCGTGCTGCTCACCGGCACGGCCTGACACCGCACTGACGCCACGCCGTGCGTTTTGCCACGCGTGGCGCGCCGCCGACGGGCAAAGCCACCATTGACCCGCCGGCTGCCGCGGGCTTAGCCTGGGTTCAAGCCGCCGGACGTGCGGCCCTGGTGTCATCAACCGCAGCAGAGAGGATCGTCCATGAACCCGTCCCACACGCATGCCCAGCACGCCCCGCAACCCCAGCGTTATGTCGGCATCGGCCTGGTCGTGGCCCTGCACATCGCGGCCATCTATGCATTCAGCGCCGGCCTGATCCACCCGCCGGTCCGGGTCAAGGAACCCGCCGTGCTGCTGCCGCCCATCCCGGACAAGCCCCGGGAGCCCGAGACGCTGCGCAAGCCGGTCACGCCGGACAAGCCCAGCTTCTCGCCCATCCAGCTGGCCGATATTCCCTTGCAACCCTGGCAGGTGGAGCAGCCGTCCACCGTCACGACGACGACGCAGCGCGACGACGCGCCGCCGCACGTGACCGGCGGCACGGCCGGCCCGGTGGCGCCGCCGCACAACCCGCCGGCCGAGCAGCCCGCGATCCGCACGGCGGGCGCCGTCTGCGCCGTGATGCCCAAGCCCGAAGTTCCCGCCGTCAACTGGGCCGGCGAGGCCGTGTTCAACGTCATCGCCACGGTGCGCGGCGGCAAGGTCGTCGGCACCGAGTTCCGCGTCACCCAGGGGGCCCTGGACAGCAAGACACGCCGCTCGTTCCAGCGCTCCGTCGAAGCCGCGCTGGCGGGCTACCAGTGCCAGGGCGACGCGATGTTCCAGCAGGACTTCGCGTTCCGGCTGGATTGAAGGGTGGCGCGGCGCCTACCGCACCGCGTCAAGCAACGCCGTCAGCTGCTCGTGGCCTAGCGGCTTGACGATGTAGTCCGACGCACCGAGCCGCAGCGCCTGCTCGCGCACGCGGTCGTCGATCAGCCCGCTGAGCATGACGACCCGCGCACCGGCCGTGCGCGGGTCGGCCTTCATGGGAGCCAGCAGATCAAGCCCGCTCCCGTCCGGCAGGTTCACGTCCAGAAAGACGAGCTGCGGCGGCCGCTGCGTCACCGCCTCGCGCGCCTGCGCCAGCGTGCGTGCGGTAGCCGCGGCAAATCCCTCGAGTTCAATCAGCAGGGCCAGCACTTCGGAGGCGTCCGGGTTGTCGTCGACGACGAGAACGCGCGGGAGATCGGCAGATGTGTTCATTGCCGCACATGCTAGGCCAGTCGCCGCTGCCGCCAGCAGCGGTTACACCTCAGGCGCCGACGTTGCGCATCCAGTCGGCCGTTCCGGCGAACGACTCCGCCAGCCGGTCGCGCAGCACCGGGTCCACGCCGACCTCGTGCATGGCCTGGCCCATGCAGGCCAGCCATTCGTCGCGCTCAGCGATGCCGATGCGAAACGGCAGATGCCGGGCGCGCAGCCGCGGGTGGCCGAAGCGGCTGATGTAGTGATCGGGGCCGCCCAGCCAGCCGCACAGGAACCAGAACAGCTTGTCGCGCGCCGAGTCCAGCGTGTCGCCATGCGCGGCACGCAACCGTGCATAGGCGGGCTCCAGCTCCATCAGGTCGTAGAAGCGGTCGACGAGTTCGCGCACGCGGGCCTCGCCCCCGAGCCAGTCGAACGCCGTTGTCGCTTGCTCGTCAGCCAAGGAGCTTGCTCGCCAGGGCCTTGATGGCCTGAGCCGCGTCGCAGCCCGGGTAGTGCTCCAGCATCAGCTGGCGCTTGAGCACGGCCTGGCGCACCGCGACGTCGGCCTTGACCTCCGCCATCAGCTCCAGCTTGAACGTCTGCCCCGGCGTCGGGCCGACGAAGCGCTGCAGCACCTGTTGCAACTGGCCGCAGATCAGCTTGCCCTCGCCCACGCGGTTGGCCTGGTTGACGACCAGCCCCACCTGCCGGCGCTCCTGCTGCGTGGCCAGCACCTTGATGGTGGCGTACGCGTCGGTTAGCGACGTGGGCTCGGGCGTCGCAACCACCAGCACATCAGTGGCCAGCGAGATGGCGTACAGCACCACATCGGAAATGCCGGCGCCGGTGTCCAGCAGCACCCAGTCGAAGCGCGGCTTCACGAGGTCAATGATGTGCAGCAGCTTGTCGCGCACCTCGGGCGTCAGGCGCGAGTACTCCACCATGCCCGAACCGGCCAGCAGCACACTGAAGCCACCCGGCGCGGGCAGGATGGCCTGCTCCAGCGTGGCCTTCTCGGTGAAGACGTCGTGCAGCGTCAGCTTGGGATGCAGGTTCAGCACCACGTCCAGGTTGGCCAGCCCCAGGTCGGCGTCCAGCACCAGCACCTTCTGGCCGCGTGCGGCCAGCGCTGCGGCGAGGTTGGCGGTGACGAAGGTCTTGCCGACGCCGCCCTTGCCGCTGGTAACGGCGAGCGTGCGGGCGCCGGCGCGCACCGGCCGCGGTGGCGACGTGGCGGGAGCAGCAGGATCGGGGAGGTTGCTCATGGCAGGTCCTGTTGCGTTTCGAGATTCAGGGTGGCGAACAACATGCCCTTTTCTTCGGCGCTGACCAGGGAATCGATCTGAGGTTCGAGACAGGCGCGGTTGCGGCCCTCGGCCTTGGCACGGTAGAGCTGGCGGTCGGCGCGCTCGGTCCACAGCAGCGGCGACGAGCGCACCCACTGCGGCGCGAACGCGCCGCCCAGGCTGACGGTGACGCCCAGCATCTGCCCTGGCGAGATCTCGATGCTGAGTTCCGAGACTCGTTCACGCACGCGCTCGGCCACGGCCAGCCCCACGTGCGTGGCGCAGTTGGGCAGGATGATGGCGAATTCCTCGCCGCCCACGCGGGCCACGAGGTCCATGGGTCGCACGGTCTGAGCGACGGCGCTGGCGACGGCGCGGATGACCTGGTCGCCCGCGCCATGGCCGTGAGTGTCGTTGACGGCCTTGAAATGGTCGATGTCCAGCATCAGCAGCAGCGCCGCCTCGCCGGCGCGGGCGACGCGGTCGACCTCGCGGGCCAGCGCCATCTCGAAGCTGCGGCGGTTGACCAGCCCGGTCAGCGCGTCCTTGCTGGAGAGGTCGCACAGCGCATCGACGACGGCCTGCAGCCAGGCCGCACTGCCCGGCGCCGCGTCCGGAAGCAGCGCGCCGGCCTGCTGCAACAGCTGCAGGGCCTGTTCCAGATCGAGCGACTGGGCGTCGATCAGCGTCGGGTTGGGCTGGCGATGTTCCAAAGGCTGGCGGTACGGCGAGCGGACAGGGAAGGCGGTGGCGAGCCAGTCTATCAGCGGGGCTTGCGAGCGCGGGTCGTGAAACAGGCACGTTCCTGCGGTCTGTTTGCACTATGCTGGCCCGATCCAGGCCCGTACAAACAGGCCCGCGGTGCAGAATCGGCGCGCCGACGCCAGAACTGCTGCGAGCACCCACAAATCTGATTCACGAGACATGCCCGCACCCGACCTCGCCAACGGCAACGACGCTCTCGACCACGAGTTCAGTTTCAGCAAGGCCGATTTCGACCGCGTCCGCGAGCTGATCTACAAGCACGCCGGCATCAGCCTGCACGATGGCAAGCATGCGATGGTCTACAGCCGGCTGTCGCGCCGCCTGCGCGAGACCGGACACAAGAGCTTTTCGAGCTATCTGCAGTGGCTGGAAGCGTCCACCGGACCGTCCGGCGCGGCGGAGTGGCAGGAGTTCGTCAACTGCCTGACGACCAACCTGACCTCGTTCTTCCGCGAGGAGCATCATTTCCACGCACTCAAGGACGACCTCAAGCCCTTCGTCGGCAAGCAGGTGCGCATCTGGTGCTGCGCGGCCTCCACCGGCGAGGAGCCCTACTCCATCCTGATGACGTGCAGCGAGGCGCTGGGCGCGGGCGCTTCCGTGCAGCTGGTTGCCAGCGACATCGACACCAATGTGCTGGCCACCGCCCGGCGCGGCGTCTACAACGCCGACTCGCGCGGCCTCGACGCCACGCGGCTGAAGAACTTCTTCATGCGCGGCACGGGCGCCAACGGCGGCAAGATCCGCGTCAAGCCCGAGTTGCAGCGCTGGGTGGATTTCCGGCCGCTGAACCTGATGGACGCGCAGTGGCAGCTGGGAGATCCCTTCCACATGGTGTTCTGCCGCAACGTGATGATCTATTTCGACGCACCGACCCAGCGCAAGGTGCTGGAGCGCATCCACCGCGTCATGCGGCCAGGCGGGCTGCTCTTCGTGGGTCATTCCGAGAACTTCACCGAATCGCGCGACCTGTTCAAGCTGCGCGGCAAGACGATCTACGAACGGGTCTGATCCATGAGCACTCCTCTCGTCTCGGCATCAACCCTGGGCAATCCGGCCGCACTTGCGAAGGTCAACCAGCTCAAGGCGCAGCCCCGCAAACAGGGCGAAGCGTCCTTCTTCTTCTACGACGCGCACTTCAAGAACGCCGCCGTCAAGATCCTGCCGGGCGAGTACTTCGTCGACACCGAGGACCTGCTGGTCATGACGACGCTGGGCTCGTGCATCGCCGCCTGCCTGTGGGACCGTGTGGCCAAGGTCGGCGGCATGAACCACTTCATGCTGCCCGAAGGCAACGGCGACTCGGGCCGTTACGGGTCGTATGCGATGGAAATGCTGATCAACGAGATGATGAAGCGCGGCGCCAGCAAGTCACGCATGGAGGCCAAGATCTTCGGCGGCGGCGCCGTCATCTCGGGGATGAACTCGCTGAACGTCGGCGAGCGCAACACCAACTTCGTCATCGACTTCCTGAAGCTGGAGCGCATCCCAATCATGTCCAAGGACGTCATGGACGTGTACCCCCGCAAGGTGTGCTTCCTGCCCGCGAGCGGCAAGGCCATGGTCAAGCGCCTGGCCCCGACCAATACCGACGCCCTGGTCCAGCAGGACAAGGCCGCGATCCAGAAGGTGCAGCCCGTCGCCAGCAGCGGCGGCTCCATCGATCTGTTCTAGAGAGTTGTCGAGGAGGGCCAACGATGGCCAAGACCAAAGTGGTCGTGGTGGACGATTCCGCGCTGGTGCGGTCCATCCTGACCGAAATCATCAATCGCCAGTCCGACATGGAATGCATCGGTGCCGCGGCAGACCCGCTGGTCGCGCGCGAGATGATCCGCAACCTCAACCCCGACGTCATCACGCTGGACGTGGAGATGCCGCGCATGGACGGGCTGGACTTCCTGTCACGCCTGATGCGACTGCGCCCGATGCCGGTGGTGATGGTGTCCACACTGACCGAGCGCGGTGCCGACGTGACGCTGAAGGCGCTGGAACTGGGGGCGGTGGATTTCGTCGCCAAGCCCAAGATCGGCGTCGCCGACGGCATCAAGCTGCTGGCGCAGGACATCACTGACAAGATCCGCGTCGCCTCCAAGGCCCACATCCGCCGCGCCCCGCCCCCGCCGGCACCCGGTGCCGCAGCGCCCGCTCCCGCCAAGCCGGTCACCATGGCCAGCCTGGGCCGCGCGTCCACCGAGAAGCTCATCTTCATCGGGGCCTCGACCGGCGGCACGGAGGCCACCAAGGACGTGCTCGTCAACCTGCCGGCCGACAGCCCGGCCGTTGTCATCACGCAGCACATGCCGCCCGGCTTCACGAAGAGCTACGCGGCGCGGCTGGACGGCCTGTGCAAGATCCGCGTCAAGGAGGCACAGGACGGCGAGCGCATCCTGCCTGGCCACGGCTACATTGCGCCCGGCGGCTTCCACCTGACGGTGGAGCGCAGCGGCGCCAACTACATCGCCCGCGTGCAGGACGGCGACCCGATCAACCGCCACAAGCCGTCCGTCGAGGCGCTGTTCCTGTCGGCGGCGCGCGTGGTGGGCCAGAACGCGATCGGCATCATGCTGACCGGCATGGGCGCCGACGGCGCCAAGGCCATGAAGGTCATGAAGGACGCCGGCTCCTACAACTACTGCCAGGACGAGGCCACCTGCGTGGTCTTCGGCATGCCGCGCGAGGCCATCGCGGCCGGCGCGGCCGACGAGGTGCTGCCGCTGGGCCAGATCGCCACCAAGGTGCTGGAGCGCCTGCGCGCCACGTCGGGCATGTCGCTGAACCGCGTCTGACCCCTAATTCATCGGCACCTGCCCGGTGCCGGTTCGGTTACGGTGCGCGCTTCGTCAAGGAGCCCGCCCATGAAGCTGCACCGCCGCCTGCTAGCCCTAGCCCTGCTGGGCGCCGCCACCGCCCAGGCCGCCGACGGCAGCTTTGGTGACGCGGCCAGTTTCCTGGCCAGCGCCGGCAGCACGGCGATGGAGAGCTTCGAGAACCAGCCCGGGCGGCGGCGCGAGCTGACCCCGATCGACACGCCGCTGTTCACGATCGGCACGACCACCACGCCCATTGGCGTGCAGGTCGGCCCGGACGCACCGAGCACCGGCTTCGGCGCGCATGCCGTCGGCGACGGCAGCCGCTACCTGTCGGTCTACCTCGCGGGGCAGCCCCAGGGCCCCATCACCTTCCAGTTGGCTGCGCCCGCCACGGCCTTCGGTCTCTACCTGGTGGATGTGGGCGAGACGTCCGGGCAGATCATCTTCAAGACGAATGCCGGCGCGTTCTCCGGCACCGGCCTCAGCGTCGACGCCACGCCGCAACCCGACGGTGGTGTGCGCTTCCTGGGCTTCACGCAGACCCAGGCCTTCACACAGGTGACGCTGACGGTGACCGGCATCGACGAGGCCTACGGCGTGGACCAGGTCTACGTCAGCGCCGTGCCGGAGCCCGCGTCGGCGCTGCTGATGAGCCTGGGCCTGGCCGGCCTGCTGGCCGCGCGGCGCAGGCGCTGAGCCTCACCGCGACTGGGCCCTGGCCAGCGTCTGCGCCGGCGGCCGGCTCGCCACGGCCTCGCGCTCGGGCGGCAGCACCGGCTTGAAGCCGTCCAGCCGCTTGGCCGATGGCGGCACCCAGGCGGCCTGCCGCGCCGGCGGCGACTTGGCGACGACAACGACGCGGGCCGAGCGATCGGTCATGGCGTCCTTCAGGTCGGCATTCGCATCGGTGAAGGCCTGGGCCGGCAGCACCGTCAGCAGCAGGGCGGCGGCGGTCGACAACAGGGCGATCCAGGGGTAGCGAAGATTCAGCGTGCTCATGGGGATTCCTTGGTGTGCTGGTTATGCTAGGCACCCAAAACACCGCCACCAAGCGCTTGTTTCTGCACTGATTGGTTGGATTCACTTACCAGATGGTTTCGCTGGATCGCTTTCCGCTGCACTACCTCGCCGCCTTCCGCACCGCCGCGCAGACGCAAAACCTGCGCGCTGCCGCCGAGAGCCTGCACCTGACGCACAGCGCCGTCAGCCAGCAGATCCGTGGGCTGGAGACGCAACTGGGCTTCGAGCTGTTCACGCGCCAGGGCCGGCGCCTGACATTGAACCCCGCCGGGCAGGCACTGCAGCGCGCGGTCATCAAGATGTTCGCGGAACTGCAGGCCGGCCTGCTGGCTGCCACGCAGGCGCACGGCAGCGCGGCGCAGACGCTGCGCGTGACCGCCCTGCCCTCGTTCGCCCAGCGCTGGCTGCTGCCGCGCCTGCCACGCTGGCAGGTCCTGCAGCCCTGCATCACGCTGGACCTGCACTCGTCGCAGCAGGTGGTGGACCTGGAGCGCGAGGGCTTCCACATCGGGCTGCGCATCGGCCGCGGCCCCTGGCCCGGCCTCGTTTCGGAGCTGCTGTTCCATTCATCGCACATCGTCGTCGCCGCGCCGGTGCTGGCCCAACGGCTCGTGGGCCAGCCGCCGGAGCTGCTGGCCCAGCAACCGCTGCTCGGCGATGCAGACCTGTGGCGCGAATGGTTCACGCAGGCAGGGTGCCCGGCAACACCGACGCCCGTCGCCACCTTCAACGACGCGGCCCTGCTGGGCCAGGCCGCCGAGCAGGGCATGGGCGTCGCGCTGACGCGTGCGGCCTTTGCCGCCGACTCGCTGCTGGACGGGCGGCTTGTGCGCGTGTCGGCGCTCGCCATCGACGACGACGCCACGCGCGACTACCAGGTCGTCTATCCCGAGGCGCTGCGCGGCGACCCGGCCGTGCGTGCCTTCTGCGACTGGCTGCACGCCGAGATCGCGGCGCTGCAGCAGCGGCTCAGCGAGACCGCCAAGCCGGGCTGAAGCCCATCCGGCTCACAGGAACAACTGCTGCAGGTCGCTGAGGAAGTCGAAGCCGCGCTCGGTGGGCTGGATGCGGGCCGGGTCGGCCGCCAGCAGGCCGCGGCCGCGCGCCGTCTCCAGCGCCTTGGCAATGCTGGACGGAGGCAGCCCCGTGCGCTCCAGGAACTGCAGCACGGTCACGCCGTCCTTCAGCCGCAGCGCGTTCAGCATGAACTCGAACGGCAGGTCCTTGCGCGCCACCTCGTGCTCGTTGCTGACCTTGTTGTCCTGCGCCATGAACGCGGCCGGCTCGCGCCAGCGCACCTGGCGCAGCACGCGGTTCGGAAAGCTGAGCTTGCTGTGCGCGCCGGCGCCGATGCCGAGGTAGTCGCCGAACTGCCAGTAGTTCAGGTTGTGCGCACAGCGGTGGCCGTCGCGGGCGTAGGCCGACACCTCGTAGCGCGACAGCCCCGCCGCGCCGGTCTTCTCGGTGATGAGGTCCAGCATGTCGCTGGCGAGGTCGGGGTCGGGCAGGTGCTCGGGCGTGCGCGTCGCGAACACCGTGTTGGGCTCGATGGTCAGGTGGTAGATGGACAGGTGCGGCGGCTTGAAGCCCAGCGCCGTGTCCAGCTCGCGCGCCAGGTCGTCCAGCGTCTGGCCCGGCAGCGCGTACATCAGGTCGAGGTTCCAGGTCTCGAACGCACCGGCCGCCTCGGTCAGCGCCTCGCGCGCCTGGGCCGAGCTGTGCACACGGCCCAGCGTCTTCAGTTGCGCGTCGTCGAAGCTCTGTACACCGACCGACAGCCGCGTGACGCCGGCCTGGCGGAAGCCGGCAAAGCGCTCGCGCTCGAACGTGCCGGGGTTGGCCTCCAGCGTGATCTCGCAGCCGGGCTCCAGCGGCAGGCGCGCGCGGATGTCGCTGATGAGCTGCGCGATCTGCTCCGGGTTGAACAGGCTGGGCGTGCCGCCGCCGATGAAGATGCTGACGACCGGCCGGCCCCAGATCAGCGGCAGCGCGGCTTCCAGGTCGGCCCGCAGCGCCGCGAGGTAGGCCTCGGCCGTGTCGGCGGACAGCCCGCCGCTCTTCACCTCGTGCGAGTTGAAGTCGCAGTACGGGCACTTGCGCAGGCACCACGGCAGGTGCACGTACAGCGCGAGCGGCGGCAGCGCCGGCAGCTGCAGCGTGCCCGGGCGCATCAGGTGCTGGAGATCGGCCATGGATCAGCCGAGATGCCAGGCCGCGCGGAACTGCTCGATCAGCTGCGCCGCCGCCAGGGCGCGGTGGCTG
Organism: Pelomonas lactea; assembly: GCF_043555885.1. NCBI lineage: Bacteria > Pseudomonadati > Pseudomonadota > Betaproteobacteria > Burkholderiales > Sphaerotilaceae > Roseateles > Pelomonas lactea. Next base: position 872,833 of record NZ_JBIGHX010000003.1, on the reverse strand, counting down.
TGGCGGTTCTTCACCTCGGCGCCCAGACTGGCGACGGTCTGCCCCAGCGCCGGGATGTGCATCAGCGGGTCGTAGCCGAAACCGCCCTCGCCGCTGGGCGCCGTCAGGATCTCGCCCATCCAGCGGCCCATCGCGATCAGCGGCTCCGGGTCGTCGGCGCTGCGCACCGCTACCAGCGCGCAGACGAAGCGCGCGCGGCGGTCCGCCACGCCGGCGAGTTCGCGCAGCAGCCGTTCGTTGTTGGCGGCATCGCTCTTCTCGCCGCCGGCGTCCAGTGCATAGCGCGCTGAGCGCACGCCCGGCGCACCGTCCAGCGCATCGACGCTGATGCCGGAGTCGTCGGCCAGCGCCGGCAGGCCGCTGAGCCGCGCCGCGTGCCGGGCCTTGGCCAGCGCGTTCTCGGCAAAGGTGTCGAACGGCTCCTCCGCCTCCGGGATGCCGAGGCTGCCCTGGGTGACCAGCTCGATGCCCAGTGGCGTGAACAGCGCCTGCAGCTCGACGAGCTTCTTCGCGTTGTTGGAGGCCAGGACCAGCTTCATGCCGACTTCTGCAAAGCGATCAGCTCACGGATGCCCTTGTCCGCCAGGTCCAGCAGCGCGTTCATCTCGTCGCGCGTGAAGACCACGCCCTCGGCGGTGCCCTGCAGCTCGACGAAGCCGCCCGAGCCGGTCATGACGACGTTCATGTCGGTGTCGCAGGCCGAGTCTTCGGTGTATTCCAGGTCCAGCAACGGCACGCCGTCGACGATGCCCACCGAGATGGCCGCCACCGAGTCCTTGATCGGCGAGCGCGACAGCTTGCTGTCGGCGATGAGCTTGGCGACCGCGTCCTGCGCGGCGACGAAGGCGCCGGTGATGGCGGCCGTGCGCGTGCCGCCATCGGCCTGCAGCACGTCGCAGTCCAGCGTGATGGTGCGCTCGCCCAGGGCGGCGAGGTCGAACACGGCGCGCAGCGAGCGGCCGATGAGGCGCTGGATCTCCTGCGTGCGGCCGCTCTGCTTGCCCTTGGCGGCCTCGCGGTCACTGCGGGTGTGCGTGGCACGCGGCAGCATGCCGTACTCGGCCGTCACCCAGCCCTCGCCCGAACCGCGCTTGTGCGGCGGCACGCGCTCTTCCACCGACGCGGTGCACAGCACGCGCGTCGAGCCGAACTCGATCAGCACCGAGCCTTCGGCGTGCACGGTAAAGCCGCGCGTGATGCGCACCGGGCGCAATTGATTGGCAGCGCGGCCTGCGCTGCGCGTGAAGGTCTTGGTCATGACGGGAGAAAAAGGTTAGCGGCGGTTCAGGCCGCGGCCGGACTGGCGGATGACTTCGTTGATCTCGCGCACGGAGCGCTCGATCTCCTCGTCGTCCATCGCGGCCATGCCCGCCACCAGGTCGGCGTCCAGCGCCCCCTGGATGGTGGACGCAAAGCCGGAGTTGCCGAGGTTCTGCGTGGTGTCGCCGGCGGGGTCGCCCTCGCCTTCCCACTCGACGGACAGCAGCGTCACGTTGTCGCTGCGCTCGCCGCCGCGGCGCAGCGCCTGCTCGACGAGGTCGGGCACCGCCTCCGAGATGACCTGGTCGGCCATGTGCTGGACGATCTCGTGGTCTTCGACGCTGCCCCACAAGCCGTCGGAGCACAGCAGGATGCGGTCGCCCGGCTCCATGACCAGCGGCCCCTGGCAATCCACCATGGGTTTGCCGGGGCTTCCCAGGCAGGTGAACAGCACGTTGCGGTTGAACGGCTCGGCGCCGCGGCCAACGCGACCCAGCGCTTCCTGCAGTTCGGAATAGGAGTGATCGCGCGTGCGTGCGATCAGCTTGCCGCCGCGCACGAGGTACAGGCGCGAGTCGCCGCAATGTGCCCACCAGGCCTGGTTGCCCTGGAGGATGCAGGCCACGACAGTGGTGCGCGGCGTGTCCGTCAGGCCCTTGCTCTGTGCGTAGCGCAGCAGCTGCTGGTGGGCGATGACGATGGTTTCCTGCAGGAAGCGCTGCGGGTCGTCCAGCACCGGCCGGGCGTCCTGCTGGAACAGCGCGGCCAGCGTCTGCAGCGCGATCTGCGCGGCGACCTCGCCCTCGGGGTGCCCGCCCATGCCGTCAGCCAGCGCGAACAGACCCGCCTCCCGCGTGAAGCAATAGCCCATGCGGTCTTCATTGGTCTCACGGCCGCCGCGGCGGCTGACTTGGAAGACGCTGAATCTCAAGCTTTTGCTCCGGACTTGAGGTTTTCCAATTGGAGTTTCAACCGCTCGCTGAACGACAGCTTGGTGTAGCGCCGCTCGGTCTCGCGGGCCAGTTCCTTCTGCAGCGCGAACACGCTCTGCGGGCGCGCCAGCGGGTCCAGCGACATGCACCACTCGGTCACTTCGAGCAGGTTGTCGGAGTAGACATTGCGCAGCCGGCTCAGGCTCAGGTTGAGACGGTCCTTCTCCAGCCGCTGGGGCGCATCGTTGGGCGGGTAGCCCTGCATGCAGGCGTAGATGCAGGCGCCGATGGCGTAGATGTCCGTCCACGGGCCCAGCGAGCCGTCGCGGCGGTACATCTCGGGCGCGGCAAAGCCGGGCGTGTACATCGGGCGGATGAAGTTGCCTTCCTTGCTCAGCACCTCGCGCGCGGCGCCGAAGTCCAGCAGCACGGCCTTGTTGTCGTTCGTGATGAAGATGTTGGCCGGCTTGATGTCCAGGTGCAGCATCTTGTGCTGGTGCACGATGCGCAGCCCGCGCAGGATCTCGTCGAACAGGCTGCGGATGGTGGACTCGCGGAACACCTTGTCACGCTTCATGTCGCGCGCGGTCACGATGAAATCCTGCAGCGTGTCGCCCTGCAGGTAATTCATGACCATGTAGACGGTTTCGTTCTCGCGCAGGAAATTCAGCACCGAGACGACGCTGGGGTGCGAGATTTGCGCGAGCGAGCGCCCCTCTTCGAAGAAACTCTTCAGCCCCAGCCGGTACAGCGGCTGCTTTTCGGGCTTGACGCGCGGCGTCAGCTCCCCCGGGGAACGCTCGGCCAGCGACGAGGGCAGATATTCCTTCAACGCGACGAGGTGATGGTCCGGGTCTTCGGCGAGATACACCACGCCGAAACCGCCCGCCGCCAGTCGCTTGATGATCTGATAGCCCCCAACCACCGTGCCTGCGGGCAATGGCGCCGGCTTCGGCTTGGACATAATCGCGTTTTGTCTGTTTTGCGAGATGCGAAATGCCAGTCTACAGCATGACCGGGTACGCCAATTCCGTGGCGCAACCCCCTAAAGCCGAGGACGGCAACAACTCCACACAAGCCAGCGTCAGCGTCGAATTGCGGTCGGTGAATGGCCGGTTTCTGGACCTGTCCATGCGCATGCCGGAAGAACTGCGCGGGCTGGAGCCTCAATTGCGCGAATTGATTGCGGCGCGATTCAAGCGCGGCAAGATCGAACTGCGCATCAATACCCAGCGCGAGGCCGACGGCGGCTGGCCGCAGCCGCTGCCGGAACAGCTGAACCGCCTGGCCAATCTGGAATCCAAGGTGCGCGCCTGGCTGCCGCAGGCGGCACCGCTGTCCGTGCAGGAAGCCTTGAACTGGTGCAAGAGCGGCGGTGGCACCGCGGTCGCGCTGGACGGCCCGACGCTGGAGGCCGCCCGCGCCTGCGTTGAAGGCCTGGCCGAATCGCGCGAGCGTGAGGGCGAGAAGCTGGTGGCCATCCTGATGGAGCGCATCCAGCGCCTGCGCACGCTGGCCGACGAGGCCGAACCGCTGCTGCCCGCCGTTGTGGCACGCCAGCAGCAGCGCTTCCTGGAGCGCTGGCAGGAGGCGCTGGCCGGCACCGGCGCCGCCAGCAGCGTGCCGCAGGAGGCGCTGCAGGAACGCGCGCTGAACGAGGCGGCGGCGTTCGCGATCCGCATCGACGTGGCCGAGGAACTGGGCCGGCTGCGCGCCCACCTGGAGGAGTTGAGCCGGCTGCTGAAGAAAGGCGGCGAACTCGGCAAGCGTCTGGACTTCCTGATCCAGGAATTGCACCGCGAGGCCAATACCCTGGGCTCGAAATCGGCGGCGCTGGAGCTGACAAATATCTCCGTCGAGATGAAGGTCGCGATCGAGCAGATGCGCGAGCAGGTGCAGAACATCGAGTAGGTTGGCGACGCCCCCTGCGGCAGGGAGGCTTCCCCGCCGCTGCACGGAACCTGCGCGCACCGGACCTGCCGGCGGCGCAAAAAAAATGGCCCCTGGTCCGCACGACCAGGGGCCAAGGTCTTCACCATCGCTGCGCGGCATGCCATGCAGGCTTGAAGACTCACCGGGATGAGTAGAGCGAGGCCTGCCGCGGCGGGCCTCGGCGGGTCAGAACTTGAATTCCGCGCTCAACACGTAGGCCCGGCCCAGCACGTCGGCCACGCTGGTCAGGTAGCCGCGGTAGGCGGTGTGGTTGGTCAGCGGCGGCTCCTTGTCGAGCAGGTTGCTGACACCCAGCGACAGCTTGATGTTCCGCCAGCCGCTGTACTTCACCATCAGGTTGTATTGCGAATAGGCCGACACATTGCGCGGCCCGGAGGTGCCGGCGCCGGTGGCGGCGGGCAGGTTCTGGTCGGCGATCTTGCTCTGGTAGCGCTGCGACAGCTGCACCATCCACTCGGCGTTCTGCCAGGCCACCTGCGCCGTGTGGCGCCAGCGGTTGTTCAGGCCGCGCGTGGCGTTGGACAAGCCGGCGTTGGGGTTCACCGGCACCACGTCGTTGTAATAGCCCAGCGCCGACACCCAGTCGCCGTTGTTGACGCCCTCGGAGCGCGCGTCCCAGCGCGTCAGGTAGGCGATGTCAATGCCACCCGAGAGCGTGCCCCAGCTCTGCCTGGGTGCGCTGTACTTGAGGCTGGCGTCGATGCCGGCGCCGCGGATGGAGCCGACGTTGGACGGCGTGTTGACGACCGCATCGCGCGAGCCCGAGGCGGACACCACGCCCAGCGTGCCGTCAGCGTTGCGCAGGAACAGGCCGGGATAGGTGGCGGGGTTGGCCAGGATGTAGTCGATGGCACGGTTGCCGATGACGTCGTCGATCTGCGTGCGCCAGTAGTCCAGCGTCAGCGTGAGGTTCTTGATGGGTTCGAAGCCACCGCCGAAGGTCAGGCTGCGCGAGGTCTCGGGCTTCACACCGGCGTTGTTGGGCACCTTGGTGATCTGGTTGTAGCCGGTCAGGCCGCAGACCAGCTCGGGCGCAAAACCGGGCTTGGCCGTCGGCACGCCGTTGACCGTGGGGCAGTTCAGCGGGTCGTTGAACACCGGGATCAGCGTGCGCTCGGTTTCCTTGGTGTAGATCTCGGGCAGGCTGGGCGCGCGGTAGCCGGTGTTGGCAGAGGCGCGCAGCACCAGGCTCTTCAGTGGCGTCCAACGCGCGCTGAGCTTGGGGTTCACCGTCGTCTCGTTGAGGTCGCCGTACTTGTCGCCGCGCACTGACGCGTTCAGCGTCAGGTCGCGGCGCAGCGGCGCGTCCAGCTCGGCATACAGCGAGGTGATGGTGCGGCCGATCTTGGTGCTCGTGGCGGAGGTGGCGCCGCTGGCCAGGTTGTCGCCACCCAGCAGGTCGATCTGGCCGTTCAGCGCGGTGGACACGTCGTTGGCAGCCTGGCCGACGGGCTGCCAGCTGTCGCGGCGCAGCTCGCCGCCGACGGCCAGCATCATGTCGCCACCGGGCAGCTTCATGACGCTGCGCGAGAAGGTCGCGTCCACGCTGCTGTTCTCGGCCTTGTGCAGGCGCAGTGTCTGGCCGTCCAGTGATGCGCCGGCCAGCAGTTCCAGCCCGGCCGCGTCCTGCAGGCCGAAGGGGTTGAGCCTGGGGTCCAGGTACAGCGTGCGCGAGGTCGTGCCCTGCACGCTGGCGATGCCGCTCACCTTCAGCCAGCCCGAGCCGGCCTTGGTGTTGCGCTCGGAGCGGCCGTAGTTCAGCCCGGTACGGTAGTCCCAGCCGCCGAGCGCGCCCTCGGCGGTCAGCACGAGGCGGTCGTTGCTGTGCACGTCGTTGCGGATGCGCGCACCGGCGTCCGCCACCGACCACAGCACATCGATGGGCCGTCCGGCCAGGTTCAGCCCGGCCACCGCCGGCACCTTGCCATTGCCCGGGTAGTAGGGATGGGCGCTGGTCAGGCGCACCGTGGGCGCGGCGGGGTTGTTGTACTGGTCGACCTCGAACTGGCTGTGGTTGAACTCGGCCGTCAGCAGGTGGTCGCCCGGCAGCTGCAGCTTGCCCTGGGCGTAGAAGTTCAGGATGCCGTTCTTGTTGTTGAACGTCGTGTACTGCGTGTTGGCATCCAGGAAGCAGGTCTGGCGCCCGCCCGAGGTGCTGGGCACCGAGTACGGCGGCAGGCAGCCCGCCGCATACATCGGGTTGTAGCGCACCGTGCGCAGCGACGCGGTGGGGTTGGTCGGATCGGTGAAGTTGCCCGGTGTCGCGTTCGCGCCCAGGCCGGGCGCCGTGCTGATGCCCAGCGCCGTGAGCGCCGAGCCGTCCGTCAGCTCGGGTCGGGCCGAGCGGGGCAGTTCCTCGCGCTTCTGGATGTCGAAAGCGGCATAGACGTTCCAGCGGTCCTGCGCCAGGTCGCCCACGCCGGCGATCAGGCCCAGCGCGCGCGTCGCGCCGCCGCCCGAGCGCTCGGGCTGCATGGCCTCCAGCTTGATGCCCACGCCCTTGTAGGCCGGCAGCGTGTAGAAGGCCTGCACGCCGCCCATCGCGTCGGAGCCGTAGCTGGACGAGGCGCCGTCGCGCAGGATGTCCACATGGCTCATCGCCATGCGCGGCATCACGTTGACGCTGACGTACTGGTTGGTCAGCGGCTCCTTGGCCAGGCGGCGGCCGTTGAGCAGCGTCAGTGTGCGCATGGGGCCGAAGCCGCGCAGGCTGGTCATGGGCCCGGCCGTGCCGGCATTGGTGCCCAGCGAGTTGGCCTGCGGCAGCTCCAGCATCATGTCCTTGAGCTCGGTGTTGACGCGGGCGCTGAGCTCGGTCGCCTTCATCGACGTGACCGGCAGCGCCGCCTCGTCGTTGATGGAGCGCCGGATGATGGAACCGGTGACCTCCACGCGCTCGATGACGGCGCGCTCCGGCTCCTGCGCCAGCACGGGTGTGCCGGCCAGGCTCATCAGCGCGAGCGCGATCGCGCTGGGGCGTGCGCCCGAGGGGCGACGGGGTTGGTGCATGTCTTGTCTCCTGTGAGGGGCGGAAAAGGGCGTGGCCTCTGCGTGCCTGGGCCCTGGGGGCGGGTCAGCGGCTCGCGGTCTTCATGCGCTCGCGGCTGTTGTTGAGGTGCATGAACATGGCCGCCCGCGCACCGGCGGCGTCGCCGCGGCGGATGGCCTCCAGCACGGCCCAGTGCTCCTGGGCCGTGATTTCCTTGCCCGGCCGCAGCTCGGGCGACGACTCGCCGAAGCGCGCCGCCTTCGTGCCGTTGCCGGCGCTGCTGCGGCGGGCCGCCGCCTGGCGCGGCATGGTGGCGTTGCCCAGCGTGCGCAGCACGTGCGAGAAATACTCGTTGCCGGTGGCCTGGGCGATCAGTTCGTGGAAGCGGAAGTCCGCCTCGGCCGTGCCCTCGCCCGTGGTGTGCTGGGTGTCGAAGTCGTCCAGCGCCTGCTCCATCGCGCGCAACTGCTCCGGCGTGCGCCGCTGGGCGGCCAGCGCGGCGGCCTCGGGCTCCAGGCTCAGGCGCAGCTCCAGCATGGCCAGCTTCTGCTGCAGCTTCAGCTCCGCGCCCGCGGCCTGCTGCAGCGAGGGCAGCCGCACCTGCGGCGCCAACACGAAGCTGCCCACGCCCTGCTGCGTGCGCAGCAGCCCGCTGGCCTGCAGGCGCGACACGGCCTCGCGCACCACGCTGCGGCTGACGCCGAACTCCTGCATCAGCACCGGCTCGGTGGGCACGCGGTCACCCGGCTTCAGTGCGCCGCTGGCGATGCGCTCCGACAGGCCGTCGACGACGCGCTGCGACAGGCTGGGCGGGCGGGCACTGGCGGGTGAGGTGGCGTTGCTGTTCATGGCGGGCATCCCTTGCGTCGCCCAACTCATCAGACGACTGATGTCAGTATAGGCAGGTCGTCCGACCTTGTTTCACGCGCACTTTCTCGATTTCATCGTGGTTTTCCCTTGAAACACTGACATGCACAGCAGCGCTGGCTACACTGCAGTCATCAGACGACTGACGAGATTGCAAACCATGATCAAGATTGAAAGCGTGAGCGCCGTCGAATTCACGCACCCCACGCGGCGCTCGGTCGACGCCGCCGGCCACTCCCACCCCGGCCCGCCGGGCACGGGCCACCTGGCGCTGCTGAGCATCCGCAGCACCGACGGCGTGGAAGGCCACTGCTTCGCGCCGCCGCAGGTGGTGCGCCCGCATGTGCTGAACCAGTTCGTGCGCCGCGTGCTGGTGGGCGGCGATGCGCTGCAGCGCGAAAAGCTCTGGTGCGAGCTGGAGCACTGGCAGCGCGGCAGCGCCGGCCAGCTGACCGACCGCGCGCTGGGCGCCGTCGACAGCGCACTGCACGACCTCATCGGCCGCACGCTGGGCGTGCCGGTCTACCAGCTGCTGGGCGGCTACCGCGACAAGGTGCCCGCCTACGGCAGCACCATGTGCGGGGACGAACTCCAAGGCGGCCTGTCCACCCCCGAGGAATATGCCGACTTCGCGCGTCAGCTCGTGGCACGCGGCTACAAGGCCATCAAGCTGCACACCTGGATGCCGCCGGTCTCGTTCGCGCCCAGCGTCGCGATGGACATCAAGGCCTGCACCGCCGTGCGCGAGGCCGTGGGGCCGGACATCGAGCTCATGCTGGACGGCTACCACGAGTACAGCCGCACCGACGCGCTGCGCATCGGCCGCGCGCTGGAGGAGCTGAACTTCGCGTGGTTCGAGGAAATGATGAACGAGCAGAGCACGGCCTCCTACACCTGGCTGGCCGGCCAGCTCGACGTGCCGCTGCTGGGCCCCGAGAGCCTGTCGGGCAAGCACTATGCGCGGGCCGACTGGGTCAAGGCCGGCGCCAGCGACATCCTGCGTGCCGGCGTCACCGGCTGCGGCGGCATCGCGCCGACGATGAAGGTGGCCCACCTGGCCGAGTCCTTCGGCATGAACTGCGAGGTGCACGGCAACGGCGCGCCCAACCTGGCCGTCGTCGGCGCCATCCGCAACTGCCGCTGGTACGAGCGCGGCCTGCTGCACCCATTCCTGGACTACGACGAGGTGCCGGCCTATCTGAACGCCCTCGTCGACCCGATGGACGCAGACGGCTTCGTGCACCTGCCGCAGCGGCCGGGCCTGGGCGAAGACATCAACTTCGACTACATCCAGCGCCACACGGTCGCCACCTACTGAGCGCCGCCATGTTCCCGGCATCCTCGTGGCCGCTGCGCCGCCGCCGCCTGCTCGCGCTGCCCGCGCTGCTCGCCGGGGGCGTGGCCAGCGCCGACTCCCCCGACGACCAGTTGCTGATCGGCATGAGCATGAACAACCTGCTCTCGCTGGACCCGGCCGCCGCCACCGGCCTGGACGCGGCCACCGTGGCCTGCAACCTCTACGACAGCCTGCTCGAAGTCGACGCGGCGGACCCGACACGGCTGCGGCCCAGCCTCGCGCAGTCCTGGGCCGTGAGCGACGCTGGCCGGCGCCTCACGCTGACGCTGCGCGGCGACGTGCGCTTCGCCAGCGGCCGGCCGCTGACGGCCGCGCACGCGGCCTGGTCGCTGCAGCGGGTGCTCAAGCTCAACCTCGCGCTGGCGTCGGTGTGGAAGAGCTACGGCTTCACCGCCGCCAACGCGACGACAAACATCCGCGCCGAGGACGCGCTGACGCTGGTCATCGACCTGCCCTTTCCCACCGACCCGGCGCTGGTGCTGATGACGCTGGCCACCTCCATGAGCGGCTACGTGCTGGACCGCGACACCGTGCTCGCCCACGAGCAACGCGGCGACCTCGGCAACGCCTGGCTCACCACGCATGCCGCCGGCTCCGGCGCCTTTGAGCTGGAGGAATGGCGGCCCAAGGAGCTGCTGACCATGCGCCGCGTGGCCACCTACTGGCAGCCCGCGGCCAGGCTGCGGCGCGTGGTGTTCCGCCACATGACCGAGTCGCAGACGCTGCGGCTGATGCTGATGCGTGGCGACCTGGACATCGCCGGCGGCCTGTCCGCGCCCGACGTGCGCGCGCTGGCCCAGCGCCCCGAGCTCGTCGTCGAGGAAGTGCGCCGCGCCACGATGTACTACGTGGCCGTCAATGCCCGCCACCCGCGCTTTGCGGACGAGCGCGTGCGCCGCGCCGTGCTGCGCCACCTGATCGACTTCCAGGGCGTCGCCACCGGCGTGCTGCCCTTCTACGGCGCGCTGCAGATGCGCCCCGTGCCGCCAGGCCTGCCGGCCTCGCTGCCGCAGCCCGGCTACCGCTTCGCCCCCGCCGCCGCACGCCGGCTGCTGGCCGAGGCCGGCCTGCCCGACGGCTTCGACACCACCATCCGCGTCATCGCCGAGGCGCCCTTCACCGGCATCGCCACCAGCCTGCAGGCCACGCTGGCGGCAGGCGGCATCCGCGCCAGCATCCTGCCGGGCACCGGCAACCAGGTCTACGGCGCCATGCGCGAGCGCAGCTTCGAGATCGTCGTCGGCCGTGGCGGCGGCGGCGGCGAGGCGCACCCGCACTCCAGCCTGCGCGCGCTGGTCTACAACCCCGACAACCGCGACAGCGCGCGCCTGAGCAACTTCCAGGGCTGGCGCACGGGCCACGCGGATGCCGAGCTGAACCGCCTCATCGAACAGGCCCTGCTGGCGCCCGACGCCGCCGCGCAGGCCGCGCTGTACCGCCAGGCACAGCAGCGCTTTGACAGCCACGTCGGCGCCATCCAGCCCATCGCACAGATGCTGGACACGCAGGTCATGCGCCGCGCGGTGCGGGGCTACCACGGCCACCCCAGCGGCGCCACGCGGCTGCGCGAGGTCTACAAGGAGGCTCGCCCATGAGCGCGAAATGGCTGCGCGGCGGCAGCAGTGCCGCCCTGGCCCTGCTGGGCCTGCTGCTGCTGACCTTCATGATCGGCCGCGTGATGCCGCTGGACCCGGTGCTGGCCATCGTCGGCCCCGACGCCGACCGCGCCACCTACGAGCAGGTCCACCGCCAGCTCGGCCTGGACCGGCCGCTGTGGGTGCAGTTCGGCCGCTACCTGGGCGACCTCGCGCAGGGCGAGCTCGGTCGCTCGCTGCTCACCGGCCTGCCCGTCACGCAAGACCTGGCCCGCGTGCTGCCGGCCACGCTGGAGCTGGCCACGCTGGCCATCGTGCTCGGCGCGCTGCTAGGCGTGCCGCTGGGCGTGTGGGCCGCCAGCCACCACAAGCGCTGGCCCGACCACCTCGCCCGCGTCCTGGGCCTGGCGGGCCACTCCACGCCGGTGTTCTGGTTCGGCATGATGGGCCTGCTGGTGTTCTACGCCTGGCTGGGCTGGGCCGGCGGCATCGGCCGCATCGGGCTGGGATTTGAAGGCGCCATCCCGCGCGTGACCGGCCTGATGCTCATCGACACGCTGCTGGCCGGCGACACGGCCGCCTTCCGCAGCGCGCTGCGCCACCTGCTGCTGCCTGCCTGCGTACTGGGGCTGCACTCCATGGCGTATCTCAGCCGCATGACGCGCAGCTTCATGCTCGCGCAGCTGAGCCAGGAATACATCACCACCGCGCGCGTCAAGGGCCTGAGCCGCCGCCAGGTCGTCTGGGGCCACGCCTTCCTGAACATCCGCGTGCAGCTGCTCACCATCCTGGCGCTGGCCTACGGCGGCCTGCTGGAAGGCGCCGTGCTCGTCGAGACCGTGTTCGGCTGGCCCGGCTTCGGCAGCTACCTGACCGGCAGCCTGCTGCTGGGCGACATGAACGCGGTGATGGGCTCGGTGCTGGTCATCGGCCTGCTGTTCGTGGCCCTCAACCTGACCGCCGACGCGCTGTACCGCGTGTTCGACCCGCGAGCCCGCACATGACCGCTTCCACCCTTCCCGCGCCCGGCGGCGCCTGGCAAGCCTGGTGGGCCGATGCCGGCGTCACCGCGCGCAAGCTGCTCGCCAACCCGCTGACGACCATCGGCATGGCCGTCATCGCCCTGCTGGTGCTGGTGGCGCTGTTCGCCCCGTGGATCGCCACGCACGACCCGCTGCGCCAGGACCTCGCCGCCGCCCTGCAGCCGCCCGGCAGCGCACACTGGTTCGGCACCGACGAGTTCGGCCGCGACGTCTTCAGCCGCCTCGTGCACGGCACCCGCATCACGCTGTTCATCGTCGTGCTGGTGACGGTGGTGGTGGGCCCGCTGGGCATGGGCATCGGCGTGGTGTCGGGCTACTTCGGCGGCCGCGTCGACCTGCTGTGCATGCGCGTGGCCGACGTGTTCCTGTCCTTCCCCAGCCTGGTGCTGGCGCTGGCCTTCGTCGCCGCCCTGGGCCCGGGGCTGGACCACGCCGTGCTCGCCATCGCGCTGACCGCCTGGCCGGCCATCGCCCGCCTGGCCCGCGCCGAGGCCATGACGCTGCGCAACGCCGACTTCATCGTCGCGGCGCAGCTGCAGGGCGCCTCGCACCTGCGCGTGCTGTGCCGGCACCTGGCGCCGCTGTGCCTGCCGTCGGTGCTGGTGCGGCTGACGATGAACATGGCCTCCGTCGTGCTCACCGCCGCCGGCCTGGGCTTCCTGGGCCTGGGTGCGCAGCCGCCGCTACCCGAGTGGGGCGCCATGATCTCCGAGGGCCGCCGCTACATGCTGGACAGCTGGTGGACCGTGGCCGCGCCGGGTGCGGCCATCCTGGCCGTCAGCATGGCCTTCAACCTGCTGGGCGACGGCCTCAACGACGCGCTCGACCCGAGGCAATCGTCATGACGACATCTCCCCTGCTCGACGTGCAAGGCCTGCACGTCGCCTACGGCAGCCCTGCCGCGCCCGTGCCCGTGGTGCGCGGCGTGTCCTTCACCCTGGGCCGCGAGAAGGTCGCCGTCGTCGGCGAGTCCGGCTCCGGCAAGACCACCGTCGGCCGCGCACTGCTGAAGCTGCTGCCGGGCCAGGCCCGCATCGCCGCCGAGCGCCTGCAGTTCGACGGCATCGACCTGCTGCGCGCCAGCGAGCGCGACATGCAGGCGCTGCGCGGCCGGCGGCTGTCGATGATCATGCAAGACCCCAAGTACTCGCTGAACCCCGTCATGAGCATCGGCCGCCAGATCGGCGAGGCGGTGCAGCGTGCGGCCACGCTGTCGCGCGCCGAATGCGACGAGCGCGTCCAGGCGCTGCTGGCGCGCGTGCGCATCCGCGACCCGAAGCGCGTGGCGGCCCAGTACCCGCACGAGGTCTCGGGCGGCATGGGCCAGCGCGTGATGATCGCGATGATGCTGGCCCAGCGCCCGCAGCTGCTGATCGCCGACGAGCCGACCTCGGCGCTGGACGTGTCGGTGCGCCAGGAGGTGCTGGGCCTGCTGGACGAGCTGGTCGCCGAGCAAGGCCTGGCGCTGCTATTCATCAGCCACGACCTGCACCTCGTGAAGCACTTCTGCGACCGCGTGCTGGTGATGTATGCCGGCCGCATCGTCGAGACGCTGGCGGCGGCCGACCTCGCGCATGCGAGCCATCCCTACACGCAAGGCCTGATGGCCTCGCTGCCCAGCCTGCAGCGGCGCCGCGCGGTGCTGCCGGTGCTGCAGCGCGACGCGGCCTGGAGCGCGGCATGACGGCGCCGATGCTGTCTGTGCGCGACCTGCGCCTGGCCTTCGGCGAGGGCCCCGAGGCGCGCACCGTGCTGCACGGCGTGAGCCTGGCCGTGGCGCGCGGCCAGGCCTTCGGGCTGGTGGGCGAGTCGGGCTCGGGCAAGACCACCGTGCTGCGCTGCCTGGCCGGCCAGTACCACCACTGGCAGGGCGAGGTCGCCATCGCCGGCGAGGCCTACCGGGGCGAGCGCAGCCGCGCCCACGCGCGCCGCGCGCAGATGGTGTTCCAGGACCCCTACGGCTCCCTGCACCCGCGCCACACCGTGCGCACCGCGCTGGCCGAGCCGCTGCACGTGCATGGGCTGGACCGCGTCGACGAGCGCATCGACGAGGCCCTGCACCAGGTCGGCCTGCCGCTGCATTTCCGCTTTCGCTACCCGCACCAGATCTCCGGGGGCCAGCGCCAGCGCGTCGCCATCGCCCGCGCGCTCATCCTGCAGCCGCCCCTGCTGCTGCTGGACGAGCCCACCTCGGCGCTGGACGTGTCGGTGCAGGCCGAGATCCTGAACCTGCTGGCCGACCTGCGCGAACGACAAGGGCTGACCTATCTGCTGGTGAGCCACGACCTGGGCGTCGTGGCCCACCTGTGCGACAGCCTCGCCGTCATGCAGCAGGGGCGCATCGTCGAGACGCTGAGCAGCGATGCGCTGTGCCGGGGCGAGGCCCGGCACGCCTACACGCAGGCGCTGGTGGCGGCCAGCCACGCCTGAGTCGCTCCGATGCACGAGCTTGACGTCGCTCAAGCCCGCAGCCGGCCCGATTTAAGGCAGATCAAGGTCGCGGCTCGGCGGGCCGACGAGCATGGGCCACCATGCCCACGACCGCGTCTCCGCCCAGTTGCTGCGCCGGCCTGCGCCAGACCCTGATCCAGGGCTGGCAGCAGGACTTCCCGCTGCATCCCTCGCCCTTCCGGCAGATGGCCGCGCGCAGCGGTGCGACGCCGCGGGAGCTGCTCAGCACCTGCCGCGAGCTGAACCGCAGCGGCGCGCTGCAGCCCATCCGCGTGCGCTGGGGCGCCACGCTGCGGCGCGGGCGCTGGCGGCTGGCGTTCGACGCGCCCCCCGGCTTCGCCACCGCGCTGGCCGCGCTGCCCGGCTGCTTCCGCATCGAGCGTGCCCAGGCCGGCGACGGGCTGCCGACGCTGTGGGCCGAGATCGAGGCGCTGGACGAGGCCGCGCTGGGCCGCCAGCTCGCGCGGCTGGCGCTGCCACCGCTGGCGCGGCTGCGGCTGCCGTCGCCCGACACCACGCTGAGCTGCGACGACCCGCAGCTGGCCGCCTGCGTGGAGCGCGGCCTGCCCGTCTGCTCCAAACCGTTTGCCGAGTGCGCACGGCAGCTCGGCTGCAGCGAGCATCACGTGCTGTCCAGCCTCAGCGCCTGGCGGCGCCAGGGCCAGCTCGAAGGCCTGGTGCTGAAGCCGCCGCCCACGCCGGTGCCGCAGCTGGGCACGCTGGCGCTGTGGCGGCGCCTCGAACCCTCGGCGGCGCTGCTGCAGCGGCTGCGCGAGCAGCGCGGCATCGACCGCGTCATCACCGGGCCGGGCTCCGACGACTGGCCGTGGCAGCTGGGCGTGGTGCTGCGCGCAGCCCCTCAGCTGGGCGCCGAACCCTGGCGCGAGCGCCTCGCCGCCGCCGGGCTGGCCGCCGCGCCGGACGCCAGCCAGCCGCTGCGCATCGAACAGCCGCGCGATCAGGCGCTGCTGTTCAACACCTGAGGCGAATCGCCCGTCACGCCGGCGTGCCCAGCGGCACGCCCGGTGTCAGCAGGCGCTCCAGCAGCTGGCTGACGCTGGCGATCTGCGGGCCGAACGGCAGGTCGCCGCGGCCGCGGAAGAACAGGCCCTTGGCCATCTCACCGCGCAGCGCGGCCGCCAGACGCTGGTCGATGCAGAACTGGCCCCAGCCCTTGAGGCCGTCGCGCAGCCCGCACTGGGCCAGGCAGTCGAAGGCCATCGTGCAGCGCTGCTTCAGCTGGGCCACGGTCTGCAGCCGCTCCTCGGCCTTCAGATACTTCTTCAGCCACGGTGTCAGCACGGCGCGGGCCGGCAGGCCGGCCACGCTGGTGAACTCGACAAGGTCCTCGTCACGCGACTCGGCCAGTACCTGCTTGAAGTTGGGGTGGGCGTCACACTCCTGCGTGGCCACGAAGGCCGTGCCGAGCTGGGCCGCGTCGGCACCCAGCGACTGCAGGCGCTGGATGTCCTCGCAGCGGCGCACGCCGCCCGCGGCGATCAGCGGCACCTGGCCTTCGACACCGGCGTCGCGCAGATGCTGGCGCACGGCCGGCAGCACGGTCTCGAACTCGAAGCGCGCATCGCCCAGGTCGGCCACCCGGGCCGCGCCGAGGTGGCCGGCGGCGTGGGCCGGGTGCTCGATGACGATGGCGCTGGGGATGCGCTGGCGGCGCTCCCACTTGCGCCACAGCAGCGCCACGCCGCGGGCATCGCTGAGGATGGGGATCAGCGCCGTGTCGGGGTGGTCCTGCGCGAGTTCGGGCAGGTCCAGCGGCAGGCCGGCACCGACGACCAGCGCCTGCGCGCCCTGCTGCAGCGCCGTGCGCACCGAGGCCGCATAGTCGCTGACGGCGCGCATCACGTTGACGGCCACCAGGCCGCGCCCGCCGGCAAGCTCGCGCGCACCGCGGATCTCGCGCGCCAGCGCCTCCTGGTTGGCCTGCTCGATGACGGCCTTCTTCTCCGGTCCGTCGGCCAGGCCCTCGCTGCGCGCCATCAGGTCGGCATGGTGGCGGCGCAGGTCCACCGAGGCGATGGTGCCCCAGGCACCCTGGGCGGCGACGCTGCCGGCCAGCCGGTGGGCCGAGATGCCCACGCCCATGCCGCCCTGCACGATGGGCAGCAGCTGGCGGCCGGCCAGTTGCAGCGGGCGCAGGCCGGCGGCCGTCATGCGTTCCAGGAGCGAGAGAGAGGTCATGGCGGGTCCGGGGTTGAACGACGAAGACGGCGATGCTGCAGCCAGAAAGGCGCGGCCGCCTTGACGTGGTGCAAAGCCGCTTCGAATAGACGACGTTTGCGCCCGCTCCGGCAGCAAGCCGCGGGGCCGAGCCGTCAGGCCGCCAGGGCGGCGATGCGCTTGACGGGCTTGAGCTGGAAGACGGCCGGATCGCGCGCGCAGTCCAGCAACAGGGCGCGCACCCGCTGCAGCCACAGCTGCGCGAAGTCGGCCTCCTCCTGCGCGTTCGCGCGGCCGCCGACGCAGCGCTCCAGCAGCGGCTGCAGGCGCGGGTCGGCCGGCACATGGGCCATGTCGACGCTGGCGTCCACCGCCTCCTGCGTGTCCAGCCGCGTGAAGCGCAACGTGCTCAGCAGGTCGGGCTTGTAGCGGATCAGGCCAGCGCGCGCGAAGCGCCCGGCCAGGCCCTTGAAACCCGAACCGCCGGCGGCGCCGGTCAGCATCTGCACGACGGTGGCCACCACGCCGCTGCTGCCCGAGCGCGCGTCATCGCGGAACTCCACCTTGATCTGGCCGCGCTGCGGCAGCGTGTCGGCGTACAGATGCTCAAGCGCGAGATAGGTCAGCCAGTAGGCCGCGGCCACGGTCGGGCAGGCATGGCCCGTCAGCCGCACGGCATCCGCGAAGCCGTACGCCAGCAGGCCGTCCTCGGCGCAGCCCAGCAGGCGGGCGAGCGGGTCCTGCACCACGATCCGGGGCACCTCATCGAAAAACGGCTGCAGCTTCATGGGAATCCTTGGCGTCGCGAGGGTGGGAGGCGAGGACGAATCGTCCGCGCTGGCCGCGTCCCGAGGCTTGATGGGCGTCAAGCCAGCGACATCCGCTCAGTTGACCGGCTAGGCTTCACCCCGGCCGCCCGTCGACGCGCGGCCGCGACAGCACCGGCCAGTAGCGCCACGCGTACAGACCGAAGCCGGCCGACCACAGCGCCGCGGAGGCCTGCACGGCCGGCAGCGTCCAGGCCGGCTGCAGCAGCGGCAGCACCACCCGCACCAGCGCAGCCAGCAGAACGGCGACGTAGCAGGCCGTCTCGAAGCCGTCGGCGCGCAGCGCCCGGCCGGTGTGGCCGCGGGCCGTGCGGGTCATCATGCCGATGACGAGGCCGCCGACCGCGCCCACCGTCAGCGCGTGCGTCGCGAGCGACGGCGTCACCCAGTCGAGCGCGCCACCGGCGCGCAGCAGCAGGTGCACGGGAATCCAGGCATAGGCCAGATGCAACACCCAGACCAGCGGCACGCGCAGCGTCTTCCACGGCTGCCACAACGCCCAGCGCACGGCGTGGGCGGCGCCAGCGGCGGCCGCGATGGCGGCCACCGGCCAGCCGCCCAGGCCCAGCAGGTCCGCCACGCCCAGCGCCAGCACCAGGCCCAGCGCCGCCTTCTCCACCACCGGCCGCCGCGTCGCGGCCGCGCCCGGCACGCCGTTGTTCGTGAACATCGGGATCACGCGCCCGCCCATGACGGTGAGGATGAAGAGCACCACATCCAGCGCCACCTGCAGGCCCGGCAGCGGCGCCACCGCGATGAACCCCAGCTGCCCCAGGTGGAAGACCGCGGCGACAGCGGCCAGCAGCAGCAGCAGGCCGATGAAGAAGTAGTTGCGCCGGTTGCGCGCGCGGACGAAGGGCACCGCCAGCGCGCCGGCCGCGGCCAGCGGGAAGGCGATGTTGGCCAGGGCGGCGGCCACGCCCCAGCGCGTCAGCACGAGCACGCGGGCGGCCAGCCACAGCAGCACCAGCGCCGCCAGCGGCCCGCCGGTGGGTGTCGGCAGGTTGGTCCAGTTGCGGCCGGCCGTGAACAGGAAGCCGACGATGACGGCCAGCGTGAAGCCGAACAGCATCTCGTGCGCATGCCACAGCGGCCCGGCCAGGTAGGCATGGCCCAGCAGGCCCGAGAACTGCAGCGCCCACAGCGGGACGGACAGCGCGGCGAACACGCTGGCCAGCAGGTAGAACGGGCGGAAGCCCAGCGCGAACAGCGCGAAGGCGGGCCGCGGCGCGCGCGGCGGCTCCTCAAGAGGGATCAGTGCCATGGAGTCCTTGCCGTGACGGCGAATGTCGAAAGGCCAGCGCCGCGGCAACCACGGTGGCCGCGAAGCCGGCAATGGCCAGTGCGTTGCCGGCCGCGCCGGCGGCCAGCAGGCCGGCGCCGCCGAACAGGCGCACGGCCAGCGAGCCGTGCAGCAGCGCCAGCGGCAGGTACCACGCCCAGCCGAAGCGCAGCTTGACGCGGGCGATGGCCGGCAGGATCACCGGCGCATGGCCGAACACCATGCCGATGACGAAGCCCAGCCCGAGGCCGTGCAGCGCCGCGTCGCGCAGCGGCCAGCCCAGCGCCGTGGCCGCCCAGGCCAGCCCTGCGACGGCCAGCCAGCCGTAGCCCAGCAGCAGGCAGACGGCCATGTAGCGGCTCAGGCCGTGGGCGCGCACGGTGCGGCGCGCGATGTCGAACGCCAGCAGCCAGGCGGCCAGTGCCGCCAGCGCCACGCCGAACAGCAGGCCCGACACCGCCGCGCCCAGCAGCAGCGCCGCCAGGATGGCGTACAGCGCCCACGACGCCCCGGGCCGGCGGCGCATCAACCGCGTCATCTCCAGCCGCTCGGCGGCGATGGTCAGCACCAGGAAGGCGAACCACCACGGCACGACCGTGGCGGCCGATGCCCCCAGGGCGTGCAGCAGGCTGCCGGCGGCCCAGCACAGCCCGCCCAGCACCAGCAGCGCCGTGTGCGCCGCGCGCTGCCGGGCGACGATGACCGCGTTGACCGCCACGAAGGCGAGCGACGCCGCCACGGCCAGCCAGGCGGCAACATCCGCGGCCCCGCCCAGCTGGGCCAGGCCCGCGCCGGCCGACGCCAGCGGGCCGGCGAAGCACAGCGGGTGCCGCACGGCCACCGCGCGCTCGACGGCGATGATGGTCGCGAGGACCGCGCTGATCATCAGGAAGGCATGCGCCTGCACGGCGCCCCCCAGCCAGGCGCCGCCTGCCGCGGGCAGCGGCACGCCGGCGCGCAGCAGGCCGCCTGCGATGCCGGCCACCAGCAAGACCGGCACGGCCAGCGCCAGCGGTGCGAGCCAGCGTCCGTGAGGGTGGCGGCCGTGGCGCATGGGTGGATCCCGCCTCACCAGCCCATGAAGGCCTTGGCGCTGGCGCTCATGCGGTCGGTCGTCCAGGGCGGCTCCCAGACGAGCTCGATGTCCACCGCCATGCCAGGTGGCGCGACGGCCTCCAGCTCGGTGAAGGCGTCGTCCAGGATCACGTCGGCCACCGGGCAGGCGGCGGACGTCATCGTCAGCAGCACGTGCAGCCGCTCGGGCGTCACCGTGACGCCGTAGACCAGCCCCACGTCGACGATGCTCATCGCCACCTCCGGGTCGACGACACGGTGCAGCGCCGCGAGGATGCGCGCGCGCAGCGCCTCGGCGCCGGCGTAGGGGTAGTTCTCGCCGTGCGTCATGCGGCCCTTGCCGGGTGGATCTGCAGCACGCCGGCCAGCGCCTCGCGGTTGCGGGTGATGTCGGCCAGCGTGTAGCGGTCCAGCACGGCATGGAAGGCGCTCACGGCCTCGGCCAGCACGCCCTTCAGGCGGCAGCTGCGCACGATGGCACAGTGGCTCTGCTCGCTGCTGAAGCACTCGGCCGGCTGGTCCAGCCCTTCCGCGTCGCGCACGACGCGGCCGACGCTGATCTGCTCGGCCGGCATCGCCAGCACCAGGCCGCCGCCCTTGCCCCGCACCGTGGCCACCCAGCCGCAGCGGGCGAGGTGGTGAACCACCTTGGTCAGGTGGTTGGCCTTGATGTCGAAGGCGGCGCAGATCTCGGCGACGGTGGCCCGGCGGTCGGGTTCCGTCGCCAGATAGATCAGCACGCGCAGGCTGTAGTCGGTGAAGGCGGTGAGCTTCATGGGTTCAAGGCTTGATCGCCGCTGCCCCGGCCGGCACCTGGCGCGCCGCCGGGCGGCGCAGCAGGCAGAGGGCATAGACGGCGAGGAAGACGCTGCCGGCGGCGAACACGATATCGCCCGGCACGCGCAGCCACACCAGCGCCTCCATCACCGGCGAGTGGATGACCTCGGGCGAGCGGGCATGCCACAGGCCTTGCGTGATGCTCTGGTAGGCCTGGTAGATGCCGGCCGGCAGCAGCGACATGAAGACCATCATGCCGAGGCCGAGGTTCAGCCCCCAGAACGCTGGCTTGAGCCACTTGTCGGCGTGCAGCGCACGGTCGTACAGCCCGCGCAGGCAGAACAGCATCAGGCCGACGCCCAGCATGCCGTAGACACCGAACAGCGCCGCGTGGCCGTGGGCCGCCGTCATGTTCAGGCCCTGCACGTAGTACAGCGAGGCCGGCGGGTTGATGGCGAAGCCCAGCAGGCCGGCGCCGACGGTGTTCCAGAAGCCCACGGCGACGAAGCTCAGGATGACCCACTTGTAGGCCGACAGCCAGGCCACGCCCTGCGAACGGCGCCAGGTCTGCAGCGCCTCCAGGCCGATCAGCGTCAGCGGCACCACTTCGAGCGCCGAGAACACCGAGCCGACGGCGATCACCGAGGTCGGCGTGCCGGTCCAGTACAGGTGGTGCAGCGTGCCGAGGATGCCGCCGAACAGGAACACGATGGTCTCCGCGACGATGGCCCGGTTGGCCGTCGCGGCGCGGATCAGGCCGAGGTTGGTGAAGATCAGCGCGACCACGGCGGTGGCGAAGACCTCGAAGAAGCCCTCCACCCACAGGTGCACCAGCCACCAGCGCCAGTACTCGACCATCGAGTAGTGCGTGTGCTGGCCCCAGGCGAGCGAGGTCGCGTAGAAACCGCCGATGCAGGTGGCCGACAGGAACACCATCGCGATGAGGCCGCGGGTCTCCGACGGCTTCTTCAACGCCGGCCACAGCGCGCGGCCCAGCAGGAAGACCCAGAACAGCAGGCCCACGAACAGCAGGATCTGCCAGAAGCGGCCCATGCTCGTGAACTCCAGGCCCTGGTTGCCGAACCAGAAGCTGAAGTCCACGCCGCGGTGCTGCAGCGTGCCCAGCCAGCCGGTGATGGTGGAGCCCAGCACGACGATGATCAGCGCCCAGAACAGCGCGTCGACGCCCAGCTTCTGCAACCTGGGCTCGCGGCCCGACAGCAGCGGCGCCACGTACAGGCCCGTCGCCAGCCACGCGGTGGCGATCCAGAACACGCCGATCTGCGTGTGCACCGTGCGGCTGATGGTGTAGGGCAGGATGTCCGCGAGCGGCAGGCCGAAGAAGGACTGGCCTTCCACCGCGTAGTGGGCGGTGATGACGCCCATGCCGATCTGCAGCAGCATCAGCGCGATGACGATGAAGAAGTACTTGCGCGTCGCCTTCATCGACGGCGTGGCCTTGGCGCCCAGCAGCGGGTCGGCCGCGGGCACGGCGGCTTCCTGCTCATGGGCATCGCCCTTGTGCAGCCACAGCATCGCGGCAATGCCGGCCAGCAGCAGCACGATGCTGGCCATGGACCACATCGCCGCCGACGTGCTCATGACGTTGCCCACAAGCGGCTCATGCGGCCAGTTGCTGGTGTAGGACAGGCCGGTCTCGCCGGGCCGGTCCGTCGTGGCCGCCCAGGCGGACCAGAAGAAGAACGCCGTCAGCGCCTGGCGGTTCTCGGCATCGGGCAGGCTGCCCGACGTCATCGCGTACTGCTCGCGCAGCTTGTCCAGGCGCGGGTCGGTGCCGAACAGGGCGTCGTAGTGGGCCGCCACGTCGCGGATGGCCTGCGCGCGCGCGGCCGACACCTTCACGACGCCGTTGCTGTCGTCATAGGTGTTGCGGCGCATCTCGTCGCGCACGGTCTGGGCGACGGCCGCCTGATCGGCGGCGCTGAGCGCCCGGCCGCCCTGCTGCTGCTCGGCCGTGCGCAGGTTGCCCAGCGCCACGGCCTCGCGGTGCAGCCAGTCGGCCGACCAGTCCGGCGCGACATAGGCACCATGGCCCCAGACGGTGCCCAGCTGCTGGCCGCCGGCCGACAGCCAGGCCTGCTGGCCGAGCTGGATCTGCTCGGCCGTGAACAGCACCTCGCCGTCGGTCGTGACGACCTGCCTGGGGATGGGCGGCGCGGAAAGATAGATCTGCCAGCCCAGGTAGCCCAAGGCGCCGAACGACAGGACGAAGATGAGGCCCAGCCAGCGCCAGAGCCTGCTTGCGGTGTTCATGATGTGCCCTCGTAGTGGATGAAGCGGCCGGCCGTCAGGCACCACCGCAGGAGCCGCAGCAGCGGCCGTCGCCGTGGGCGGCGAGCTTGACGATGCGCACGCGCCAGACCTCGGGGCCACGCTCGACGTCGTCCCAGGTGAAGCCCTCGGGCCACTCGGCGCGGAACTGCGCCAGCAGCGGCCGGGGGTCGTGGTCGTTGATCAGCTCGACCGATTCACCGGCGGCGAGGCTGCGAAAGGTGTTGACGACCAACGGGTGTCGCTCGCGCGGGGACAGCGGGCGCAGGTCGATCCGGGTGCCGTAGCTGGTCAGTGTCATGACTGCTCCTTTTAATATGCATTTCGCATGCGTATTTTTAAGAGGCGCCGCGGGGGGCGAATTGACGTCCGTCAAACCGGTGCTGAATCGACGCCGCAGCCGGGCACGCGCGCGGCCGGGCTGACTCCGCGCATCGGGGCTGCCCGGCAGGCACAAGCTAAAATCAACAGCTGCCGTTCGCCAAGGATTCCCGGCCTTGCACGAACAAAACTTGTGACTGCACAAGGACTTGGCCGCGCGGCCCGACACTCGGCCGCCGCCCACCGAACCCGCCCTCCCGACATGGAATACCCCGGCAATCTCTTCGTCGTCGCCGCCCCCAGCGGCGCCGGCAAATCCAGCCTCGTGAAGGCGCTGCTGGAGCTGGACGCCCGCCTGGCCGTCTCCGTCTCCCACACCTCGCGCGCGCCGCGCGGCCAGGAACAGCACGGCCGCGAGTACTGGTTCATCTCGCCGGACGAGTTCCGCGCGATGGCCGCCCGCGGCGAGTTCTTCGAGTGGGCCGAGGTGCACGACAACCTCTACGGCACCTCGCGCGCCGGCATCGAGACGCGGCTGCAGGCCGGCGAGGACGTGGTGCTGGAGATCGACTTCCAGGGCGCGCTGCAGATCAAGCAGCTGTTCCCGTACGCCGTGCTGATCTTCATCCTGCCGCCCAGCTGGGACGAACTGCGCCTGCGCCTGAGCCGCCGCGGCGACACCGCGCCCGAGGTCATCGCCAAGCGCATGAACAACGCCCGCATCGAGGTGGCGCAGGCGCAGAACTTCGATTTCGTCGTCGTGAACGCGGTGTTCGACACGGCCGTTTTCGACCTCAAGGCCATCGTCCACGCGCAGCGGCTAAGATATGCGGCTCAGCGGCGCAACCGCTCTGCCGTCTTTCAGGCGCTCGATCTGCCCTGATCGCGCTTCACACCCAAGGAACACCATGGCCCGCATCACCGTCGAAGACTGCCTGACCAAGATCCCCAACCGCTTTCAGCTCGTGCTGGCCGCGACCTACCGCGCCCGCATGCTGAGCCAGGGCCACAGCCCCCGCATCGAGAGCAAGAACAAGCCCAGCGTGACCGCTCTGCGCGAAATCGCCGCCGGCGAGGTGGGCCTGGAGATGCTGCGCAAGGTGCCGGTCTAAGCCGCCCCGCGCTGCACATGAAACGGGCGTCCTCGGACGCCCGTTTGCATTTCGGCCCTGCGGGCCCGGCGCCGGCGATGTACCTGCGACTGGATGCCGCAGGCATCGCCCACCCCCAGGGTGCCGGCCCCGGTATTTCCTTGGGCCGTGGGCACGGGCAGGCTTCGGCTAAATTCGGGGCCCTATGGCTCAACGCTCCCTGACTGCCTGGTTCACACTGCCTGGATTGCGGCAGCCGGCCCCGCCAACGCCGGCGGAGGCCGCCTCCTTCGACGCCCTGCTGCCCAAGCTGGGCTACCTCAGCAAGGCCGAGGTCAAGCGCGTGCGCGAGGCGTACAAGTTCGCCGACGAGGCGCACCTGGGCCAGAAGCGTGCCACCGGCGAGCCCTACATCACCCACCCCATCGCCGTGGCCGGCATCTGCGCCGAGTGGCGGCTGGACGCCCAGGCGCTGATGGCGGCCCTGATGCACGACGTCGTCGAGGACTGCGGCGTCTCCAAGGCCGAACTGATCGAGAAGTTCGACGCCACCACCGCCGACCTCGTCGACGGGCTGACCAAGCTGGACAAGCTGCAGTTCTCCACCAAGGAGGAGTCGCAGGCCGAGTCCTTCCGCAAGATGCTGCTGGCGATGGCCCGCGACCTGCGCGTCATCCTGATCAAGCTGGCCGACCGCCTGCACAACATGCGCACGATGGGCGCGATGGCGCCGCACAAGGCGCGCCGCATCGCCCGCGAGACCTTCGACATCTACGCGCCCATCGCCCACCGGCTGGGCCTGAACCAGACCTTCCGCGAACTGGAAGACCTGTCCTTCCGCTACTTCCACCCCTGGCGCTACGCGGCGCTGTCCAAGGCGGTGGCCAAGGCGCGCGGCAACCGGCGCGACCTCGTGTCGCGCATCGAGGGCGAGATCCGCGCCGCCTTCGCCAAGGCCAGCATGCGCGTGGCCGTGCAAGGGCGGGAGAAGACGGTCTACTCCATCTACAAGAAGATGCGCGAGAAGGGGCTGATGAGCTTCGCGCAGGTCAGCGACATCTTCGGCTTTCGCATCCTGACCGAGGAGCCCCTGCAGTGCTACACCGCGTTGGGCGTGCTGCACCAGCTCTACAAGCCGCAGGCCGGGCGCTTCAAGGACTACATCGCCAACCAGAAGGACAACGGCTACCAGTCTCTGCACACGACGCTGATGGGGCCGCTGGCCACGCCGCTGGAGTTCCAGCTGCGCACCGAGGGCATGCACCAGATCGCCGAGCAGGGCGTGGCGGCGCACTGGATCTACAAGAGCCGCGGCAAGCAGGCGTCGGCGCTGATCGCGCAGCAGGCCAATGCGCGCTGGCTGCAGAGCCTCATCGACATCCAGGACGAGACGCGCGACGCCAACGAGTTCCTGGAGCACGTCAAGATCGACCTGTTCCCCGATTCCATCTACGTCTTCACGCCCAAGTCCAAGATCATGGCGCTGCCCAAGGGCGCGACGCCGGTGGACTTCGCGTATGCGATCCACTCCGACGTTGGCGACCACTGCGTGGCGGCCCAGGTCAACGGCGAGGCCGTACCGCTGCGCGCCGAGCTCAAAAGCGGCGACATCGTCGAGATCGTCACAGCGCCCGGTGCCAGCCCCAACCCTGCCTGGCTGAGCTTCGTGCGCACCGGCCGCGCACGTTCCAAGATCCGCCACTACCTGAAGGACCTGGAGCAGGAGGAGTCGCGCGAGCTGGGCGAGAAGATGCTGGCCCAGGCCATGCGCGTGGAAGGCCTGGCCCTGCCCAGCCTGGAGCTGGACGACCCCGCCGCGCCCATCTGGCACGAGCTGGCCGACTGGGCCGGCAGCACCGGCACCGAGCAGTTGCTGGTGGACGTGGGCGCCGGCCGCAAGATCGCCGCCATCATCGCCAAGAAGCTGGCCCGGCTGATGGCCGAACAGGGCCAACGCCCCGACGCACTGGCGCTGACGCTGGGCCGCTTCACCGAGACGCCGGTGGACCGCGCCAGCGTCACCATCGACGGCAGTGAAGGCGCCTCCGTGCAGCTGGCCAGTTGCTGCCGCCCCATCCCCGGCGACGAGGTGCGCGGCTATCTGGGCCGCGGCGAAGGCCTGGTGGTGCACACCTGCGAGTGCGCCGTCGGCAAGCGGTTGTTCCAGCGCGACAGCGAGCACTGGATCCGCGTGGAATGGGCCGAGGAGCTCACGCGCGGCTTCGAGGTGGGCGTGTCGCTCCTGCTGACGAACGGCAAGGGCGTGCTGGCCCAGGTGGCGCAGGCGGTGGCGCAAGCCGAGGCCGACATCACGCACATCGCGATGGGCGACGAGGCACCGGCGCTGGAAGAGGTGGAAATGAGCCTGCTCATCTCCGTGCGCGACCGACTGCACCTGGCTGACGTGCTGCGCGTGCTGCGCCGCACACCCGCAGTTCAGCGCGTCTCCCGCACCCGTCCCTGACACCGTTGTCGGTGTTGCCGGTGGGCACCACGGCCGCTCAGCGCCGTGAGTGTTTCTGTTCGCGTCCGCGGGTTAACCAGTGTTTCCGGCCCCGGTATTCCTGGGCGAGATAGCAAATTCGGGAAATCGTATTTCTCGCGATGTAACCCCATGTTTAAGGTCCGCTCCGACGCCTGAAACGGAGTAGCGGACCCAGCTCTCCGTGACGGGCCAGAACCCTGAAAACAACGACGGCCGGATCGGGACCGGCGAACACGGAGAGAGACCATGACCAGCACTCCCATGCTGCAGCGCAGCCACATCGGCACCGCTGTTTCCATTGCCCTCGCACTGATGGCCCACGAGGCGGCCCTGGCCCAGACGCCGGCCGCACCCGCCGCAGCGGCGTCCGCGCCGGCTGCCGCCAAGCCGGCCGAGGCGCCCAAGGCCAAGGCGCCGGTCAACGAGTTGGAGACGGTGCTGGTCATCGGGACGCGTCGCTCGCAGCAGTCGGCCATCGACCGCAAGAAGAACGCCGCCACCAACCAGGACTCCATCGTCGCCGAGGACGTCGGCGCCTTCCCGGACCGCAACATCGGCGAGGCCATCTCGCGCATCGCCGGCGTGGCGCTGGACCGCGGCGACTTCGGCGAGGGCGTGAACGTCACCATCCGCGGCAACGGCCCGGAGCTGACCCGGGTCGAGATGGACGGCATGGCCGTGCGCTCGGGTGCAGGCACCGACCTGCTGGGCGGCGGCGACGGCCGCGGCACCGAGTTCCGCGAACTCTCGTCCGACCTCATCAAGAGCGTGGACATCGTCAAGGGCTCCACCGCTGCAATGGTGGAAGGCTCTCTGGGAGGCGGCGTCATCATCACGACCCGCACCGGCCTGGACTTCGACAAGCCCTATTACTCGCTGCGTGCCGCGGTCACGCAAACCGACCTGAACAAGAAGAACACGCCCAACTACAACCTGGTGCTGGCGGACAAGTTCTTCGACAAGCGCCTGGGCGTGCTGATCAACCTGAACAAGTCGCGCCTGCAGAATGAGCAGCACGGCATCACGCAGGGCGGCAGCAACGGCCAGCAGGGCCTGGTGCGGCTGGCGGACTTCGATAACTCGCCCGATAAGACGTTCACCTACAACCCGGCGACCGTCAACGGTCCCGAGATGAACACGCCCAACAACGTAGCGACGCTCATCGGCGGAGGTGTCTTCAACTCCGCCACGCCGCTGGAGCTGATCACCAAGTCGGCCTCGGCCCAGACCAAGGCGGACTGCTTCACGTTGTTTCCCAACCTGACGACGGCGCAGACCAACGCCCTGACCAGCGGCAACAACCGCACCAATGCCTACACCCAGCGTCAGAACGAGCAGATCACCTGCCTGAACCAGTGGAACGACTACACGCCGTCGCAAACCGCCGGCTTCCGCTACAACTTCAAGAGTCAGGATGACCGGCGCGAAGGCGGCGATGTGCGCCTGGACTTCAAGGTCAACGACAAGCTCACCGTCTATACCAAGCTGAGCCTGAACAAGCGCCACGTTGACGATGTCGTCGGCTTCCTGGGCGTGGGCAGCGCGCCCATCTTCAACCCGGCCGGCACGTTCGTCGACAACACGACGACCAACGTGCGCACGCTGAACCCAGCGTCGAGCGCCGTGGCCTCTCTGCTGCCCAATTCGCACTCCTGGCGCGCCAGCAATGCGCCGCTCGTGCTGGGCACGACCACCAGCATCCTGCCCGGCTACACGGTCGATTCGTCCCACCACGTGACGAGCTACTCGACCAACAACGGCGTGCTCGGCACCGACACCATCTTCAGCAGCATCGACACCGACTCGAAGACGCTGATCGGCGGCGGGGAGTACAAGGACGGCCGCCTGAGCGTGCAGGCGCTGGCGGGCTACACCAAGTCCACCGCGATGCGCTATGACCGCCGCGCGTCCTTCGGCTACACCTACGGCCTGGGCAGCTACAAGCTGGACCCGAGCAACGGCCTGTGGTCGTTCACGCTGCCCAACGGCATGGACCAGCTGAACGCAGCGCTGTACTCGCAGACCAGCCCCGGCGCCGCACTTGCAGCCAATCCCGTGTCGGCGCTCAATCCGGTCGCCACGCCGGCCTACACGAGTGCGCAGCGCGGCCTCTACACCAACAACACGCAGTTGCTGGTCATCCGCTCCTTCGACACCGAGAGCAGCGAGAAGACCGCCAAGGTGGACGTGGCCTACAACCTGGTCGACAAGGTGCCGGTGTTCACGTCGCTCAAGGGGGGCATCAACTTCCGCGACACCGGTGGCAAGACCTGGACAGGCGCCGGCGGCACCATCCGGGACGCCGTGGGCACCTTCGGTCAAGCCGGCTATGTCCCGGCCGTCTACATGGAACCGGTCAACACGCGCTGGAATGTCATCGGCTGCGAGAACACAACCGGCTCGCAGGGCACGGGCGGCCAGCCCTGCGCCTACGGCTACATCCCCAACAACCAGGCCAACAAGGGCATTGGCAGCGTGGTGGCCGGCACCAACACCCTGACGCAGGCGCAGTACCAGGAACTGGTGCGCCAGACGCTGACGAAAGCACCCGCCGGCCAGTTCTACGGCGGCTCCAAGGACCGCCCGGCCAACCTGATCGACGGCTGGAACCAGATCGATGTCGACAAGCTGTTCCAACTGGCGGGCATCCCGGTTCGGCTGGACTGCTTCCGCCAGTGCACAGCGTCAGACGGCAAGGTCTACGACATGCCCATGACCAGCTTTTCCGAGAAGAGCAAGGCCGCCTACCTGATGTCGGACTTCGAGCTGCCGCTGTGGGGCAATGCCGAGCTGTCGGGCAACTTCGGCGTGCGCGTCGTGCAGACCGACGTGCAGGGCACCGGCTTCATCACCTTCCGCTCGGTGCGCAAGACGGCGTCGTTCGACCCGCTGAACCCCACCGCCCCGGGCGGCACGACCACCTACTCCGTCGTGCAGGCGGCCACCATCGCCGACAAGTCCACCGACGTGATGCCGTCGCTGAACCTTGCGTTCTGGCCCATCGCCGACAAGCTGGCGGCGCGCTACAACATCGGCCGCACCATTGCGCGCCCGCCCATGTCCAAGCTGCTGGCCTCTGGCGGCACCAACGTGGTCTGCGCGCTCAGCCAGGTCATCCAGGAGGAAAGCCCCGACGAGGCCGATGGCTCGGTTGCCGACCAGTTCTGCACCGGCACGATGGGCAACCCGGCGCTGAAACCCCAGACCAACGTCAACCAGAACCTGTCACTGGAGTGGTATGCCAACCGAGACACCAGCCTGTCGCTGAGCGTCTTCCGCCAGCGCGGTCTCATCGGTGCGCCCACGATCGGCCGGCTGCGCAACAACACCAAGGTGTTCCAGAACAGCAACGCCGTGGACCCGCAGACGGGCACGGCGCTGCGCGACATCGAGTTCAACTTCTCGCAGTGGGACAACGCAGCCCCGTCTACCCGCCGTGGCATCGAGTTCGGCGTGAAGACCGCCTTCACTTTCCTGCCGTCCATCCTGCGCTACACCGGCATCGACGCCAACTACAGCCGCGCCCGCTCCAGCCAGGGCGCCCCGGTGCTGGACCTGATCAGCGGCGACGTGATGCCGGTCGGCAACGAGCCGAAGTACTCGTGGAACGCATCGCTCTGGTATGACGACGGCGGCTTCCAGGCCCGCGTGGCGATGCAGGTCGTGGCACCGCGCTACTTCCTGTTCTCGCCCAACACCGGCAACAACGTCGGCGTCTTCAACTACCCGTCGGTCGGCACGGCCTACCGCACGGGCCTGACGAGCTACAACCCCGGCGCACCCATCTGGGGCAAGAAGACGGCCTACGTCGACGGCAAGGTCTCCTACCGCTTCAAGAACGGCCTGGAAATCTTCGCCGACGTGCGCAACCTGACCGGCGAGCGCGTGCAGAGCAACACCGGCGGCTACCAGGACTACGCCGACGGCGTGCCCAGCATCTACACGGACGGCTACAGCGGCCGCCGCTACATGGTGGGTTTCACGCTGCGCAGCCCGCGTTAAGCAGGAGGAGTGTCCGTGACCGACAGCGTCCGCCCTTCCCGAACTCCAAGCCGGGCGGCGTCTGCCGGCTTGGCGCTCTCGTTGACCCTCCTGGCCGCGGTATCGCAGGCGCAGTCACCGGCCGCCAGCGCCCCCGCAGCCAACACGCTGGACACCGTCAAGGTGAACGGCAGTCGCGGCGGCGGCGTCGACCCCTCCATCGTCGACGCCGCCAAGAGCAAGGTGCTGTCGCGCAATTTCGCGTCGTCCTGCGCGTTCATGAGCGGCTACTCGGCGGCGGATGACGCCGTGACGCTGGCCTACATGCGGGACTTCCGCCTGATGGACAGTCCGTCCAACGAGTCCGAGCGTTTCAGCGACCTCAGCCCCGACGGCAACGCCAAGACGGCATCGGTGGGCAGTGCCATCGAGGAGCAGACCACGGCGTTCGGCGCCGGCGGCAAGGACGCGATGGCCCCCGCCACCGTCTGCGGTGCCGGCGACCGCCGGTTCGCCGCCGGCCGCAACTGGATCGCCCGCAAGGACAAGTCGCTGACGCAGGCGTTTGAGGCCTACGAGGCCGGCAACTACGCCGAGGCACGTGCGCGCTTCGAGCAGGGCTGGAAGAAGCTCGGCTACGAGGAAGCTGCGCTGATGCTGGGCCGCCTGCACCTGCTCGGTCTGGGCACGCCGCGCGACACGCCCAAGGCCATCGCCTGGCTGCGCGAGGTCGTCGACGCGCGCTACGACCCGGTCAAGGACCGGTTCCAGTTCAACCCGCAGAAGCCGGACCTCATCAACACGCGCGTCGAGGCGGCGTTGCTGCTGGCCCGCATCCACCTTGCCGGCCAGGGCGTCGCGCGTGACCCGGCCCAGGCCTACAAGTGGTGGAGCAAGGCGCTGGACTACGGTTTCGAGCCCGCGGGCACGCTGCTGGCCCAGGCGCACCTGAGCGGCATCGGCACGCAGACCGACGTGAAGCCAGCGCTGGCCTATCTGGAAGCCGCCAGTCAGGCCGGCGACGTGACCGCGCTCTACATGCTGGGCCAGCTCTACCACCACCAGCTGCCTCGGCAACCCGACGGCGTGCCGCTGGACCTCCAGCGCGCCGGCGCCTACTACGGCGCCGCCGCCAAGGCCGGTCACCTCGACGCCACGCTGGCCGCCGCCCGCATGATGGACCTCGGCGAAGGCCTGCCGGCCCCGGCGCCGGAGCGCGCCGTCGTGCTCTACAAGGACGCCGCCCTCAAGGGCAACGCGGACGCGCAGAACGCGCTGGCCACGTTCTTCTACCGCGGCGAGGTGGTGCCGCAGAACCTGGCCACCGCACGCCAGTTCTTCCAGGCCGCCGCGCAGCGACGCCAGCCGGACGCGATGTTCAACCTCGCCGTCATGCTGGCCCAGGGCCAGGGGGGCGACAAGGACATGGCCGCCGCCTACGCCTGGTGCAGCCTCAGCAAGAGCCTGGGCCACCCGCAGGCCGCCGCGGCACTGCCTGTGCTGGCGGCAAGCCTGACGCCCGAGGAGAAGGCCCGCGCCGACGCGATGCTCAAGCCGGCGCCGAAGAAGTCCTGAGCCATTCCCGGCCGCGGCCGGGGAGCTTCATCACGCTCCGGCCGCAGGCGCCCGGGGCTTCATCACCCCCCGGCCGCAGGCGCCGGGGGCTTCGTCACTCCCCGGCGGCAGGCGCCGGGGGCTTCGTCACTCCCCGGCGGCAGGCGCCGGGTAAGTCACCTCGACGACCTCGATCTTCTCCACGCCCACTGGCGTCACGAGGTTGAGCTCGTCGCCCACGCGCGCCTTCAGCAGCGTGCGTGCGATGGGCGAGATCCAGCTGACCTCGCCGGCCAGGCTGTCGGACTCGTCGATGCCCTTGATCGTGATCGTCTTCTCGTCGCCCCGGGCGGTGGCGTAGGTCACCGTCGCGCCAAAGAACACCTGCTCGGAGCCATGGTGGGCGCTGGGGTCCACCACCTCGGCGATGTCCAGCCGCTTGGTCAGGAAGCGCAGCCGCCGGTCGATCTCGCGCAGCCGCTTCTTGCCGTAGAGGTAGTCGCCGTTCTCCGAGCGGTCGCCGTTCTTGGCCGCCCACGAGACCGTCTCCACCATCCTCGGTCGCTCGACGTCGATGAGCTGCATGAACTCCGCCCGCAGCCGCGCGTAACCGCCTGGCGTCATGTAGTTGCGCGTGCCCGCGGGCAGCGCCGGCAGCGACGGGCCGTCGCCGTCATCATCATCCGGCGCGTCGGATTCCTTGGTGAAAGCCTTGCTCATGCCAACATTGTCCGATGCAAGCGCCCTCCTCCCGCGGCCCGCTCGCCGGGCTGCACGTCATCGAGATGGCCGGCCTCGGCCCCTGCCCGCTGACCGGCATGCTGTTGGCCGACCATGGCGCCGACGTGCTGGTCATCGACCGCCCGGGGACGCCGGCCATCACCACCGGCACCGGGCTGGACCGCGGCAAGCGCCGCGTCACGCTGGACCTGAAACACGCAGACGGCCTGGCCGAGGCCCGCCGGCTCATCGACGGCGCGGATGCCGTCATCGAGGGCTTCCGCCCCGGCGTCATGGAGCGGCTGGGGCTGGGGCCCGACACGTTTGTGGCCAGCCACCCGCGGCTCGTCTACGGCCGTGTCACCGGTTGGGGCCAGACCGGCCCGCTCGCACAGGCAGCCGGGCACGACATCAACTACGTGGCGCTGACCGGCGTGCTGTCCGTCGCATCGCGGCCCGGCGTGGTGCCCAGCATCCCGGCCACGCTGATCGGCGACATGGGCGGCGGCGCGATGCTGCTGGCCTTCGGCCTGATGGCCGCACTGTGGGACGCGCAGCGCACCGGCCGCGGCCGCGTGGTGGACGCCGCCATGGTGGACGGCGTGGGGCTGATGTCCAGCCTGCTGCACTCGCTGCGCGCCGCCGGGCAGTGGGCCGACGACCCGGCACGGAACTTCTTCCTGCACGGCTCACCGTTCTACGACTGCTTCGAGTGCGCCGACGGCCGGCACGTGTCGCTGGGCGCGCTGGAGCCGCAGTTCTACGCGGCACTGCTGCAGCGCCTGGGCCTCACCGATGTCGACCCCGCGGCCCAGCACGACACCCGCCAATGGCCGGCACTGCGCGAGCGCGTGGCGGCACGCATCCGCGAGAAGACGCGCGACGAATGGACCGCGCTGCTGGAGGGCAGCGACGTCTGCTTCGCGCCGGTGCTGACGCTGGCCGAGGCGCCGCAGCACCCGCACGCGCAGGCGCGCGGCAGCTTCGTACAAGACGACGACGGTCACTGGCAGCCAGCGGCCGCGCCCCGCTTCTCGCGCTAGTCGCGCGCAAACACTCCAAGCGCACAAAGAAAAACGCCCCGAAGCAAGCTTCGAGGCGTTTCAACATCTTCTTGTTTTGGCGCGGCTGGCAGGATTCGAACCCACGACCCCTTGGTTCGTAGCCAAGTACTCTATCCAACTGAGCTACAGCCGCTGGTATTTCGACGGTGGTGCGGGCGGCGCGCTAACGCACGGACCCGAGAACTTTCTTGTTGTTGTTGGCGCGGCTGGCAGGATTCGAACCCACGACCCCTTGGTTCGTAGCCAAGTACTCTATCCAACTGAGCTACAGCCGCTGCAAGCCTCACAGTATAACCAGATTTTCACACCCTCAGCAAGAGTTCGCCGGTTTTATGTCGTGCCCCCCCTGGAAAGCCATCGAAGGCTGCATCGCGGGCGCCTCAGGGTAGTCGCGCGGCCGACTCGAAGCAGCGCGCGCGGCGGCCGTCGTCGCCCTCCTGCTCGGCCAGCGTCGCGAGCACCAGCCAACTGCGCCGACGCGCGGCGGCGGGCATGGTGGCGTCTTCCGCAACGGCATCCAGCATCAGGCGCGCCTTGCCCCACAGCTGGCGCTCGGCCAGCGCGTGGCCCAGCGCATAGGCCAGCGCGCGTTCGCGCGGGAAACGCGACTGTGCGGTCTCCAGGCGCTGCAACCAGTCCGGCCCGCAGCCGGCCAGCACGGGCACCAGCGCCAGCGCGAGCTCAGCGCGGTCATCGGGTTGCAGGTCGCCCAGATCGTCGAAGAACGGTCGCAGCCAGCCGCGGCCGTCGTCCGGCGCGCCGAGGTGGGCGGCGCACTGGGCGGCGCGGACGGCCACCAGCGGATCACGGCGGTCAGCCGGGTCCAGTTGCTGCCAGACGGTGCGCAGTTGGTCCACATCGCGGGCACCGTCCAGGGCTTCGAAGGCCAGCGAGCGCAGCAGGCCTTGCGCGGCCACCTTGGAGAAGGCCTGGTGCTTGGCCAGCAGCCGCGCGGTGCGCAGCGCGTCCAGCGGCTGCCGGCCCAGGCGCGACGCCTGAAGGCGCAACCGCAGCGCCTGCGTGCGACGCGCCACGCCGGGCGGCAGCTCGGCCAGCAGGCCGAGCGCGCGGTTGGCGTCGCGGTCGTCCAGCGCCCATTCGGCGGCCAGCAGCCGCGCACCGTCCTCCTGCGCGCGCGCGCCGCCGGTGCGGCGCGCCAGCTCCAGCGCACGGTTCAACTGCTCGTCGCGGTGGCGGCGATCCTGCAGGCGGTGCGCGCTGGCGGCGGCCAGCAGGTGGGCCAGCGCCATGAAGGCCTGGTCGGCGGCCAGCTCGGGCGTGGCGGACTGGATGTGCAGCGCCTTCTGCGACGCCTTCTGCGCCCGGCTGAAGCGGGCGCCGAAGAACTCGACGAGCGCCTCGCGCAGCGCCAGCTGCGCGCTGCGTTCGCGCTGCGCGAGCCGCCACTCGCGGGCGCGCTTGGGCAGCGTCGTGAGCGCCTCGACGGCCTGGATGGCCGTGACGAGCGCAAAGCAGCTGGCGACCAGCAGCAGCAGGAACAGGTTCAGCGAGATGTCCACCCGCCAGCCCTTCCAGTAGAAGCTGGCAAGACCGTCGTTGGAGCCCAGCATCAGGGCCGCGACGACGGCGGCGACGAACAGCAGGACCAGCCAGATGACCAGACGCATGATCAGCGCCCCGCAGCGGCAGCAGTCAGCGCGGCCAGCGTGTCATCCGGCCGCGGCACGCTGACCTGGCGGGCCTGGCCGGCCACCTGGCGCAGCAGCTCGGCGACGCTGGCGACCTTGCGGGAGCGCGTGTCGAAGTAGCGGCTGAGCATCTCCTGGCTGTCGCGCAGGTCGGACTGCGTCGTGTCGAACTGGCGGCTCAGCAGCGCCAGGCGCGCGTTGAGCAGGCGCAGCTTGAGGTTCTCGCGCAGGAAGAAGCTCTGGTCGGGCGAGATCAGCGCGGCCTCGGGGTGCTCGATGCGGGTCACGCGCAGCAGCGTCTTCGCCTCGCCCCAGGCAAGGCCGGTCCAGCTGGACAGCTGCTGCGTGGCCTGCCACCACCACAGCGACATGCGACCCTCGGCGGCCGCGGCGGCCTGCTCGCGCTGCAGCTGCAGCGCGCGCTCGCGCTCCTTGGCCGCGGCATCGGCGCGGCGCTCCTCGCGCGGCGTGGCGGCTGCGTCGCCGCCGGACACCAGCGGCAGCTCGTCGGCCATGCGCACGACCTCGTCGAGCTTGATGGTCAGCGTGGAGACGTCGACGGTGGCGACGGCCTTCACGCGGTCCAGGTCGCGGGCGACGGCGCGGCGCACGCCCTCCAGCCGCGGCTGCTTGTAGCGCAGCAGGCGCTCGTCGGCCTGCTTGAGCGTGGCCACCAGCGGCTCGGCGCTGCCGGTGATCTGCGTCTGCTGCAGCGCCACGCGGATGGCGGCCTCGATGTCGCCGACGACGTTCTCGTCGCGCGAGCGGGACATGGACTGGATCAGTTCTTCGAGCTGGCCGCGCTGCAGCGCCACCTCGGCCAGGCGCGCCTCCAGCAGCGAAACCTTGGCGGCCGTGTCACGCACCAGGTCGGCCGACTGCTTGGCGGCCAGCCGCGCCTCGGTCGCCTCGGCGTGGCTGGTCTCCTGGCGGCGCACCAGCTCCTGCTCCAGCGACTGCTGGCGCGACAGGCTCTGCCAGGCCAGCACGACGCACAACAGCACGGCCGCACCCAGCAGCGCCAGCAGCCAGGGGAGCCAGGCCGGCAGCGAGTGGGGGGCGGGGGGCGGCGGGGCCGCGGGCTCGGCCGCGGGAACAACAGCGGTAATCGGCTCGGTCACAGTGCGACGGATTCTGTCAGAGGGCTTTCAGGGCCTGCGTCACCGCTTCGGGGTCGGGTCGCGCCAAAACCACAGGATGAAATCCGGCGGCGCGGGCAGCCTCGGCGATGCGTGGGTGGGTGGCGATGGCGCGCTGGCCGGCCAGCGGCAGGCCCTGCAGGTGGCCCACGGCCTCGGCGCTGCTGAACAGCCAGGCATGGGCAGCCGGCCGGGCCAGCACGTCGGCCAGCAGCGCCTGCTCGGCGGCGTCGAAGTGCGGGCCGCTGCGGTGGTAGACGGTGACCGCCTCCACCCGCGCGCCGGCCTCGGCCAGACGCTCGGCCAGCCATTCACGGCCGCCGTCGCCACGCAGCAGCAGCACGCGGGCGCCGGCCCAGTCGCGCCGCGGGGCCAGCTGCTGCCACAGGTGCTCGGAGTCCAGGCTGGCGGCGTCCGCCGCAGGCTGGACGATGAGCGCTGCCGGCACGCCGTGAGAGGCCAGCGCCTGCGCGCTGCCCGGCCCCACGCAGGCGGCCAGCGTGTGCGGGGGCCAGGCCGCACCGCCAGCGCGCGCAAAGAACTGCTCGACGGCATTGGGGCTGACGAAGACGGCCAGGCCCGTGGCGGCCAACGCGGCCCAGGCCGCCCGCACGGGCGCGCCGTCGCGGGCCGGCAGGATCTCGATCAGCGGCAGCGCCCTCGCCTGCACGCCCAGGGCCGCCAGCCGCGCCAGCCAGGCCTCGCACTGCGGGCGGGGCCGGGTGACGATGAGGGTGGTCATCCGGGCAGGTAGGCGCCGGCGCCGCGCTCGCGCAGCTGCGCGGCGGCCTGCTGGCCCAGCGCACGGGCGCCGGCCGCGTCGGTCACATCGCCGGCGGCCTCGGCGCGCAGCAGCGGCGAGGTGTGCGCCTCGGCATGGCCCAGCGCCGCGGTCAGCCGCAGCGTGCCGCCCTGCCACCGCGCATGCGCCGCCAGCGGCACGCTGCAGCTGCCGCCCAGCGCGCGGGACACGGCGCGCTCGGCCTCGCAGGCCAGCTGCGTGGGCGTGTGCGCCAGCCGGGCCAGCGCCTCGGCCAGCGCGGCGTCGTCGGCGCGGATCTCCAGGCCCAGCGCGCCTTGTCCGGCGCAGGGCAGCATCTGCTCGACCTCGAACACCGCGCGCACGCGGTGCGCCAGGTCCAGGCGCTTGAGGCCGGCGGCGGCCAGCACGATGGCGTGGTAGCCGCCCTCGTCGAGCTTGCGCAGCCGGGTGTCGAGGTTGCCGCGCAGCGGCTCCACGCGCAGGTCGGGCCGCAGGCTGAGCAGCTGCGTCACGCGGCGCAGGCTGGAGCTGCCGACAACGGCTCCCTCGGGCAGCTCGGCCAGCGAGGCATAGTCGTTGGACACGAAGGCGTCCCGCGGGTCTTCCCGCTCCAGCACTGCCGCGAGCGTGAAGCCCTCCGGCAGCTCCATCGGCACGTCTTTCAGCGAGTGCACGGCCAGCTGGGCGCGGCCCTCGGCCAGCGCGGTCTCCAGTTCCTTCACGAACAGGCCCTTGCCGCCGACCTTGGACAGCGTGCGGTCGAGGATCTGGTCGCCGCGGGTGGTCATGCCCAACAGCGTGGCGGTGATGCCGAGCTCGCGGCCCAGACGGGCCTGCACGTGTTCGGCCTGCCACAACGCCAGGCGGCTCTCGCGCGTGGCGATGGTGATGGAGGTGGTCATGGCGACGATTATCGAGGCCATGGCGCGCGGCCTCAGCGCTTGCGGCTCTTGAAGAACGCGTTGAGCGTCAGCCGGCCGGGGTCGGCGAGGTAGCCCGCGCGGGCGGCGGCCCAGCGGATGTCGCCGGAATGGAAGATGGCGCCGTCGTAGAAGATGGCGCGGTTCCAGCGCGCAGGCACGCGGCCGATGACCTCGAAGTAGCGGTTGCTCTCGGTCATGTAGCCGGGCGCGAGGCCGTACTTGTCGCCGAAGGCGCTGGCGTCCAGCACGTCGGCGTCGTGCCGCAGGCGCGCGGTGTCGGCCTCCGACATCAGCGAGCGGAAGAACACCGTGCCGCCCAGCTGCTCGTCCTTGAAGAGATAGTGCACCGCGGCGGCCACGGTCTCGTCGGCGGCCATGCCGGAGTCGTCGCGGTGGCAGATGCGCTGGCGGGCGTCGAGCGTGGCGGGGTCCTGCACGACACGCGAGAACCGCGCCATCGCGCCCAGCGGCGCGCCCAGCTGCAGCGCGCCGCCCAGGCGCTGGCGGAAGAACGCGTCCAGCTCGGCGAGCATGCTGTCGGGCAGGCCCAGCTGCGGGCCGGGGTAGGGATGGCCCGGCACGGGCCTGAAGCGCTGCTGGTCGGCCTGCAGCAGCGCGACCAGCGCGTCGGGGTCCTGCGCGAAGTCGTCGACGATGAAGACGCGCGCGCCGTCGGCCAGCGTCATCACCTCCACGCGGGCGTCCGGGTTGATGCGCAGCGCGGCTGTGCCGCCCTGGACGTCGGCATGAGGCGCAGGACAGAACCGGTCGATGAACTGCTGGTGCGTGGGCAGCTTCATCAGCGTGCGGGTGATGTCCTTGCGGATGCCGGACAGGAACTCGCCCAGCGCGCGGTCGTCCATGTTGCGCGTGATGGGGTGATGGCTGGCGGGTGCGATGCCCTGCCCCAGCATCACCTGCACCCAGGAGTTCTCGGCGAACAGCTCGCCCTGGCGCAGCATGATGCGCGCCGTGTCGCGGAAGTGCTGGATGCGGTGGGCGAGCAGCGGCGGCACGGCCATGTCACGGCAGCCGCGCCAGAAGGCGGAGTCGTCGCGGTTCGTCACGTGGTAGTGCAGGATGATGAAGTCGCGCACGACCTCGATGGCGTCGCGCGTCTGCAGGTTGTATTCGTCGATGTCGCTCTGGCGCACGCCGTCGGTGGGGAACAGCTCGACGAGCCGCGTCAGGCCCTTCTGGATCAGGTGGATGCTGGTGGACTCCAGCGGCTCCAGGAAGCCGCTGGACAGGCCGATGGCGACGCAGTTCTTCTCCCAGACCCGCTCGCGCTGACCCGGCGTGAAGCGGATGACGCGCGGCTCGCGCAGCACCTCGCCCTCGACATTGGCCAGCAGCGCGGCCTTGGCCTCGTCGTCGCTGACGTGCCGGCTGCTGAAGACGACGCCGTTGCCGACGCGGTGCTGCAGCGGAATGCGCCACTGCCAGCCCCAGGGATGGGCGATGGAGCGGGTGTAGGGCACGGGCTCGCCGACGCGGGTGGTCTGCACGGCCAGCGCGCTGTCGCAGGGAAGCCAGTGCGACCAGCTCTCGTACGGCACGCCCAGCGTCTCGCCCAGCAGCAGCGAGCGCATGCCGGTGCAGTCGATGAAGAAGTCGCCCTCCACCAGCCTGCCGTCGGCCAGCTGCAGGCCCGTGAGGAAGCCGCTGTCGGCATCCTGCTGAACCTGCGCGATCCTGCCTTCGAGGCGCTGCACGCCGAGGTTCTCGGCAAAGCGACGCAGGTACTGGCCGTACAGCGTCGCGTCGAAGTGGTACGCGTAGTTGATGCCGTTGTCTGGCAGCAGCGCGAAGCGCTTGTCCATCGCCGCGCGCAGCTCCAGGCAGTAGTCGCCGTAGCTGCTGGCCAGGCCGCGCCGGCGGCCTTCAAGCCAGAAGTGGTGAAAGCCCGCCGTCCAGTGTCCCTGGCCGGTCTTGCCGAAGGAGTGGAAGTAGTCCTCGCCGACGTTGCGCCAGTTCTCGAAGCTGATGCCCAGCTTGAAGGTGGCCTGCGTGGCCTGGATGAACTCCTTCT
Organism: Pelomonas lactea; assembly: GCF_043555885.1. Classification (NCBI taxonomy): domain Bacteria; kingdom Pseudomonadati; phylum Pseudomonadota; class Betaproteobacteria; order Burkholderiales; family Sphaerotilaceae; genus Roseateles; species Pelomonas lactea. The sequence goes on along the minus strand of NZ_JBIGHX010000003.1, from coordinate 832,234 downwards.
CGTCCAGGTCCAGGATCTCGTGAAGGATGTGCAGCGTCGGGATGGTGGCCTCGCCGACGCCCACGGTGCCGATCTCCTCGGACTCGACGAGCCGGATGTCGACCTGCTTGCCCAGGCATTTGGACAGGCCGGCGGCGACCATCCAGCCGGCGGTGCCGCCGCCGGCGATGACGACGCGTTTGACGGGCTTGGGCGCAGATTGCGTGTTCATGGGCGGCGGCGCGCTTATCGGTTGAGTCGGCTCAGCAGCAGCGCGCGCACCTGGCGCGCGCCGTGGTCACTGATGGGGTTCAGGAGGCCGCGGGCAGCGGGCGGGATGTGCGCGGCGGTTTCGGCGTTGGCATCGAACACATAGTGGTCGAACAGCGCGCGCCAGGCGTCGCGCTGCGCCGGCGGCAGGTCACGCAGCGTCAGCAACGCCATCATCAGCGCGTTGAACGGCGTGTCCATGTAGGGCGGGGACTGGCGCCACCAGAAATTCACCAGCCCGCTGACAGCGTCCAGCGACTCGACGCCATGCCACCACTGGCTGGGCAGGAAAAGTGCATCGCCGGGCTCCAGCTCGAACACCTGGGCATGCCGCAGCGCCTCGGCGTAGCGGGGGAAGCGATCCAGGTCGGGATGCGCCTGGTCGACGAGGCTGATGGGCTGGCCTGCGGGCGTGAGGTCCAGCGGGCCGATGTAGAGGTTGCCCACCTGCTCGGGCGGGAACAGCGTGAAACGGCGCCGCCCGGCGACGACACAGGCGATGTTGTCGGGCAGGTCGAAATGCGGCGCCACACGGATGCGGTTGCCCAGCCACAGGCTCACGATCGGGTCGAAGCCGGCCAGCACGGGCAGGTCGTTGTGCCGCCGCAGCGCGGGGAAGGCAGCGTCGATCTCGGTCGAGCCGACGTAGAGGGCATCGGGCGAGCCGGCCAGCAGTTCGCCCAGCACCACCTCCAGCGTGCTCCGCTGGCGCTCGAAGTTGAAGCCGCTGAGGTCGTCGTTGTAGAAGAAGCGCCCCCCGATGTCCGCCGAGCCTCGCCACACCAGCAGGCGCTTGGCGGCGCCAAAGCCGCGCAGGTAGTCGCAGAACTCGGCGTCGGAGCGCCGCGCCGCCTGCACCATCGGCCAGTGCGCGACCAGCCCGCGCAGCACCACGGGCTGCGTGGACCGCAGCACGTCGGCCGGCACGTCACCGAGTGCGTGGGCGCTCATGCGATCAGGCCCCGCGGGCGAGGTGGCGCTTGATCAACGCCCGGAAGTTGGACACGGAGGCGATGGCCATGTAGATCGGCTGCAGGTAGTCGGCCTGATGCAGCAGGCCCACGGCCTGCGCGTCCAGCCCGGCAAGACGCTCCTCGTGGATGAAGTAGAAGCCCGTCAGCTGGCCATGCGAGCCGTCAGGGCGCTCGACATCCAGCACGAAGGGCTCCAGCAGCTCGTAGCGCACCAGCGTCTGCACGAAGTCGGCCGTGGCCTCGAGGCCTTCGTGCAGCGCGCGCAGCACGGCGTTGGCGTTCTCGGTGAGGTCGGTGATGCCGCCGTGAGGCAGGAACACGGCCTCGCCTTCCGCGCCTTGGCTGACACGCTTGCTGTCCATGTCGATCATCATGCGCAGCTCACCGTCGGCGACGCCGATGGAGAACGGCAGGCGCTGCACCGACAGCGGCAGGTAGTCGGCATCCCAGCCCTGCCCGTCCAGGAACAGGTTGTCGCCCTCCTGCAGGCCGAACAGCGCCGCCGGCGCGAAGCTGCCGTTGCCGTCGGGCTGGAAGACGATGGGGTAATGCGCCTGGACCTTGCGGAACTCGTCGACCGTGATGGGGGCCGACATGAGGTCGTCGCCCCATTGCGCGCCGCGCTGGGTGATGACGCGCACGTCCTTGTGCTGGATGTTGTTGAGCAGTTGCGGCATGAGGTCTCGTCAGTGGTCAGAGGGTGAGAGGGAGTCCGGCGTGCCCGAAGGGGCGCTCCAAAGCACCCCAATCTAGGCGCAAAGCGCAGCCGTAGCTCGGGCTACGGCGAGCATTTGCAACGACGAGTGGGGCGCTTTGGGGCGGCAAGGCGGGCATGTTGGATTCGCTTTCACCCTCTCAGGCGGCCGGCGGCATGCCGTGCGCGCGGATGTGTTGGATGAGCTCGCGGTGGCGGGGCAGGCCGCCGAGCAAGCGCCGGGTGATTGTCGTCACGTCCTTCAGACTGGAGCGCGCCGCAGCCAGCCGGTCGGCGCGCAGCGCCCGCAGCGCGGGCTCGAACTGCATGCCGTAGAGGATGTACTGGTAGCTCGCCGCCGGGAAGACCTCCTCGGCGCGGTCGACATCATTGCGGGACGGCGCACGGTGGTGCCACAGCTGCAGCAGCTCGCGCAGCGAGTCGGGCTGCGTAGCGGCCGCGCGGTGCTCGCGCCAGTAGGCGCTGTCGTCACGGCGGCTCAGCACGTAGTGCAGCTTCAGGAAATCAATGATGCGCGCCCAGCGGTAGGCGAAGGCCGCATTGAAGCGCCGGGCCACCAGGTCCATGTCCGCGCGGCGGGCCGGCATCTCGTCGCGGATGAAGGCCGCGGACAGTTCAACCAGCGCCAGCGCCGACGCCTCCAGCGGCTCGATGAAGCCGGCAGACAGGCCGACGGCGACGCAGTTGCGGTGCCAGAACTGCTCGCGATAGCCGGGGTTGAAGCGCAGCAGGCGCGGCGTCGCGTTGCCGAGCGAGAGCCCGTTGCGCCGCAGATGCGCGAGCAGCGCGCGCTCGGCAGCGGCATCGTCCGTGTGGCTGCTGGAGAACACCAGGCCGATGCCGCGCCGCGTGGGCAGGCCGATGTCCCAGGTCCAGCCTTCGACGTGGGCCGTGGAGACGGTGGCGCAGGCCAGCGGCGCCTGCGCGTCGGCGTGCGGTACCTGCACGGCCAGCGCGCTGTCGTTGAACAGCACGTCCTTCTCGGAGCGCAGCGCGACGCCGTAGTGCTGGCCCAGCAGCAGGCTGGCCAGGCCGGAACAGTCGATGAAGAGATCGCCGTCAATGTCGCCGTGCGAGCGGGTACTCAGCGCGGCAATGTCACCGTTCTCGTGCGATCGCACGGCGGCGACGTGGTCGACGACATGGCGCACGCCCAGCTTGACGGTCGCGTGTCGCTGCAGCAGATGGCCCAGCTTGACGGCGTCGAAGTGGTAGCCGTAGTTCATGACGCCGCCGAACTCGGGCGTCGTCGTCTGCTTGGGCGCAAGAAAGGCATCGCAGAGATGCGGTTGCGCGCCCACGCTGGCAGCGAACGGCAGCTCGCGGCCGCCCTGCAGCCACGCGCTCGCCAGTTCGACGTCGCCCCAGCCGTGGGGCAGCGTGAAGGGGTGGTAGTAGCGGTCACCCTCGGCACCGGCGGCGCCATGCAGCCAGCCGTCGAAGCGCGAGCCCTGCTTGAACGCGGCGTCGCACTCGCGCACCAGCTCGACCTCGCTGAGCCCGATGCGCTGCAGCGTGGCGCGCATCGTCGGCCAGGTGCCCTCGCCCACGCCGATGGACGGCATGTCGGGGGATTCGATGAGCGTGATCTGCAGCCCGTCAGGGCCTTCACCGCCAAGCTCCGCAGCCAGCGTCGCGGCGGTCAACCAGCCTGCCGAACCGCCCCCCAGCACCACGATGCGCCGAACCGCTGTCACCTCGAGATTCATCCGGGAAAGTATGGCCCTTGCGGCTGCGTGGCAGGCCGCAAACGCCCAGGACTTGTACAAACAGACATGGCCGAGGCGGGCGCAGCACGCCCGCCTCGGCCAAGATCGGCCACCCGGCACGCCCCGCGGGGGGCGATCACCGGGCGGTGGTGCTCATCGCTTAGAAGCGATAACGAGCACCAATCAGGTAACGGCGGCCGGTCTGCACGTTGGACAGGACTTCGCTCTTGCTGCGGCCATGCTGGCGGATGTAGCCGTCGTTCAGGTTCAGCAGGTCCACCTGCAACGTCAGGTTCTTGCCGAACTTGTAGCCGATGGACGCGTCGACCTGACCAAACGGCTCGGTGTACACCGGGTCGTTGGCGTCGCCGTTCACACGAGCCGCGAGGAACTCGTCGCGCCAGTTGTAGGCCAGGCGAACGGACCACACGTCGTTCTCATAGAAACCGACCAGGTTGGCGGAATCGCTGATACCCACCAGACCGCTCTGCGTGCTCGTGCTGCTGCTGTTGTTGTTGAACTTCAGGCCGCTCCTGACGAAGGTGTAGTTGCCCGAGACACCGAAGCCGGTGGACCCGAACATGTGCTGGAAGTTCAACTCCAGGCCCTTGATGGTGTCGCCATCGCCGTTGGACGGCGTGGTGATGTCAAACACCAGCGGCTGGGCGCCGGCAACCGATCCCAGGATGTCGCCCTTCAGGAAGGTCGGATCGCTGGCGTCCGTGACCTTCACGCCCGGACGGCCGTTGTAGTTCTGGAAGATGTAGTTGCGCAGCAGCTTGGGCTTGTCGGCGGCGATGCCCGCAGCACGGGCGGCGTCGTAGTACTGGCCGCTGGCGGGCTGGTTCAGGCCGGCGAAGGTGGCCTGGACGACCTTCTTGCTGAAGAAGTCCGTCACCTTCTTGTAGAAGGCGCCGGCAGCCACATACGACGACTTGGCGTAGTAGTACTCGGCAGACAGGTCCAGGTTCTTGGACTTCAGCGGCTTCAGCGCCGGGTCGCCGGTCGAGCCGCTGCCGTGGATGTTGTAGCGGCCGGAGTTGGGGTTCAGGCTGATGCCGCCCAGCATGTCGCCGAAGTTGGGGCGGCCGATGTTGACGCCGTAGCTGGCACGCACCTTGAGGTTGGACGTCACGTCCATGTCCCAGTCGATGCTCGGCAGGAAGTACTTGTAGCTGCCGGTCTTCGTGCCGAAGGTGCTGGTGCCGCCCGTCAGGGACACCTCGTTTTCCGCGTACCAGTTGGTGCCCGAGTAGGAGGTGACCTGCGACGACGATTCGATCTTGGTCCGCTCATAGCGCAGGCCCACCGACAGGTTCATCGGCATCTCGGTGTCGAAGGAGTGGTCCCACTGGCCATACAGCGAGGTGGACTTCTCGGTGGTCCGCCAGTCGCTGCCGCTGGTGTAGTCCGGCAGCGGCGAGAAGTAGGCTTCGGCCTCTGCCTTGGTCAGCGGAGCGCCGGCGCCAAGCGACGTCGGGCGGAAGGACTGCGCGTTCTTGATGGCCTGGGCACGCAGGGCGTCGAAGTCCGGCACGAAGAACGTCTGGAACTGGCGCGAGTCGCCGCTGCCCGGAATCCGGCTGAAGAAGCTGGGCAGGCTGTACTGCGACACGTTCACGTTCTTGAACGAGCCTTGAGGACCGATGCCGCCCCAGTCGCCGTGGAAGTTGTTGACGCTGGCCGTGCGGTTGTTCAGCTTGGTGAAACCCAGACCCGCCAGCAGCTTGTCGTCAGTACCCAGGCGATAGGTGCCATGCAACTGCACTTGATCGACCTTCTGGTCGGACAAGTCGTTCTGGAACTGCGAACCCGTGACGGTGGTCTTGTTGGAGTCGTACGCCAGACCCGGCGAGCTCATGACCGGGAACTTCTGGTCGTAGTACATCGTCGTATTGCCCTGATTGAACAGTGCAAGGTCGATGACGCTGTTGGAACCGTAGGGGCTGTCCGGGCTGGTCTTGGACTTCGACGAGTGAGCATCCAGCTCGATGTTCAGCGCCTCGCTGACCTTCCAGGCCGCATTGAAACCGGTGGAGTTCAGCTTGGTCTTGGTCGCAAACTGGGCCGCGTACATCGCGTAGTCGTGCGTGCCGTCCCAGGTGGCGGTCTGGATGATGGGGTCGGACACATCGCCCGTCCTGACGAACGTCGTCGGCGGCGCGCCGTTCAGCGGGCCCGAGTAGGACGGGCCGAACCAGGCGGAGTTCTCGATGGCGCGCGACTTGACGCTGTTGATGGCCAGCGTGTGGTCCAGCGTGAACTTCAAGGCCTTGGACGGCGCGAACTGCAGCACGGCCTGACCGTTCAGGCGCTCTCGCTCCAGGTTGGTCACCCGATAGCGCACGTCGTTCGTGTGCGTGACGAAGCCACTGGTGGGAAAGTTCTTCAGGTTGCTGGCCGGTACGCCGTCGTACGCGGTACCTGCAGTGCCGTTCGTGATGGGCTGCGTCTGCCAGCCGTTGCCGGTGAACGCGTTGTTGGAACCCGAGTTGCGCTTGGAATAGCTGCCGTTGATCGCGATGCCGATCGTGCGGTCGGCAAACGCGTCGCTGTAGAGGCCGGAGATTTCAGGCGTGAGCTTGTCGCCCTTGATCTCATCGGGCAGGCGGGAGACCGATGCGTCCGAATTGACCTTGACACCGATGCTGGCGATGCGCTCGCGCACGTCCAGCGGGCGGGCCGTCTTGACGTTGATGGTGGCGCCGATACCACCCGTCGGCGACGAGGCGCGGGCGGTCTTGTACACCTCCAGCGCGGAAACCGCGTCGGAAGCCAGGTTGGCGAAGTCGAAGGCACGTGCACCGCCGGACGACGTCGGCATCTGCCGCCCGTTCAACAGCACCATGTTGAATTCCGGGCCGACACCACGAACCGTGACCTTCGAGCCTTCGCCGCTGTTGTTGCGGTCGATGGACACGCCGGCAATGCGCTGCATCGACTCGGCGAGGTTGGTGTCGGGGAACTTGCCGATGTCCTCGGCCACGATGCCATCAACCAGACCGCGCGACTCGCGCTTGAGCGTGACAGCGCTGTCAAGGGACTTGCGAATGCCCGTGACGACAACCGTCTCCAGCGACTGATTCGGTGTCGCCGCAGCGGCCTGCTGAGCCTGGACGGCGCCGGCGCCCGTCAGCAGCGCCAGCGTCGAGGCCAGCGCCACGGGATTCAGGCGCGCGTGAGCGGGCTGACGCCGGAACTTGGAAATCTGGGGGTGTTTCATTTGTCTCCTTGCTTGCTTTGAACCAGGCGCTCGCGCCGGGTGGCGCTGGCGGCGGCTTGTTGATACCAGACGCTGGTAGCGTTAACAACCAGCCTTTGGACAGGGCTGTCACCTCAGTTGCCTGACGTACTGTATTTTTTTGCCCACCCCTGTTCAGCTGGGGTTTACGCGAGTTGCAGCAGTGACTTAGCGCAATTCGCAACACCCGCCGAAGCGCCCGGGCGACGTGCAGCGCCGCAACAGGAAGTGCAAAGCTACACGACTTTCCGAACCAGAATTGGTAGCGATCTCAGCGCATGGTCGCGCCGATTGAAAACAACCGTCCCGGCAATGAATTGACAACGCTGTCAACGATAGTCGATTCCGTTTATCGTTGCAATCAGGTTTGCGAGACGCCCGCAGCGATGGCGAAAACGCAACGACTACGGGCAATCACCAGGGCACACCAGGCCAACATCGCGTGGCCATCACGCCCCCGCCCGCGCAAGACGCACGGCACCGCCCGCCCATCCCCACAGCGCATGTCCCGCGATGTCGCCACCAAGCCCATACGCGCCACCACCTCCGGCGGACTGAGCGGTCCGCAGACATATTCATAGTCGCCCGCCCCCAGCAGTCGGTCCAGTTCGCCCGCGCAAGCTGTTGAGGAGGATGGGCGCGCGCTGAACGCACGCGAAGCGCGGCAAACATCCAGCCCATCCAGGCTGCTCCAGCCCATCCAGGCTGGGGCAGCAGCACACCCCCAGCACGGACCGGCAATCCCGCGGCAACTCGCCACGCCGGGCCAGGTCGCACTCGGCTGCGTTCATCAGCCGCGACAGGTGCTCGCCGTCCTGCGCCTGCAGGTCGTCGATGAATCCGACGTGCGTACAGCAGCAGGTGGACGCTGGAGTGACAGCAATCGCGCGCCACCCGAACCCTGCGCTCTTCGGGCTGGGGCGCTGCGGCCGCACCGAGCTGGCCGACCGCACCGAGCTGTGTGGCCTGTTCCGCACACCGTCGCCGCGTAACGCGGCCGTAACCGCGCCGTGCTTCCACAACGCGAGCTTCGCGACGCTTGAAGACGCGGCGGCCTTCTACGCCACGCGCGACACCGACCCGGCGCACCCGTACCCGGTCGCGGCGGCCAGGTGCGGCGCATCAACGACCTGCCCGCGGCCTGTCGCGCCAACCTGGAGCAAGGCGCCCCACTCCGGCGCGCTGGCGAGCAGCCGGCGCTCACGCCGCAGGACGCGGCCGACATCGTCGCCGTCCTGAACATGCTGACCGACAGCTCCGTGCCCGCGACGGGCGAGCTGTAACTCGAGCAACAACACGACGCCGGCCGGGCCCGCCCGAAGAAGAAACTGCTAGAGTCATATTTCGGTAACTTCGTTACCTTTTTGAATCCCGCCACTTCATCGGACGACCCGTCATGCCCTCACGAGCCGCTGCTTCCCGCCCTGATGCCGACAAGAAGACGGACAAAAACGAGCCGTTGGTTGCCGATATCCGCCTGCTCGGGCGGCTGCTGGGCGACGTCATCCGCGAGCAGGAAGGCCGGGAAGCCTTCGAGTTGATCGAGCGTGTGCGCCAGCTGTCGGTGGCCTACCGCCACAAGCACGACAAGGAAGCCGGAAAGCGCTTCGACAAGCTGTTGAAGAGCCTGTCGGGCGATCAGGCCGTCAGCGTCATCCGCGCGTTCAGCTATTTCTCGCACCTGGCCAACATTGCCGAGGATCGCCACCACATCCGCCGCCGCGACGTGCACGAGCGCGCCGGCAGCCTGCAGCCCGGCTCGCTGGCCTACTGCCTGGAGCATCTGCACGAGGCCGGCATCCGCCCGACCGAGATCGCCGAGGTGCTGCAGCGCGGCTTCATCTCGCCGGTGCTGACGGCCCACCCGACCGAAGTACAGCGCAAGAGCATCCTGGACGCCGAGCGCGCCGTCGCCGGCCTGCTGGAGCAGCGCGACCGTGACGGCACCGAGCGCGAGCAGCGCGAGACCGAGAGCCTGCTGCGCGCCCGCATCACGCAGCTGTGGCAGACGCGCATGCTGCGCTACTCCAAGCTGACGGTGGCCGACGAGATCGAGAACGCGCTGTCCTACTACCACTCGACCTTCCTGCGCCAGATCCCCAAGCTCTACGCCGAGCTGGAGGAGCATCTGCCCGGCGCCAAGCTGCCGAGCTTCCTGCGCATGGGCAACTGGATCGGTGGCGACCGCGACGGCAACCCCAACGTCGGCGCTGCCACTTTGCGCCGCGCGATGCAGCGCCAGAGCGAAGTGGCGCTGCGCCACTACCTGACCGAGCTGCACGAGCTGGGCGCCGAGCTGTCCATCTCGCTGCGCCTGACCGGCGTGTCGCCCGAGATGCAGGCGCTGGCCGAACGCAGCCCCGACCAGAACGCCCATCGCCTGGACGAGCCCTACCGCCGCGCACTCACCGGCATGTACGCCCGCCTGGCCGCCACGCTGCACGAGCTGACCGGCACCGAGGCGCTGCGCCACGCCGTCGCGCCGCAGGACCCCTACCGCACGCCCGACGAGCTGCTGGCCGACCTGCGCATCATCGAGGCGTCCCTCAAGACCCACCACGCCGAGGCGCTGATCGCGCCGCGCCTGGCGCCGCTGATGCGCGCCGTGCAGGTGTTCGGCTTCCACCTCGCGACGCTGGACCTGCGCCAGAGCAGCGACCAGCACGAGCTGGTGCTGGCCGAGCTGCTGACCGTCGCCCGCATCGAGAGCGACTATTCCGCGCTGGACGAAGCCGCCAAGCGCGCGCTGCTGCTGAAGCTGCTGAACGACGCCCGCCCGCTGCGCGTCATCGGCGCCAGCTACACCGACAAGACCCAGTTCGAACTGGCCACCTTCGAGGCCGCCCGCGAGGCGCTGGCCCGCTTCGGCCGCGAGGCGCTGCGCCACTACATCATCAGCCACACCGAATCGGTCAGCGACCTGCTGGAAGTGGCGCTGCTGCTGAAGGAAACGGGCCTGCTGCGCGGCGTGCTGTCCGAGTACGCGACCAGCGACCTCATCATCGTCCCGCTGTTCGAGACCATCGGCGACCTGCGCATCGCGCCGGACATCATGCGCGAGTTCTACGCGCTGCCCGGCGTGCGCGGCCTCGTGGACCGCTCGGGCGGCGAGCAGGACATCATGCTGGGCTACTCCGACAGCAACAAGGACGGCGGCATGTTCACGTCGTCGTGGGAGCTGTACCGCGCCGAGATCGCGCTCGTCGAGCTGTTCGACGAGCTCAAGCGCGTCGGCCCCATCACGCTGCGCCTGTTCCACGGCCGCGGCGGCACCGTGGGCCGCGGCGGCGGCCCGAGCTACCAGGCCATCCTGGCCCAGCCCCCGGGCACCGTGAACGGCCAGATCCGCCTGACCGAACAGGGCGAAGTCATCGCCTCCAAGTACGCCCACCCCGAGATCGGTCGGCGCAACCTGGAGACGCTGGTCGCCGCCACGCTGGAGGCCACGCTGCTGCATCCCACGCAGAGCGCGCCCAAGAGCTTCCTGCAGGCGGCGCAGGCGCTGTCGGACGCGAGCTTCGACGCCTACCGCAAGCTGGTCTACGGCACGCCGGGCTTCGCCGACTACTTCTTCGCCAGCACGCCCATCCGCGAGATCGCCGAGCTGAACATCGGCTCGCGCCCCGCATCGCGCAAGGCCACGCGCGCCATCGAAGACCTGCGTGCCATCCCCTGGGGCTTCTCGTGGGGCCAGGCCCGCGTGGCGCTGCCGGGCTGGTGCGGCTTCGGCTCGGGCGTGGAGGCTTTCCTCGGCGATGAGCCGGCCCAGCGCGCCAAGAACCTCGCACTGCTCAAGCGCATGCTCAAGGGCTGGCCCTTCTTCCGCGCGCTGCTGTCCAACCTGGACATGGTGCTCGCCAAGGCCGACCTCGCGCTGGCCGAACGCTATGTCGAGCTGGTGGAAGACAAGAAGCTGGGCAAGCGCATCTTCTCTGCCATCAAGGAGGAGTTCGAGCGCACGCAGGCCATGCTCAGTCTCATCACTGGTGACAGCAAGCGGCTGGCGGCCAACCCCTCGCTGGCCCGCTCCATCGAGCACCGCTTCCCGTACATCGACCCGCTGAACCACCTGCAGGTCGAGCTGATGCGCCGCTACCGCCACATCGCCAAGGACGACCCGGCGATGGAGCGCGTGCAGCGCGGCATCCACCTGTCCATCAACGGCATCGCCGCCGGCCTGCGCAACACGGGTTGACCCGTCGCCCCCCGGGGCACGGCGCAATGCTCGGCCCGTCGGGAGGCTGCGTGGCCTCTACCGCGCAGGCTCCCAGGCGTTCACGCTCAACGGCGCAACTCCAGCGTGTCCCCCGCCACGCGCACGCGGTCACCCACGCGGAAGGTGGGCCGCTCGGCATAGACCACCGTGCGCTGCACGCCGTCGGTCATGCGCACCACCACCTCGTACTGCGTGCGCTGGTTGTTGCGGCGCTGGATCTCGCGCCCCAGCAGCGCGCCGCCCACGGCGCCGGCCACGCCGGCCGCCGTGCGGCCATCGCCCTTGCCGAACTGGCTGCCCACCACCGCGCCCAGCACACCACCGGCCACGGTGCCCAGCACCTTGCCCTCGCCGTCCACGACGACCTCGTTGATCGCCTGCACGGTGGCGCAGTCGACGCAGGCGTCGTAGCCGGCGCGGGTGGCGCGCAGGTTGACGCCCGCGTAGGCCTCGGCCACGCGCGTCTGCGTGGAACGGTCACCCAGGCGCAGCTGCGCCACCAGCGGCTGCTGCGTGTCCACCCACGCCCCAGCCGGCAGCACATAGGTGCCGACGTACTCGCCCGAGCGCACCTCGTCCAGCACCACGTTGCGCGCCTGGCTGCCCTGCAGCTGCACCGACGCCTGACCGCCCGGCGTGCCGCGCAGCGTGTACCGCAGTGCCTCGGAGCGACCCTGGCCGGGTGCGCTCGTGACGGACAGCGACTGGATCTCCGGCAGCGCCGCCTCGCCCGGCAGCGGCCAGCCCGACTGCAGCGCCTCACCGAGCGTGGCCGTGGCCACGCGGTTGCCCGAGCGCAGGTTGGCGTGCACGCGCGACTCCTGCGTGATGCGGTCGGAGCGCCCCACCACGTAGCTGCCCTGGTAGCGGCCCGCCGTCGTCTCGTCCAGCCGCACCTGGCGGCGGCTGCCATCGATCTGCAGCATCACCGCGGCGCCCGGCGTGCCCCACACGGTGAAGTTCAGCTCGGCGCCCGGCTCCAGCCGGTCCACCTGCTCCACGTCGAAACCCGTCACGCGCAGTGCCGCCGTCTGCGTGCTGCGCTGCGCCTGGGCGGGGGCCACCGCCCAGGGCGAACCGGCCAGCAGCACACAGGCCAGCGCGGCCGCGGAAACTCGATTGGCGTGCGTCATGGCGCGCTCCTGTTGATGATTGAGGTGCTTCAGCCTAGGCGCACCCGCGCCGCGCCGGCATCGGCCCGCCGCCCGGGCGCCGGTAGGCCCGGGCCTACAGGCCAGGCCGCGCCGTACGATGCCGGTCCGACATCCTGAACGCCCCACCGCCATGATCAACCCCTTCGCCCTGCCCATCGTCTGCCTGCACTCCAGCGGCGCCGGCGGCAAGCAATGGCGCCGCCTGCAGGCCGACGCCGGCGCTGCCGGCCTGCCCGGGCGCTGGCACACGCCCGACCTGATCGGCCATGGCGGCCGCGCCGGCTGGCCCGACGGCCAGCGCGGCGACCTGCGCATCGAGGCCAACGACGTGCTCGCGGGCCTGAACCTGCCGCCGGACCAGCCGCTGCACCTCGTGGGCCACAGCTACGGCGGCGCCACGGCGCTGCAGCTCGCGCTGCTGCACCCGCAGCGCGTGCGCGCGCTGACGCTGTACGAGCCCGTCGCCTTCGGCGTGCTGCCGGCGCTGGGCGAGAACCTGCCCGAGTGGCGGGAAGCCCAGCAGGTGGCCGCGGACGTGGCCGCCGCGCTGGACCGTGGCGACCTGGACCAGGCCGCGCGCGGCTTCGTCGGCTACTGGCAGGGCCGCGACGTCTGGCCCGAGCTGGACGAGGGCCAGCGCGCCCGCCTGGCCGAGCCCATGCCCACCATCCGCCGACACTTCGAGGCGCTGGGCGACGCGCGCTGGAGCGACGCCGAACTGGACACGCTGCGCATGCCGGTGCGACTGATCTGCGGCAGCGCCACACGCGCCAGCGCCAAGCGCGTTGCGCAGACGCTGGTCACCCGACTGCCGCGCGTGGAACTGCTGATGCTGGAAGGCGCCGGCCACATGGCGCCCATCGCCGAGGCGGAGCGCGTCAACCCGCTCATCGTCGAGCACCTGCGCAAATTGCTGCTTCAGCGCGCCGGCTGACCGGGCCGCAGCGCCGCCAACGCCACGCCCAGGTCGCCCGAGGCGACGCGCGCGGCAGAGAACTGCCGCAGGGCCTGCAGCGATTCGCAGGTCGGGTTCACGTCCGGCATCTCCTGTGCGCGTTGCGCTTCTGCCGCCTGCAGCGTCGCCGCATCGTGCGCCTGCTGCTCGCGAGGCACGCCCACACGGTCGGCCAAGGCCTGCGCGGCCCGGGCTTCGCCGAGGTCATAGGTCTGGGCCAGGATGCGCGGCGCCAATGCGCGGCAGTGGGCCGCGCGGTTCGCGTCGCGCAAGGCCTCGCCCTTGCACGCCCGGCTCGACAGCACCAGCACGTCCCAGGTGTCATCCATCGCCGCATCGAAGCCGATGGCCTGCACCAGCGCATTGCCCAGCTCGCCCGCGTCCGGCACCGCGTCGGCCACCGCCAGCAGCTGGCCCTCCAGCAGCGACGACGCGCGCGACCAGCGTGGCCGTGACGCCGCCTCCGCCAGCGCCGCGGCCACACCGGCCGCGTCCTGGCGCAGGTGGGCCTCGCGCATCAACCGCAGCCATGGCCGCGCGTCCGTCGGGTCCAGCTCGGCCCAGCGCTGAATGCTCAGACGCGCGCACGCCGGCCCCGCGCCGCTGCCGCCCATGCCGCGGCAGGCAGACAGCGCCATCTGGTAAGCCTGCACGTCCAGGCTGCGTTCGGCCAGCGCAGCGGCTCCCTCCTGGTCGCGCATCAGCAGCCGCGCGGCCACCTGCTGGCGCTCGCTGCCCATGGCCAGCCGCGCCGACGCCCTCACCAGCCCGGCCTTGCCGGCCACCTGCATCTGCGCTTCGAGACGCCGGGCCTCGTCGCGGCCGCGCGTGCGGTCGGCCGCCCAGCGCTTCAGTTCGTCCACCGACACGCGCCGCGCGCCGCAGAACGTGAACCCGTCGGCCGGCACTGCAACGGTCTCGGCGCCCAGCGCCAGGTTCACCACGGCGCCGGCCGGGGCCGCCGCCACGCCGGAGGCCGCAGACGCCGCCGTGCCGGCAAGCGCGCGGCCGCTGGCGCCGGCCTCCCCTGCTGCTGCACTGGCCGCCTGGCCGGCCGCGTCAGCCGGGTCGGGCTCACCGCCGGCGGCCCACCACCGCCAGCCGCCCGTCGCCGACAGCAGCAGCACGATGGCGGCCGCCCATCGCCAGCGCCTGTGCCGTGCGGTCCTGGTCTGCATGACGTCGCTGTCCATCACCCGCAGCATCGCTCATCGCGCCGGCAGCAGCGACAGCGCCATGCCCAGCTCGCCCGTCGCGACCCGCTCGGTCGACAGCCGCTTCAGGCGCTGCATCGCTGCACAGTCGCTGCCGATGTCCGTCAACGCCCGCTCCAAGTAGCGGTCCTGCGCGGCCTTCAGCGTCGCGGCGTCATGGGCCTGCTGCTCGCGGGGCACACCCACGCGGTCCGCCAGCTCCTGCGCGACCGTGGCCTCGCCCAGGTCGGTCGCGTTCGCGAGCACCTGGCGCGCCAACGCCCGGCATTGCGCCAGCCGCGTCGTGTCGCGCAGCGCGTCGCCGCGGCAGGCCCTGAGCGGCGCGCCCAGGTCGAACCCAGGCATCGCGGCGTCCATGCCGATGATGGCAACCAACGCGTTGCCGATGGCTGCGGCATCCGGCACGGCGCCGGCCACCGCGACAGCCTGCCGCTCCAGCAGGAACTGCCCGCGCGACAACGCAGGCCGCGCCGCCGCCTCGGCCAGCGCGGCGGCCACGCCGGCCGCGTCCTGGCGCTGCTGGGCCGCCGCCATCAGGCGCAGCCACGGCCGCGCGTCCGACGGGTCCAGCGCCGCCCAGCGCTGCGGCGTCAGGCGCGCGCAGTGGGGCGTGTCGCCCCCGGGCCCGCCGCAGGCCGTCAAGGCCATCTGGTAGGCCAGCGCATCGCTGCTGCGCGCGGCCAGCAGCGCGGCGCCATCCCGGTCCTGCATCAGCAGCCGCGCAGCGACCTGCTGGCGCTCATCACCCGCCGCCAGCCGTGCGGCGAGCCGTGCCAGGGCGGCGTCGCCCACCCGCTGCATCTGCTCGGACACCTTGTCGGCTTCGGCGCGGCCGCGCGCCGGGTCGGCCTTCCAGCGCCGCAGCTCGTCGGCGCTGACCCGGCGCACGCCGCAGACCTCCAGGCCTTCCGGCGGGATGGCGTCGTCATCGGTGCCTGCGGGCGCGCTCGCCGCCACGCTGTCACCCGCCGGGCTGGCCTTCCCCCGGAGCGCGGCGCTGGCGGGCGCGTCGGCAGCGAGTCGCGCGTGGCCCGGGGCCGCCCCGGCAACGGCGCGGCCCGCCGCGGTCTCGCCAGGCAGCCAGCCCTGCCTGCCCAGCCACCCGCCACCGGCCAGCAGCAGGGCAAGCGCGCCGCCCCACACCAACCACCGCCGCCTGCTGCTCTTCATGTCCGCTCCATGCTCGGCATCGGCCGCCGTCCTTGCGCCGCCATCACCGGCCTGGCACCGGCGCTGACGCCGGCCGCGTTGCCGGCATCGGGTCCAGCACGCTGCGGCCCTCGCGCTGGCGCCAGCGCGCTGCCAGCGCGGCTTCGCTGAGGCCGGAGCGGTCCATGCCTTCGCGCCGGCGCTCCCACTCGCTGGCCATCACCGTGTCGTGCAGCATGCGGCGCGCCTCTGCCGTGTCCGCGCAGGGCGACGCTCGCGGGCCAGCGGTCTCCGCGTCATTCAAGAGACGCTCCGACTCGCTACGTGCCCATTCCTGCACGGCCTCGTAGGCCTGGGCTGTCGCCTCCCACGCCGGCCGCCGGTCCGGCCGCGCGGCGACGACGGCCCGCGCCATCGCCAGCCCCAGCGCGCGCTGAATCCAGCTGTCGTGCTGCACCATCAGCCGGGCCACCGCTTCGCAGCGGGCCAGGGTCCCCGCGTTCGCCACGGCGCTGCGGCACTGGTCCAGCAGCGGCCGCATGGGGAACAACGGCCAGCGCGAAATCACGCTGACCGCGAGCCGGGTCTCGGCCTCGCTCGCCAGCCCGGGCGTGTGTGTCTGCGGCAGGTCGACCAATGCGGCATACAACTCGCGCTGGTAGCTGCGCGAGTAACGGGCCTCCTGCGCCAGGCGATCCAGCGCGTAGGCGGCCTGCGACGGCTGCGCGCCGCCGGCATTGGCCAGCGCCAGCCACGCGTCGAGGTTGCCGGGCTCCAGCCGCGACCACTGCGCCGCCTCCACGTTGAGGCATGCCCCCGGCGCGCAGCCGCGCTGCAGTGCCAGCGCCGTCACCATCGGGTCGGTCGACCGGCGCGCCCGCGCCTGCAGGCGGGCCCGGGCGGCGCTGGCCGAAGCGGCGTCGTCATCGTCATCACCGCCCAGGTAGTCGGCCATCGCCAGCGAGCGCTCGTCGCCGCGCCGGGCCAGCGCCTGCATCCAGCGGCGCCGCGCGTCGGCCACGGCCTCGGCCATCACCTCGCCGCCCACCGTCTGCCGCTCCTCGTCCAGCGCCTGCATGTCGACGCTGCCGCGCTGTTCCGTGGCGCGGGCATGCACCGACGCCGTCTGCCGCGCCGCTTCAGCGGCGCCGAAGCCGCACCAGTCGGCCTTCATGCGCCGGGCCAGCTCGGTCCGCCCGTCGTCCGGCAGGGCCGGGGTGGCGACGCTCGCGCCCGGTGACGGCGCGCGGGCGGCCGGCGGCACGGCGTCACCCGCCGCGGCAGCCATGGGCGCCGCGGCGGCAACGCCATTGGCAGTCACGGAGGCCGGCGCCGACGACGAGCGACGCGCGTGCCATCCGGCGCCCGCCGCGACGCAAAGGGCCAGCACACCGGCGAGAACTCTGCGGCGCATGCTCGGTCAGGCCAGGCTGAAGTGGGCGGTCATGGCGCCGCAGCATAGGCAAGCCACGGCGGCCTGCCGGCGTGAATACGACCGTGGGCAGGCCCGATGCCGGCGCCTGCCGGCTCAGCGCCCCTGCCCGGCCAGCGCCTCCCGCACCGCGGCCACCTGGCGGCGCGACACGGCCAGCCATTCGTCCACATGCACGATGCGCACGGCCCAGCTGTCGGCCGACTCGCCTCCGCCGCCGTCGTCCAGCTCGCCGAAGTTCGTCGGCGCGTGGCGCTCCAGCTCGCGCACGGCCCAGCGGGCCACCAGCGCGTTGCGGTGGATGCGCAGGAAGCGGTCGCCGTGGCGCTGCTCCAGGTCGGACAGCGCGCCGTCCATCACATGGCTTTCGCTGGCGGTGCGCAGCGTCACGTACTTGAGCTCGGCCTTGAAGTACAGCACCTCCGACACCGGCACGCGCTTGAGCCGGCCGCGGTCGGTGATGGTGATGAAGTCCGCGTCGGTGGTGACCGGCGCGTCCGGCGGCAGCTGGGCCTGCACGGCGGCGCGCTCGGTCAGGCGCTGGTACACACGGGCCAGCGCCGCCTGCAGCCGCTCCCGGCGCACGGGCTTGGTGAGGTAGTCCACCGCCTCCAGCTCGAACGCGCGCAGTGCGTGCATCGCGTGCGCGGTGACGAACACGATGAGCGGCACCGGCTGCCCGGCGGCGGCGCGCCCGGTCAGCGTGTCGGCGAACTGCAGGCCGTCGATGCCGGGCATCTGCACGTCCAGCAGCACGAGGTCGCAGCCATGGTCGCGCAGCCAGGCGGCGGCCTGCGAACCGGTGGCGGCTTCGGCCACCACCTCGCAGCGGGGTTCTGTGATGGCCTCCACGAGGCCGCGCAGGCGCAGCCGCGCCAGCGGTTCGTCGTCGACGATGAGGGTGCGCAGGGACGTCATAGCGGCAGGAGGATACGCAGCGCGAAGCGGTGTTCGGTGGCTTCGACATCGAAACGAGCTGCAACATCGTGCATGAGCTTGAGCCGCTGGCGCACGTTGCGCAGCGCCAAGCCGTGGCCGATGGTACGGGCCGGCGCGCCGACGCTGTTGACGATGCGGATCTCCACCTCGTCGCCGCGCTTCACCGTCGTCACCTCCAGGTCGCCGCCGTCGTCATTGGGCTCCACGCCGTGGCGCACCGCGTTCTCCACCAGCGGCTGCAGCAGCAGCGGCGGCAGGCGGGCGTGGCGGGTGGCCGGGTCCACATGCCAGGTCACGCGCAGCCGCTCGCCGAAGCGGATCTGCTCGATGTCCAGGTAGCGCCGCGCCAGCTCCACCTCCTCGGCCAGCGTAACGGAGGCGGTGGCGTCGGCCAGCGCGACGCGGAACAGCTCGGCCAAGTCTTCCAGCACGCCCTCGGCGCGGGCCGGGTCGATCTGCACCAGCGCGATGGCGCTGTTCAGCGTGTTGAACAGGAAGTGCGGCCGTATGCGTGACTGCAGCTCCACCAGCTGCGCCAGCGCGTCGGCCGGGCGCTGGCTGTGCTCGCGCAGCTTCAGCCAGGCCAGCAGCAGCGCCGCGCCGCTGCCGCCGGCCGCCGCCACGCTGCCCCAGCGCCAGGCGCCGGCGGGCTCGGTGTCGGTAAAGCTCAACAGCGCGAACCCCAGCGCGGCCGCCGCGGCGCCCAGCGCCATCAGCACGCCCCACTGCGCCGGCTCAGGCAGCCGCGGCCACAGCCGCTTGGCGGCGCAGACGATGACCAGCCAGGACAGCGTCGCGAACATCGTGACGAAGGTGCCGTTGGCGGCCAGCTGCAGCCACTGCGCGGCGTCGCGCGCCACCAGCGCCGTGCCCAGCGCCAGCAGCAGCTGCACGCCCAGCACGGCGCGCAGCACCAGGCCCACGTGGCAGACGTCGAAGGCGCGGGTCGGGTCCAGCAGCGGCGCGGAGGCCAGCGGCGGCAGCTCGGTGTTGGCAAAGCCCACCCACTGGCTGACGTGCAGCGAGTCCTGCCAGGAGCTGTGTCTCGCCGCGGCGTGCCGGCGCTTGAAGAAGGACAGAGGCATGGGCGGGGATGCGCGTTCGATAATGCCGGGCTGCGCGCGATTGTGCGCGCGGATTTCCGATGCCCCGCCCCATGTCCGACAACCAACTCGCCAACAAGTCCCAAGCCTGGTCCGCCCTGTTTTCCGAACCCATGAGCGACCTGGTGAAGCGCTACACGGCCAGCGTGGGCTTCGACAAGCGCCTGTGGCGCGCCGACATCGCCGGCAGCCTGGCGCACGCGGAGATGCTGGCGGCCCAGGGCATCCTGAGCGCCGAGGACC
This sequence comes from Pelomonas lactea, assembly GCF_043555885.1. Taxonomy (NCBI): domain Bacteria; kingdom Pseudomonadati; phylum Pseudomonadota; class Betaproteobacteria; order Burkholderiales; family Sphaerotilaceae; genus Roseateles; species Pelomonas lactea. Next base: position 812,941 of record NZ_JBIGHX010000003.1, on the reverse strand, counting down.
ACGCGGCCATCCAGCGCGGCCTGGGCGAGATCGCCGCCGAGATCGAGGCCGGCCAGTTCGACTGGAAGCTGGACCTGGAAGACGTGCACCTCAACATCGAGGCCCGCCTGACGGAGCGCGTGGGCATTGCCGGCAAGCGGCTGCACACCGGCCGCAGCCGCAACGACCAGGTCGCCACCGACGTGCGGCTGTGGCTGCGCGGCGAGATTGACGACATCACGGGCCTGCTGACGCAGCTGCAGCGCGTGCTGGTGGACAAGGCCGAGCAGTACGCCGACACCATCCTGCCCGGCTTCACGCACCTGCAGGTGGCCCAGCCGGTCGCCTTCGGCCACCACCTGCTGGCCTACGTGGAGATGTTCGCCCGCGACGCCGAGCGCATGCTCGACACCCGCCGCCGCGTGAACCGCCTGCCGCTGGGCGCCGCCGCGCTGGCAGGCACCAGCTACCCGCTGGACCGGGAGCGCGTGGCCCGCACGCTGGGCATGGAGGGCGTGTGCCAGAACAGCCTGGATGCGGTCAGCGACCGCGACTTCGCGATCGAGTTCTCGGCCGCCGCGTCGCTGGTGATGATCCACATCTCGCGGCTGTCCGAGGAGCTGATCCTGTGGATGAGCCAGAACTTCGGCTTCATCGCGCTGCCCGATGCGTTCTGCACCGGGTCGAGCATCATGCCGCAGAAGAAGAACCCCGACGTGCCCGAGCTGGCGCGCGGCAAGACCGGCCGCGTGGTGGGCCACCTCGTCGGCCTGGTCACGCTGATGAAGGGCCAGCCGCTGGCCTACAACAAGGACAACCAGGAAGACAAGGAGCCGCTGTTCGACACGGTGGACACCTTGAAGGACACGCTGCGCATCTTTGCCGACATGCTGGCCGGTCTGACGGCCAAGCCCGAGGCCATGCGCGTCGCCGCGCTGAAGGGCCACGCCACGGCCACCGACCTGGCCGACTACCTCGTCAAGAAGGGCGTGGCCTTCCGCGACGCGCACGAAGTCGTCGCCCACGCCGTGAAGACGGCCACGGCCCAGGGTGTGGACCTGGCCGCACTGTCGCTGGACGCGCTGAAGGCCTTCGACGACCGCATCGAGGCCGATGTGTTCGACGTGCTGTCGCTGGAAGGCTCGCTGAACGCCCGCAACGTGCTGGGCGGCACGGCACCGACGCAGGTACGAGCCCAGGTGGCCCGCCACCGCGCTCGCCTTGCTTGAGCTGGCTCAACGCCGCCACGACAACGCCTGACTAGCATTCCCGCATGACCACCCTCGCCTGGACCGACAACCTCGTCCTCAACCAGCCCTCGCTGGACACCACCCACCAGGAGTTCGTCGAGCACCTGAACGCCTTCGGCGACGCGCTGGACGCCAAGGTAGACGCCCTGCCCGCCTACCACGCGCTGCTGGCCCACACCGAGGCCCACTTCGCGATGGAGGAGGACTGGATGGCGCGCTGCGGCTTCGAGCCGCAGAACTGCCACAGCAGCCAGCACGCGATGGTGCTGAACGTGATGCGCGAGGCGCTGCGCTACGCGACCGAGCTGAACGACCGCGAGCCGCTGAACATCCTGCGCACCGAGCTGGCGGGCTGGTTCCCGCAGCATGCCGAGATGATGGATGCGGCGCTGGTGTTCACGATGGAGCAGCGGGGCTTCGACCCGGTGACGGGCGAGTGCCGCGAGGCGGTCACGGCCGAGGCTGGCGCCGCCGGCTGCGGCAGCAGCAGCTGCGGGCACTGACGCCACCTCGCGCGCATGAAGAAAGGGCCGCTTGCGCGGCCCTTGTTCATTTCTTCAGGTACTCGAAGAACGCCTGCGAGTTCGACTCGCGCCCCAGGAAGGCCTTCACCAGCTCCGGCGCCGGTTTCTGCGCGCCCTGGCCCAGCACCTCGTCGCGGTAGCGCTTGCCGACGTCGGCGCCGAGCTTGTCGGCCGCGAACGCGGTGCGCAGGTCCATCGCCACCACCAGGCTCCACAGGTAGCCGTAGTAGCCCGCGCCATAGCCACCGGCGATGTGCGCGAAGCCGGCCGGGAACATCGTGCCCTGCACATGGCCCAGCGGCGTGGCGCCTTCCATGCGGGCCCACAACGGCAGCGGCTCAGGCTTGGCTTGCTGGTGCAGCGTCAGGTCGTAGCTGGCGTACAGGTGCTGGCGGCCGAACTGGCCGCCCTTGCCGTCCTGCTTGGCGGCCTGGGCCTGCTCCACCATCGCGTCGGGCACGGGCTTGCAGGTCGGGCAGACGGCCTGCATCAGCTTCAGCACGTCCTTGTCGTAGACCCAGTCCTCCAGCATCTGCGACGGCGCCTCGACGAAGTCGTGCATCACCGCCGTGCCGGCCGTGGCGGCGTAGCGGGTCTTGGACAGGTTCACGTGCACCGCATGGCCCAGCTCGTGCAGCAGCGTTTCCACCTCGTCCAGCGTCAGGCCGCTGCGGTCGAAGTTGACGACCAGCGCGGCCGTCGGCGTGCGGTTGATGCGCGTGGCGCTGCCGCGCAGCGGCCACACGGCGGCATGGTTGTACTTGCCCTCGCGCGGGTACAGGTCCACGTACATCTGCGCGATGGGCTGGCCCGACGCCGCGTCGCTGACGACGTAGGTCTGCGCCTCGTCATGCCACAGCTTGTTCTCGATGCGCGTGTACTTCACGCCCATCAGCTTCTCGATGATGCGTATCGAGAACTCCAGGCTGGCCTGCGGCGGGAAGTAGGCGCGGAAGGCGTTCTGGTCGACGCTGAACTTCTGCAGCTTCACGCGCTCGCTGTAGAACGTGGCGTCCCAGCGCTCGACCCGGGTCTGTTCCAGCGGCGTGCCCAGGTGCTGGGCCTTGGCGGCGCGCAGCTCCTGCAGTTCGGTCTTCTCGCGCGCGTTGACGGCGCCGGTCACCGAGTCGAGGAACTTCGTGGCCGTCGCGCCGTCCTTGGCCATGCGCCGGCGCAGGTTGAAGTCCACGTAGTTGTCGAAGCCGAACAGCTTGGCGTACTCGCCGCGCAGCGTGACGATCTGGGTCAGCAGCGCCAGGTTGGCCTGGCCGCCCTCGTTGGTCTTGGCCAGCCACATGCGCTGGCGCGCGTCGCCGCTCTCGGCCAGGCGCATGACGGGCACGTAGCTGGGGTAGTCCACGCCCAGCAGGATGCGGCCCTGGTCGTCGCGCTTGGCCTTCTCCCACACGCTGGCGGGCACGCCTTTCAGCTCGGCCTCGGTGAAAGCGACGCGCGTGCCGGCGTCGCGGATGTTCTTGCTGAACTGCTGGTCCAGCTCGGTCAGCTTGTCCAGGATCTGCTTGGCGCGGGCACGCTTCGGGCCCGGCAGCGCCACGCCGCTGTCCTCGAACTGGCCGGACGCCAGGCGCGCGAACTCGGCGTCGATACCGTCCTGCTTGGGCGCCTTCTGCAGCGCGCGGTAGAGCTTCTCGTTCTGGCCCAGGCTGGAGCCGAAATCGGCCCAGCGCAGCGAGCAGGCCTGGGCCGCGTCGCGGATGGCCTTGTCCGGGTGGACGTTCAGCACGAAGTCGTTGGGGTACTGGTGGTCTTCCAGGTAGACGGTCAGGTCGTCCAGCGCGGCCAGCCAGCCGGTGTCCACCTTGCGCCGCTCAAGAGCTGCCACGCGCTGCTTCGCGCCCTTCAGGCCCGCGTCGCAGCGGGACTTCACGTCGGTGGTCGACGCGAAGATGGGGAAATTCGGGGCGGGCAGCTTGGGTTGCGCCTGCGCGGCAGCGCACAACAGCGCCGCCAGAGTCATCAGCACGGGTTTCATGGCCTCTCCTTGTGGGAAGGCCGCGATTCTGGCGCGCACGCTGCGCTCAGCCGTTGGACATGCCCAACAAGGCCCTCACCTGCGCCAGCGCGCCGGGGTCATCCAGCGTCGTCAGGTCGCCGGGGTCGCGGCCCTCGGCCACGGCCTGCAGCGCGCGGCGCAGCAGCTTGCCGGAACGTGTCTTGGGCAGCACGCTGACGAACAGCACGCGCGACGGCCGCGCGACCGCGCCCAGCCGCGCGTCCACATGCTTGAGCACCTCGGCTTCCAGCGCCGGCGACGCCAGGCCGGGGTCGCGCAACACGGCGAAGGCCAGCGCCACCTGGCCCTTCAGCGCATCCGCCACGCCCACGACGGCCACCTCGGCCACGGCCGCGTGCGCGGAGATGCACTCCTCGATCTCGCGCGTACCCAGCCGGTGGCCGGCCACGTTGATGACGTCGTCCGTGCGGCCCAGGATGAAGGTGTAGCCGTCGGCGTCGCGCAGCCCCCAGTCGAAGGTGGAGTACACCTCGCGGCCGGGCACGCTCTTCCAGTAGGTGTTGACGAAGCGCGCGTCGTCGCCCCACACCGTCTGCAGCGCGCCGGGCGGCAGCGGGTGCGCAATGGCCAGCACGCCCTTCTGGTTGGGTGCGGTCAGCTCCTCGCCGGTCTGCTCGTCCAGCAGCCTCACGTCGTAGCCGTACATCGGCACGCCGGGCGAGCCCAGGCGCGTGGGCACCGCCTGCACGCCGGAAATGTGGTGGGCCACCGTCAGCAGCGGCCAGCCGGTCTCGGTCTGCCAGTAGTTGTCGATGATGGGCACACCCAGACCCTCGGCGATCCAGCGCGCCGTCGGCTCGTCCAGCGGCTCGCCGGCCAGGAACAGCGCGCGCAGCGACGACAGGTCGTGGCGCTTCAGCAGCGCGGCATCGTGCTTCTTGAGCACACGCACCGCGGTGGGCGCGCTGAACATCACCGTCACGCGGTACTGCTCCACCAGGCGCCACAACACGGCCGCGTCGGGGTTCACGGGCGTGCCCTCGTACATCAGCGTGGCCATGCCGGCAATCAGCGGGCCGTAGACGATGTAGCTGTGGCCCACCACCCAGCCGATGTCGCTGGTGGAGAAGAAGGTCTCGCCCGGCTTGCCGCCGAAGATCCAGTCCATGCTGGTGGCCAGCGCCACCGCGTAGCCGCCCACATCGCGCTGTACGCCCTTCGGCTTGCCCGTCGTGCCGCTGGTGTACAGCGTGTAGCTGATGCTGTTGGACTCCAGCCAGGCGCAGGGCACGCGCGCGCCGGCGTGCTGGCGGCGAAGTTCGGCGTAGTCCAGGTCGCGGCCCGCCACGCGCTCGAAAGCCACGAGGCCACGGTCCACCATCAGCACCGCGGCCGGCTTGTGGGCGGACAGCGTGATGGCCTCGTCCAGCAAGGGCTTGTAGGCGATGCGCTTGCCAACCCGGCTGCCGGCATCGGCGCTGATGACCAGCTTTGGCGTCGCGTCCTCGATGCGGCTGGCCAGGCTGCTAGAGGCGAAGCCGCCGAACACCACCGAATGAATGGCACCGATGCGCGCGCAGGCCAGCATCGCGAACGCGGCCTCGGGGATCATGGGCATGTAGATCAGCACACGGTCGCCCTCGCCCACACCCTGGGCCAGCAGCATCGCGGCAAAAGCTTCCACCTCGGCCTGCAGCTCGGCAAAGCCGTAGACCTTCTCCTGGCCCGTCTCGGTGGACACCCAGATCAGCGCCGGATCGCCCGGCCGCCTGGCGGCATGCCGGTCCACCGCGTTGTGGCACAGGTTGGTGGTGCCGCCGACGAACCAGCGCGCGAACGGCGGCCGGCTGGTGTCGCAGATCTGCTGGGGCGGCACGTGCCAGTCGATGCGGCGAGCCTGCTCGGCCCAGAAGGCATCGCGCTCGGCCAGCGAGCGGGCGTGGAAGTCGGCGTAGGGGGTGGCAGTCATGCATGCAGTGTGGGCCGCGGGCACTGACGGAAATCTGACCCGTGTTGCGTGACAGAATCCAGGGTTTTCACGGGGTTCGCCGGTCGCCAAGCCGGGGTTTGCCCTGAAAATCGCCGGCTTTACGTCTGCTTCGGTTGACGGTGCGGGGGTACCCCCCTACCCTGCGCGCCGCTGTCCCACCTCTGCTATCCGGCCCTCGCGGCCCGCGTCCCGAGTCACTTCGTTCCGAATGTCCCTGGTTTCCGTTGCCCTGCTGAACCGCATCGCTGCCGCCGGCCTGTTGGCCCTCGGTTGCGCCGCGCATGCGCAGGGCGTGGCCCAGGCGTCGACGATGCCGCCTCCCGGCACGATGACGGGCGCCTACGGGCAGAGCCTGCAGCAGCAACAGCAAGCCGCCGCCGACAAGGCCGCCGCCGCGCCTGCCGCCAAGCCGGCCACGGCCGGCGACGCGGTCAGCCGCTTCCTCAGCGAACGCGGCCTGATCGCCGTCAACGGCGAGCCCAGCGCCCCCGCGCGGCTGCTGGACAGCGTGCGCGACACCGCGTCGGACCTGGTGCTGTCGGCGATGAACTTCCTCGGCGTGCGCTACACGCGGGGCGGCAATTCGGTGGAGAACGGCTTCGACTGCAGCGGCTTCACGCGCCACATCTTCGAGATGAGCGTGGGCCTGGTGCTGCCGCGCCGCGCCGACGAGCAGGCCAAGATGAACAGCCTGCTGGCCATTCGCAAGGACGAGCTCAAGCCCGGCGACCTGGTGTTCTTCAACACCATGCGCGCGACGTTCAGCCACGTGGGCATCTACGTCGGCGAGGGCAAGTTCATCCACGCTCCCCGCACCGGCAGCGCCGTGCGCGTGGAGGACATGCGCGACTCCTACTGGTCCAAGCGCTTCACGGGCGCCCGCCGGGCCGACCTGAAGGCCGCCGCAGAAGCACCCGCGGCGCGCTGAATCAGGCCCCGCCGTTCTCGCGCCAGGATTGCGCGAGCAGCTCCGTCACCCAGCCCGGCCTGGCCTTCGCCAGCAGCAGCCTCACGCCGCAACGCCTGGCACCCCAGAACAACGGCTCGACGACACCCGCCTCGCGGGCGATCCACGCATCACGCGCCGCCTCGTCCTTGATGAAGACGCGCAGCTCGGTGCCGTCGGGCGTCATCGTCGCGAAGATCCGGCCCTTGGCCCCCGTCAGCCGAAACGAGGTGAGGTCGTGGTGCGGTTTCTCGACCGCACCGGGCAGGCCCAAGGCGATCGCTCGGGCCTGCGTCGCGTTCACCCGGCCACCCGCTTGGCCACCAGCGTCAGGATCTCGTAGCTCGCGCACAGCTCGCCGCGCTGGTTGGTCACGGCCACGTCCCAGCCGATGACGCCCTGGGCGGGTTGGTCGTCGCGCGGCGGGCGGTCGATCTTGCGCTTGGCGGTGAGCCGCGCCTGGATGGTGTCGCCGATGGCGACCGGCGTGACGAAGCGCAGGTTCTCCAGGCCGTAGTTGGCCAGCACCGGGCCCGGCGCCGGGCTGACGAACAGGCCCGCGGCAGCGGACAGCACGAAGTAGCCATGCGCGATGCGCTGGCCGAACGGCGAGGCCTTGGCCGCGACCTCGTCGAAGTGCATGTAGAAGTAGTCGCCCGACAGGCCGCCGAACGCGACGATGTCGGCCTCGCCGACGGTTCGGCGGTGGGTCAGCAGGCTCATGCCCACTTCAACATCTTCGAAGTAGCGGCGGAACGGGTGCACCTCGCTCTCGGTGACGGCGCCGCCGCGCTGGTACTCGCCGGTGATGGCCGAGATCATCGTCGGCGAGCCCTGCACCGCGCAGCGCTGCAGGTAGTGCTTCACGGCGCGCAGTCCGCCCAGCTCCTCGCCGCCGCCGGCGCGCCCCGGGCCGCCGTGCTTGAGCTTCGGGAGAGGCGAGCCGTGGCCGGTGTTCTCCAGCGCGGCCTCGCGGTCCAGCACCAGCATGCGGCCATGCCAGGCGGCAAACGTCGGCACGGCCTGGGCGGCGAGCGCCGGCGTCTTCGTGCAGACGGTGCCGACCAGGCTGCCGCGGCCCAGCGTGGCCAGGTGCAGCGCCTCGTCGAAGTCGCCGTAGGGCAACAGCGTCGTCACCGGGCCGAAGGCTTCGAGGTGATGGGCATCGCTGGCCGCGGAGTCGCGGGCCAGCAGCAGCGTGGGCGCGAAGAAGGCGCCGTCGGCCACACCCTCGCCCTTGGGCGCAAAGCCGTCCCGCTCGCTCAGCAAGACCTCGCAGTTCCTTGCCAGCTGCGCGACACGCTCGGCCACGTCGGCCTGCTGGGCCTTGCTGGCCAGCGCGCCCATGCGCACACCTTCGACGGCGGGGTCGCCCACCACCGTCTTGGACAACCGCGCCTTCAAAGCGGAGGCCACCGCATCGACGAGGTTCGCCGGCACCAGCGTGCGGCGGATGGCCGTGCACTTCTGGCCGGCCTTGGCCGTCATCTCGCGCGCGACCTCCTTGATGAAGAGGTCGAACTCCGGATCGTCTGGCGTCACGTCGGGCGCGAGGATGGCGCAGTTCAGGCTGTCGGCCTCGGCGTTGAACGGGATGCTCTTCTTCAGCAGGTTCGGGTGGGCCTTCAGCATCAGCGCCGTATCGGCGCTGCCGGTGAAGGTGACGACGTCGGCCTCGTCCAGCCGCTCGAACAGGTCGCCCGTGCCGCCGATGATGAGCTGCAGCGCGCCGGCCGGCACCAGGCCGGACTCGACGATGAGCCGCACGCAGGCCTCGGCGACATAGCTGGTCGCCGTGGCCGGCTTCACGAGGCAGGGCATGCCGGCCAGGAAACTGGGCGCGAACTTCTCCAGCATGCCCCACATCGGGAAATTGAAGGCGTTGATGTGCAGCGCCACGCCGCGCTTGGGCACCAGCACATGGCTGCCGATGAAATGGTTGTTGGCGCCCAGCCGCATCGGCGGGCCCTCATGCAGCACGTTGCTGCTGGGCAGGTCCTTGCCGCCGATGGACGCGTACGCGAACAGCGTGCCGATGCCGCCCTCGATGTCTATCCACGAGTCCGCCCGCGTCGCGCCCGTGTGCGCGCTGATCGCGTACAGCTGTTCCTTGCGCTCCAGCAGGTAGGCGGCCAGCGCCTTCAGCACGCGGGCGCGGTCCTGGAAGTGCGTACGCAGCAGCGCGGGCAGCGCGGTGCCGCGTGCGTAGGCCAGGCTCTCGGCGAAGTCCAGGCCTTCCTCATGCGTGTGCGCGACGACGTGGCCGTTGATCGCGCTCGCGAGCGGCTTGGCCGCGCGCTCGCCGACCCAGCGGCCGGCGATGTAGCTCTGCAGCGTACTCACTTGATCAACACCCAGGCGCCGTCCTTGATCTGCACCATCACGCGGGCGCGCTGATCCAGGCCCAGGTGGTCGGCGGCGGACATGTTGAACACGCCGTGCGCGCCGGCCAGGTTCTTCACGTTCTCCAGCGCATCACGCAGCGCGGCGCGGAAGGCCGGTGTGCCGGGCTGCGCCTTCTTCAGCGCCTCCGGTGCAGCGGCGGCCAGCAGCAGGCCGGCGTCCCAGGCATGGCCGCCGAAGGTGGACACGCTGCCCTTGCCGTGCGCAGCCTCGTACTTGGCGATGTAGTCCAGGGCGCTCTTCTTCACGGGGTGGTCGGCCGGCAGCTGCGCGGCCACCAGCACGGGGCCGGCCGGCAGCAGCGTGCCTTCCACGTCCTTGCCACCCACGCGCAGGAAGTCGTTGTTGGCGACGCCGTGCGTCTGGTAGATCTTGCCGGCGTAGCCGCGCTCCTTGAGCGCCTTCTGCGGCAGCGCGGCGGGCGTGCCCGAGCCGGCGATGAGGATGGCGTCGGGCCGGGCTGCCACAAGCTTGAGCACCTGGCCGGTGACGGACGTGTCCGTGCGGTTGTAGCGCTCGCTCGCAACGATGTTGAGCTTCTTGGTGGCGGCGATCTTGTTGAACTCACCCCACCAGCCCTCGCCGTAGGCATCGGCGAAGCCGATGAACGCGGCCGTCTTGATGCCGTTGTCGACCATGTGCGTCACGATGGCCAGCGCCATCATGATGTCGTTCTGCGGCGTCTTGAACACCCACTTCTTCTTCGCGTCCTGCGGCTCGACGATGCGAGCCGACGCGGCCATCGAGATCATCGGCGTGCCGGACTCCGACACCGCGTCGATCATCGCCAGCGAGTTGGGCGTCACGGTGGAGCCGATGACGATGTCGACCTTGTTCTCGGTGATGAGCTTGCGCGTGTTGGCGACGGCCGTGGTGGTGTCGGACGCATCGTCCAGCACGATGTAGTTGACCTTCTGCCCACCCAGCATCGTGGGCATGAGCGCCACCGTGTTCTTCTCCGGGATGCCCAGCGACGCGGCCGGCCCGGTGGCCGACACGGTGACGCCGACGTTGATGTCGGCCTGTGCCGCCAGGCTCAGCGTGGCGGCCAGGGCCAGGGCGATTTGCTTGAATTGCTTCATGGGTCGTCTCCTCGGGGTTATTGAACGGCGGCGGGCTGGCGCACTTGCACGGCGCCGATGCCACCAAAGAACAGGTCACTGACCAGCGCCGCCAGCGCCTCGTGCGACAGATCGCCGTCGGGCCGCAGCCAGGTGAAGGTCCAGTTGATCATGCCAAAGAGCAGCATGGTCAGCGGTTTGTGCAGCCGGGCGTCGCACAGCTCGGGCCGCACCAGCGCCAGCGCGGTCGCGAACTCGCTGACGACGCGCCGCTCCACGTCCAGCAGACGCTCGCGTTCGGCATCGCCCAGGAACTTGATCTCGCTGGTCAGCACCCGATGCTGGGCCTGTGCCCCGGCATAGGCGCGCGTGAAGCGCCGGATGAGCAGGCCCAGTTGCTCGGCCGGCGGCAGTTGCTGCGCCTTGACCTCCTCCACCAGCTTGAGCAGCAGGTGGACGTGTCCATCACAGATCTGCGCCAGCAGCGCCTGCTTATCCTGGAAGTAGTGGTACAGCGTGGGCTTGGCCACGCCGCAGGCTTCGGCAACCTGGTTCATGGACGTGGCGCTGAAGCCCTGCTCGGCAAACAGCCGGGCGGCGGCGGCGAGGATGTCGTCACGCTGGGCTTCGAAGGTGGGGGCTCTTTTTCTGGGCATCCGGGGCTCAACGCTCGTCAAACGAGATCACGACACGCTCGGTGAGCGGGTGGGCCTGGCAGCTGAGGATGAAGCCGGCGGAGACCTCGTCCTTGTCCAGCGCGAAGTTCTTGTCCATGCGCACCCGGCCTTCGACGAGCTTGCAGCGGCAGGTGGAGCAGACGCCGCTCTTGCACGAGAACGGCACGTCCATGCCTTCGCGCGCGGCGGCGTCCAGCAGGCTGGGGTCGGTGGCGTGGAACTCGATCTCGCGCGACAGGCCGTCGCGAATGACCGTCACGCGCGCCTCCGGCGCGTCACCCGGCCTCACCGCGTGCGGCGCGGGCTGGCCGCTCAGGCTCTGCGGCGTGCCGAAGCGCTCGATGTGGATGCGCTCGGCCGGCACGCCGTGGCCCAGCAGCGCGGCCTCGGCCTGGTCGTTCATCTCGAACGGGCCGCAGACGAACACCGCGTCCAGGCTGGCTGCCGGCACCGGGCCGGCCAGGAAGGCGCTGAGCTTGCCGGCGTCCAGCCGGCCGGCGTACAGCGGCGCATCCACGGCCTCGCGGCTGAAGACGAGGTGCAGCGACAGCCGCGTCATGAAGCGGTTCTTCAGGTCTTCGAGTTCTTCCTTGAACATCGTCGACGCGGTGCGGCGGTTGGCGTAGATCAGCGTCGCGCGCGACCGCGGCTCGCGCTCCAGCAGCGCGGTCAGCAGCGCCAGGATGGGCGTGATGCCGGAGCCGCCGGCGATGAACAGCACGTGCCGGCCCGCGCTCGCCGAGGGGAGCACGAAGCGGCCCTGCGGCGGGTAGGACTCGAGGACGTCGCCCGCCTTCAGCTGCTCGTGCACCCAGGTCGAGAACGCGCCGCCGTCGACGCGGCGGATGCCGACCTTGAGCGCCCGGTCGGAGCAGATGGAGTAGCTGCGGCGCAGCTCCTGCCCGCCGACGTTGGCGCGCAGCGTCAGGTACTGGCCGGGCTCGAAAGCGAAGCCCTCGGGCGGGGCCTCGAAGCCGACGACCATCGCGTCGTCGGTGTCGCGCTCGACCGAGGTCACGCGCAAGGGATGAAAGTGCAGGGCCATGGCCAGCTCGGGTCAGATCGGTTTGAAGTATTCGAACGGCTCGCCGCATTCGATGCAGCGCCACGTGGACTTGCAGGCGGTGGAGCCGAAGCGGGAGAGCTGCTGCGTGCTGCCGCTGTCGCAGCGCGGGCAACGCAGCCGGGGCACGACCTTGATCGCCTGCTCGGCACTGCACTGCGGCGGCACGATGCCGTACTGCTGCAGCTTCTGGCGGCCCTCGGGTGTGATCCAGTCGGTGCTCCAGGCCGGCGCACGCTGCAGCGTGATGGTCACGTCGCCGAACTCGGCCAGCGCCGCGCGCACTTCGTCGGCGATCAGCTCGGTGGCGGGGCAGCCGCTGTAGGTCGGCGTCAGCACCACCTCGACGCCCGACGCCGTCTCGCGCAGGTCACGCACGATGCCCAGGTCCACCAGCGTCACTGCGGGGATCTCGGGATCGGGCACCTGGGCCAGGCGCTCGCGGGCGGCGGCGAGGTGGGTCACCACACGCCGCCCGGGTAGGCGCGCTGCAGGAACTGCATGGTCGCCAGCAGGTGGCCCATGTGCTCGCTGTGAATGCCGTCAATGCCGCGCGGCTGCATGGCGGCATCGCGCGGCAGCGTCAGCGTCGCTTCCTGCATCAGCGTGGCCCAGCGGGCGCGCCATGCGGGCTCCAGTTCGCGCCAGGCCGGGCCGACACCGTCCACGCCATCAGCGGCGAACAGCTCGTTGAAGTAAGGCCACAGCACGGCCAGCGCAGCCTGCATGCGGGCCTTGGATTCATCCGTGCCATCGCCCAGGCGCACGACCCAGTCACTGCTGTGCTGGCGGTGGTAGCGCACTTCCTTCAGCGACTTGGCGGCGATGCCGGCCAGCTCGGTGTCGGGGCTGGCCTGCAGGCGCTCGTAGAGCAGTTCAAGCCAGATCGCCACGGCCGCGTTGCGCAGCGTCGTCAGCGCGAAGTCGCGCCCGCCGCCGCCATCGCTGGGGCTGGCCGCCGCGTTGGGCAGCTCGACGAGGATGACGTTGCGGTAGTCGCGCTCCTCGCGCAGGAAGGCCAGCTGGTCTTCATCGCGGCCGGCGCCTTCGAGCTGCCCGGCGTAGGTCAGCAGCGCGCGGGCCTGGCCCAGCAGGTCCAGCGCGATGTTGGACAGGGCCAGGTCTTCCTCCAGCACGGGCGCATGGCCGGCCCATTCGGACAGGCGCTGGCTGTGGATGAGGCAGGTGTCCGCAAGGCGCAGGACGTAGGTGGTCTTGGCGTCCATGGCCATCACATGTGGTTCAGTTCGTCCGGCAGTTCGTAGAACGTCGGATGGCGGTAGACCTTGTCGTCGGCCGGATCGAAGAGGCTGCCCTTCTCGGTCGGGTCGCTGGCGACGATCTGCTCGGAGCGCACGACCCAGATGCTGGTGCCTTCCTGGCGGCGCGTGTAGACGTCGCGCGCCATCTGGATGGCCATGGCCGAGTCGGCGGCGTGCAGGCTGCCACAGTGCTTGTGGTCCAGGCCCGCCTTGCTGCGGACAAAGACTTCCCACAGAGGCCATTCGTTCTTCGGATTGCTCATGCTGCTTCTGCCTTCACGGCTTGTTTGCGGGCGTGCGCCAGTGCCGCGTCGCGCACCCAGGCGCCGTCGTCCCAGGCCTTGTTGCGGGCGGCCAGGCGCTCGCGGTTGCAGGGGCCTTCGCCGCCCACCACGCGCCAGAACTCGGCCCAGTCGATCTCGCCAAAGTCGTAGCTCTGGCGCTCCTCGTTCCATTTCAGCGCCGGGTCCGGCACGGTCACGCCGAGGATCTCGGCCTGCGGGATCGTCGCGTCGACGAACTTCTGGCGCAGCTGGTCGTTGGTGACGCGCTTGATGCCCCAGCGGATGCTCTGCTCGGAGTTGGGCGAGTCCTTGTCCGCCGGGCCGAACATCATCAGCGACGGCCACCACCAGCGGTTCACGGCGTCCTGCACCATGGCCTTCTGCTGATCGGTGCCCTTGTGCATCATCGTCAGCAGGCTCTCGTAGCCCTGGCGCTGGTGGAAGCTCTCCTCGCGGCAGACGCGGATCATGGCCCGCGCATACGGCGCGTAGGAGCAGCGGCACAGCGGCACCTGGTTCATGATGGCCGCGCCATCCACCAGCCAACCGATGACGCCGATGTCGGCCCAGGTCAGCGTGGGGTAGTTGAAGATGGAGCTGTACTTGGCCTTGCCGGACAGCAGCGCGGCGGTCATCTCGTCGCGGCTGGTGCCCAGCGTCTCGGCGGCGGCGTAGAGGTACAGGCCATGGCCGCCCTCGTCCTGCACCTTGGCCAGCAGGATGGCCTTGCGCTTGAGCGTCGGCGCGCGCGTGATCCAGTTGCCCTCGGGCAGCATGCCGACGATCTCGCTGTGCGCATGCTGGCTGATCTGGCGCACCAGCGTCTTGCGGTAGTGCTCGGGCATCCAGTCCTTGGCCTCGATGAAGTCACCGGCGGTGATGCGGGCCTCGAAGGCTTCCTCGCGGGCCAGGTCTTCGGCGCTTTTGACGACCTTGACGCCTTTCGATGAGGCCTCGCGGGCCATCAAGTCCATTGCTTGCGTGTACATCTCAAGCTCCTTGCTTCTTGCGTTGGTCCACGACGCGGCGGGCCTTGCCGACCAGCGTGCGCTCGATGGAATTGTTCGGCTCGACACGGATGGTCGCCGTGACGCCGATCAGGTTCTTGATGCGCTCGGCGAGCCGCTTGGCGATGCCATCGTCGGCCGCCCCCAGCGCCAGCTCACAGCGGATCAGCAGCTCGTCCAGATGCCCGTCGCGCGTGACGACCAGCTGGTACTGGCCACCCAGCCCTTTTTCCTGCAGCACCAGCTCTTCCACCTGCGTGGGGAACAGGTTGACGCCGCGGATGATGAGCATGTCGTCGCTGCGGCCGACGATCTTGCCCATGCGGCGCATGCTGCGCGAGGTGGGCGGCAGCAGCCGCGTCAGGTCGCGCGTGCGGTAGCGGATGACGGGCATCGCTTCCTTGCTCAGCGACGTGAACACCAGCTCGCCCTCGCTGCCGTCCGGCAGCACCTCGCCGGTGTCGGGATCGATGATCTCCGGGTAGAAGTGGTCCTCCCAGATGACCGGCCCGTCCTTGCTCTCGATGCACTCGCTGGCCACGCCCGGGCCCATCACTTCCGAGAGGCCGTAGATGTCCACCGCGTCGATGCCCGCGCCTGCCTCGATCTCGCGGCGCATCGCCTCGGTCCAGGGTTCGGCGCCGAAGATGCCCACCTTCAAGGACGACTCGCGCGCATCCAGCCCCTGGCGCGCGAACTCCTCGATCAGCACCTGCATGTAGCTGGGCGTGACCATGATGATGTCGGGCTTGAAGTCGGTGATCAGCTGGACCTGCTTCTCGGTCTGGCCGCCGCTCATCGGGATGACGGTGCAGCCCAGCCGCTCGGCGCCGTAGTGCGCGCCCAGGCCGCCGGTGAAGAGGCCATAGCCGTAGGCCACGTGCACCAGGTCGCCCCGGCGGCCGCCGGCGGCGCGGATGGAGCGCGCGACGAGGTTGGCCCAGTGGTCGATGTCCTTGAGCGTGTAGCCCACGACGGTAGGCTTGCCCGTCGTGCCCGACGACGCATGGATGCGCGCCAGCTGCTCACGCGGCACGGCGAACAGGCCGAACGGGTAGTTGGCGCGCAGGTCGTGCTTGGTCGTGAACGGGAACTTCGCCAGATCGGACAGCTGCTTCAGGTCGGCCGGATGCACGCCCGCCCTGTCGAAGCTGGCCTTGTAGTGCGGCACGTGGTCGTAGGCGTGCTGCAGGCTCCAGCGCAGGCGCTGCAGCTGCAAGGCCTGCAGCTCGTCGCGGCTGGCGGTCTCGATGGGTTCGAGATCTCCGGGGCGGGGTGTCTTCACCGTCATGCTTCGAAAACCTTTCTGTCACCCAGGCGGTAGGAGCGCCCGCGGAACATCGCGATCAGCTCGCCATGCTGGTTCTTCACCGTGATGTCGTACAGCCCCGTGCGGCCGGCCAGCGATGTCTCCTCGGCCGTGGCGGTCAGCACATCATTCAGCTTCGCCGACTTCAGTATGTCGATGCCGAAGCCCGACGCCACCGTCAGCGCATTGCGGCTGTTGCAGGCGAAGGCGAAGGCCGAGTCGGCCAGCGTCGCGATCAGGCCGCCGTGGCAGATGGCGAAACCGTTCAGCATGTCGACCCGCACCGTCATCGTCGCCACCGCGCGGCCGGGCGCGACCTCCACGATCTGCATACCCAAAGCCCGGCTCGCCGCATCGTCGGCCAGCATCACGTCTCGGACCTTCTCGGCAACGGCCTGCGCATCCATCTTCAGCGGTCCTTGAACTCGGGCTTGCGCTTGTCCATGAACGCAGCCACGCCTTCGAGGTAGTCGTACGAGAAGCCCAACTGGCTCTGCAGCGCGGCCTCGCGCTTCAGGGCGGGCTCGTAGTCGAGCCTCATCGCCTCGTCCAGCGCGCGGCGCGTCTCGGCGAGCGCGCGGGTGGGCATGGCGGCCAGCCTCTGCGCCAGCGCCATGGCCGCATCCATCAGCTCGGCGTCCGGCAGAGCGCGCGAGATCAGCCCCAACGCTGCGGCCTCGGCCGCCTTGACCTTGTCACCCAGCAGCGCCAGCTCCAGCGCCTTGGCGCGGCCCACCAGCCGGGCGAGCAGCCAGGTGCCACCGCAATCGGGAATGAGCCCAATCCTGGAGAACGCCTGGATGAAGCTGGCACTCTCGGCAGCCAGCACCAGATCGCAGCCGAAGGCCAGGTTGGCACCCGCGCCCGCGGCCACGCCGTTGACGGCGGCCACCACCGGCACCGGCATGCTGCGCAGCCGCAGCGCCAGCGGGATGTAGTAGTGGTCCAGCATGTGCCCGATGTCCTTGGGCGCCGCTCCCGGCTCGCGGCTGGGCGCCACATGCGGGTCGGCCAGGTCCTGGCCCGCGCTGAACGCCCGTCCCGCGCCGGTGATGAGCACGCAGCGCGTCGTCGCATCGGCGGCGGCAGCCTCCAGCGCCTGGCGCAGTTGCCCAAGCATCGCCGCGGTGAAGGCGTTCAGCGCGTCGGGGCGGTTCAGGCGCAGCAGGCGCACCGCGCCATGCGGCTCGATCTGGATCAGGGGTTCGGACATTGCATTTCTCTACCGACCGGTCGGTTAATGCTAGAACCGAGCTTGATGCGGATCAAGCCTCTCGCTGGAAAACCCTAGGGCGCGGTGATTTGCACGGCTTCCGCCAGCGCTGCCACCAGCCCCGGCCGCGGCGGTGCAAAGCCCGGTGCCGTACAGGCCGCCGCCCCCGCCGCCAGTGCCCAGCGCAGGTGCTGCTCGATGGGTGCACTGGCGTCGCGCATGAGGCTGTCCAGCAGGCCGGCCATGGCGGCGTCGCCGGCGCCGACGGCATCCACCACGTCCACACGCGGCGGCAGCCCGGCGCACTCCTCCACGCCGTGGTACAGCATCGCGCCGGCCTCGCCGCGCGTCAGCAGCAGCCAGGCCTGGGGATTCCACGCGGCAATCTGGGCGAGGCCCGTGCGGTAGTCAGTGACGCGAAACAGCCCGCGCAGATCGTCGTCAGACACCTTGATGACGTCGGCCAGCCGGCACATCTGCTCCAGCGTGTCGTCGTAGCTGGAGTCCATCGGCGGCGCGCGGAAGTTGGGGTCGTAGCTGATGAGCCGGCCCTCGCCCTTGAGCGCCTGCGCCAGCGCCAGCAGCCGGCCCGCCAAAGGCTCGCGCACCAGCCCCAGGCTGCCGAAATGGGCCCAGCGCAGCGCGCGCGTCCAGCCGGCGGGCAGGCCTTCGGGCCGGAAATGCAGGTCGGCACTGTCCTGGCCGATGAAGAAATAGCGCGGCGGGTCGGTCTCGTGCACCACGGCCAGCAGCGGCGGCCGCGGCAGCTGCTGGATGAAGCGCAGGTCCAGGTTGCCATCCTGGCTGGCCCGCCAGATCTCGTCCCCGAACGGATCGCGGCTGATGGCGCCCGCAAACGCGCTGAGCTGGCCCAGCGCCGACATGGCCATCGCGACGTTCCATGGCGAGCCGCCGCAGGCGCTGCGCCAGCGGTCCTGCCCGGTGCGGATCAAATCCGTCAACGCCTCGCCAAAGGCGATGAAGTGCGGCAGGTCGGGGTGCATGATCTGGATCATCTCCTTGCATTCAAACGCGCCGTCAGCAGGCCTGCAAGCCCCCTGGGCATGCGACGGCTGACACAATGGGCGATCTATGCACGCCCGCGTGATTCCCCTGCACGACGCCCGCCCGCCGCGCCCGGCCGGCACCCCCACCCGGCTGCCGGGCCAGCCGCTGGCCGACACGCTGGGCCGGCCGCTGCGCGACCTGCGCATCTCCGTGACGGACCGCTGCAACTTCCGCTGCAGCTACTGCATGCCCAAGCAGGTGTTCGACAAGCACCACCGCTTCCTGCCGCACGCCGACCTCCTCAGCTTTGAGGAGATCACCCGGCTGGCCGGCGTGTTCACGGGCCTGGGCGTCGAGAAGCTGCGCATCACCGGCGGCGAGCCGCTGCTGCGCCGCGGGCTGGACCGGCTCATTGCGATGCTGGCCGCGCTGCGCACGCCCGACGGCCGGCCCCTGGACCTGACGCTGACGACCAACGGCTCCGCGCTGGCCCGTCAGGCCGCCGCGCTGAAGGCCGCCGGCCTGAACCGCCTGACCGTCAGCCTGGACGGCCTGGACGACGCCGTGTTCCAGCGCATGAACGACGTCGGCTTCCCGGTGGCCGACGTGCTGGACGGCATCCGCGCCGCGCAGGCCGTGGGCCTGGGGCCCATCAAGGTCAACATGGTGGTGCAGCGCGGCGTCAACGATGACCAGATCCTGCCGATGGCGCGCCACTTCCGGCGCAGCGGCGTCGTGCTGCGCTTCATCGAATTCATGGACGTGGGCAGCACCAACGGCTGGCGCATGGACCAGGTACTGCCCTCGGCCGAGGTGCAGCGCCGCATCGCGGCCGAGTTCCCGCTGACGCCGCTGTCGGCCAGCGCGCCGGGCGAGACCGCCGAGCGCTGGGCCTACGCCGACGGCGGCGGGGAGGTGGGCTTCATCTCCAGCGTCACGCAGGCCTTCTGCGGCGACTGCAACCGCGCACGGCTGTCCACCGAGGGGCGGCTCTACACCTGCCTGTTCGCCCACCGCGGCCATGACCTGCGCGCGCTGCTGCGCGGCACGGCGCCGGTCAGCGACGAACAACTGGCCGGCGCCATCGCCGGCGTGTGGGCCGGCCGCGACGACCGCTACTCGCAGCTGCGCGGCACGGCCGCCGCCGTTGCCGAGCCCCGCGTCGAGATGCACTACATCGGTGGCTGAGATCCACGCGCTGGTGCTCGCCGGCGGCCGCGGCCGCCGCATGGGCGGCGTGGACAAGGGCCTGCAGCCGCTGCACGGCCGGCCGCTGGTGGCCCATGTCATCGAGCGCCTGACCCCGCAGGCCGGCACACTGCGCATCAGCGCCAACCGCCATATCGACACCTACGCCGCCTTCGGCCACCCCGTGCTGCCCGACCCGCCCGGCCTCGAATTCGCCGGCCCGCTGGCCGGCATGCTGGCCGGGTTGGCCGCCCTCCCCGCCGACGCCTGGCTGCTGACCGCGCCCTGCGACTGCCCCCACCTGCCGCCCGACCTCGCGGAGCGCCTGCTGCGCGCCGCCCAGCCCCACGGCCTGGCCTTCGCGGAGGCGGCGCGCGAGCACCCCACGCACGCGCTGCTGCACGCCCGGCTGCGCGAGCCGCTGGCCGGCTATCTGCACGGCGGCGGCCGGGCCGTGCTGCGCTGGATGCTGTCCCAGCCGCACGGTGTGGCGCACTTCGATGACGAGGCCGCCTTTGCCAACCTCAACCACCTGGCGGACCTGCATGGCTGACATCACGCTGCGCCCCATGCTGGAACCCGACCTGCTGGGCTACAAGGCGCTGCGCGACGCGATGCTGGCAGGCCACCCCGAGGCCTTCACGTCCGACGCCGAGACCGAGCGCCAGCGCGACATCGCCAGCTACCGCAGCCGGCTGGCCGGCGGCGCGGGCGGCGGCACGCTGTTCACGCTGCTGGCGCTGGACGGCAGCCGCATCGTCGGCGCGCTGACCTGCGAGCGCGAGCCCCGCCGCAAGGTGCAGCACCTGGCCCACCTCGTCGGCATGATGGTCGCAGACACCCATGTCGGCCGCGGCATCGGCCGCACGCTGCTGGCCGCAGCCATCACCCGGCTGCGCGCCACGCCCGGGCTGGCGCAGGTGACGCTCAGCGTGACCGCCGGCAACCGCGCCGCCATCGGCCTGTACGAGAGCGCGGGCTTCACGCGCTACGGCTGCCTGCCCGACGCCATCCGCCTGCCCGACGGCCGCCGGCTGGACAAGGACCTGATGCTGCTGCGGCTTCAGGGCTGAGCCAGCTCGAACTGCACCAGCAGCGCATCCTGCACCGCCAGCAGCCCGCCCAGCACGGTGAACGGCTGGATGCCGAAGTCGCTCTGCCGCACCACCACCTCGCCGCGCGCACGCGGCCCGTCCACCTCGGCGACGAACCACTGCCGACGCGAGACGCCATGCAGCGTGATCTCGGCCTCCACGGCACGCCGGCCGCCCTCGCCCACCTGCTGCAGCGTTCGCACGACGACCTCGGGATGCGCCCCCGCGTCCAGTGCCTTCAGCAGGTTGGCGCGCGTGCCGGCCCGGGCGTCGTCGTCCACCGCGCTGGCGAAGGCATCGCCCAGGCGAGCCCGCAGCGCGGGCGGGTCGACGGCCAGCGCATCCAGCCGGAAACGCAGCACCGGCCCGGCGGCGGGCCAGTCCACGCGCAGGTCGGCCGCTTGCAGCACATGGTTGTGCCCCAGCCGCGCCGCCGTCCCGCCGCGGTAGACCAGCACGCGCAGCGCGCTGGCGCCCTCCACCACCGGCGCTGTCGCCAACGGGACATTGCCACAGCCGGCCAGCGCGGCCACGGCGATCAGCAGCTGTCGGCGAGTTGTCTGCAAAGGGCTCAACTGGGGAATCTGCGGGGGTTTTGCACTGTCGGGCGCGGCGTTCCCGCACCCGGCTGGTCTAGCATAGCCACCATCTCCTCGCCGGAGCCAGCAATCATGGCCAGTCTGTTCCGCCCCGCGCTCGACCTAATGGCGCAATACGCCGCCTACCACCGCGACCGCCGCAACATCACCACGCACTTCATCGGCATCCCGCTCATCGTGTTCGCGATCAGCGCGCTGCTGGCCCGTGCCGAGTTCAGCATCGGCGGCACACCGATGAACGCGGCCATCCTGCTGTGGGCGCTGTCGGCGCTGTGGTACCTGACGCGCGGCAACCTCGCGCTGGGCGCGGCCACTGCCATCGTCAACGGCGTGCTGACCGCGCTGGCCATGCCGTTCGCGCAGGGGTCGCTCGCGAGCTGGCTGGCGGTGGGTGTCGGCAGCTTCGTCGTCGGCTGGGTGTTCCAGTTCGTCGGCCACTACTACGAGGGCAAAAAGCCCGCATTCGTGGACGACCTCGTGGGCCTGCTGGTCGGCCCGATGTTCGTCGTCGGCGAGGCCTTGTTCATGCTGGGCTGGGGCCGCCCGTTGCTGGCCGAGATCGAGCGCCGCGTGGGGCCCACGCACTTGCGCGATCTCGCGCATCCTTGAGGCCCCTCGACCAGTCTGACCACGCTGCACGCGGGTCAGCCCAGTCGGTCCCCCGAGGGGACGACGATGCTTGCCGGATTGACCGGCAAGCACATCGCCAAAGGCGGGCCGGCTCGCGAGCGGCCCAGCGCTCGGCCCGCAAAATACATCCAATACACCACACGGACCGCTTGACCCAATGACCGGCGTTCTCGTCATGGGCGCCGGCGCCGTCGGCTGCTTTGTCGGCGGCCTGACGCAGCTGGCTGGCGTGCCGGTGCATTTCGTGGGCCGCCCGCGCGTGCTGGGCGCACTGCGCAAGCACGGCCTGCGCGTGACCGACCAGGACGGCCTGGACCGCCACATTCCGCCGCTGCAGCTGCGCCTGCATGAGGAGCCGCCCGCCGGCCTGAAGCCCGACCTGGTGCTGCTGTGCGTGAAGTCCGGAGCCACCGCCGCGGCCGCCACCGAGCTGGGCCTGACGCTGCCCGAGGGCACGCCGGTGGTCAGCCTGCAGAACGGCATCGCCAACACGCCGCAGGCCCGCGCCCTGGCACCGCAGCTGCACTGGCACGCCGGCATGGTGCCCTTCAACATCGCCGAGCTGGCGCCCGGCCACTACCACCGCGGCACCGGCGGCGCGCTGGCGGCGCAAGGCGGCGCGGCCGACGTCGCGCTGGCCGCCTGGCAGACGGCGCTGGCCGGCGTCGGCATGAAGCTCAAGCTGCATGCCGACCTCGCGCCCGTGCAGTGGGGCAAGCTGCTGATGAACCTGAACAACCCGGTCAACGCGCTGTCCGGCCGGCCGCTGCGCGACGAGTTGCTGGAGCGCGGCTACCGACGCGTGCTGGCGGCGCTGCAGGAAGAGGCGCTGGACCTGCTGGACGCCGCCCAGCGCCCCGTCGCCCAGCTCTCGCCGCTGCCGCCGCGCCGCGTGCTGAAGCTGCTGCGGCTGCCCACGCCGCTGTTCCGGCTGATCGCGTCGCGCATGCTGCGCATCGACGCCAAGGCCCGCTCCAGCATGGCGGACGATCTCGCCATGGGCCGCACGACGGAGATCGACGCGCTGTGCGGCGAGGTGGTGCGGCTGGCGCACAGCCTGCACCGCAGCGCGCCGCTGAATGCGTGCATGCAGGCCCTGGTCGAGGACTGGCCCCGGCGCCGCCGCGCCTACACGCCGACGGAGCTGCTGGCAGCCATGGGCCTGGGCTGACGCCGGTCGTCGCAGGCTGGCATTGCGCGCCGGCCGGGCCTACAGTCGCCAGCCAACGACACCCCCCGTAAAACCGAAGCGTCCGTCAGCCTGAGGCTGTCCGCACCGGCCGCGGGTGCTGGCGAGAATGATCGGCTTACCAAAAATAAGATCGGCACGCCATGATCGAACTGCTCTCGAACCCGCAGACCTGGATCGCCCTCGCCACGCTGACCGCGCTGGAGCTGGTGCTGGGTATCGACAACATCATCTTCATCAGCATCCTGGTCGACAAGCTGCCCAAGGCGCAGCAGGAGACGGCACGCCGCCTGGGCCTGTTCATGGCGATGTTCATGCGCATCGGCCTGCTGCTGACGCTGGCCTGGATCGTCGGCATGGTGGAGCCGCTGTTCCACCTGTTCGGCTACGGCTTCTCGGGCCGTGACCTCATCCTCATCGGCGGCGGCCTGTTCCTGATCTGGAAGAGCACGGTCGAGATCCACGGCTCCCTCGAAGGCGAGGACGAGACCGCACCCAGCGGCAGCAAGGCCGCAAAGGCCGCATTCGGTGCGGCCATCGTGCAGATCATGCTGATCGACCTGGTGTTCTCGCTGGACTCCATCATCACCGCCGTCGGCATGGTGGACGACGTGCGCATCATGATCGCCGCCGTCATCGCGTCGGTGGGCCTGATGATGCTGTTTGCCAGCCCCATCGGCCGCTTCGTGTCCAGCCACCCGACGATCAAGATGCTGGCGCTGTCCTTCCTCGTCGTCGTGGGCGTCGTGCTGGTGGCCGAAGGCTTTGGCCACCACGTGCCCAAGGGCTACATCTACTTCGCGATGGCGTTCTCGCTGGGCGTCGAGATGATCAACATCAAGATGCGCAAGAACGCCGACACCAAGGTCAAGCTGCGCCAGCAGATCCCTGGCGGCGACGACTGAGCGCAAACGGCCTCCCGGCGATGGAGAAGCTGATGCTGTTTCCTGGCGCCGTGGTGCGCGACGCCGCGGTGGATGCCTGGCTGGCGGCGCGGCCCGGTGCGCTGGGCCGGCTGGCGAGGCGCTGGTTCACGGCGATGCGCGCCTGCGGCGCCGATGTGCGCGAGCTGCTGCATGACGGCCACCCCACCGCCTGCGTCGGCGAGGCGGCCTTCGGCTACGTCAACGTGTTCACGGCCCATGTCAACGTGGGCTTCTTCAAGGGCGCCGAGCTGCCCGACCCGGCCGGCCTGCTGCAGGGCACGGGCAAGGCGATGCGCCACGTCAAGCTGCGGCCCGGCGAGGCCGTCGACGAGGCGGCGCTGCAGGCGCTGATCGTCGCGGCGCACGCCGACCTGCGGCGCCGTACCGGGGCGCCGTGATCGCGCGGCCGCTGACGCCGTTCCAGGCCTTCGACGGCATCCCCTTCAGCCTGTGCGCCGATGAACTCATCGCCGACCTCGGCCTGCCGGAGCACCGCCAGCGCAATGCGGCCGAGCTGACCGAGTTCGACTACGGGCACAGCGTGTTCCGTTTCCAGGACAGCGGGCGGCTGGAGGAGATCACCAAGCGCACGCCCGTGTTGCTGCTGGGCACGATCGCCGTGCCGTTCGCCTCGCTGGGCAGCTTCGTGCGGGCGCAGGACGCCGGCGCGTTCGAGCGGGCGGGCTTTCTCGTCAGCCCGCGCTACGGCCTGGCCTTCGTGCCCGACGAGCCGGACTGGGTCACGGCGCTGGCGCGGCACTGCCTGCCGACCTGGCGCGCGATGGACCGCTGAGGCCGCCTCAGCGCCGGCCGGCACCCACCAGCACCAGCACACCGCCCACGATGCCGGCGATGCCCAGCCAGGCCGGGATGTTGACGGACTTCTTCTCCTTGACACTGAGCTCCAGCGAGCCGATCTTGGCGGCCGTCTCGTCCTGGGTGTACGAGAAGCCGCCATAGGCCAGCGCCAACGCGCCGCCGACGATGAGCACCAGTGCGAACACACGCAAGCCGTTCATGGAAACCTCCGGGAATTGTTGGGTCGCGGGCGATCCAGTCACCGCGGTCGCCCGGCTGGAGTACACCGCGCGGCACCCACGCCGCCTGTAGGACGGCGCGCAGCGGCGCCGTCGGTCAGGTCGCCCAGATGCGCGGGTCGCCGCCGGGCAGGCCCCACAGGCGCTCGCGCCACAGCGCCCGCACGCGCCGCAGCGCCAGCGTGACCGACTCGACCTCGTCGCCGATGACACGCATCAGCAGCATTGCGCCACGCGGCCCGGCCAGGTGGGTGATGCCGCTGCGCGGCACGTCGGCGATCAGCGCGCGGCTGTCGTCCAGCAGCGCCGACACGTCCGCCAGCGCATCGGTCTGCGCATAGGCCAGCGTGCCCAGCACGCGGTGGCCGGCCAGGCCGCAGGGGCCGTCCAGCAGCGCGGTGTCAGCCGCGTCCAGCCAGCCGCGGTCCAGCCACTGGCCGGTGATCTCCAGGTGCTGCAGCAGCCGGCCACGGTCAAACGGCTGGCCCGCTGCCGGCAGGCCCAGGCCCAGCACTTCGGTGGCGAACAGGCTGGCGCCTGGCGCCAGCGAGAGCCTCACCTCGTTGCGGGCGATGCAGGCCGGGTAGGCCAGCGTCTCCTGCGGCAGCCATTCCAGCCGAGCGCCCTCGCCCACCGTCGCGTGCACGACCTGCGCCGCCTCACCGGCATTCGAGCGATAGAAGCGCGTGGCCGCCGGCGTTGTGACCAGCAGGTGGGCGCCCGCCTGCACGTCCAGCTGGATGTCGAGCCGGTCGCCGCCGACCAGGCCGCCCGGCGGATGCACCAGCACGGCATGGGCGATGCGGGCAGTCTCGGGGTACAGCGTCTTCAGCAGGCGCAGCGGGCCGTCGTGGCGGGCATGCACGCGCGTGGCGCCGGCGCAGTCGCGTGCCGCGCTCAGCGTGAGCCGCGCCGGCCAGCGAACGGCATCAGGCAACGAGCAGGCCCTTCTTCTCGATGAAGGCGACGACCTCGGCCAGGCCTTCGCGGGTCTTGAGGTTGGTCATGACCCAGGGCTTCACGGGCCGCATGCGGGCGGTGTCGCTGCGCATTACTCCCAAGTCAGCGCCCACGTGCGGCGCGAGGTCGGTCTTGTTGATGACGAACAGGTCACTCTTCGTGATGCCGGGGCCGCCCTTGCGCGGGATCTTCTCGCCGGCCGCCACGTCGATGACGTAGATGGTCAGGTCGCTGAGCTCGGGGCTGAAGGTGGCCGCCAGGTTGTCCCCGCCGCTCTCGACGAACACGATGTCCGCGTCGGGGAACTTCTCCAGCATGCGGTCCACGGCCTCGAGGTTGATGGAACAGTCCTCGCGGATGGCGGTGTGCGGGCAGCCGCCGGTCTCCACGCCCATGATGCGCTCGGGCGCCAGCGCGCCGGACACGGTCAGCAGGCGCTGGTCTTCCTTGGTGTAGATGTCGTTGGTGACGACGACCAGGTCCCAGGTCTCGCGCATCGTCTTGCAGAGCATCTCGACGAGGGTGGTCTTGCCCGAACCCACCGGCCCGCCGACGCCGACGCGCAGCGGCGGGAGCTTCTTGGTGCGGTTGGGAATGGCGTGCAGCGGTGCGGTCATGATCTGAAAAGGCGTGAGTACTGGTGTTCGTGGCGGGCGCCGAGCACGCCCAGCAGCGGCGCGAAAGCGACCGGCTCGGGCGTGCCTATGGCCGTCGCCACGGCCTGCGGAATGGCTTGCACGAGACGTGCCAGCAGCCGCTGGCCGGACGTCTGGCCCAGCGGCACGCAGCGCACGGCGGCCTGCATCAGGTTCTCGGCCCAGCCAAACGCGATGGCCTGCAGCGCCGGCTCCAGCGCCGCACCGCGCGACGCGGCCGCCGCCCCCATGACGACGGGCCAGGTGGGCGCAGGCTTCAGCGCCTGCAGCAGCGGCAGCGCGGCAGCGTCGGGCACCAGGCCCTGCATCCACACCAGCAGGCTGCGACCCATTTGCTGGGTCTGCTGCAGGCTTTCGCTGGTCTCGCGGGTCTGCAGCACCCAGGCGTTGAGCTCGGCCAGCTTCGCGCCATCCAGCGCCAGCGTTGCGGCATGGGCAGCGGCAGCCACGGGCAGCTCGGCGCGCGCCTGCACGAGTTCCAGCTGGTTCAGCAGCCAGTCGCCGGCGCTCGCCTCGTCATGCACGAGGCCGGCATCGACGGCCGCTTCCAGCCCTTCGGAGTAGCTGAAGCCGCCCACCGGCAGCGCCGGCGAGGCCAACCACAGCAGGTGCAACAGGGCGGAGGAGGTGTCGGGCGGCATGCGGCGATTCTCGCCGCACGGCACCCGCGCTCAGAAGTGGAAAGTGATGCCGGCACCCAGCGTGCGCACGGTGACGGCCTGCTTGGCCGAGGTGGGCGTGTCGCGAACGTCGGCGCGCGTCCAGTCGGCGTTCAGGCTCGCACTCCAGTGCGCCGCGAACTGCCACGCCAGGCCCAGGCCGGCGTAGGGCTGCACGGACCGTGTGGTCAAGGTGCCAGGGTTGCTCTGCCCCAGGCCCACCGCGGGCTGCAGCTTCAACTCATTGGACGCGCCACCGAAGCGCAGCACGGCGCCGACCTCCTGGGACAGCGGCAGCGTGTACGCCGCGCCGACACCGAAGCCGACGTACTCGGCAGAGTAGTTGCTGAACAGCACGCCCCAATCCGCGTCGGTATGCGCATAGGTCACCTCGAACGCCCACGCGGGGTTGAACCGGTAGCCGGCACGCAGGGTGCGGTTGCTGTCGACCCGGCTGCAGCGCGTGCCGCTGGGGCAGTGCAGGCTCACCTTGCCTGTGCCGAACTCGACGCCGACGTAGGTGGCGGCGGCCAGGTTGGCCTGCGCGAAGGTGGCGGCCGGCAGCGCGAGTGCGGCCGCGGCAAGTGCGGAACGGACGTTGTTCAAAGAGCGACTCCCCGGATCATTGGCATGTCATGGCCCGCGGTCGGCTATGCGAAGCCAGCCCCGGGCGAGCGCGCCATGCGAACGGCAAGACGACATGCCACCCACCGTGGAGGCGCCCACCGGGGAGCTGCCGGTCAGTGCGAGTGATCGTGGCCGCAGCCGGGGCCGTGCACGTGGCCGGGCTCGCTGGGGGCGTGGGCGTGGGCGTGGGCGTGATCATGGCCGTGGTCATGCCGGCAGCCAGGCCCATGCACATGACCCGCGTCGTGCGCGTTGAGCGGAATGGCCAGAGGCTTGCGCGCCGGCGCTGCGTGCCCGTGCGCATGCCCATGATCATGGTGCTCCTGCCCGCCGTGGTGGTGGCCGTGGCCCGTACCCTCGCCGTAGGCGCCGCCCTCCGGCTCGAACGCGGCCTGCGCCTCGGTAACGATCAGGTGCTGGCGGCGCAGCATGTCGGCCAGCACGGGGTCGGGCTCGAACTGCAGCAGGTCGGGCTGCAGCTCCAGCGGCACATGGCGATTGCCCAGGTGGTAGGCGGCGCGCAGCAAGTCGAACGGCTGGCCGTGCTCGGCGCAGAAGCGCACCTGCAGCACGGGCTGGGCGGCGGCGATGACGCGCAGCATCGAACCGTCCTCAGCGATCAGCACATCGCCGCCGCGCAGCGTGGTGCCACGCGGCAGCACCACGCCGATCTCGCGGCCGGTGGAATCGGTGGCCGAGAAGCGGCTCTTGCTGCGCGTGTCCCAATCCAGCTCCAGCGTGGCGGCGCGCTTGAGCAGCACGGCGGCGAGGCCGGCGCCGCCGGCAATGCGTTTGGTGGCGTGAATCATGGGCTTGTCAGGGGTGGAATGCCCTGGATATTATTACAACCGTTATAACGGACGAGTTCCATCATGAGTGCGCTCAAGGTAACCCAGATCGGCAACTCGCTTGGCGTGATCTTGCCCAAGGAAGTGCTGGCGCGCCTGAAGGTGGAAAAGGGCGACGTGCTCTATCTGTCCGAGGCCGTCAACGGCGTGCTGATCTCGCCCTACAGCCCGGAGTTCGAGCAGCAGATGGACGCTGCACGCAGCATCATGAAGAAGCGCCGCGCCGTGCTGCGGGAACTGGCCAAGTGAGCGCACCCGACTGGCGCTGGCTGAACGCCGACGTGCTGAGGGCCATTCACCACGAGCAACTGGCCGAGCATGGCGGCGGCACGGGTGTGCGAGACGAGGGCCTGTTCGAGTCGGCGGTGATGCGGCCTCAGAACCTGGCGGCCTACGAACAGCCCGACGTCTTCGAACTGGCGGCCGCCTATGCCATCGGTCTGGCCAAGAATCACCCCTTCGTCGACGGCAACAAGCGCACGGCCTATGTCGCCATGGAGTTGTTTCTCTGGCTCAACGGGCTGGAACTGCTGGCGACGGATGCCGACTGCGTCATCACGATGCTGGGCGTCGCTGCCGGCGAGATCAAGGAAGCCGAACTTGCCGACTGGCTACGCCAGCAGACCGAACCGATTGCCTAAGAACCTGGACCCCACATGACCGCCCTGCAACTCGACACCCTCACCCTCTCCATCCAGGACCACATCGCCACCGTCCGCCTGAATCGGCCCGACAAGGCCAACGCGATGAACGCGCCGATGTGGCAGGACTTCCGCCGCGCGTTCGAATGGATCGACGCGCAGCCCGAGGCCCGCGTGGCCGTGCTGGAGGGCGAAGGCAAGCACTTCACCGCCGGCATCGATCTGGCCATGATGATGGGCATCGCGCCGCAGATCCAGGACGACTGCGACGGCCGCATGCGCGAGGCGCTGCGCCGCCTCATCCTCGACATGCAGGACACCCTCACCAGCCTGGAGCGCTGCCGCAAGCCCGTGCTCGCGGCCATCCACGGCGCCTGCGTCGGCGGCGGCATCGACCTCATCTGCGCGGCCGACATGCGCTACTGCAGCGCCGACGCCTACTTCTCCATCAAGGAGATCGACATCGGCATGGTGGCCGACGTGGGCACGCTGCAGCGCCTGCCCAAGCTGCTCGGCTCGCAGGGCCTGGTGCGCGAGCTGGCCTACACGGGCCGGCGCGTGGAGGCCGCCGAGGCGCGCGAGATCGGCCTCGTGAACCGTGTGTTCGACAGCCGCGAGGCGCTGCAGGCCGGCGTGCGCGAGATCGCCGCCACGATTGCCGCCAAGTCGCCGCTGTCCATCCGCGGCAGCAAGGAGCAGCTGAACTACGCGCGCGACCACTCGGTGGCCGACGGCCTGAACTACATCGCCACCTGGAACGCCGCGATGCTGATGAGCGAAGACCTGCAGAAGGCCATGATGGCCGGCAAGGGCGCCGCGCCAGCCTTCCGCGACTGACAGGCACCTCCGCGCATGGATGCCCGCACCGCTGCCTTCTACGACGGCTATGCCCGCCAGCTGGCCGGCTCGGAGGCCCGGCGCAGCGCAATGCTCGACCACCTGACAGCGACGCTGGCGCCCGGGGCCCGCGTGCTGGACGTCGGCGCCGGCTCCGGGCGGGACATGGCGGCGCTGATGGACCTCGGCTTCGAGGTCTTCGGCGTGGAGCCGAACGCCGCCATGCGCAGTACGGCGCTGCGGCTGCAGCCGGCACTGGCCGGGCGGCTGGCCGAAGGCGCCTTGCCGGACCTCGGCAACCCGTTCCACGAGCGCCACCCGCAGCGCTTTGACGCCGTCGTCTGCAGCGCCGTGCTGATGCACGTCGCACCTGCCGATCTGCCCCGCGCGCTGGCTTCGCTGATGCGTCAACTGCGCCCCTGCGCCGCCGACGACGGCGGGCTGCAGCGGCCGGCACTGCTGATTTCTCTGCCCGAGATGGCCGCGAACCAGCTCGACGACGATCGCGACGCCGACGGGCGCCGCTTCCACAACCATGACCCGGCCGCCGTGCAGGCGCTGCTCGCCGATCTTGGCGCCACGCTGGAGCGCGCCAGCAGCAGCGATGCCGTGCTGGCCAGCGCCGGCACGCGCTGGCATACCCGGGTCTTCCGACGCACGGCGCCATCACGATGCTGACCACACCTCAAACCCTCGCCTTCCTCGCCACCGCCGTGGTGCTCACCGCCACGCCCGGGCCCGACAACCTGATGGTGCTCAGCATGGGCATGTCGCGCGGCCGGCGGGCGGGCATCGCCTTCGGGCTGGGTTGCGCGCTGGGTTGCCTCAGCCACACGCTGCTGGCCGTCATCGGCGTCAGCGCGCTGGTGGCGGCGTCGCCGGTGGCGTTCACGCTGCTGAAGGTGGCGGGCGGTGCCTACCTGGTGTGGATGGGCGTGCAGGCCTGGCGGCACGCGGGCGCCGTGCGGCTGAACGGCGACGCGGGCGACGCCACGCCGCTGCGCCAGCTGTTCGCCAAAGGTCTGATCGCCAATGCGATCAACCCCAAGGTGGTGCTGTTCTTCTTGTCGTTCCTGCCGCAGTTCGTCGTCGCGTCGCAGGGCCAGGTGGAGTGGCAGCTGGGGCTGCTGGGCCTGCTGTTCACCGCGCAGGCGGTGGTGCTGTTCGGGCTGCTGGGCTGGTTCTCGGGCAGCGTGGGCGCGTGGCTGAACCGCCGGCCCAGCGTGGGCCTGTGGCTGGACCGGCTCGCCGGCACCGTGTTCATCGGGCTGGGCGTGCGGATGATGGCGTCGCGCTGACGCCGCGCGCGGCGCATCAGTCGATCAGGTCGATCGCCCCCTCGAACAAGCGCGCGGCGACGTGCTTGCGGGCCAGAGGCGGTCGGCAGGCACGCCAGGTTCTACCGCCACAGGCGTCGGGGCATGCGGAGGTCTGCGCGTTTGCTTGGGCGACGCGATCTTGCCGGCGGCCCGGGCCGCCAAGGCGAAGCCTGCGCAAAGCCACCGGCGCACTGCCGCACCGGGCGCCCAGCGCTACCGGTTGCCGACGCTGCCAGGCGCTGCGGTGCCCGTCGCGCTGTCGTTCTGCCGCGCGGCTTCCTTCATGACACCCTCGGCGTCCCGCAAGCCCGCGCCGCGCTCGACGGCCTGCAGGGCGCTGGCCTTGTCCAGGGTCCAGGTCTTGAACGGGACGTCGGCCACCGGGTCCCGGCGCATCTCGGCCAGGATGTCGCCGCGGCTCACGCCTGTCTCCAGTCGCGCCCGCCATTGCCGCGCCCATTGCGCGGCCACTGCGTCGTGACCGTTCTGCGCCAGCGTATCCAGCGTCGTGTGTGCTGCGTCCGCCTGGCCCGCAAACGCCGAGGCCAACGCCGCCGACCGGCCCAGCGCGTCGATATCACGCGCCCCCTGCCAGGCGGCGATGACCCCGTCCAGCACGGCCGGCTCCGGCGTGCCCGTGACGGCCACGTCGGCCCGGAAAGCGGCCAGCGCCACCTCCGGCGAGCGCGGGCTCGCCTCGCGTGCCCGCCGCAGTTCCCGCTGCGCGGCCTCGGCATGCAGGCGCTGCGCCGCGCTGCTGCTTTGCTCGGCCAGGCGCAGCTGTGCCAGGCCCAGCAGATAGCGGGCCTCCGGGTTCGCGTCATCGTCCTGCAACAGCGCGTTCAACGGCGCCAGTGCGTCCCGCGGGTTGCCCCAGCCGATCTGCGCGCGGCTCAGCGTGAGGCGCGCCAGGTCGTCGTCGGGGTGGCGCGGCGCCAGCGACGCCAGTCTCCTGAGCAGCGACTCGCCCTCCTCCCGCGTGGGGCAGGCCTTCAGCGCGGCATGCGCCAGCACGAACTCCCCGGTTGACCGCGGCAGGCTGCGAAAGCTCACGCGCACCGCGGGCAGCGGCGGCTGCTCCACGCGCAGCGTCGCAAGACCCTTGAGCCCGTAGCGCCACATCGCATCGGCGATGTCGGCCTGCTGCAGGCCGAAGACCCGTTCGAACGCCGCCGTCGGGTCCGCCCCGCGGCCAACGGCAACCAGGTAGCGGTTCAGCCGGCTGCGGTTCTCCGGCGACGACAGCATGTAGTGCGCCAGCAGCCAGGCCTTGGCCTCGTACTCCAGCCGCACGCCCGCCGCGCCCGCCGGGCTGCGGGCGTTGGCAAGGCGGCCCTGCAGCACGTCGTCGTAGCTCAGGCTGTATGGCTGGCCGTCACTGAGGAACTTCAGGTACGCGCCCAGCCCCGGGGGCACGCGGCCCACCACCATCTGCCGCGCCGAGAAGCGCACGCTGGAGAAGTACTGCGCGAATCCATCGATGAACGACGCCGGCACGCGGATATCCGTGTGCCGGTGGAGGAAGTGCCGCGCGTACGCCTCGAAGGCGTACGACAGCGTGTCGTTCAGCGGTGCCTTGTCGAGCTGCTCGTCGCCGAGGCTGCGCATGCTTTCCAGGTGAGCCACGAAGCCCTGCGCGCCGGCGGCACAGCTGCTGTAAAGCCCCACGGCATCGGCCGGCGGGTGGGCGTCGATCGCGCGCAGGTCGGTGACGCTGTTGTGGAAGTAAAGCGTCAGCTTGGGTTCGCGCGGCTCGCCCGGGCGCCGGGCCGCGTTGTCGGGCAGCGTGTAGACCTGCAGCAGGTGGTCCAGCCGTTCCAGGTTGTCCAGCAGCTGGGCCACGTCGCCCTCGCCGGCGTCCGAGTACACGACGAAATGCGGGCTCTCGGCCCGCAACCACCGCGACACCTCGCTCTTGCGGCCCGCCACCGTCACGCGCTCCAGGTTCGCCGGCTCGGCCGGCTGGGCGCGGGCATGGCCGATGGTCTGCAGGCAGAGCGCAGTGGCCATCAACATGGCCGCGGGAACAAAGCGCATGGTCTTCCTCGTGAGGTGGTGGAGGGTACTGCGGGGTGGCATCTTGCACTGCCTGGCACGGCGGCACTGATCAAGGCGGTGACGCATGGCCTGGGGAGGCGGCCCAGCCCGGCATCGCGCCCGCTATCGCACGATGCCGCGCTCGCGCAGCTGCGCGATCTGCTCGCCGGTCAGCCCCAGCTCGGTGAGCACCGCGTCCGAGTCCTGCCCCAGCGCCGGCGCGTTGCGGCGGTGGCTGCCGGGCGTGGCCGACAGCTTGGGCACGACGCCCGGCACATCGAGGCTGCGCCCCCCCGGAAGACCCGGCAGCCGCACCTGCTGCAGCATGCCGCGCGCGCGGTAGTGCGGGTCGGCAGCGATGTCGGCCACCGTGTAGATGCGCCCGGCCGGCACATCGGCGCCGGCCAGCGCCTGCAGCACCTCGTCCACCGACCGCGTGGCCGACCAGCCGCCGATCGCCGCGTCGATCTCCGCGACGCGGGCCACGCGGCCGGCGTTGTCGGCCAGCGCCGGGTCCTGCCCCAGGTCGTCACGGCCGATCACCGTCATCAGGCGCCGGAAGATGCTGTCGCCGTTGCCGGCCACCAATGCATAGCCGCCGTCCGCGCAGCGGTAGGCATTGCTGGGCGCGATGCCCGGCATGGCGCTGCCCGCCGGCTCGCGCACCACGCCGAAGGCGCTGTACTCGGGCAGCAGGCTCTCCATGCAGTTGAAGACGGCCTCGTACAACGCCACGTCGATGACCTGGCCCTGCCCCGTGGCGTGCCGGTGCTGCAGCGCCAGCAGGATGCCGATGACGCCGTGCAGCGCGGCCAGCGTGTCGCCGATGCTGACGCCCGTGCGCACCGGCACGCGGCCGGGCTCGGCGGTCAGGTGGCGCAGCCCGGCCATGGCCTCGGCCACGGCGGCAAAGCCCGGCCGGTCGCGGTAGGGCCCGGTCTGACCGTAGCCGCTGACGCGCAGCACGATGAGCCGCGGGTTGGCGGCCAGCAGCGTGTCGGGCGCCAGGCCCCAGGCCTCCATCGCGCCGGGGCGGAAGTTCTCGATCAGCACGTCCGCCTCGGCCGCCAACCGCCGCACCACGTCCTGGCCCTCGGGCGTGCGCAGGTCCAGCGCCAGCGAACGCTTGTTGCGCGACTGCACCTGCCACCACACCGACGTGCCGTCCAGCAGCAGCCGCCATTTGCGCAGCGGGTCGCCGGCGCCGGGCGGCTCGATCTTGACGACATCGGCGCCGAAGTCGGCCAGCGTCTTGGCCGCGAACGGGCCGGCGATCAGCTGGCCCAGCTCGACGACCTTGAGGCCGGCCAGCGCGGCGGGGGTGGCGGTGGAAGCGACGGGGGCGTTCATGCCCGGCAGTGTCCGCCCGCCGCCCGCGGCCGCCCTGCGGATGTCGCGCGCGCAGGCTTGGCCCGCGGCGAAGCCCGAAGCCCGGACGAGGTCTTGCGGCGCCCCGCAGAATCGGCCGCCATGAAGCGCGCCCTCCCCTGCCTGCTGGCCCTGTGCCTGAGCCCCTGTGCGTGGTCGCTGGAACTGCGCGACGGCGACGTGGTGCTGTACCGCCACGCGCTGGCCCCGGGCGGCGGCGACCCGCCGGGCTTCCGCCTGGGCGATTGCAGCACCCAGCGCAACCTCAGCGACGCCGGCCGCGACCAGGCCCGCCGACTCGGGCAGGCGCTGCGCGAGCGGCTGGGCACGGTGGCGGTGGGTGCCGTCTGGGCCTCGCCCTGGTGCCGCACGCTGGAGACGGCGCGGCTCGCGTTCCCCGGCCACACCACCCAGCCTCAGGCCGCGTTCGCCTCCTTCTTCGAGCAGCCGGAGCGCGAAGCCGGCCAACTGGACGAAGCGCGCCGCCTGCTGAGCGCCTGGCGCGGCCCGGGGGTGCTGGTCGTGGTGACGCATCAGGTCAACGTGACCGGCCTGAGCGGCGTGTTCCCGGCGGCGGGCGAAGGCGTGGCGCTTCGACGCACGACAGGCCCGCATGCGCTGCTGGGCCGCCTGGCGCCGCCGGCCGTGCCCGACTGAACCGGCTTGCAGCTGCACCTCCCAACCTGTAAGCTATTAACAAATAAGTTAATAGCAAAATCAGAATGCAGCTCGACCGCGTTTTCGAAGCCCTGGCGTCCTCACCGCGCCGCCAGATCTTGGCTTATTTGTCGGGAGGCGAACTGAGCACATCGGCACTGGCCGAGCGTTTCGAGATGAGCACGCCCGCCGTGTCGCGCCATCTGTCGATCCTGGAGGGCGCCGGGCTCGTGACGAGCCGGCGCCAGGGGCAGTTCGTGCTGTACGCACTCAACGCAGACAACCTGGTCAACAGCTTGACGGGCTATGCGATGGAGGTGTGCCCGGTCGGCCGCCCCCTCAAGCAGGAAGCCAGGGCTCGCACCACCGGCGGCACGCCCGCCGGTGCGCCACGTGCCGCCAAGACCGCCAAGCCCTGAGGACATCACCATGCATCACCCCACCCCTGTAGACGTGGCGCACCATCGCGTGCAGGCGCCCAGCGTCACCGACCTGCTGGAGGGCAGCGTCCGCTACTCGCCGGTCAAGTCGCTCTGGCTGACGGCGCACGCGACGGGCGCCGCGATCGGCGCCTGGCTCTACCTCGATCCGGCGCCCGTGCTGGTCTTCCTGCTGTGTACCGGCATCGTGCTGCTGCTGGGTCACTCGTTGGGCAGCCACCGCAAGCTCATCCACGACAGCTACCAATGCCCGCGCTGGCTGGAACGACTCTTCGTCTACCTGGGCGTGCAAGTCGGCCTGGCCGGGCCGCTCGGTCTGTTGCGCCAGCACGAACTGCGCGACTACGCGCAACGCCTGCCCG
This sequence comes from Pelomonas lactea, assembly GCF_043555885.1. Lineage (NCBI taxonomy): Bacteria > Pseudomonadati > Pseudomonadota > Betaproteobacteria > Burkholderiales > Sphaerotilaceae > Roseateles > Pelomonas lactea. Next base: position 776,916 of record NZ_JBIGHX010000003.1, on the reverse strand, counting down.
ACTGCCACCCATACCTGCGGCACGGTGCCTCCTTCTGGCGCGACGCCTGGTGGCAGCTGCACTGCGAGCTGGTGCTGGATCGGCCGCCGCAGATTTCGTTGGAGCCCCGGCTGGCACAGGACCGCTTCTACGCGGCGCTGGAACGCACCTGGATGCTGCAGCAGTTGCCGCCGGCGCTGCTGCTGTACGCCGCGGGCGGCTGGGCCTGGGTGTGCTGGGGGGTGTGCGCCCGGGTCTGTGCAGGCGTCGTCGGTCACTGGCTGATCGGGCACGTCGCGCACAACCAGGGCGGCATGCACCACGTCGTCGACGGCGCCGCCGTTCAGGGGCGCAACATCCGCTTCACTTCACTGTTGACGATGGGCGAGGGCTGGCACAACAACCATCACGCCTTCCCTGGCTCCGCGCGGCTCGGCCTGCATGCGGGCGAGTGGGACCCCGGCTGGTGGATGCTGATGCTGCTGCGCCGCGCCGGTCTCGCCTGGGGTTTCCGGTTGCCGCAGGCCCTGGCCCATCGCCCGGAACTGCGCGCGCTGGACGCGTCCCCGGCGAACTCGCCGACAGCCCTTGGCAGCTGGCGTGACCTGCCAAGCCTGCGCCGGCTGCTGCAGGAATCGCGCGGCCGGCCGATGGAGCTGGCTGGGCCGGCGGCCTGCCTGTCCGCCCGGTGCCTGTCGCGCCTCGTCAGTCAGCCCCTCGCCGTCGACAAGCGCCTCGCCCGGCTTGAGCTGCGAGACGGGCATCAGGTGGCCGTGGCGCGCGGGCTGCCTGCGCTGTGCCTGGCAATCAGCGCGCGCGGCGTCGCGGCACGCTGGGCAGCGGCCGCGCTGCTGCCCTTTGCGGCGGCACTGGAGTCCGGCCGTGTGGCCCTCACCGAGGCCTGAGCCGGCCTGGTGCCTGCTCAACGCTTGATCAGCGTCAGGCCGATCAGCCGCGACACCACCACCGCCAGGTACATCACGCCGACGAACATCTCCAGGCTGGCCACGCCACGCGCCAGCGGCCGCACCGGGATCACGTCGCCGATGCCGGTGCTGGACAGCAGCGCGAAGCTCAGGAACATCAGCTCCGTCCAGCTGCGCGGCTGCTCGGGGTTCACGGCCGCGGCGAAGCTGCCTGGCGCCAGCACCTGCAGCACGACGAACACATAGGTGAACGCCCAGGCCAGCAGCGTGAACGTGGCACCGGCGGCGAACAGCTCGTCGGTGGTGGCACGGGCGTCCGCCATCATGTAGGCCACGAGGCTGGCGGCGGCGTAGAAGTAGAACAGCGCCTCCAGCCCGGCCGACCACGGCAGCAGCTGCGGCAGGTCGAACGCGGCCTGCAGCGCCAGCAGCACGATGGCCGGCAGCGCCAGACAGGCGCTGACCCACACCAGCCCCGGCGTGCGCCGCACCATGCGGGTCGTCACGACCAGCACCGCCACGCCGAACGCGCTCAGCAGCAGGCGGCCGTCGTGGGTGTCTTCCAGCAGCGGATACAGCAGCAGGCCGGCGAGCTGCACCAGCAGCAGGATGGCCGACGGGTGCCGGCGCGTCAGCGCGAGGTAGCGGAGGTGGCGGGCGGGCATGCCGGCATTGTGCGCATAGCGGCGCCCGCCCCTAGGCGAGCACCGCACAGCCCCTTCAGGGCGCCGCCAGCAGCGCCTCCATGTCATCCATGAGGCGGTCCATGCGCTGCACCAGCGCGCGGTACGGCGCGGGGCTGGCCATGTCCAGGCCCGCGTTCTTCAGCGCCTGGTACGGCGCCACCGAGCCCCCGCCCGCCAGCAGCTTGAGGTAGTTGTCGCGCGCCCCGGGCTTGGCGGCCAGGATGTCGTCGGCGAAGTGCAGCGCCGCCGTCACCGACGTGGCGTACTGGTACACGTAGAACGGCCGGTAGAAGTGCGGGATGAACGCCCACTCCTGGCAGTACAGCGGGTCGATCTTCATCACGCCGGCCGCGTCGCCGTGGTAGTCCTTCAGCAGCTGGCAGTAGATCTCGGTCATGCGCTTGCCGTTCAGCGCCTCGCCCTTGGCGGCGGCGTCGTGGGTGTTCAGCTCGAACTCGCCGAACATGGCCTGGCGGAAGAACGTGCCGCGCAGCCGCTCCAGCGCGTAGCCGAGCTGGAACAGCTTGTCCTGCTTGCTGCTGGCCTGGCCCAGCATGTACTGGCTCAGCAGCACCTCGTTGGCGGTGGACGCGATCTCGGCAACGAACAGCGAGTAGCTCGCCGTCTCGTAGGGTTGCGCGCGGTTGGCCATGGCCGTGTGCATGCCGTGGCCCCACTCGTGCGCGAAGGTGCTGACCGACTCGAAGTCCCCCTGGTGGTTCAGGAACACGAACGGCGGCGCGCCATAGACGCCGTCCTGGTAGGCCCCGCCGCTCTTGCCCGGCGCGGGCAGTGCATGCATGGTGTTGGCCTGCAGCGTCTGCTTCAGCAGCGCCTGGTAGTCGGCACCCAGCGGCTGCGTCGCGGCCAGCGTCAGCGCGGCGGCGTCCTCCAGGCTGTAGGTCTTGGTTTGCGTGACCAGTGCCGGGTAGATGTCGTAGTAGTGCAGGTCCGGCAGGCCCAGCATCTTCTGGCGCAGCTTGAAGTAGCGGTGCAGCGTGGGCAGGCCGCGGCGCACCTCGGCCACCAGCGTGCGGTAGACGGCCTCGGGGATCTCCTCGGCGCCCAGGCTCATCGCCACCGCGCTGGGGTAGCGGCGCAGCTTGGCCATCGTCGTGTCGTCCTGCACCACGTTGCCCAGCGTCACGCCGTAGGTGTTCTCGTACTGGCCGATGGCGCCGAAGAACGCGTCGAACACCTGCTTGCGCACCGCGCGATCGGCGTGCTGGCGCAGCAGGCCGTACTTGGTGCCGTCCAGCCGCTCGGCCTTGCCGTCCACCGTCAGTTCGGGCCAGCGGGTGTCGGCGTTGAACAGCAGCGTGCGCACATCGCCCGTGGCGCTGCGCACCGGGCCCAGCGCGGCCAGCGCACCTTCGGTCTCGGCGCTCAGCGTGTGGCGGGCCTGGCGCAGGCTGTTGCGCAGGTGCTCGGCATGCCTCTTCAGGCCCGGCTCGGCCTTCAGGAAAGCGGCCACGCGGGCCTCGCCCAGCGCCTGGATCTCGGGCTCCACCCACGCGATGGCGCTGTGGTATTCGCCGTCCAGCTGGCCGGCGAGGTTGCTGCGCTGCTGGTTGGCGGCGTCGCGGTTGTCGGTGCTCTGCGTCATGCTGGCGTACACGCGCAGCCGCTCGAAGCGCAGGTTGGCGGCGCTCAGCGTGTCCAGCCCGGCGAGCAGGCTCTGGGCGCTCTTGCCCAGCGTGCCCTTCAGCGCCGTCAGCTTGGGCAGGTCGGCCAGCAGCGCCTTGCGGGCGGATTCCCAGTCGGCCGGCGAGGCGTACAGCGGGGCGAGGTTCCAGGTGGTGGGCAGCGGATCGGCATGCACCGCCGCGGCGCCGCCGAGGGCCAGGGTGAGGCCAACGATCAGGGCGCGGGGAGAGAGTGAACGGTTCATCACAACGCGGTGGAGGACAAGGGAGCGCCAGTGTCGCCAAGCTCCACGGGGCTGACCGAAGTGACGCCGGGAAACCCCTGAGCCGCCCCCCCCGAAGCGCGGATGCCCGCCGCTCAGCCGCGGCGCTGCCGCCGGCGCATCGCGCCTGCCACGCCCAGCGCCAGCAGCGCCAGCCAGGCCGACGCCGGCTCCGGCAGCGCGGCCGGTGCGCGCGGCTCCAGCGTGTCCAGGAAGATCTGGTAGCTGCTGCCGGGGCTGCCGCCACGCGGGTCGAGGTTGGAGAAATAGGCCACCGTGTTGCCGTCCTCGCTGAGCGTGCCGCCGCCGCTGTAGCTGTTCAGCGCGTCGGTCATCTGCAGGAAGCTGTTCGCCAGCAGGTCGTAGACAAAGATCTCGACGTTCCCATCCGCGTTGCGGCCCGCCAGGTCGCCGTTGCTGCTGAACACGATGCGGGTGCCGTCACCGCTGAGGCTGGCCTCGCGGGAATCGCCCTGGCTCTGCGTGACCTGCACCAGCGTCTTCGTCGGGACGTCGTAGCGGAACACCTCGCTGCTGTGGTCTGCATTGCGCCCCAACGGGTCAAAGGTCGACGTGAAGACGACGCTGTTGCCGTCGGCGCTGATCATGGGCCGCTGGTTGAAGCCGCCCCCGCCACCGGCCGCCGAGATGACGGTCGTGGCACCCGTGGTCACGTCGTAGAGGTACACGCCCTGCGAGAACGTGTCGTAGACCAGCCGCTTGCCGTCGCCGCTCATCGTGAACGTGGCCGGGTTCACCAGCGGCAGGCTGGTGAAGGCCTGCGTGGCCACGTCGTACAGGCGCACGCCCACGTTGCCGAGCGACACCGCGACTGTCTTGCCGTCACGGCTGATGGCGGACGTCTCGGCGAAGGCCGGCTGCGTCAGCGTCGTCAGCGCGTTGGCGTTGAGGTCGTAGACCCGGGTCTGGAAATAGCCGTACCCGCTGTCGATGATGAAGTGCTGGAAGGCGACCCGGCTGCCGTCTCCGCTGATGCCGGGTGTCTGGTTGCCGCCGGCGAATTGACCGCCGGGCTCGTCACTGATCTGCCGCGTCTGGCCCGACGCGCGGTCGTAGACGAAAACCTCCCAGCTGCCGTCAGCATTGCCGCCGGTGGGGTTGGTGGCCGAGTAGTAGGCCAGCCGGCTGCCATCAGCGTTCAGCTTGGGGCCGTACGACTGGCCGATGCCGCCGCCGACGGACACCTGCAGCGGCGCGGCAGGGGCGGCGGACGCGGCCAGGAGCAGCAGCGTCGACACCGGGCCGGCGAACCGCGCTGAAAGCAGGCAAGGCAGGGAAAGCATGAGCGTCTCCATGACAACAGGGGTTGTCTGGGAGGACGTCGGCCCGGGCCGTCAAGCGACAGCCGCCCCCGCGATCGCGGGACTCACGCCGGGCTCAGAACAGGAAATACCGCTGCGCCATCGGCAACTCCTTCGCCGGCTCGCAGGTCAGCAGCACGCCGTCCGCCCGCACTTCGTAGGTCTGCGCGTCGATCTCCATCGTCGGCAGGTAGTTGTTGAGCACCATGTCGGTCTTCCTGACCGAGCGGCAGCCCCTCACCGGCACCAGCGTCTTGGCCAGGCCCAGCGTCTGGGCATGCGCCTGGCCGGACTGGCTGACGAACGTCAGCGAGCCCTGCGACAGCGCACCGCCGAAGCTGCCGAACATGGGCCGGTAGTGCACCGGCTGCGGCGTGGGGATGCTGGCGTTCGGATCGCCCATCGCCGCGGCGGCGATGAAGCCGCCCTTCAGGATCAGCGCGGGCTTCACGCCGAAGAAGGCGGGCTTCCACAGCACCAGGTCGGCCCATTTGCCCACCTCGATGCTGCCCACCTCGTGGCTGATGCCGTGCGCCAGCGCGGGGTTGATGGCCAGCTTGGCGAGATACCGCTTCACGCGCGCGTTGTCGTTGCCGGCGCCGTCGCCGGGCAGCGAGCCGCGCTGCACCTTCATCTTGTGCGCGGTCTGCCAACAGCGCAGCGACACCTCGCCCACGCGGCCCATGGCCTGCGAGTCGGAGCTGAACATGCTGATGGCGCCGAGGTCGTGCAGGATGTCTTCGGCGGCGATGGTCTCGCGGCGGATGCGGCTTTCGGCGAAGGCCAGGTCCTCGGCAATGCCGGCATCGAGGTGGTGGCACACCATCAGCATGTCGAGGTGCTCGTCCAGCGTGTTGACGGTGAACGGGCGCGTCGGGTTGGTGGAGCTGGGCAGCACGTTGGTTTCGCCCACCACCTTCATGATGTCCGGCGCATGGCCGCCGCCCGCGCCTTCGGTGTGGAAGCTGTGGATGGTGCGGCCCTTGAAGGCGGCGATCGTGTCCTCCACGAAGCCGCTCTCGTTGAGCGTGTCGGTGTGGATGGCGACCTGCGTGTCCGTCAGCTCGGCCACGTCCAGGCAGTTGCTGATGGCCGCGGGCGTGGTGCCCCAGTCCTCGTGCAGCTTCAGACCGATGGCGCCGGCATCGATCTGCTGCATCAGCGCCGCGGGCCGGCTCGCGTTGCCCTTGCCGAGGAAGCCGAGGTTCATCGGGAAGGCCTCGGCCGACTTCAGCATCGTCGCGATGTGGTGGGGCCCGGGCGTGCAGGTGGTGGCCAGCGTGCCGGTGGCGGGGCCGGTGCCGCCGCCGATCATCGTCGTCACGCCGCTCATCAGCGCCTCTTCGATCTGCTGCGGGCAGATGAAGTGGATGTGGGTGTCGATGGCGCCGGGCGTCACGATGAAGCCCTCGCCCGCGATGATCTCGGTGCCGGGGCCGATGACGATGTCGACACCGGGCTGCACGTCGGGGTTGCCGGCCTTGCCGATGGCGGCGATGCGGCAGCCGCGCAGGCCGATGTCGGCCTTGACGATGCCCCAGTGGTCGACGATGACGGCGTTGGTGATGACGGTGTCCACCGCGTCGCCCAGGCCGGGGCCGTTGACGCGCTGGGACTGGCCCATGCCGTCGCGCACGGTCTTGCCGCCGCCGAACTTCACTTCCTCGCCGTAGCCGCCGGCAGCCAGCGTGAAGTCTTTTTCGATCTCGATGACGAGTGCGGTGTCAGCCAGGCGCAGCTTGTCGCCGACGGTGGGGCCGAGCATCTCGGCGTAGGCACGGCGGCTGATCTTCATAGCTTTCCCTGAACCAGGCCGCGGAAGCCCCAGACGGCACGGTCGCCACCAAGGTCGACGAGCTCGACGGTGCGGGTCTGCCCCGGCTCGAAGCGCACGGCGGTGCCGCTGCAGATGTTGAGACGCATGCCGCGCGCAGCCTCGCGGTCGAAGCCGAGCGCCGCGTTGGTCTCGGCAAAGTGGTAGTGCGAGCCGACCTGGATGGGCCGCGTGCCGGTGTTGGCGACCTTCAGCGTCAACGTGCGGCGGCCGGGGTTCAGTTCGTGCTCGCCCTCGGCGGTGATCAGCTCGCCGGGGATCATCACTTGCGACCCTTGACGAGCCACCACACGGCCACGCCGGCCGCGGCGGCGAGCGCCATCAGGCCAGTGCCGTCCCAACCGTGCAGGTGAGCGGTGGGCGCACCGTGGCCATCGTGGGCCAGCGCGGGGGCGGCGATCAGGAGCAGTGCGAGTGCGCGCATGGTGGGGCTTCAGGCAATGGGTTGGTGGACGGTGACGAGCTTGGTGCCGTCCGGGAAGGTCGCTTCGACCTGGATCTCGGGAATCATCTCGGCGATGCCGTCCATGACGTCCTCGCGCGTCAGCACGATACGCCCGTCGCTCATCAGCTCGGCGACGGTCTTGCCGTCGCGGGCGCCTTCGAGGATGGCGGCGCTGATCAGCGCCACGGCCTCGGGATAGTTGAGCTTGAGGCCACGGGCCTTGCGGCGCTCGGCAAGCAGTGCGGCCGTGAACAGCAGCAGCTTGTCTTTTTCTCGGGGAGTGAGTTCCATCTCGCTTCGCTCGATATTTGTCAGTCGGACCGAGCGGCCGGCGAGGCCGGCCGAACACGTGGAGTTAATTCCATCTCGCTTGGCTCGATTCTTTTCAGTCAGCACGTTCGGCCGCAAAGGCCGGCCGAACTCTTGGCGTGAGTTCCATCAATCCACTATCACTTGCAAGGCGGGTGCCAGTCGATCAGCAACTGTCCGGGGTCGGGCTTGCGGGCCGGGCCGGCGGCTCGGCGCGCCGGCGTGCCCAGCGCAATCCAGCCCACCAGCGTCTCGCCAGGCTCGCAGAACGCAGCTGCGATGGCCGGATTGCGCACCTTGGCGCCGCTGAGCATCTTGCCGCCGAAGCCCAGCGCATGGGCCGCAGACAGGAAGTTCGCGACCGCGCCGCCCACCGCCGCCCACTGCTCGTGCGCGGGCACCAGCGGGTGGCCCAGGTCGATGCGGGCGACCACCGCCACAGTGACCGGCGGGCGCAGCGCGCGCTCGGCGTCCAGCGCGGCGCCCTCCTCGCCCTTGGCCGAAGCGCGGGCCGCGTCGGCAAACAGGGCGGCCATGCCCCGTTTTGAGTCGCCGCGCACCACCTTGAAACGGTAAGGCACCAGTTCGGCGTGGTCGGGCGCACGCAGCGCGGCCTGCGCCATCAGCGTGAGCTCCGCGTCGCCCGGCCCGGGCTCGACGAGGTGCTTGGGGCCGACCGAGTAGCGGGTCAGCAGCGCGTCCAGTGGGGTCATCGTCATCGGGTCAGGTGTTGTCTCAGGCGCCAGGACAGCGCGTCCACCACCGCCACCAGCAGCACCATCGCCAGCAGCACGGTGCAGCTCTCGCGCATCTGGAACAGGCCCAGGTGGTAGCTCAGCATCTGCCCCAGCCCGCCGGCGCCGACGACGCCCAGCACGCTGGCGGCGCGGATGTTGTTCTCCCAGCGGTACAGCGTGTAGCTGGCCAGCTGCGGCAGCGTCTGCGGCAGCGTGGCAAACAGCCACACCCGCACCGCCCCCACGCCCCGCTGGCGCAGCGCGAGTGCCACGTCGGGCGGCGCGTTCTCGAAGCTCTCGGCAAACAGCCGCCCCAGCACGCCGCTGGTGTGCAGCGCCAGCGCCAGCGTGCCCGGCAGCGGCCCCAGGCCGGCGAGGATGAGCAGCAGCACGGCCCACACCAGCTCGGGCACGCTGCGCAGCACGTTCAGCACCAGCCGCGCCGCGCCGCGCGCGAGGCCCGCGCCCGCGGCCGGCAGCGCCAGCACCAGCCCGCCCACGACGGCCAGCGCCGTGCCAACGGCCGACATCGCCAGCGTCTCCAGCAGCGCCCAGCCTGTCTTGGCGAGGAAGGCCGGCGCCGCCTCGGGCGGGAAGAAGCCCAGCGCGAAGCGGCCCATGCTGGCCAGCGCGTCGGCACCGAGGAAGGCCGCCCACTGCAGGTCCAGCGACCAGAAGCTGGCGACCACCAGCACCATCAGGGCCAGCAGCACGGCGGCGGTGGACGGCCTCGGCGCCGCTCGGCCGCCCGGAGGCGCCGACGCCCCCTCGGGGGGCAGCGAACGACGTGAGCGTGGGGGCTGCCTCATGCCAGTCGCCCCCGCAGCCAGCGGCTGAACGCATCGCTGGCCATCACCAGCGCGATGAACACCAGCAGGATGGCACTGACCTCCGCGCCCGCGAACATCTTGGACGCGCTGTCCAGCAGCTGCCCCAGCCCGCCCGCGCCGACGAAGCCCAGCACGACGGACGAGCGCACCGCGCACTCCCAGCGGTAGACGGTGTAGCTCAGCAGCTCCGGCGCGCAGCTGGGAAGCGCGCCGAACAGCAGCGCCTGCAGTCGACCGGCGCCGCCGCGCAGCAGCGCCTGCGTGGGCGCGGGGTCGGCGCTTTCCAGAATCTCGGCGTAGACCTTGCCCAGCATGCCGCCGTAGGCGATGGCGATGGCCAGCACGCCCGCCGTGGGTCCCAGCCCGACGACGCGCACGAAGACCAGCGCCCACACCAGCTCCGGGATGGAGCGCAACGCCACCAGCAGCGCGCGCACCGCGCGGCGCCCCCAGCGCGCCGGGCCGGGGCGCCCCTCCAGCGTGCTGGCCGACAGCCGCGTGGTGGCCAGCAGCGACAGCGGCACCGCGATGCCGAGCGCCAGCGTCATGCCCGCGGTGGCGATGGCGACGGTGCGCCAGGTCTCGCGCGCCAGCAGCGCCAGGAACTCGGCGTCGCTGCGCGGCGGGAAGAACTGCGCGACGAAGCGGCCGGTCGCGCGCAGGCTGCGCTCGTCCAGCAGCGTCCAGGGCTTGAACTCGGCCAGCACCAGCAGCGGCCAGGCCAGCACCAGCATGCCGAGCAGCAACGCCCAGCGCCGGGCCAGCGCGGGGTCGCGCGTCATCGGCACATGGCCTGGGGCAGCGGCACCGGCTGCACCAGCGGCGCCAGCTCGGGCGGCGCCTCGTCCTGGCTGCGGTACAGCTCCTCCAGCAGGTCTTCGTCGATGGCGCCGGGCGGGCCGTCGAACACGACGCGCCCGGCACGCAGCGCCACGACGCGGGGGAAGTGCTTCAACGCCAGGTCCACCTGGTGCAGGCTGCACACCAGCGACGCGCCGCGCTCGGCGGCCTGCTGGCGCAGCACGGCCAGCACGGTGCCGGCGCGGGTGGGGTCCAGCGCGGCCAGCGGCTCGTCGGCCAGCCACAGGCGCGCATCGGCCACCAGCAGCCGCGCCAGGCCCACGCGCTGGCGCTCGCCGCCGGACAGGCGGTCCACCCGCAGCCACAGCTTGTCGGCCAAGCCCAGCGGCGTCAGCGCGGCCAGCGCCAGCGGCGCGTCGGGCGGGCTCCACAGCGTGCGCAGGCTGCGCACCAGCGACATCTGCGGCAGCCGCGCCGCCAGCACGGCGACGGCGACGCGCTGGCGCGGCGGCAGCGGGGGCTGCTGCGGCGCCAGCGCGATGCCGGCGCGCAGCCGCTGGCGTTCGCGGCGCGGCTGCGCCCAGGGCTCGGCGCCGTCCAGCACCAGGCGGCCAGCCAGCGGCGCCTGCATCAGCGCCAGCTGGTTGAGCAGCGTCGTCTTGCCGGCACCCGACGCACCAATGACGGCGACCGCCTCGCCAGCAGCGACGTCCAGGCTCACGCCGCGCAGCACCGCCGACGTGCCGCCCAGCGCGGCCGCGTCGATGCCGCTCAGCGAGATCACTTCAGCAGGCCGGCGTTCTCGGCAGCGGCCTTGATGCCGGTGTAGTTCTCGGGCTTGGTGGGGATGAACTTCGTCGCGCGCTGCAGGCCGAGGATTTCCTTGCCTTGGGGCGTGTTCGGGTCCAGCGCCAGGAAGGCCGCCTTGATCTTGTCCTGCAGCGCCTGCGGCATGTCGGCGTGGACGGACCAGTTGTAGTCGTAGTAAGCAGGCGTCGTGTAGAACACCTTCACCTGCGCCGGGTCCACCTTCTTCTCGGCGACGAACTTCTCCCACACCGAGATGTTCAGCGCGCCGGCGTCCACCTTGCCGCTGGCGACGGCGGCGATGGTGGCGTCGTGCGCGCCGCTGAAGGCCACGCGCTTGAGGTCCACGTCGGGGTTGACCTTGACGGCCAGCAGGAAGCTGCGCGGCATCAGGTGGCCCGACGTGCTGCTCTGCGAGCCGAAGGACAGCGTCTTGCCCTTCAGGTCTTCCAGCCTGGCGATGCCGCTGGCCTTGTCGGTGATGAAGACGGAGCGAAACTTCTCGTCCTCCTCACGCTGCACCAGCGGCACGACCTTGCCGCCGGAGCGCACGCTGGCCTGCACGAACGTGAAGCCGCCGAACCAGGCCAGGTCGATCTTCTTGTTGACGACGGTCTCGACGGCCGCGGCGTAGTCGGTCACCGGCGTCCACTCGACCTTCATGCCCAGCTTGCTCTCCAGGTAGGCACCCAGCGGCGCGAACTTGCGCGCCAGCTCGGTGGGCGACTCATCGGGAATGGCCGTCACGCGCAGCACCTGCTGGGCGTGGGCGGAAACGGCGGCCAGGGCCAGGCTGGCGGCGAGGAGGTGGCGGCGTGTGGTCATGGCTCAGCTGTTCTTGGAGATGGAGATGGTGGGGAACTTGGACGAGTAGTCCTTGCTCTGCGCGGCGATCTTGGACGACACCTTGCGGGCCAGCGCCTTGTAGAGCGCGGCGAACTCGCCGTCGGGCTGGGCGGCGACGGTGGGCGTGCCGCTGTCGGCCTGCGCGCGGATGCTCATGGCCAGCGGCAGCGAGCCCAGCAGCTCGGTGCCGTACTGCGCCGCCATCTTCTGGCCGCCCTCGGCGCCGAAGATGTGCTCGGCGTGGCCGCAGTTGCTGCAGATGTGGACCGCCATGTTCTCGACGATGCCGAGGATGGGCACGCCCACCTTCTCGAACATCTTCAGGCCCTTCTTGGCGTCGATGAGCGCGATGTCCTGCGGCGTCGTGACGATGACGGCCCCCGTGACAGGCACGCGCTGCGACAGGGTGAGCTGGATGTCGCCGGTGCCGGGCGGCATGTCGATGATGAGGTAGTCCAGCTCGTGCCAGTTCGTCTGGCGCAGCAGCTGCTCCAGTGCCTGCGTGGCCATGGGGCCGCGCCAGATCATGGCCTGGTCGTCGTCGACGAGGAAGCCGATGGAGTTGACCTGCAGGCCGTGGGCGACGTGGGGTTCCATCGTCTGGCCGTCATGGCTCTCAGGGCGGCCGCTGGCGCCCAGCATCAGCGGCTGGCTGGGGCCGTAGACGTCGGCATCCAGCACGCCCACGCGGGCGCCCTCGGCATGCAGCGCCAGCGCGAGGTTGGCGGCCGTGGTGCTCTTGCCCACGCCGCCCTTGCCGGAGGCCACGGCGATGATGTTCTTGACGCCCGGCAGCAGCTGCACGCCGCGCTGCACGGCATGGGCGACGACGTTCGTCGTGATGGTGACGCTGACGTTGCCCGCGCCCGGCTGGGCCTTGACGGCGTCCGTCAGCGCCTCGGCCAGCGCCGCGTGCTGGCTGGCGGCGGGGTAGCCGAGCTCGACGGCGATGGCGACATCGCTGCCGCTGACCTTGACCGACTTGATCGCCCGGGACTCGCCCAGCGTGCGGCCGCTGCCGGGGTCGGTCACGGCGTTCAGCAGGGGTTGAAGCTGGGCTTCGGAGATGGCGGTCATGGGTAAAAGTACTGCGTTTGGACGGGTCCGGCAGTCTAGCCCCCATGGTTCTGCATCCGCCGGGCCGGCGCATGCGTAGAGTGGGCCGGGCCCTCGTGCCCACCCGGAGAACAAGACCATGCACCGCCCCCTCCTGTTGCTGGCCGCCCTGCTGGCCGCCCCCGCCTTCGCGCAGCCCGGCAGCAAGCTGCTGCTGACGGGCGGCGTCTCCAGCATCGACGGCGCGGCCGGCGGCGGCCTGACGCCCTGGGCGCTGACCGGCAGCTACGCCACCGCCGGCGAGGTGGGCGGCACGGCGTTCGTGACCCGCGCCAGCACCGGCGACTACGGGCTGTGGACGTACGGCGCGGCGCTGTCGGTGCACGACCGCGTGGAGTTCAGCGTGGCCCGGCAGGACCTGGACACGCGCGACAACCTCGCGCCGCTGGGGTTACCCGGGCTGCACCTGAAGCAGGACATCGTCGCCGCCAAACTGCGCTTGGCGGGCGACGCGGTGCTGGACAGTGACACGCTGATGCCGCAGCTCGCCATCGGCATCGAGCACAAGCGCACCCACGCCGGCGCGCTGGGCCCCACGCTGTTCGGCCCGCTGGGCGCCAAGGCGTCGGGCACGGATTTCTACGTCAGCGCCACCAAGCTGCTGCTGGCCGAGGGCGTGCTGGTGAACCTGACGCTGCGCGCGACCAAGGCCAACCAGAACGGCCTGCTGGGCTTTGGCGGCGCGCAGGGCCGCGGCATGCGGCTGCAGCCCGAGCTGTCCATCGCCAAGCTGCTGTCAAGCCAGCTGGCCGTCGGCGTGGAGTTCCGCGCCAAGCCGGACAACCTGCACGACTCGGTGCTGGGCGCCGGCGCGCTGGCGGAGGACGACTGGAAGGACGTCTTCATCGCCTGGGCGCCCAGCAAGCGGGTATCCGTCACGGCCGCGTGGGTGGACCTCGGCCACATCGCACCGGCCGTGCAGCCGCGGCGCCAGACCGGCGCCTACCTGTCGGCCCAGTTCGCGTTCTAGGAGGAAAGCCATGCGTGCCACCGTTCTCGCCGGCCTGCTGCTGGCCACCACCGCCGTCGCGCAGCCACCCGCCGCCGACGCCCTCTACCAGGCCTGGGGTGGCAAGGCCGGCATACGCGCCGTGATGGACGACTTTGTGCCCCGCCTGGCCGCCGACCCGCGCACGGCGCCCTTCTTCGTCAAGACCGATCGCCAGCACCTGGCCGCCCAACTCACCGAGCAGCTGTGCCAGCAGGCCGGCGGCCCCTGCGCCTACCAGGGCCCGCCGATGAAGCTGGCGCACGAGGACCTGGAGATCACGCGCGGCGACTTCAACGCGCTGGTGGAGGTGCTGCAGCAGGCCATGCAGGCGCGCGGCATCCCGTTCGCCGCGCAGAACGCGATGCTGGCGAGGCTGGCCCCCATGCACCGCGACATCGTCAACAGCAGCCGCTGAGCCGAGCGGCACAGCGCCTGTAAAGAATTCTTGCGTTAACGCAGCGGCCACAAGCGTTGGCAGGCCCCCCGGCACACTGCCGGCCATGCAACTGCCCCGCCTTCGCCTGACCACCGCTGCGGCCCTGATGGCCTGCGGCTGCCTGCCCGCCCTCGCCCAGACGCAGCCCGCGCCGCCGGCCACGGCCGCCTCGGCACCCACGGCGCGCCAGGCCCGGCCGGCAGCCGCCCCGGAGCAGCTCAACCGCGTGGAAGTCAGCGGCACGGCCAGCGAGGAGTCCATCCGCCGGGCTTCCACGGCCAGCAAGATCGTCATCACGCGCGAGGAGATCGAGAAGTTCGGCGACTCGACCGTGGGCGAGGTGCTCAAGCGCCTGCCCGGCGTGACCACCGGCGGCCGCCCGGGCCGCGGCGGCGACGTGCGCATGCGCGGCATGGGCGGCGGCTTCACGCAGATCCTCGTCGACGGCGAACGCATGCCGCCCGGCTTCTCGCTGGACCAGCTGCCGCCCGAGCAGGTCGAGCGCATCGAGGTGCTGCGCGCGCCCACCGCCGAGTACGGCACGCGCGCCATCGCCGGCACCATCAACGTGGTGCTGCGCGAGCCGCTGAAGAGGCGGCTCAACGAGTTCCGCGCCGGCGTCGGCGTGGAGCGAGGCAAGCTCAGCCCCAACATCAGCTGGAGCCGCAACGACAGCTTCGGCGAAGGCCACACCTACAACTTCAGCGTCAATGCGATGCGCGGCGAGCGCATCGACGACGTCATCACCGACGTCACGCGACTGAGCCGCGCGACGGGCGCCGAGTCGCTGCAGATCACGCGCGGCCAGAGCGAGGACTCGCGCCAGGGCCTGAACCTGAACGGCCGCGTGCAGTTCAAGCTGGGCGGCCAGGACACGCTGACCGTGCAGCCCTTCGTCGTGGCCAGCAAGTCGGACAACCATTCGGACATCACGCGCACGACGACGCCCGCGCCCGCCCCGGCGACCCGCCCGCCCGGCGACTTCGACCGCGCGGTGACCGACGGCGACAACCGCTTCACGATGGCGCGGCTGAACACGCAGTGGCTGGCCCGGCCCGACGCCGACACCCGCATCGACCTGCGCGGCGGCCTGGGCGGCGCCAGCGGCAGCAGCCACAGCCTGCGCACCGAGACGACGGCCGGCGCCATCTCGCGCGTGCAGCAGGACACCACGCAGACCCGCGACCGCAGCTGGAACCTCGTCGGCAAATACTCGCGCAGCCTGCAGAACGACCACAGCCTGGTGCTGGGCGCCGAGGGCGAAGGCACGACGCGGCACGCCACGCGCACGACGCTGGTGGACAACCAGCCGCAGGCCGGCCTGGGTGACTTCGGCGACGACATGGACGCATCGACGACGCGCCTGGCGGCCTACGCGCAGGACGAGTGGAACGTCGGCAAGCAGTGGGACTTCTACGCCGGGCTGCGCTGGGAAGGCATCAGGACCGAGAGCAGCGCGGCCAACTACGCGGTCAGCAACACGTCCAGCGTGTTCACGCCGCTGGCGCATGCCCGCTACAAGCTGGACCCGGCCGGCAAGGAAGCCATCCGCATGAGCCTGACGCGCAGCTACCGCAGCCCGCAGCTGCAGGACCTGATCGCGCGGCCCAGCATCAACGCCAGCGTGCCGCACGACATCACGACGCCCGACCGCGCCGGCAACCCCGACCTGAAGCCCGAGCTGGCCACGGGTGTGGAGATCGGCTGGGAGAAGTACCTGAGCAAGGGCGGCATGCTGGGCGCCAACTTCTTTGCGCGCCGCATCAGCAACCTGATGCGCAACGTGGTGGACCTGGAGACCGTGTCGTGGAGCGCCACGCCGCGCTGGGTGGCCCGGCCGCGCAACCTGGGCAAGGCCAGCACGATGGGGCTGGAGCTGGAGGCCAAGTTCCGGCTGGACGAGTATTTCGACGATGCGCTGCCGATCAACATCCGCAGCAACCTGAGCTTCTTCACGTCCAAGGTGGACGGCCTGCCCGGCCCCAACAACCGCATCGAGGGCCAGCCCAAGGCGACGGCCAACCTGGGCTTCGACTACCGGCTGCGGTCGCTGCCGGTGTCGATAGGCGCATCGCTGAACTGGACGCCGTCGTCCACCATCCAGCAGACCGCGCTGACGGAGATCACGACCAACCGCAAGCTCGTCACCGACGCGTTCGCGACCTGGAACATCTCGCAGGAGCAGTCGCTGCGGCTGTCGGCCAGCAACCTGTCGCCGCTGGACTACTACACCGGCAGCGTCAGCACGACGGACACGCAGATCGTCACCAGCCGCAGCGGCGGGCCGAGCTACACGCAGTGGCAGCTGCGGTGGGAGATGAAGATCTGACGGCTGCGTGCTGTTTGGTTGAGGACGGGGTCGGCCGATGTGCGGTCTTTTTTGCCTGCTGTCTTGGGTGGTTTTGCGGAGCGTGCTGCTGATCGGTGCATTGCCGGGAGTCCCGCCCGGCGGCGGGGTAACTTTCTTCTGCGGCGCCAGAAGAAAGTCACCAAAGAAGAGGCCCTGAACCGCACTCGACCGCGACGCCGCAAAGAGCGGCGCGCGAAAACATCCGTCGGGGACGGCTCGACGAAGCGAACCGCTGCGCTCTCGCGGCTGACTTGTGACGAGAGCGCCCAATCGCACCAGCGGTCCGTCCGACGCGCGGCTGCACGCCGTGCTCATCAAAACAGCCCAATGCAGCGCCGCTCGGGCGGCGCGGCCGAGCACCACAGCCCGTGCCGTCGCCCCAGCGACGCGGCTGCTCCTGATGAGCCCGGCGTGCAGCCGGCGTTAAGCGGCGTGAAGGCGCGATGGATGGTGCTCGTTATCAGGACAGCGGCGAGAGCGAAGCGGGTCGCGTCTGCCTGAAAAGAAGCTGTGATTCCCCGCATGATCTGAGGGAGAACTGGGAAGGGGCGGGAAAAGGTGGAAAGGGGTGGGAAGGCCTTGAACCACAACGACTTAGCCAGGCTTGGGGTGGATTGGGTCGCAACACTTCGGCGGCGCATGGTTTGAGGTGACTGTGGCGGGCGCCGGGACCGGCTGGATTCAGACAGGGGCCCCCTTTGCCTATGGCAGACCATCTTTCGG
This sequence comes from Pelomonas lactea, assembly GCF_043555885.1. Lineage (NCBI taxonomy): Bacteria > Pseudomonadati > Pseudomonadota > Betaproteobacteria > Burkholderiales > Sphaerotilaceae > Roseateles > Pelomonas lactea. The sequence goes on along the minus strand of NZ_JBIGHX010000003.1, from coordinate 759,869 downwards.
ACGGTACTGAAGACGGGCTGCCGAACTGTGGCGAAGTGTTGCGCGGACGGTCGATGCCTCTACAACGATGGGCCTGGCCCCTCCGCGAGTGGAAGTGTGGCAGATCGCCACACTTCCAGCCGCCAGAGCTGGCCCTCCAAAACTGCCCAAGAAGCCTTTTTTCGGGCCGCCAAGGCACTAGGCTCACCCGTCACACACGGCGGTTCAGCCCAAGCTCTGGGCACGGCTTACGTCAGCTCGGTACATATCCATGTTGACGTGATAGCTGTGGAAAAACCTGATCGCAGATTCGTCGGGCAACAGCGTTTTGGTGAACATATGGTGGATTAGGAAGTCGACCTGCTGATTTGCCTCGACGTAGAACCGTCCGCCTGGCTCACCCCGTTCGTTCCGGTGACTGATCGCCATATCGACGGGCGATTCGTGGAAGATCTTGAATTCCCCGGTGTTCATCAGCCGTGTCGCAACGCCGTAGCGTGCAAGGAAGCACATCAGCAGTTCGAACCCGGTACTAGCCCCCTCGTACTGAACGTACTCCGGATACAGGCGCCACGCCGCGCCGAAGTTCAGCGTCTTCCCTGATCGAGAGGCCTCCACCAAGAGCACGTACGGCAGCCCGCCTTTCCTTGACATCACTTTGGCTAGCCAACTCGTGTTGCTGCCAAGCTTGCCAGCGTCAATGGGAACTTGAAGATGCTGCACGAAGTCCGGACTGCGAACAGCCTCCCGGACGCTATCCATACTCTCCATCGGTGCAAATGCGGCCCAGGACTCATCGCTGATCGAAAGCTCGTAGTCGCCGATGGGCAGGTTCCCCGCAGAACCAAGACGTTCCATCGCACGGTCGCGCCTTCCGTCAGAAGCTGATGCTTCGCGGAGGTAGGTTGCCGCCTCCTCGAAGAGCGACTTCTGAAGGTCGAGGCTCGCGATGAGAGAAGGTAAACCGACCCCCCGTGCCGCGAGGTAATTGGCGACACTCTGAGGCATATCCGAGAGATCAACAGTTTCGCGGAGGGGGTCTGGTATCAACCGCTGCGCGAGCCAGCTCGATACCTCTGCGGCACGCGCTTGCTCCTCTGTGGAAGGGCGGGGATCAACCTGCATCATGCAACCTCAGCAGATCGAACTCTGTTGGGACCAAGTCTCTGATGATGTACTCCAGACCGATACCGGCGCGACTCTCTCGGCGAACGACCTCCATGCGTTCCTTGACTGCATCACGCCGGATGACATAGAGAACGGGCTGCCAAAGGTCTTCATTGTCTGAGGAGAGGATGGCCGCAATCTCGTCGCTTTGGTCCTGACTGAGTTTGCCTTCTTTGACCCAGCCCGCTGTGAGCGCTGCGTAGCGGTTCCGCACATTCATGGCATAGGGGTTATGCCCGTCGCCGACATGGCGCCTGAGGTTTGAGCAGATGTCTCTTGGATTGCTTGTTACAGCGACGTGCGAGCCCAAGGTTCCAGCGCGCATTGCACGAAAGTCCCACGCCTCTGAGCACCAAACGTAGTGCACATCGTTGAGATAGTTTGCCTGAATGAGGTACTTGGCGTACGGTGCAGCCGAGTACAAGAACAGTTTCGAATGCATCGCAAACTGGAAGAAGCGCCGCGTTGAAATGTACGTGCCTTCGTCCAGCCGGCGCAACTTTCTCACCGCCCGCCGGGCTCCCAGTTTTCACGTCGCGCGCCAAACCTCCCGCGCCCTAGCCGTGGCCGACAGGCGGTCAGCTATGCCAGCCAGCGCAGGCCCGTTGATCAAGCGTGTGACGCCCCCCACGTCACCAACGTCGGCCAGCTCGTTGCAGCCGCGTGCGTCCCAATACTGCAGCGCTACGCGCGCTGCCGACGCAGGGTCGCGAACCCACTCAGGGTGGCCGACCAAGTCCAAGCCGAGCAGCTTTCCGATCTCGACATAGTTAGCACGGCCGGTGAGCTGCAGGTAGCCCGAGCCGCGAAAGCGCCAGCCGTCGCCGCTGGCCTCGTCGCCATTGCCGAGCCGGCCCCCGTAGACGCGGTTCGCAATGGCTGCCTGGCCGCGCGCGATCAAGGCCTTCGCATCGTCGATGCCGCGCACTGCGCTGTAGAACTTGTCCAGGCGCTCCGGGTCGCGCCAGTTCATGCTCTCGACCATCAGCGTCAGGCCCGCTGTCTCGTGTGCGATCTGCCCCATCAGGCAGGCCAGGCGGGCCGGCGTGTTGACCTGGCTCTTCACGCGCGCGGCCTCCAGCGCGGCAGCGTGAATCTGCGGTGTCGAACACATCGGCGCGAAGCGCTTCAGCGTGGCGGCCGTGATCATTGGTGCGCTCATCGCCATTGCTCCTCGTAGTAGCGCTCGGACGTGTCGACGATCTCCTTCGAGTCGGCCTCGTTCACGCCCAGGAACTCGCGCGCCGGCTGGGTGACCTTGGCCCGCAGCAGGTACTGGGTGACGCCGTTCTTGTCGACCAGCATGAACTGGCCCTTGATGGACTGCGCCACGTGCAGCTCGCCGAAGTTGCGCGGGCTACCGGCGCGGCGCGCCTCGGGCGTGACCGGAATGGACAGGAACGGGCCGGCCTTCGCACGGATCACGCCGCCGAAGTTGCGCTGCGCAGCGTAGGCAACGTTTGTGCCCCAGGCCACGCCCGTCTCGCGGGCCTCGTAGGCAATCGAATTGCGCAGGCGGCGCGACAGACTCATCGTCTGGCCGCCCTCGTTCAGCGCCCGCCAGCTCTTGACCCAAGGCTTGCCGCTCGGATCGACCTGCGTTCGAAAGCGCAGCTGCGTGGACGTCTTGCCGATGCGGCCGATGCGTTCCCACAGCGGCCGCATCCGGCCGCCCAGCGGCAGGCCCAGTCGCACCCGGTCAACGGCCGCGCGCAGCGCGTCGTCCTTGACCGAGACCTTGATGTCACTTGCCATCGCGGAATGCCCTTTCCTTCTCGGTCAGGAGGTCGCGCTGCATCTCGATGCGGCTCGACCCTGGCGCGTAGGCCCAGCCCGGGCCTACACCCTTCGGCACCTGCGTCGTCTCGCCGGTGCGCGGGTTCGTGTAGTCGCGCATCTGCACGGCCGGTGCCGTGTCGGGCTCTGCCTTGCCCATCGCTTCAGCCTGCGCGCGGCTGAGCTGGATCACGCCGCAGCGGCAGCCCCAGTCGTTCGGCGGGAAGTGGGCCTGCCACCACGGGTCATCGGCACTGAGCACCAGGCCGTCCCAGGCTGCATGCTCGGGGCGGGTCTGCGCGTCGTTGACCGCGTCGTACATCAGGTACGGCGCGTCATCCTTCGTCTGCCTGATCTGCGCCCAGTGGCCGGCGGCGTAGCTGGTCTGGATGTTGGTTTCGAAGATGGTTTGAAGCCGCCTCGGCGAGCCCAGCTGCACCTGCTTGATCTCGCCCGTGTCCGGGTCCGTCATCTCGGCCTTGCCCCACCAGCCGGCCTCGACCAGGCGCGGCTCCAGCGCGTCGCGGAACTGCTGCTTCGTCCAGCCCTCGGCGATGGCCTTGTCGACCGCCATGCGCACATCGCGCAGCAGGTCGACGTTCATCATCTTGGCGACCGTGAAGGCCAGGTCGTGCTCGTACTGCCAGACCTCCTGCCAGCCGAAGCTGGTGGCATAGCCCTTGCCACGGAAGAACTCCAGCGCCTTGCGCGGCTCCAGGTTGAAGCGCAGATCAACGGCCATCAGCGTTCCCCCGCGCCTGGTTGCACCAGCTGTGCGAGATGTCGAGGTTCGCCATCGCGTCGGTACCGCCCTTGCTCAATGGCTGCACGTGCTCCAGCGTGGCGTGCATCTCGTCGACGTGCTGGCCGCACACGAAGCACGGCACCACGCCATAGCAGCGCTTGCGCTTCATCTTGTAGACCGTCTCGCGCCGCTGCTTGCGGACTTGCGCGACACGGCGACCGGAGCGGTGGCGCTTGCCCATCGGCCTAGCCCAGAAGCCGCTGCTTCCACTTGCCAAGCAGCCCGGGCTTCTTCCTTGCGAGACCGCGCCCCATCAGATGACCGGCGAAGGTGGCGCGCGCGATGGTCTCGACGGTGGTCGGGTCGGGCTTGTCGTCGAGCAGCCGCGCCAGGCCTTCGCGGAAGGCGACCAGGTCGCCGCTCTCTTCGAGCATGGCGGTCAGGCGTTCGACGGGCTTGCCCATCAGCTCCTTCCACTGGCCGGCCAACTCTTCGGACGCGGCCAGGATGGCCTCCTGCCGTGCCCTGTTGAATGCCCGCTGCGAGCCTGCAGCCTGCGGAGGAGCGCCCTCGGCGAAGTCGGCCTGGTCGGTCTCGTCGACAGCGCCACCAGGTGGCATGCTCGCCAACGCCGGCGGCATCGGCGCGGGCGCCTTCTTCTTCCAGCCGTTGCCGTAGGTCTGCTGGATGTAGGCCTCGTCGGGTTCGAAGCCCATCTCGGTCAGCAGCTTGTCGCGCGTCGCCAACTTGACCGTGTCTTCCGGCTCGTCGAACACGCGGCGCACGCGCGGCGGCTTCGCGCCCGCGATGTTGAGCTCGACGATCCAGCGCGCGAACTCGGTCAGCGTCTCGTCCAGCTCGTCGGCGTCGTCCTTCGCGACCTCCATGCGGACGTCGTCCTGCACGTTGGCCTGGCCGCTGCCGAGCCCGGCCGACGACGCGGTGGTGCTCATGGTCTCGCCCAGCACCGCCTTGCTGATCAGTTCGTCCATGTAGCGGACGAGCTTCTCGTAGGTGTCCACCGAGCCCGAGCGCTGCGCTTCCAGGAACTCGACGGCCATGCCGTCCGGGATGATCACGCCCGCATCGCGGCTGATCGCCTTCAGCGCCGCGAGCAGCTTCTTCTGGTCGGCCTGCTGCGCGTTGGGCGGGTACTTGCCGAGCGCGGTGGGTGCGCCGAACTTGTCGGCGAACGTGAGCCAGAACGTGATGCCGTTGCGCTTGAAGAAGACGGGCCAGAACAACATGGCGCCGACGCCCTCGCCATAAGGGCTGTCCTCGGTGTCAGCGCCACGGCGGTGGATGATGAACTTGCGCGGCGGCAGCGGCTCGCCCAGCAGCGGCGCCTCGCGCGTGAGCAGGCGCATCTCGTCGTTCACGTCGAACGTGAAGCGCCGCGCGTTGCGGGCCTTGAGCTTGGTGGGCAGCAGCTTGCCGTCCACCACTTCCCAGATGGCCTCGACAACCGCGAAGCCCTGCAGCGTCGCCTCCAGCAGCCGCTTGCACAGCTGGTTGAACTGGATGCTCTCGAAGTACTCGCGCACCAGGTCGGCGGCGGCCACGTCGGCAGGCGCCTCGCTCGCGGGCTCCACCACCCAGGGCCGGCCCGTCACGGCGCGCTTGCGCTTGGCGAGCACGGCGCCGGCATGCGCGTCGCGCTTCAGCTCCTGGTAAATCTTCAGGCCCTTGGAGCCGCCGCGGCTCTTGAGCGTGTCGTCTTCGTTGTACTGGATGCCACCGAAGAACACGCGGTGCGGGTCGCGCTCGATGGAGGCGATCTCCTGCCGCAGCGGCTGCCCGTTCTGGTCGACGATTTCGGCCATGCTCAGTTCTCCATGTAGTCGCTCAGCACATCGCTGATGCGGCCGTCATCGGTGCTCGCGAACTCGATGGGCACGTAGTCGCATCGGCTCGCGTAGTGGCCCAGCAGCAGCGACACGCCCGCGTCGCCGTGACGCTTCTTGCCGTCGCTGTCGGTCGTGCGCTTGTCGGGGATGCGCGGCACGCCGCGGATGACCTCGAAGGCACGCAGGTCGTTCATCACGTCGGCGTCGGCCGGCAGCTCGACGCCGTCGTCCTCGAAGGCGGCCTTGAAGGGTGCCGTGTTCTCTCGGTACCAGGTCTCGCTCAGCATCACCTGTTCCACCACGAGCGCGCCGTAGCGCTGCATCGCCACCTCGGCCAGGTACTGCCCGTTGCCGCGAGCGTCCATCGCCAGCTTGCGCAGGCGCGGCAGCCGGTCGCAGATGTAGAAGAGCACCTGCTCCTGCTGCTTGAAGGGCACGTTGCGCAGCTCGACGAGGAACGGGAAGCGCCGCCGCAGGTTCTGCAGGATTTGGCCTGGGCTCAGCACGGTGAGGTCGCCGGTGCGGCCGAAGTCCTCGCCGCAGTAGCTGCTCAGCGACGGGTCCAGCTTGAGCAGCTCGGGCAGCACGTGGGCCACCAGCCAGTCGTTGCACTCCGCAATGCGGATGTGCTCGGGCAGCATCTCGAAGCCCTGCTTGCACTCCCACCGCAGCACCTTCAGCTCGGTGCGCATGCGGCTCTCGATGAGCGCGCGGCTCAGCCAGGCGCCGCCGCTGTTGGCCGGGATGCAGTCCAGCTCCTCGGCCGCGCCCGCGCCATAGAAGCTGTAGACGCCCTCCATCCAGGCCGCCTCTTCCTCGGCTGTCCATGCCTTGCCCAGCCGCAGGCACACGCGGCGGTAGAGGCCCTGGCCCACCGCCTCGCGGAAGGGGATGTGGTGGATCGTGCCCTTGCGGGTGGCCGCGCGAATCTCGGTCAACAGCACGTTGAACGGGTTTTCAACGCCGTTGTGCGTGCTGATCACGCGCACCTTGCCGCCCCAGATCAGCATGGCCATCGCGGCCTTGAGCAGCTCGACGAGCTTGTCGTGGAAGGCAGCCTCGTCGATGACGATGATCCCCTGCCTGCCGCGCAGGTTGGAAGGGCGCGAACTGAGCGCCACCACGCGGAAGCCCGAGCCCGGGAACCTGATGGTGAAGGTCTTGATGTGCTTGTCTTCTTCGGCCTCGTCCCAGAAGCCTTCTTCAATCTCGCTGGCCGCTCGGTTGAACGCCTTCACCCACATCGAGCACGCCTGGATGTACTCGATGGTCATGTCCTGGTTGTAGGCGATGTAGTAGACGTTCTGCCCGCCCGCGTCGCGCGAGCTGCTGGCCGTGAGCACATCGTCGGCCGCCTCGGCCCAAGTCAGGCCCGTGCGGCGGCTCTTCTCGGCCAGCTTCAGCGGGCTCGGGTCGGCGATCCAGGCCTGCTGGTATGGCAGCAGCACGGCCGGCACATTGGCGCCGGCCGTGTCTGGCGTGCGGAACGGGACCGAGGTCATCGACGGTGGCGCCAGTGCGAGTAGCGGATTGCCCACTGGGGCCACCGCCAGACCTTGGCGCCCTGTGCTTCTGCCGTGCGCACGAACGCGATCAGTGCGGCGAAGTCGATCAGACGGAGAAGGACGCGGAATCCGCAGTACGCCGATACACAGAACAACGCGACATAGAAGCAGAAGAGGCCCACGAAGGAGCCCACCTTCAGCAGGTCAGCCATCGCGGCGGGCCACCACTCCATCAGCCGCGCTCCGGCCAGTAGGCCGCGAACAGCTCCGTGCCCGTGCCGCCGTCGACGGCATCGTGCGCCGCGCGCGGGGACGGGTACAGCCAGACGGAGCCCTGGTACTGCGGCTTCGCGTAGTCCGGGAAGATGGTGAGGTTCACCATCTGCTTGCCGTTCTCGGTGGGCTCGCCCCAAACCCGCGTGATCATGGCCGGCGCCACGGTGGCGCCGTTGCTCTCGGCGCCCTTGCCGATGACATGGACGACGCGGCCGATGGTGGCGCGCGTGATGGTCTCGATGTTGCTCACTGAGCGATCCCCAGAATGGCGCGGCGAATCTCCGCCGCCGAGTCGGCGGACAGGCCGCCGGTCTTCACGATGCGGTCGGCGGCGTCGGCCGCAGCAGCGGCGCGCTCCTTCACCTGGCGCATGTATTCCTGCTGCGCGATGGACGCGCGGGCCAGCGGCGCCACGGCCTTGGCGAGCTTGGCGAGGTCGACCTCGTCGGGGTCCACGTCGTCCATGTCGCGCAGTACCTGGAACAGGCGCTGCTGCAGCATCTGCATCGTGGCCCGCGACATCGCGTCGGTGTCGTCGGGCGCGGCTGCCACCAGCGCGCGGGCCTGCTCGGTCGACACGCGCAAATCAGCCAGGCGGCGCTCCATCTGGCTGCCGTAGCGGTGGATGCTGCTCTTGCCCACCTCGTAGCCCTGCTCGCGCAGCCAGGCTTCCAGCTCCACGTAGCCGCTGAACCCGCCGGCGATGAGGCGCTTGTCCAGCTCGACGCGCGTGGCCTCGGGCAGGTGGACGATCTTGCTTCGCTCGCCCATTTCAGCCGATGGCCGGCCGTGCGATGCCGGGCTCTACTTCAACCGTGTACTCGACGATGTCCACGCCGTGCCGCGTCAGCTCGGCGTGCCAGCGGTTGAGCGTGTCCTTCTTGATGCTCACCAGCTCGCGGTCCTCCAGGTAGTCCAGCTCGCGCCGGATCTCCATCTCGGTGGCGTCCGTGTGGTTGGCCTGGATCACCGTCAGCAGGATCGGTGTGCCGGCACCCGCGGGCCGTGCCACGTTGAGCGCGACGAGGAGATACCAGCGGATGCTCTCGCTGCGCGCCTTGCGCATCTGTTGGGCCATGTCCATTTAGCTCTGCTCCCTCTTGGAATACGCGTCACGGATGGCCTGCTCCAGGCGCAGCGCCATGTTCTCGATGCGAACGGTCACCGTCGCGATGGTCTGGACGAAGTCCTCGCGCCGCACGTAGTCGCGCGGCAAGGTGGCCTTGAAGTCCATGAAGTCCCGCTCCAGCTGGCGGTTGCTGTCGGCCTGCTCTTTGAGCCCGGTCGACACGGCGGTGAACTTCTCTTCGATCGTTCGCTGGAACTGCCCCACCAGCACGCGACCGATGGCCCAGAAGGCCCCGATCACCACGCCGCCGAAGGACAGCACCTGCCACAGGTCGATTTGCAGCTGCATCAGCCAGCACTCCTCTTGAGCCTGGCCTCTTTGCGACCCTGGCAGTCCACACAAAGACGGCAACGCGGCATGAGCTGCCGGCGCCGGTCGGGAATCGGGGCACCGCAGCCGGTGCCCTCGCAGAACTCGGCGCTCAGCTCGCGCCAGCGCTCGGCATCGCCTTCCTGGCCCAGCACGGCCGCGGCGCGGCGCTGGTGCTCGGCCAGTGCGTCCTGGCGCAACTCGGCTTCTCGGGCCTGGGCTCGGTCGAACACGTCCAGCACGTCAGGCTCCGCTGCGGTGCTGCAGCAGCTGGTCCTTCTCGCGGCTGCCGCGAGATGAGCCGAACTCGAATTGGTACGCGTCGCGCATGCACACGCCGAACAGGCTGGCGATGGTGCTGATCAGGCCGATGACCTCGCCCGGGATGGAGCCGCGGAATACCGTCAGCACCACCAGGCACGCGATCAGGCCCAGCGCCGCCAGGCCCACCATCACGTCGGCCCGCGTGTTGTGCTGGCCGGCCTTGATGAACTCGATGTCGCGCGCCCGCGCGCTCTGGCGGTCTGCCAGGTAGGCCAGGTCCAGCTGGGCATCCAGCTCCATTGCGCGCAGGTTGAACTGCTGCTGCAGCTCGGCGTTCGCCTTGATGGCTTCCAGCGCCTCGGCCGGCGTCTTGGCGCCGCTGACCTGCTGCGCCAGGCTGGCGACCTGGTCGGCCACCGCGGTGCTCGCGTCGCCGGCCTTGAAGAAGCGAAGTAGCGACGGCGCGAACTGCGCCAGCTGCACGGCGATGGGGATGAGCGGCAGCATCAGCGGCACTCCTGTTCAACACCGATGGACGGTAGAGGCGCCACGGCACCGATGCGGCCGGGGTTCGGGCGTGAAAACGGGGCCGAACCCATGTCAGCCCCGGTTGGCGCGGCGCGCCTTGATCACGTTGCGGCGCTTGCGCGCCATGCGACGGTCGTGCGCCACGGTCCAGCCGCGGCCAGGGAAGCGCCGGCTGGCGGCCGCGTGGCCGCGCACACGCAGCCAGGCGGCGCGCTGCTCGGGGCTGGTGGGCGCCTTGTTGGCATGCTTCGGCGCGGCCGCCTGGACGGCCTCCGCCCGCGCCGTCGTGCCCTCCTGTGTCGCGACCGTGACGCCGGAGCCGAGGGCGGCCGCCGCCATTGCGGCGAAGGCGAGGAGTGTGGAGCGGGTGCTGCGCATGGCCGGCATCGTGGCCGGCAGTGCCCCGGGGGTCTTTTCGCGTGTGCGAAAAAGAGAAGGCCCGCCGAAGCGGGCCTCGCATGCGCGCGGAACGCGCCTAGGACTACGTCAACGTCTGCAAGTGGGCAGCCTTGACGCGATCAAGGGTGCGTGCGCACCACGCGCCTGCGTCGAACTCACCGCTCAACATGGAGTCAACGTTGACCGGCTCAACGTGCTGGTGCCCATGCCCCGGCCCCCATGTGAAGCGAAACACCACGCGCCGCGATGGGGAATCAGCACGGCCGATGATCTTCTCAACGCGCATGTTCCGGTCCAGGGCAACGAGCTTCGCCATCAGGTCGAGAAACGCGGCCTCTTCGCGCGCCTCGCGGCTATCCATCACCGCAGCCCCTGCCATGCAACCACCTTGCCGTCCATCACGACCAGCTGCAGGCTGTCCGTGGCATACACCGACGCCACGCCGTCCGCACGATTGACCTGACCGACAAGCCGCGAGTCGCCGAGGCAGCTGCGGGCGCGTGCGAGTGACATGCCGACCTTGGGCATGCCGTAGTCGGCACCGCACACCTTGCGGGCCACCCGCTCCTGGGCCTCCGCCTGGCGTTCGCGCTCGGCGACGGACTGCTTGAGTGCCTGGGACTTCTCGCTCCAGTAGGCAGCAGCCGCCGCCTCCGCCGTGCGCTGCTCGGCACGCTGTGCTGCCTCAACGTCGCGCTTGCGGGCCTGCTCGGCCTCGAAGGCTGCGGAGCGGTCCTTTGCGCGCTGCAGCGCTGTCTTCTCTGCATCGGTGCGGGCCTGCGCGGACTTGCTCGACGCATCCGCCTGGCGCAATGAGCGGCACAGCTCCTGCGCAATCGGCTGGCCGTCGCGAGTGCAGGCATCCAGGTCGACAGCGGCCGCCGCCGGCAGCGCAGCCAGGGCCAGGATCAGGCAGGTGATGGTCTTCATGGCGCTCCCCTTTACCGAAAGTCTAGCCCTGGGCGTTGAAAAGGTCGCCCTGCGCCTTGCCCAGGAACTCAATGCGGGCGGCTGCGAGCGCCTTGTAGACCTGCTGCACACACATGCCGTACTTCTGCGCGAGCTCGATGTGGTTGTTGCCGGTGAAGTCTGCCCACATGGCTGCACGGCGCCGCTTGGCGCGCATGGTGTGGCCCTTGGGCCAGTACACCGGCTGCCCGCCGAAGCGCTCGCGCACGTGCTCGGCTGCGGTCTCGGCAATGGCTGCCGCTCGCTCGGCGGGCACGTCGACCTTGATCAGCTCGCCTTGCACCAGCTCCGCCAGCTCGCGCAGTACGAGCGGGTAATCCGGGTCTTCGGCGAGCGAATCGGGGTGCGGCGGCAACAGCCCGCCGAAGTCCAGCGAATGCGTACTCATGACAACTCCAAACTCCCTGTCGACCCACGGGCCGGCTCTATGGCGTCCTCGTGGGCGGCCGGGAACGTACCACGAGTTAGGGGGGTGCTTTTCCCCCCGATTGAATGCCCGACCCTCTTGCGCAGGCGTTCAGTCACCTCCGCCAGCCTTGCGCGCTGTTCCTCCGTTGGACCGGATGGCGCGGCAGGCGGCAACGCCGGCTGGGTCTGCCGGCGCGCGGGCAGATGCGCGCGCAGTTGCTTCGGCGCCGGCCAGCGCTCCGCTGACGCTGCCAGGTGACGGAACGCGACCGGCAGCCGCCAGGCGTCGAGCTGCTCCGTCCAGGGCAGCCAGCTCCACAGCACCTCCACCCAGGTCACGGCGACGAGCGGCACCGTCTCCGCTGACGGGCGATCCATCAGGTTCAACGCATAAAGCCTCTGCACGCCGTCGACAACGGCGTTGTGGAACCAGGTGTCGGGCGTGGCGTTCATCGCTTCAGAGCCTCCAGGGCCACCAGGCCGGCACCGGCGCGCGAGCGCGGAGCAGCGGCGGTGGGTGCGACGGGGGCGACCGCCGCGGCCTCCACGGTCTCCAGGCACCGGCGCAGGTAGTTGTGATTCCCGAGCGGCTTCCAGCCCGGCGCCTGGCGACGCTCACCCAGCGTGCGCGCCGTCTCCACGAGTCCGGCCTGCAGACGGCCAGCGTCGCTCGTGAGGGCCTGCACCTCGCGGCACAGCCGCAGCGCGCGGCCCCAGCCCAGCTGCTGCTTCAGCGGCCGGAAGAACGACAGGTAGTGAACGAGTGCGCGCGCCAGGTCAGGGTGCAACGCCAGCAGCACCGACACCAGCTCGCGGCCGGCGTCGTCCTGCATGGCCGACTCCAGAGGGATGTGCGCGTGGCAGCAGGGGCAGGTCAGCTGCATCATGGTGCCCCCGTCTCGTCGTCGCCCTCGATGGCACGGCGGCCCCGGGGCGGCTTGGCCTCGACGATCTGCTTGTGTGTGACCGACCGCCAGCTCACGCCGCGCAGCTCGTCGTGTTCAGGCATGGCGTGATAGCGAAAGCCCTGGCCGGTGTAATCGGAGCGCACCTGGCGGGCGCCCTGCATCAGCTCGGCGACCTTGATGCCCGTCGCAGCCGGCATCAGGTACTCGTCCAGGCCGATGGTGACGACGCACATGCGCGCGCCGGCCTTAGTCGTTGCCATTGGTGGCTCCTTCCAACTCGTTCTGCAGCACCCTTGCGGCGGCTTCTCGCTTCGCCCGGCGCTGCTGGTCATAGGTCAGGGCCGCAATGAGCTTGCCCAGGTGGTCGGTTGTGCAGAACTCCAGCGCGTCGACGCCGCAGATGCGCTTCACCATCGCCTTGGTGAGATAGGCCCAGGAACGGCCCGCATCGGCCAGCAGCGCCTCGATCTTGTCGAGCTGGGCCTGCCGGTCCAGTGGCCGCTTCTTGCCCGCGAAGGGCTTGCCCGCGTGGCCGAGCTTGGCGCCCAGGCGCGTCATGTGCGCCAGCACGCGGGCGCGGCCGGCGTGGTCCAGCTCGGCCGCGCTGCGCACCCGGGCCTGGGCGAACAGCATGTCGCGGTAGCTGTCGTCGTCCAGCAGCCCGGCCTTCATCAGCTGGGCCTTGGCGATGTGAATCTGCGCCAGCGCGGCATTGCGTGGCTGGGCGGGGCGGGCAGCGGGCTTCATCCCAAGTCCTCCGGCCGCGCGATTCGGATGACGGCCATGCTGCCGTAGGTGGGGAAGCTGCTGGGCTGCACGTCCAGCGCGAAGTGGAAGTCGACATCGCCGCCGCCACCGCTGCCGTCCTTCTCGACCTCGACATGCACGGGCCAGTGACCCGGCAGCTCGGCGAGCTGCTCGCGGAGTTGCTGCACGTTCATGGAGCCGCCCTCGGTCCGATCAGCTCGGCCGTCCACCACGTCACCGCCTTGCCGAGCGGCCAGCCGTCGCCAGCGCCGCGCCACTGCTCGCCATCGAAGAAGGCGCTGATCACCATGCCTTGCGCGTCCAGCTCGTCAGGCGGCAGGTAGGCGTAGACGGTCAGGTCAGCGTCGGGCATGCGGTCGCTGCACTTGACCCAGGTGACGCACTCCACCACGGGAGCCAGTGCCGCGTCGGCCTGGCTCACGCTGATGAGGCGTTCCAGCAAGCCGGCGGCGTCGCCCAGGCGGGCATCCACGCCCCGGGCCTTCCAGGCGTCCTGGGGCGGGTCGGACAGCAACGCGACGCCGTGGCTCTCGCGCGCCAGGCGCAGCGTCGTCAGCACGGACTGCAGGGCGTCGGTCTCGGGGTGAACACCCTGCTGCACCGACTGGATGCCGCCGAGCGTCCACACCAGCCGCCCGGTGTTGCGGAAGTACTCGTCCACCCGCTTGGCGGCGTCACGCACGGACTGGGGCACGCAGACGTCAGCCATGAGCCACCTCCTGCGTCTCGCTGGGGGCCTTGGGCGTGATCTCCCAGTAGATGCCGGCGAAGCCGATCTGCGCCACCTCGAAGTTGCCAGCGCCCAGCAGCTTCTCGGCGAGGCGCTCGGTGGCCGCCTTGGCGCCACTGGTGGAGCTGGCGCGCTTGCCGTTGACCGAGCAGGTGTCGTAGGCGCCGCTGCGGTAGGTCACGCTGATCGTGAAGGGGCGTTTGAAGTCGGTTTTCATCGCGTCACTCCTTCCGCCAGATTCGGGCTTCGGTGGCCGTGGTGCGGCGCATCACGAAACGGCGGTTGAGGCTCTTGCCCCAGCGGCTGGCGCTGGTGATCAGCGCCTTGGCGGCGCCGTGCGAGCAGCCGAACGAGTCGCCCACCTTCATCTCGGCAAACTTGGCGGCGTAGCGCAGCACCTTCTCGGACTGCGCCTCGGGGATGGGGATGCCGGCCTCGATCACCAGCGACGCCGGATCCGGCAGCAGGGCGGCGCCTGCGCCGCCGCCCTTGGACTCCTCCTGACCCTTGGTAGCCAGCCAGGTCTGGAAGCCGGGCTTCGGCGGCGCGTCGGCGCTTGCGGGCGCCGGTGCGGCGGCCGGCGCGGCCTTCTCTGCGCCGAGCTTGGGGCCGGCGGCGTAGCAGCCCTTGGACAGGCGCTGGATGTGGCCCGCGTTGATCGCGTTGTTCAGCAGCGCGGCGATGGACGACTGGTTCACGTCGAACCGCTTGGCGATGTCGACGTTGTCCAGCTCGTCGAACGGATTGGCTCTGAAGTGGGCGCACAGGCGTTCGGCCAGGCTGCCATCACGGGGTTGGTAGCTCATCGCAATCTCCTTTCAGTCGCTCGTGCCCATCGGACCGCGAAGGTCGATGAACGTCTCGTTGAAGTCGTGCTGCAGCGCGTCGCGCATCAGCTCGGTCGTGTCGGTGCTGAACACCATCGGCTGGCCCATCCCGTCGATCAGCACCAGCTCGCCGGTGTTGAGCAGGCCCACGCGCGCCTGGCGCGGCGTCGGCGTCTTGATGGCGAGCCAGGCGGCGCGGACGCGCTCCATCAGCCAGCGCATGCGTCCTCCGCCTTGCGAACCGTGCAGACCAGGATGTAGCCGTTGCCCAGGTCCAGCTCGACGCCGCCGCCGAGCGCGCACAGGCCGAGGTGCAGCGCCGTCACGCCCACCGCCTCGTCCAGCCGCCGCGTGGGCACGTCGTTGGGCATGTCGTCGCGCCAGCGCACGGCCACCTTGAGGTCGGCCAGCGTGGCCTTGATGGGCTTGCCGAACTGCACCTTGGCGGGGCTCTTGGTGTGCCTGGCGCAGCGCTCCTCCGCCAGGTTGGAGACGGCGGCGCTCATCCCGCCACCTCTTGCTCGAACGGCTCGATGGCGAAGTCCTCGACACCGGTCTTGATGCTGATGCCGCTCACCAAATCCAGCGGCGCGGCCTCGGCGACCAGGCGTGCGCGGTTGGGGTCATCGGTGGGGGCGCTCTTCGCGGCGTTGTACGCGGCCAGGATGGCGTCCTTGTCCACCTCGTCCTTGGTGCGCAGGAAGCGGTGCAGGCTGAGCGCCTTCAGAGTCTTGATGACCGCCTCGACGTTGGAGACCGTCACGCTGGGCGGCCGCACGCGCCAGGTGACCATGCCGGTCAGCAGGTTGGCGAACTTGACCTTGCGGTCGTTGGTGATCTCGTCGCGGTTGGCCTCGCACCAGGCCTGCACGCCGCCGGCCAGCTGCTTGACCTTGGCGGCCAGGCCGTCAAGCACCGGCTGGTGCTTCGCCGTGATGGCGGCCAGCTCGTCGTTCATGTCGGCCGTGATGCGCTGGACCTGGCGCTGCGCGACGCCGATCTCGTGGATCATCTGCGCCGCTTCGTCGCGGCTCTGTGGGATGCGGACGCCAGCGGGCGCCTTCAGCTTCTTGGTGGCCATGTGGGCTCCTCGGTAGGGTCAGTGGGGTTTGGAGACGACGGCGGCGTTGATCTGCCACTCGGGGAAATGGACCGCGACGATCTGCGTGGCGGACTCGTGCAAGCCGTTCAAGCACGCGGCGGCGTCGTCGCGCTTCAGCGCCTTGACCACGGTGGTGAACAAGCTGAGCAGTGCGCAGACGGCAACGCCATCGGACACGCGCTCGCTCTCAATGAGCTTGTCCAGCTTCACGGCGAGCTTGCACACGGGGTGCTCGGCCGGCAGGTTGGTGTGAACCATCATTCGGAGGCCCTTTCAGGTAGGAAGGCGAAGCTGGCCCAGCAGGTCAGCGAGGGGAATGCGGCGCAGCTGCGCCTCGATGTGCAGGCTGTGCAGCGCACGAGCCCGCAGGAAGTGGCAGCAGGCCTCCAGCTCGGCGGCCGTCTCTGCGATGAAGTAGCCCGACTCGGGCGTGCCGGCGATGGCGACGCCGTCTTCGCGGGCGTCGCTCACCAGCTGGCGCAGCACGCGCTCGCGCAAGCCCAACACGCGCGCCAGGTCGCGGGCGCGAATGCCGCGTGCCTGGCCGCAGTGGCTGGCAGCCAGGCGCTGGATGAGCAGCGCGCGGCGGCGTGCGTTGCCGGCGCTCATGGCTGCCCCCAGGCGATGGCGATGGCGGCCGACACCAGGCCCACCAGCAGCAGCGTGGCCGGGCGCATGGCGACGGACGCAGCGAAGTGGCGCAGGCGGCCGCGCAGCGTGCGCGTGGGGGTGACGTGGCGGCGCTTCATGCAGCCTCCGAAGCGCCCTTGCGGCCGCCGTTGAAGTGCGGGCAGGCGCCGCGGCTGGCGAAGCGGCCGCTGCCGCGGCAGGCGTGCCACGCCAGCGCGTGCTGCGGGTTGCCGATGCCGGGCGAGCCCTTGCCCAGCGAGCGCTCCTGCACGTCCTGGCACACGCGCAGGCTCACGTCGCCCATCACCGGGCACTCGCACTGCTCGCCGAGCAGCTCGCCGCGCACGCGGCGCTCGATGCGCACGGTGCTGGCCTTGTAGTTGCCGCTCAGCACCTGGCTGACGGTGGTGTCGCTGATGCCGAGGCGGCTTGCCGCTGCCGTCTGGCTGGTGCGGTCGCACTCGGCGCGGAGTGCGCCCAGCCAGGTGTCGCTGAGGCGCTCTCGCACGCGCTGCTCGATGTGCTTGGTGTCAGCCATGTAGGTGCCTTTCAGAACCTTGTTGACGGTGGCCGCGCTCATGCCGAGGCGGGCTGCAGCGGCGCGCTGGCCGTGCTGGGTGGAGTAGTCGCGCAGGGTGGTCATCCAGGTCATTCCTCCGCGTCCTCCGCCAGGGCGGTGTCGGCAACGGGGCGGCCGTCAGCGCCCCAGCGCGTGCCGGTGTTGCGGTCGAACACGCCGCCGCGCTTGTGCTGGATGGGGCTCAGCGGCCCGGTGTTGCGCACCAGCGCGAAGCGGTCGGCGGTGCCGGCCTGGCCGGGCGTGTGTTCGGAGGTCTGCCGAACGAAGCCGGCCTTGCGCAGGGCGCGCAGGTACTTGGCGGCGTTGGTCGCGCCGACCTCGCTGACGGTGGCGAGTTCGGCCGCGCTGAAGCCGGTGCGCATGATGCGCATCGACTGCCACAGCTTGTCCTTCGCCGGGCTGGTGTTGTTGACGCGCTGCCAGCGCGTCAGGGTCTTGGCGGGCGTGCGCGGCATCAGCGGGCTCCGCGCGGTGCGGCCAGGTGCAGCTTGCGGTCGCCCCAGGCGTCGGCGGTGACCGTCTTCATGCCGTTGCTCTTGCCCAGCGCCTCGATGCGCGCCAGGCCCACGGCCATCAGGCGCATGCTGCCGGCGCAGTCGCGGTGTAACTTCTCCAGCAGCTCGTCGTCCAGCTGCACCTCGCAGACCGTCTCGGCCAGCGTGCGGGCGTCTTCCAGGTCGGCGGGGTTGAACTCCACCCAGTGGCTGATGCGGCCGGCCAGCTGCGGGCGGTGGATCAGGCGCTTCTCGATGTTCGCCATGCCCACCAACATCACCGGCATGCCGGAGAGGTCGTGGATGTCGCGCAGCGTCTCGATCATCCGGGCGTCGCCCAGCAGGTAGTCGGCCTCGTCGACGAACAGCGGGCGCTGGTGCTCGATGAGCTGCTGCACGATGTAGTCCACCATCGCGGCGTTGCGGCCCATCGGGTTGGCGCCCAGCTCGGCCATCACGCGGCCCAACATGGCGTTGAGCGTCCAGCTGGCCGTGGCGCGCACGTACACGCCCCGTGTGCGGTTCACCAGCCAGGTGATGCCGGTGGTCTTGCCGGCGCCGGTCTCGCCGTACACCAGCGCCATGCCGGGGATGCCAAGGTCGCGGCCTTCGAGGGCCTCATAGGCCATCTGCAGGGCCGCCACGTTCTTGACCAACGCGAGCTTGTTCTTCATGATTCACACCTCTCGTGATGGGCCTGCAAGGCCCGGTTAAACGGCCCCCGAACCGCCTGCAACGCGGTCGGGGGCTTTCTCTTGCTGGGAGCCCAGCTGCTCGTCGACCAGGTCGGCGATGCGGCGGTAGCTGGCGGGCTGGGCGCGCTTGAACTGGGCGAGGCAGTCGGCCTCCTCGGTGCCCAGCTGGCGCACACGGGCCTGGCGCAACAGCCAGTCCACGCGCTGGGCCAGGTTGTCGAAGATGGGCGTCGTCACGCCGCCCGCGCGCGCGGTGCGCTGCGCGGCCAGGTCGTTGGCCGTGCCGGTGGGCACCGCCTCGGCGGCGATGCGGTCGCGCGTCTGCTGCACGGCGGCCAGGTCGGCGAGGTCTGCGGTGGTGCGGCGCGGCGCGGTGGCGGCTTGCGCGGCCGCGGCGGCGGCGCTGACGCCAGCGCTCTCGTGCGCTGCGGCGCGGCGCGGCACCAGGGATGCCAGCTTGCCGGCATCGGCGGCGCGCTGCCGCAGGATTTCGTCGACGATCTGGTCGGTGCCCACCTTCTTGGCGGCGGCCTTGAGGGCCTTGCGCTCGGCCTGCACGCGGGCCGTCTGCATGGCCTTGGCCTTGATCGCCACCTCGCGGCGGTCCATGCCGGTGCGTTCGGGCGCCACGGCCTTGCAGATGAACTGCATGTCGTCGCCGCCGAACACGTAGATGGTGCCCAGGTCGTGGTGGATGGGGTCGAACCGCACGAACACCTCGCGGCCCACCCAGGCCTCCAGCTCCGGCGCGATGAAGTGAGCGTCGTCCAGGCGGATGCCCTTCTTGCCCACCGTGCGGCGGCCGTTGCTGCCGGGCGCCTCGGCCAGCAGGATGTCGAGCGTGTGCTCGTCGTCGATCACGCGGCGGTCGGCGCAGCCGCGGGCGGCTGCCTCGAACGGCGTCTTTCCGCCCAGGCCGCTGTGCGGGTTGTGCATGTAGACGTCGTCCGTCCAGCGGTCGCAGAAGGCCTGCAGCTCGGCGGGCGTCATGCGCAGCTCGACCGTTTCGCCGCGTGTCATCAGGCGGTCGGCAAAGCTCTTGCGCGCCTCGATGGCGCTGCGCTCGGCCACGTCGTGGCCGATGTAGCCGCTGCACAGTTCGACCAGGTCGTGGCTGAACGTACCCAGGCCGCGCTCGATGTGCGGCTTGTGCCACGGCTGGAACGGCGGGCAGAAGTCCTGCATCTTCTCGCCGGGCTCGCTGAGCGCGGCGAACACGCGGGCGATGTGATGGCTCGCGTAGTCGCTGCCGTTGTCGGTCTTCACGCGGCGCGGCACGCCCATGTCCAGCAACATGCGGCGGATGAGTGCCGCCACCGCCGTGGCCCGGCTGGTGGGCGCCACGACCAGGCGCATCCAGCGCGTGCCCACGTCGATGCCGCCGATGACGACGTAGCGCTTGCCATCGGCCAGCAGCAGGTCGCCGGGCGTGCTGTCCAGCTCCCACAGCTGGTTCAGCTCGGTGATGCCCTCGCTGGCCGAGCCGAAGGCGACCATGTACTCGTTCTTCCAGGCGTCCGGGTTGGACAGCGCCTTCAGCACCTCGGCATTGGCCTCGCGCCAGGCGCCGATCCATCGCTCCAGCGTGCGCAGGCTAGGCAGCTCCAGCCCCTGCACCATCACCGCGTGGGGGCCGGTGAAGCGGGCGCGCAGGCCCTGCATGACGTGGGCGGCCCGCGCGTGCGGGTACTGCACCAGCATGGCCTTCACGAACTCGGCCAGGGCGGGCTGGCTGTCGATGCAGCCGCTGCCGGCGCGGTTGCCGTAGGCGCCTGCCAGCGCCATGATCCCGCTCTTCTTCAGCTGGGCCTGCCAGCGCTCGATGGAGCTGTCGCTGGTGCTGGGCACCTCGGTGCGCACGGTGGCGGGCACGTCGATGGTGCCGTCGTTGTACTGGAGCGCGAACGCCGTGCGGGCCTGGTGCAGCGGCAGCCCGCAGGCTTTCGCAAAGGCTTCAAAGGCGCGCACCACCGCCAGGCGGGCGTCCATGCGGGCCTGCGCGGCCGGCGCGAGCGCGTTGGCCTGGCGCAGCGCGGTTTGCTGCCGAGCGCTGGCGGCCGCCTTCTCCAGGCCGCCGCGCAGCGCCAGGCGCGCGCCTTCCACCTGGCCGGCCTGTGAGGCCTGTAGCTGCTCCTGCTTGGCGGCCGCGTCGGGCACCGCGCCCACCACCAGCACCTTGGGCTGGTTCCAGGCCAGTGCGGCGCGCGTGGCGCTGGGCAGCTGGTCGACGTGATACAGGCGCCGCATGCCGCCGCGGCCAGGTTCCTCGTCGTAGGTCCAGCCGGCGGCCGCAGCGCGGCGGATGACACCGGACTTGTCGGCAGGCATGCCGGGCAGGCCGGCCAGCTCCGAGGCGGTGGCCCGGGCGCTCATCGTGCGGCCCTCTCGACGACCCCGACCTTCAGCCCGAGCAGAACGGCGGCGCGGTGCGCCTTGCCGCGAAGACCCTTCGCCTTGCCCGCCAGCAGGTCGCGCGCCGTCTGCTCGTCGATCTTGAGGCGACGGCAATGGGCTGCTAACGACACCCCCCTTCTTTGGAGGTCATTCTTCACATCGGCGGCTGTGCGCGGAGCCTTCATCGAATATCCTTGCGGTCCCAAGTGAATCGAAGCGAAACAACGAAAATGCAAGCGAAGTCTAGCGAAGTAAATTCGCCTCAGCAAGCGAATTCGCTGGCCGAGCGCATAAGGTTTTTGCTGACGACGTTCCGCCTCCAGCAAAAGGAGCTGGCCCAGCTGATGGGCGTTGATGTGGACCGGGTGAAGTCCCTGGTGCTCAGCCGCGCGAAGTCGCTGCGACGCGAAGAGGTAAACAACTTGCTGCACACGTTGCCGATCCAGCGCGCCTGGCTGGAGGACGGTGTTGGCGAGGCGATGACCGGTGAGGCCTACGAGCTGCGCTTGGGTGACGGCAAGGTCATTGCCTCCGAGCCAGACGCGGCGACCTACGCCAGCCCACAGCGGGAGCGAGTGGCGTCTCAGGATGTGCCGTTGCCGCCGATGTCACCGGGCATGAAGCGAGCAAGCGATGCGACCTTGCTGCTGCGGTGCGTGCAGGCCACCGAGAACGAGCTTCGCCAGCGCCGCCTCGAGCTGGAGCACAGCCGCGTGATGAGGCTCTACTGGGCGGTGTTTGAGATGTCGCGCCAGGCGGGCCAGGTCAATGTGGCTGCAATCGGTCCGCTGATCGAGCTGGCTGCGGCCTGACTTCGCCAAAGTTCGCCTGAAGGCGCACAGGCTTGGGGCGTTTTCGCCCCTGGGGTGGCTGTCGCCATGCCGGCGCGGGTCGTTTCAACGCTTGGCGGCCCGTTTCAACGCCTTCCTGGGCCAAATGACCCGACGCCGAGCCCTCGGTTTCGTGGCGTTTTGACTGGCCTCGGTGTTGGGGCTGTATAAAACTACAGTCCATGAGCAGCCCTACACCGACCCGCCTGGACGCTGGCCGCCCGCCTGGCGCCGTCGACCCCTTCGGCAGCAGCGCGTCCGCGCACCCGCCAGACCGGCCATGCTGGCGATGCCACTGGTTTCACCATCACCGACTGAGCTTTTACGACATGGCGGCGTGCCTCAATCCGCGCTGTGCGCCGGGGCGGTCGCAGCCCGAGAGCGGCTGCAGCTGCTGGCAGCTGGACCCGGACCGCGCTTATGACGCGAAGCCGCTCGCCGATCCACCGCCGGCCGTCATGCGGGCCTTCCGGCGTTGGCGGGACGGGCTTGAAGCCGTGTTCGAGCGAGCCAACGGCACGCGGCAGCCGTGGGATGCGTGCCGCTACGTGGTCGACCGCGACGGCACGCTCGGGCCTCCCGTGAGTGGTGCAGAGCCGCCCTGCACATGTCACCTGCCGGCTGGCTACCGCGGCGGGGACTGATCTAGGGTTGAGCGAAACCACGTACCATCCGCCTCGCAGATTGAAGGGCCCTGTCCACCTCGGACCGGGCCCTTCTCGTTTTTCGCGCGTGCGAAAAGACCTGCGCAGCCTGGCTGGACACGATGCGAAGCGTGAGCACCGCATCCAACCCCAAGCCCGCCGCAGCGCCCGAGTCGCTCGACCTGGTCGAGGTCTTCCGGCCCGGCCGCCGTCGCGCCATGAACGGCCGCGAGTACCTGATCACCGAGGCCGACGTGGTGGCCTGCGCCGAGGGCTATGACCCCGCGCTGAGCAAGGCCCCGCACGTCGTCGGCCACCCCAAGCACGATGACCCGGCCTACGGCTGGATCGAATCGTTCAAGGCGGTGGACGGTGGCAAGAGCCTGTACGTCACCAAGAGCGGCCAGGTCGAGCCCGAGTTCGCCGAGATGGTGGTGGGTGGCCGCTACCCGAACCGCTCGATGGCGTTCTACCCGCCCGACCACGAGGCCAACCCGAAGCCCGGCATCTGGTACCCCAAGCACCTGGGCTGGCTCGGCGGCGCCGCGCCGGCCGTGAAGGGCCTGAAGCCGGTGGTGGCCTACGCCGCCGATGACGCCGGCCTGGTCGTGTTCGGCGAGTGGGAAGACCAACTGCAGGTCGGCATCTTCCGCCGGCTGCGCGAGTGGTTCATCGGCCGCTTCGGCGTCGAGGAGGCGGACAAGGTGCTGCCCTCCTACGAGCTGGACGCGCTGCAGCGCGAGGCGCTCACCCCCGAACCCGACAACACCCGTTCCACCACCAGCCCCGGCTTCGCCGAAGGAGACCCCGCCGTGCCCAACCCCAATGACCAGGCCGCGCTCGACGCGCGCGCCGCCCAGCTGGACGCCCGCGAGGCGGAGATCGCCCAGCGCGAGGCCGCCCAGGCCGCGCTCGTGAAGAGCGCCCGCAGCGCCGGCATCAGCGCCTTCGCCGACACGATGGTGGCCGAGGGCCGCTGGCTGCCGGCGGAGAAGGCCCGCTGGGTCGCCTTCATGGAAGGCATGCCCGATGAGGCCAAGGTGGTCGAGTTCGGCGAGGGCGATGCCCGCACCGAGACCCCGGCGCTGGAGGTCTTCCAGGCGCAGATGCGCAAGGCCCCCAAGGTCGTGGCCTTCGGCGAGAACGCCGGCAACGAACGCACCGTCGAGCCCACCGACCTGCAGGACGCCGCGGCCATCGGCAAGGCGGCCGCCGAGTTCCAGGAGGCCGAACGCAAGAGCGGCCGCGAGGTGTCGTTCGAGCTGGCCGTCCAGCACGTCGTCACGCAATCGAAGTCCAACTGAAGGAGACGCCGCAATGGCAATGACCGAGTTCCGCAGCTACAAGGCCGAGGCCGCCGTCGAGGGCTATCGCATCGTCAAGCCCGGCTCCGCCGACTACACCGCCGTCAAGAGCACCGGCCCCACCGACTTCAACATCGGCACCAGCGACAGCCTGGACAAGTCGACGGGCGAGATGGTCGATTGCGCGGTGGGTGACATCCACGAAGTGCGCCTCGGCGGCACGGTCGTGCGCGGCGCCTCGCTGACTTCCGACGCCAACGGCAAGGCCGTGTCCACCACCACGGTGGGCCACCGCTGCATCGGCTACGCCGAGCAGAGCGGCGTCGTCGACGACGTCATCACCTACATCCGCGCGCCGCACGTCCTGTAAGCGCCGCAACACACAGAGGCCGTTCGAACCATGTCCAAAGCCCCGTTCATCATCGTTCCCGAGCTGACCGCCATCGCGGTCGCCTACCGTCAGGCCGGCTTCATTGCCGACCTGGTGCTGCCGCGCGTGCCGGTCAACACGAAGGAGTTCAAGTACCAGAAGTACGCGCTGGGTGACGCCTTCACCGTGCCCGAGACCGCCGTGGGCCGCAAGGGCACGCCCAACCAAGTCGAGTTCGGCAGCACCGAGGTGACCGACTCCGTCGTCGACCAGGCCCTGGATGCACCGGTGCCGAACGACGACATCGAGCAGTGGGAGAGCGCCCGGGCGAATGGGTTGGCCGGCTCCGCGAACCCGCTGTACCGCGCCACCACCGGCGTGCAGCAGCTGGTGCAGACGCGCCGCGAGAAGCGCGCGGCGGATCTCGTGTTCAACGCGGCCAGCTACGGCGCGGCCAACAAGCGCGCCCTGGCCGGCACCGACCAGTGGAGCGACTTCGTCAACTCCAAGCCGCAGGACGACATCGCCAACGCGCTGGACAGCATGGTCATGCGCCCGAACATTGCCGTGTTCGGCCGCGCGGCCTGGTCGGTGATCAGCCGCCACCCGAAGCTCTGCGCGGCCATCTACAAGAACGGCACCAACGCCGGCACGATCAACCGCCAACAGTTCGCGGAGCTGTTCGAGCTGGAAGAGGTGCTGGTGGGCGACGCCTGGTTCAACACCGCGAAGAAGGGGCAGCCCGCCACGGTGACGCGCCTGTGGGGCAAGAAGGCCGCCTTCCTGCATCGCAACATGCAGGCCGACACCGACTTCGGCATCACCTTCGGCATGACCGCGCAATTCGGCGGCCGCGTCGCCGGCACCATCGAAGACCCCGATGTCGGCATGCGCGGCGGCAAGCGTGTTCGCTCGGGCGAGTCGGTGAAGGAGCTGATCACCGCCGATGACCTGGGCTTCCTGTTCGACACGGTGGTGCCGTGATGACGGGCGCACAACCCAAGATGGCCTTCGTCGTCGCGTTCGCGCTGAGCTGCAACGGCCGCGACTACGCCGCTGGCGCCGACATCGAGCTGGACGAGGCGCTCGCCCGGCCGCTGCTTGAAGCCGGCGCGATCCGCCTGCCCGCCGCCGGCCAGGCCACGGTGCCGCCGGCCACCGACAAGGCCGAGGCCGAGCGGCTGCAGGGCGAGCTTTCAGGCGCCGAGCTGCGGATCGCCGCGCTGCAGTCCGACCTGGCCGAGGCCGGTGAGGCGCTGGAGAGCGCGCGCAAGCGCAACGCCGAGCTGACCGTGGCCCACGGCGAGGCGCTCGCCAAGCTGGAGGCCAGCGTCGAGGCAGAGGAAGCCGCCAAGAAGGCCCACGCGGCCGAGGTGGAGGCCCTCAGCGCCCAACTCACCAAGGCGCAGGCCGACCTGGCCGCAGCGGCCGCGGCCGCGAGCAAGAGGGCCAGCAGGGCCACCTGACCGAACTCACCAGCGGCAAGAGCCATTGACCGCGGTCGGCGCTTGGACCGGCCGCGCGAGGCGCTCCAAGCACAACCCGCGTTGCGCCAGCCGGGGCGCTCCTGCGGTGGACGGACTTAGCAGAGAAATACCGGCTTCCTAGAAGGCATCGCATGACCATCCGCATCCTCAAGTCTCAGCGAATCAACGGCAGGCTGGTCGCTGCTGGCACCGTCCTCACCGGGCTGGACAAGGACGTTGAGGCAAAGGCGATGGAGGGTGGGGGGGCGGTGCGCTTCACCGACCTGACGGTCGGCCTGAAGCTATTTGCCACGCTCATGTCGACGGTGGTGCCCGAGATCGGGCCGTTGCCAACTTGGGCAACGAACGCTGGCGCTACCGGCGTTCCCAGCATCGTTGACTACCAGGGTGCCATCCGCTATTGCAAGACGAACGAGGCGCGCTTCTGGGGGGCTCGCCGCGTTGAGAACCTCTTGCGTGCGAGCAATGGCTTTGACAACGCCACCTACTGGACTCAGGTCAATGGCCCGGTTGTGACGCCGATCACCACGGATGCGTCTGACACTGTCGACACGGACGGCAGCAGCTACCGCAAGGCCTACCTTCTGACTGGCGACGGTACGACCTCCAAGGGTGTGTATCAGACCCTCGGCGTGTTGCCGGCCGGCAAGTTCACGTTCTCGATGGAAGTCAAGGCCGGCGACCCGGGCGTGGGCCTCGGCGCGCAGATGTACGTGTCTGGAGGGGCCACCGCCAAGGCCATCACCTACACGCCGGTCGTGGGCGCTGACTTTGTGCGCATCGGCTTCACGGGCGTTGCAGACGGTGTCTCCTCGTATCGCATCCTGCTGCGCACTACTGCGGTGGGCTCGGTGAAGGTTCGCAAGGCTCAGTTCGAGGACAAGACCACCGAGGCCGACGATGCGAACGGCAACCGGCCGCCCTTTGAATACGTCGGGCAAGACGAGATCCTCTACGCCACCGGCCAGATCGCGCCGTACCACGGCAGCTTTGTCGACGGCGTGAAGTACTTCCAAAGCACCTGCGCGAACACGCTGAACAACGCCACCAACGTTGTCGCGGAGCAGCCCGGCGTTGCGCTGCCGCTCTCGCAGTTGCTCGGGCTGTGGGGGGAGGAGCAGGACACCAACCTTTGCACCAATGGCGACACGCTGACCGGATGGACGATTAGCGGTGGCGGCACGCCGACGCTGACGGTCACCACCGGGCAGCCCAGCCCCGATGGCCGCAACAACGCGGTGCTGCTGACTGAGGACACCAACTTCACCAGCAAGTTCGTCAGCCTGGCCTGCGCGTTTGCCGACAACAGCCAGTCTTGCGCCTTCACGGTCTTCGAGCAGCCGCCCACCAATGCGGCGCGCTACGGCCGGATCGACATCAAGAAGAAGGACGGCACCACCGTCATCGGCAGCTTCGATTTGCAGAACGGTGGTCTCGCCAACGAGTCCGCGGTGCTCGCTGCGGGCGCGCGGTCATACATGGTCAGGCTTGGCAACACGAATCGCTGGCTGTGCGCGTTGACGCTGCCTGTCGGCGCCGGCGCTGGCGTGCCTGAGTGCCACTTCGGGATCATGTCGACACCCACCGGCTCCACCTACACCGGTGAAGGCAAATCTCTGCGCATGTGGAACCCGCAGTTCATCGCGAAGGAGCATCCCTGCACGCCGATCAAGGCCGCCGCGACGGCGCAGACGCGAACTGGCTACGCCATTGACTACGGCATGGGCCAGGTGATCGGTCGCAACAACTTCGCAATCCACCTGGAGATGCACCCGCTGTTCGACACCGGGGCGGTCGGCAAAACGCAAGACGGAGTGACGACGTCCTGGTACTACCCGTGGTGCATGCGCGCGGCCGTGCCTGACATGGCCTATTTCCGCTGCGCGCAGTCCATCCGCCCGTTCGTCGATCCGGTGCTCGGTCATGCCATCTTTGCCGGCGACCGCTACAACGGCAACGCGGTGCAGGCGTACAAGTGGCAACCCAACCGGCTTTACCCGAAGGGAGCATGGGTCGTGCCCACGGCTACCAAGGCCGACAACGCCGCTCCGTCGCAGAAGCAGTACTACAACTGGGCGGCGGGCGTGAGCGGGCCTCTCGAGCCGAACTGGAACACGAACTGGGTGAGCCCGCCTGACGGTGGCGTCGCCAACATCACCGTGGACGGAGATTGTCGCTGGCAGGCCTTCCATCAGAACCGCATCGGCGGCGAGCACGAGAACTACGACGGCTTCCTCACGTTGACCCGCAGCGGCTTCATGCAGACGTGCCGGATGGTCAACTGGTTCAGCAGTGCTCCTGTCGGCATGGGTGCCGCGATCAACGGTGTGCTGGGCTATCGGCAGACGGAACCCTTCCCGATCAACCCGGCTGCGCCCGACGGGTCATTCCTGAAGGCGATGGATCACCTGCGGCTTGGCCGGGCGAGTACGACCTACATGGTTTCCTCGCAAGGCTTCCGGATGCTTGCCATCTGGCAAGACGCCGCTGACAACAACGCCGAGACCTGGGTTCCGCTGTCCGCCAGTGGCGGCTTGGTTTAAGCCTCATGCCCTACGTCACCACCCAGCACCTGATCGATCGCTTCGGCCAGGCCGAGCTGATCCAGGTCACGAACGCCGAAGACCCGGCCGCCACGACGGTGAACGCCACCCGCGTGACGAACGCTGTGGCGGACATCGGCGCGTTGATCGACGCCAAGCTGGCCGCACGCTACGCGCTGCCGCTGGCGACGGTGCCGCTCGTGCTGCTGAATGTGGCCGCGGACCTGGTGCGTGCGCGTCTCTACGATGACCGCATCCCCGACCGCCTGGCGGACCGTGAGAAGGCCGCGCTGAAGTTGCTCGACCAGATCGCCGAAGGCACGCTCAGCCTCGGCCTGGACGCCGCCGCGCAGCCGACACCGCCGAGCGACGGGCCGCAGTACTTCAGCGGTCGGTCGGTGTTCACCGCGGACTCGCTCAGCGACTACGCGCCATGAGCGACATCATTTCCACGGTCGAGGCGCACCTGGTGGACGTGCTGACGCAGGCGGTCGCGGGCGCGGGCCTGCGCGTGCAGGACCTGCCGGGCGACTGGGACGACGAGATGCTGCGCACGCTGCTGACGCTGGCGCCCTGCGTGCTGATCAGCTTCAGCGGCGGCCAGGCGCGTCGCGGCGCGACCACGGCCGCGATTGACGGCCAGTGGACCCTCTATGTCGTCACGAAGCACCCGAGCGGCCAGCAGGCGCGGCGCCGGGGCAACGCGATGGCCATCGGCGCCTACGAGGTGGTGTCGCGCCTGGTGGTGCCCGTGCTGCACAACCATCTGGTGCCGGGCGTGGGCACGCTGTCGCTCACGGGCATCCAAGACCTCTACACCGGCTCGGTGGAGCGGCAGGGGCTGGCGGTGTACGGCTGCACCTTCGTGCTGCCGATGTCCTTCGAGCCCCAGGCCTCGGCAGGGCTGGGCGACTTCGCCACCTTCGTGTCGAGCCTCGACATCCCGCCTCACGCCAGCAGCTCGACGCAGAGCGAGTGGCTGCAGGGCAACTTCACCCACGGCAAGCCCGATGCGTCGGACACCGTGAACCTCCCCACCTCCTAGAGAGCTGCGATGACCGACGAGACCGTGCATCTCATTCCCGCCCGGCCCGACGTGACCGTGCGAGACCCCATCACGCGCGAGCCGCTGCCGGCGGCCGGCGAGCTGAAGCCGCTGAACACGTACTGGAGCCGCCGCCTGGTCGACCAGGACGTGATGGTGGCGCCGGGCCTGCCCGCTTCCGCCGGCACCGCTGACGACTGACCTGGAGACACCTGATGTCGATCACCTTCAACACCATTCCCCTCAACATCCGCACGCCGGGCCAGTACATCGAGTTCGACAACTCGCGTGCGCTGCAGGGGCTGCCACTGGCGCGCCACAAGATTCTCGTCGTCGGCCAGCGCCTGGCGGCCGGTACCGTGGCCGCAGGAGTGCCCACGCGCATCCTCAGCGCCGCGCAAGCCGAGGCATCCTTCGGCCGGGGCTCCATGCTGTCGGCCATGCTGGCCGCGCTGAAGGCGGCGAACAGCTACACCGAATGCTGGGCCGTTGCGCTGGACGACAACGGCGCCGGCGTGGCCGCCACCGGGACGCTCACCTTCTCGGGCAGCCCGACCGAAGCAGGCACGCTGAACCTTTACATCGGCGGCCAGCTGGTTCAGATCGCGGTTGCCAGCGCGGCCACCACGGCGAGCCTGGCCACCGCGCTGGCGGCTGCTGTGACGGCAGACACTACGCTGCCCGTGACCGCAGCCGCGGCGGGCTCGGTGGTGACGTTCACCGCGCGCCACAAGGGCGAGGTGGGCAACGCGCTGGACCTGCGCCTGAACTACTACAGCGGCGAGCGCACGCCCAAGGGCCTGGGCACGGCCATCGTGGCGATGACGGGCGGCACCGCCAACCCGGATGTGCAGGCCGCCATCACGGCCATCGGCGATGAGCAGTTCCACACCATCGCACACGCCTACACCGACGCGTCGAACCTCGGCAAGGTGGAGGCGCTGCTGACGTCTCGCTGGGGGCCGATGATCCAGAAGGAGGGGCATGCGTTCACGGCTGTGGCCGGCACGCTGTCCGCCTCCACGACGCTAGGCGCCACACGCAACAGCCCGCACCAGTCCATCCTGGGCGCCGGCAAGAGCCCCACGCCGACCTATGTGTGGGCCGCGGTGGCTGCAGCCGTGGATGCCTACGAGGCTGACCCGGCGCGGCCGCGCCAGACGCTGGTGCTGCCCGGCATCCTGCCGCCCGCCATCGGCGACCGCTGGACGCTGTCCGAGCGCAACCTGGCGCTCTACGACGGCATCAGCACGACGGTGGTGGACACGGGCGGCCTGGTGTTGATCGAGCGGCTGATCACGACCTACCAGACGAACAGCTACGGGGTCGAAGACCCGAGCTACCTGGACATCGAGACGATGCGCACGCTGGCGTACCTGCGATTCACGGTGCGCGCGCGCATCAGCAGCAAGTTCCCGCGCCACAAGCTGGCGAACGACGGCACGCAGTTCGGTGCCGGGCAGGCCGTGGTGACGCCCAACGTCATCCGCGCCGAGCTGGTGGCGCTGTTCATGGACTGGATGGACGCCGGCCTGGCCGAAGGCCTGGAGCAGTTCAAGCTCGACCTGAAGGTGGAGCGCAGCAGCACTGACGCCAACCGCGTCGACGCGGTCATCCCGCCGGACGTCATCAACCAGTTCCGCGTGTTCGCGGCGCAGGTGCAGTTCCGCCTCTGAGGCTTTTTCGCCGAGGCGAAAGGACTTTGAACCCGATGAAAACGACGATCAAGAACGAGGACGCCGAGGGCTCGACCAAGTGCCTGTCGGTGATGGTGGTGACGGTGGGTGACCTCTCCAACAAAGAGGTTCGCCATGCCCTCAAGCCCGGCGAGTCTGTGACGGTGGATGTTGCCGCCGGCCAGTTCGTGATGGTGGACGAGAAAGAGGACTGAACCATGCCCATGACGCATTCGCGCGCCTACATCAAGGTGGACGGCGCGCTGCTGGAAACGATGCCCGGCCCCAAGTGGAAGCTGGGCGGCAGCAAGCGCACGCCGGTCGTGGGCAACCGCGTTCTCGGCTACAGCGAGATGACGGAGCCCGGCGAGCTGGAATGCGAGCTGGTGCTGACGCAGGGCATGAGCCTGGCCGCGCTGAAGGACATCACCGACGCGACGCTGACCATCGAGGCCGACACCGGCCAGACCTACGTGGGCCGCAATGCCTTCGTCACCGATGCGCTGGAAGTGACCAGCGGCGACGGCGGCAAAGTGGCGCTGAAGTTCGCCTGCGACCCGCTGGAGGAGATGGGCGTATGACCACCGATGTGATGCAGGACCGCGTGTACACGCTGCTCGTGCCGGTCGAGCTGAAGAGCACCAAGGGTGAGGTGCTGGACACGCTCACCGAGCTGACCTTCAGGCGCCTGAAGGGCTCGGACGCTCGCAAGGTGCTCAACGCGAAGGACAAGGGCACCGGCGAGTTTGTCGCCGCGCTGGTGTGCGCCAGCGCTGGCATCCCGCCCAGCACGTTCGACCAGCTGGACGCTGCCGACATCTTCAAGGCGGGGGAGCTGGCCTCCGATTTTTTCGGGGTGTCCCCCACGACCTGAACGACGTCCAGGCCGAACTGGCCTTCGTCTTCCACTGGCCGCCCAGCGTGCTGGACGAGCTGACGATGGACGAGATGGCGGCCTGGCATGCCCAGGCCGTTCGCCTGATGAAGAAGTTCCACGGCGCCACCTGACCCATGCTCAAGCTCCAGTTCGTCATCGACGCGGTCGACAAGGCCACCAGCAAGCTCACCGGCATCAACAAGGCCGTGGAGAAGTCCGTCGAGCGCGCGACGGCACCCTATCGCAAGCTCCGTGCGTCGATCAACGGCCTGGTCGAGAACAGCGGCCTGGACAAGCTGCAGGGCGCCTTCGATGGGGTGAAGAGCCGCATCGCCGCGCTGCCGGGTGTGGCCGCCTTGTCGATGGGTGGCGCGTTCGCCGTGATGGTCTCGACCATCCGCCGCATCGACGAGATGGGCGACGCGTCCAAGAAGCTGAACGTCCCCATCCAGCAGTTCCAGCGGCTGGGCTACGCGGCGCAGATGAGCGGCAGCAGCGAGCAGGACATGGCGGCGTCGCTGCAGTTCCTGTCGCAGAACATGGTCGAGGCGATCAACGGCTCGAAGGAGATGCAGCTGTGGTTCACGCGTGTGGGCCTCTCGGTGCAGCAGCTGCGCCGCATGAACGCTGTGCAGGTGTTCGAGGCCATCGCCGACCGCTTCGAGAAGGTGGGCAATGGCGGCCAGAACGCCGAGAAGAAGATCGCGCTCACCCGTGCGCTGATGGGTCGCGGCGGCGCCGAGATGATCCAGATGCTCAACCAGGGCAGCAAGGCGTTTCAGGCGCTGTACGACGAGGCCGACAAGTTCGGCACGCTCACCGAAGAGCAGGCCGGCCAGTTCGCTGACACGGCCGACAACCTCGACCGATTCGAGTTCAGCCTTCGCGGGCTGCTCGCCTCAATCACGCGCATCGCACTGCCTGGGCTGGATGCGATGCTCAAGAAGGTGGCCGACATGAACGCCGCCAGCCGCGCGGAGCTGGGCGACAAGATCGGCCGCTTCCTGTCCGCGGTCATCGAGAAGATGCCCAAGGTGCTGGCGTCGCTGGGCCAGATCGCCAAGGGCCTGATCGTGCTGCTAGGCATCATGGACACGGTGGCGCAGGCGTTCGGCGGGTGGGACACGCTGATGGTGGTGTTCGCCTCGGTGATGGGCGCCAAAGGCGTGTGGGCGGTGTTCGAGATGGTGAAGGCCATCGGCATCCTGTCCGGTGCGCTGGCGCTGACGCCGCTGGGCTGGTTCTTGCTGGCGGTGGGCGCCATCGCGGGGGCGGTGTACCTCGTCTACAAGAACTGGGAGCCGATCAAGAAATGGTTCACGGACCTGTGGGACGGCATCGTCAAGAAGTTCGAGTGGGCGCGCGACAAGGTCACCGGCTGGCTGCCTGAGTGGATGAAGAGCGGCGCCAACCATGCGTATCCCGTGAGCACAGCTGTCGGCCGCGCCAGCGCGGTCCCGCAGGCGGTGGGCTCGCCGATCCGCCCGGAGTTGGGCGGTACGCTGAAGATCGAGATCGACGGTGACGGCAAGCCGCGCGTGCGCGAGATGCGCAAGGCGCCGGGCAGCGTGATGGACTTCGATGTCTACGGCGGCGCCGCGATGGGGATGCCGTGAGCACGTGGCGTGATCAGCTGAAGCCGGCAACGTTCCGCGGCGTGCCATTCTTCGTGGACAACCACGAGACGGCGCTCGGCCGCCGCGTGCACGTCCACGAGTTCCCGCAGCGCGACAAGCCGTATGCCGAAGACCTCGGCCGCCGCACTCGGACGATCAACGTCGTGGCCTATGTGCTGGGGCCGGACTACATGGCGGCGCGCGACGCGCTGGCGACGGCGCTGGACGCGGCCGGGCCCGGGCTGCTGGTGCATCCCTATCTCGGCGAGATGACTTGCTCCGCGGCCGAATGCAGCCTGAGCGAAAGCACAGCCGAAGGCGGCAAGGCGTCGTTCAAGATCGCGTTTGTCGAGTCAGGCGAGAACATCTTCACGACCGCAGCCGAGAGCACGTCGGCGACGGCTGTTGCCAAGGCGGACTTCGCTTCGGCGGCCGTGCAAAGCAACTTCGAGCGCCGCCACAGTGTGCAAGGCAAGCCCGCGTTCGTGGCGCAGGCGAGCGCTGGCATCTTCGGCAAGGCGCTCGGCGGCATCGAGTCGGCCGTGGCGCTGGTGCGTGGTGCCGCCAGCAAGGTGGCCGAGCTGCAGCGCGACATTGACGCCCAGCGCCGTGAGCTGGTGGACCTCATCTACTCGCCCGCGTCGGCCGCGCAGGCCCTCGTCGGCAACATCAAGGCGCTGGTGCGCGGTGTTGCCGAGACGCCGGAGGATGCGCTGAGCCTGGCGCGGTCGCTGTACCGCTTTGGCGCTGACCTCCCTTTGATCGTGCCGGCCACGTCGAGCCGCAAGGCGCAGGCCGCCAACCAGGCGGAGCTGGTGCAGCTTGTGCGTGTGGCGGCGCTGGCCGAGGGTGCGCGCGCCGCGGCGCGCGTGGAATTCGACAGCTATGAGGCTGCGGCCGCGGCGCGTGATGAGCTGGTCGACGGGCTCACGGACGCGATGGAGCGCGACGGCCTGGCCGACGAGGTGTATGACGCGCTGCGCGGGCTGCGCTCGGCTGTCGTGCGCGACATCGCCGCCCGTGGCGCTGACCTGGCTCGCCTGGTCGCCTGGTCGCCGGCGGCCACATTGCCCAGCCTGGCGCTGGCGCAGCAGCTCTACGCGGATGCGTCGCGCGAGCCGGAGCTGCTTGCCCGCAACCGCATCCGGCATCCGCTGTTCGTGCCGGGCGCCGTGCCGCTGGAGGTGCTGGCGGATGGCTGAGCTGGTGGAGCTGCTCGCGGCCGGCCGCAGCCATGCGGGCTGGGAGTCCGTGAGCATCACGCGGAGCATCGAGCACGCGGCTGGCGGGTTCAGCCTGGTCGTGTCCGAGCGCTGGCCTGGTGTGGAGGCGCCGCGCCAGGTGCGGGCTGGCGACGCCTGCGAGCTGACCGTGGGCGGCCAGACGGTCATCACGGGTTTTGTCGACGAAGCCGAGAGCGACCTGGACGCTGCGAGCCACCTGATCTCCGTCGCCGGTCGGGACAAGGTGGCCGACCTGATCGACTGCGGCGCCGTGCGCAAGAGCGGCCAGTGGCGTGGGCTGCGGATCGAGCAGATCGCGGCCGAGCTGGCGGCGCCGTTCGACATTCGCGTGTCTGCTGACGTGGACACCGGCAAGGCCCTGACGAGCTTTGCGCTGCAAGAGGGTGAGAGCGTCTTCGAGGCCATTTCGCGCGCGGCCCGCATTCGTGCGCTGCTGCTGGTGAGCGACGGGAAGGGCGGGCTGCTCATCACCAGGGCCGGCGAGACGCGCGTCGCGACGGTGCTGGAGATGGGTGTGAACCTTCTGTCCTGCCGCGTCAAGCTGGACCTGAAGGACCGCTTCAGCTCTTACCTGCTGAAGGGCCAGGCGCCGGGCACGGACTGGCTCAGCGGTGCATCGGCGGCCCAGGTCGCCGCGAAGGCGGCCGATCCGGGCGTTCGCCGCTACCGGCCTCTCGTCATCACCGCGGATGCGCCGGACATCGCAGCGACGCTGCAGCAGCGCGCGCAGTGGGAGGCCAACAGCCGCGCTGCTCGCTCGCTGACCGTGACCGGCAAGGTGCAGGGCTGGCGGCACGCCGGCGGGTTGTGGGCGCCGAACACGCGCGTCAAGGTTGTCTCCGAGGAGCAGCACGTCAGCGATGAGCTGCTCGTGACGGGCGTCGAGTTCAGCCTGGCCGAGGGTGGTGGCTCCACCACTACGCTCACGATGACGCGCGCTGACGCCTTCACGCTGCTGCCGCTGAAGGCGCCTGACGCGCAGGGCGCGTTCTGGACGCTGCCCGCCAAGGGAGAAGCCAAGTGATGCCCGGCCTGCAGCGCATGCTTCGCCCGCTGGCCCAGCGCGTGCAGCTCATGATTGGCCGCGCGGTGCTGCAGCTCGTCGACGACGGCACCAAGATGCAGAGTCTCCAGGTGGCGCTGCTGGCCGACGAGTTGCGCGGTGATGTGGAGCGCTTCCAGAACTACGGTTTCACCAGCCATCCGATGCCGGGCGCCGAGGGCGTGGCGGTGAGCGTGGCGGGTAGCCGCGACCACGTCATCGTCGTGGCGGTGGATGACCGGCGCTACCGCCTCACCGGCCTGGCCGAGGGCGAGGTGGCCATCTACACCGACGAGGGGGACCACATCGTCATCAAGCGCGGCGGGACCATCGAAGTGCTGGCGGCAACGAAGGTGGACGTTCGTACACCACTCGTCGAGTGCAGCGGCGACCTGGTCGTGCGCGGCACGCTCACGGTCGACGGAGCGGCTGAACTCAACGCAACCCTGCACGTCGACGGCGACATCAGCTCAGACGCCAACATCGCCGCACAGGGCAACGTGGCCGACCAGGGCGGGGCCAAGACGATGGCCGGGATGCGCACCACCTACAACGGCCACAAGCACGGCACGTCGGCCACGCCGACGCCGGGGATGTGACGCATGGCTGACATCCGCACTGCCTGGATCGGCCTCGGCGGCGACTGGCGCCTGTCGGGGCCTTCGCTTGACGAGGACGACGGCCTGGAGACGGGCGTGGTGATCAGCCTGTTCACCGACAGGGTTGCCGACAACGGCGAGGCTGGTGTCGCCGCGACAGCGCGGCGGGGCTGGTGGGGCGATGCCTACGCCGACGCAAGTGGTGACCGGATCGGCTCGCGCCTGTGGCTGCTCGCGCGCGAGAAGCGCACGGCCGAGGTGATGAGTCGGGCCGAGCTGTACGCCCGCGAGGCGCTGCAGTGGCTGATCACCGATGGCGTCGCTCGCAGCGTGGCGGTGACTGCAGAGGCGGCGGGCCAGGCCGGCGAGGTGTTGGCGCTGGCCGTGACGATCACGCGCAGCGCACGGCCTGTTGTTCAGTTCCGTTTCGAGTCTTTCTGGAAGGGGCAGTAAATGCCGTTCGCACGACCATCGCTCACCGACCTGATCGCGCGCGCGGCGGCCGACATCGAGGCCGCGCTGCCGGGTGCCGACGCGCGTCTGCGCCGCAGCAACCTGGCGGTGCTGGGGCGCATGCATGCGGGAGCTGTCCACGGCCTCTACGGCTACCTGGACTGGCTGGCGCAACAGCTCATGGTGGACACGGCCGAGACTGTTTTCCTCGATCGCTTCGCAGGCATCTGGGGCGTACAGCGGGTGCCGGCGGCATTCGCGGCTGGGCCTGTCTCGGTGACGGGAACTGCGGGCGTGGTGGTGCCCGCTGGCACGCAGCTCCAGCGGAGCGACGGCATGGGCTACACGACGACGGCCGATGCGGTGCTGGTGGCCGGCGCGGCCAACGTGCCGGTGGCCGCACTGACGGCTGGCGTGGGTGGCAATGCCGACGCCGGCACGCGGATGGCCTTCACGGCGCCGGTGTCCGGTGTGAACACGGTAGCTGCCGTCGCCGCTGGCGGGCTGACGCAGGGCGCCGATCACGAAGACGACGCGGCGCTGCGCGGGCGCGTGCTGGCGCGCATCCAGCAGCCGCCGATGGGCGGCGCCAGGAACGACTACGAGGCCTGGGCACTTGAGGTTGCGGGCGTCACACGTGCGTGGGTCTACCCCCTGGAGAACGGCCCAGGCACGGTGGTTGTGCGCTTCGTGCGCGACGGTGACGCAAGCCTCATCCCTGATTCGGCCGAGGTTGCCGCGGTCCAGGCCTACATCGACGAGCTGCGGCCGGTGTGCGCCCAGGTGACGGTCGAGGCGCCGACGCAGGCCGCGCTGAACATGACGATCCAGCTCACCCCGAACACAACCGCGGTGCGGGCCGCTGTGCAGGCCGAGCTGGCCGACGTGCTGCAGCGTGAAGCCATGCCGGGCGGCACGATCCTGCTCAGCCATCTGCGCGAGGCGATCAGCGTGGCCGCGGGAGAGACGAACAGTGTGCTGGTCACGCCGACTGCCGACGTCGAGCACGACCCGGGCGAGATGCCGGTGCTGGGCACTATCACCTGGAGCTGAGCATGCCGCAAACCATCGCCATCACCGAAGACGACGGCCTGGAGCTGATCGAGGACTTGATCCTGCGCCGCCTGCGGCTGCGCATCCGGCGCGACGTGGTCGCGTACCTGGGCGACCTGGCCGACCCCTCGCGCGCGGATCGTGGTGCCGGCGTGATGGCCTTCAACCCGCTGCTCGACTATCCAGTCGGCAGCGTCGGCGCTCGCCTCAAGGCCATCATCACCGGCATCGGCGAAGGCCAGCCCTGGGCTGATGTGGACGCGCTGCTGGATGACCTGGTCGGGAAGATCGACCTCGGCCAGCTGCACGCCAGCCTGCAGGCCACCATCGACCTCATCACGGCGGACGCCACCACGACCAACAGTGTCAACAAGCGGTTGGCGGACGAGGCTGCGGCGCGGTCGCTGGCGCTGCTCGCCGAGGCGCAGGACCGGGCGAACGCGATCTCTACAGCCATCGGCGAGCTGCAGACGACGCTGGTCGCCGCGTACCAGGCCGGCGACTCGGGCATCAACTCGCGCATCACGACCGAGATCGGCCTCAGCCAGGACCGCGACACTGCTCTGGGCGCGCGCATCGACACGGTGACTGCACGGCTGAACAGCGGGGGCGACATCTTCAGCGCTATCGCAACGGCGCTGAGCTACTCGTACAGCAAGGCCACCATCGACTCAGCGATTGCTGCGTCGGCTGCGACGCTGACGACGAACTACCAGGCCGGCGACACGTCGCTGAACACGCGGATCAGCAATGAGGCGCAGGCCAGCTCGGACCGGGACACGGCCCTCGGCTCGCGCGTGGACACCATCACCGCTCGGCTGAACACCGGCGACATTGCCACGTCGCTGGCGTCGCTCGCGACCTATGCCTACACGAAGGCGCAGACCGACGGCGCGCTTTCATCGCTCGGCTCGACGCTGCGCAGCGAGTTCACGCCGATCAACAACCGCCTGAACCCAGGTGGCGACATCTACACGTCATTGGCGACGGCGAACAGCTACGCCTACACCAAGGCGCAGAGTGACAGTGCCCTGTCGTCGCTCGGCACGACACTGACGAGTTCCTACACCGCGGCCGACGACGTCATCAAGGCCCGGCTGAATGCCGGCGGTGACATTGCCAACGCCATCGCCACCGCGTCGACCTATGCCTACACGAAGGCCCAGGTCGACGGCGCGCTGTCTTCGCTGAGCACCAGCCTCACCAGCTCGTTCACCAGCGCAGACGACGTCATAAAGGCCCGCCTGAACGCGGGAGGCGACATCGCCACGGCCATCGCCAATGCGTCGACCTACGCCTACACCAAGGCGCAGACCGACTCGGCCATCGCCAGTAGCGCATCGACGCTGCGCAGCGAGTTCAATCCGATCAACGCCCGCCTGAATGCGGGCGGCGACATCTACAGCTCGCTCTCCACGGCGCTGACCTACGCCTACACGAGGGCCCAGTCGGACTCGGCGCTGGCTACCCAAGCCACCACGCTGCGCAGCGAGTACAACGGGCCGCTGTCGTCGCTGAACAGCTCGGTGAGCACGCTTCAGACGGCTGTCGCTGGTGCGGGCGGCCTCCAGGCCCAGTTCGCGCTGAAGACGGTGGCCACGCGCTCGGATGGGAGGCCGGTGATCGGCTATGTCGGCCTGGCCTCGACGGCGCCAAGCGATGGCACTGGTGGTAGTGAGCTGATCCTTCAGGCTGGCCGTATCTTGTTCGTGCCGGACAGCAACCCGAACGCGGCGCCTAGCCAGATGATGGTGCTAGGCACGGTCAACGGTGTTTCGACGCTCGTCGTGCCTGCGGCGGTCATCGGCGATGCCACCATCGCGGCGGGCAAGTTGTCGGTCCCGTACCTCTCGGCGATCTCCGGGAACATGGGCACCTTGATCGCGGGCTCAATCACCGCGGGCTTCTATCAGTCCGACGTGCCAGGCGCAAAGCGCGTCACGATCAACGAGGCGAACGACGTTCGCATCTACTCGACGCTGAGTGGCTCCTACCTTCAGGTGGCGCAGATCGGTGAGTCCTATGACTCCGACTGGGGTAGCTACTTCGCTGGCCGCTTCGGCCACGAGTCGTGGGTGGGAAGTGGCCTGCGCGTTCGCGCCGGCTCCGGCTACGGTGCGTTCATCACTGCCGGCGGTCACGGCGTCTTCTCCCAAAGCACGGGCGGCATCGCCGGCATCTTCTACGGCAAAGGCAGCAAGGGTGCGGTCGTGCTGGGCACCAGCGACGGCGGCGCGATGTCTGAGGCGGCGACGGTCGACGGCACCGTGGTGCTGGGCGCTGGTGCGTCGTCCGCCGGCGGCCGCATGAAGATCGCGAACTACTCGCGCGTGGGTTCGGTGCTGGACACCAACAACATGACGATCACGTCAAGCTCCGCTGCGCCGACCGGCGGCGCGGACGGTGATCTTCATTTCATCGTCTGAGCCATGCCGCAGTTCTGGGTCAACAAGGGTGGCACCTGGTACCAGGTCAAGCAGCTGTGGGTCAACCGCGGCGGTGTCTGGCACCGGGTCAAGACGGCCTTCGTGAATCGCGGCGGCGTATGGAACAACGTGTTCGCTGGCGGCGCGGCGGCCACCGGCAGCCACCTGTTCAACGGTCAGTACGGATACGTCGAGCTGTCGCTGAACCCGGACGGAACGACAAACGTTGGGGCCGATTGGGCGGCGCCGGTCGGTAGCGGGGCCAGTGAGCTGTGGGTGAAGTTCACAAAGGCAGCCGGCGCGGCGAGCTCATCCATCGGCTTTGGTGCTTGGGCCCAGATGGCAAGCCCTCGTGTGCTGTGGCTCGATGGTGAGGGCAGCTACATCTCATCGAGTGGCAACTACTACGTATCAACGGATGGCAGTGACGCGACCGTGATCGGCGGCGGCACTTGGCAGCTCATCACAGAGAACGCTTGAGGGAACTTCAATGGGAATCGAACTGGCAATGAAGCGCCCTGACGGCGCCGTCATGAACTACCACCGCATCGACACCGTGCGCATCACCCGCGCCATCGACCCTCCGCATCGTGCCGCGGGCTTCATGGCTCTGGCCTACATCAACATCACGTCGTTCTCTGACCGAGAGGCTGCAAAGCGGTGGGATCAGCGAGATGACCTGGTGCCGACGGAGGTGATTCAGCGTGTGTGCCCGCTGGCCTCGTTTGAGGCTGTGTCCATCGCCAGCCTGTACGAATGGCTCTGCGCGCCGCTCCAACTGGGCGAAGACGGCAAGCCAATCAACGAAACGGGGTTCAACGACGGCGTGGCTGTCGTTGAAGAACGCGGCGAGTCGTGATGCCAGGTGGTCCGACCTATGACCACGTCTACGTCACCACGGGCGATGGCAGCTTCGTGGTGTTCGGCTCGGCCTACCTGATCTGGGAGCCCAAGATGCAGCAGCAGTTCGGCGTGTCGAGCCGCACGGAAGAAGAGTACCGAGACGCGCTGGCCGCGCTGCTCCCGACCGGCGGCGCCTGGCCGCGCGATCCGCAGTCGCAGCTGATGCGATTCGTCGGTGGGCTGGCTGCTGAGCTTGCCCGCCTCGACGCGCGCGCGGCGCTGCTACTGGCGGAGACTGATCCAGCCGCCACCACCGAGCTGCTGCCGGACTGGGAGCGCGTAGTGGGCCTGCCCGACCCTTGCGTCACGCTGGCCCAGACAGTGGCACAGCGGCGCCAGGCTCTTGAGGGCCGGCTGACGGCTGTCGGCGGTCAGAGCCGTCGCTTCTTCGTCCAGTTGGCGGCGCGTCTGGGCTATGCCATCACCATCGATGAGTTCGCTTCAGCCGCCGCGGCCACGGCGGCAGGCATCACCTTTACTGGCGATGGTTGGGCGCACACATGGCGCGTCAACGTGCCCACGTCGGTTTCCGTCACCCCCTTTCGCGCCGGAGCCGGTGCGGCCGGCGAGCCGTTGCGCGCCTGGAGCAATGAGGTGCTGGAGTGCCAGTTCAACCGCTACAAGCCCGCGCACACGCGCGTCCTGTTCGCCTATGCCGGCGCCTGATTGACCGGCTTTCAAAGGGACTTCAACCATGCATCGAATCGACGGACCTGCAGCTGCGCCTGGCGGCCAGTTCACGGAGGGCGACCCCGGTGTCGGCACACCCGCAACGGTAGTCACCGACGACTGGCTGAATGCCGTGCAAGAAGAGATCGCGAGCGTTGTGGAGGCCACTGGGGTGGCTTTGGCCAAGCCGAACAACGCGCAGCTCCTGGCGGCCATCCGCACGCTGGTTGCAGCTGCGCTGCCGCCTGGCGCGATCCAAGCGTTCGCGGTATCGGTCGTGCCGGAGGGCTGGCTTGAGTGCAACGGCGGGACGTTCGCCGCCGCGGCGCATCCCGCGCTCGCGGCTGCGCTGGGCACCACCTGGGGGGCGGCGCCGGCCGGCCAGATTCGCTTGCCGGACCTGCGTGGCGAGTTCCTGCGCGGCTGGGACAATGGCCGAGGTGTCGACGTTGGGCGCGCGTTGGCTAGTAGCCAGGCTGACCAGATCGAACGCCACAAGCACTTGAACTGCTTGGGCGAAGCCGGCGCCGGCAGCGGCTTCTTCGGCACGTCGAACACTGGCGGCCGCCAGGGTACGAACGGCACCGACTACGACAACTATTGGTACCACACCAACGACGGCAGTGATTACGACGGCGTCGTCAACCCGGCCGGCGTGATCGGGAACGAGACCCGACCGAGGAACGTGGCCGTGCTGTACTGCATCAAGGTCTAGCCGGTTTTGCGACACTTGGTCTGATGCCGCAGATCATCTGTCGTGATGCCTCAGACCAATTGGCGCTTTACAGAAGCTGAGCGTTTTCGCGCGCCGTTGTCGGCGACACGGTGCTCGCGTGCGGTTCAGCGCCTCTTCTTTGGTGACTTTCTTCTGGCGCCGCAGAAGAAAGTTACCCCGCCGCCGGGCGGGACTCCCGGCAATGCACCGATCAGCAGCCAACTCCGCAAAGCCAACCAACACTCACAAACCACCACTCGCCGTCACCCACGGCCCGGTGATCCCGTCCAGCTCGCAGTCCCACAGCGCCTGCGCATCCATCTCGTCGACGACACCCTCGCCATAGACCTTCAGCGCCAGGCTGCGCAGCATGATGACCATGCCGCGCACGAACGCCGCGCGGCCCGCCTCGCCGGCCACGCCCAGCAGCACCGACGCGTCCAGCTTCACGTAGTCCAGCCCCGCCTGGTACAGCCGCTCCACCTGTGCCAGCCCGGCGCCGGCATGCTCCAGCCCCAGCTTGACGCCCAGCGGCCGCAACTGCCGCCCCAGCTCCAGCAGCCGCTCGAAGTGATCGGTGGCCGCCGCCTCCGCCAGGTCCAGCAGCAGCGAGCGCGCCGCCTGCGGCCACTGGCCCAGCAGTTCGCGCAGCTGCGGCAGGAAGCCGGCATCGGCCAGCGACGCCGGCGCCACGTTGATGCAGCGGGCGCGGCCGTCCGCGGCAATGGCCTTCAACGCGAGCCCCACGGCGAACAGGTCCACGGCGGCGGTCATGCGCGCCCGCAGCGCCAGCGGTAGCCACCCGGCGGCTGGCACGAAGCCGCCCTCCAGCTGCAGCTCCAGAGGGCTCTCCAGGTGCAGCACGCGCCCGCCACGGTCGCGCACCGGGAACTCCACCAGCCGGCCGCGCTCCAGCGCCACCGCCTCCTGCAACTGCGCCCGCCACAGGCCCTCGCCCTGCTCACGGCCCACGCCGGGGTCGGCCACCACCTCGACGACGAAGCCGCCGCGCGACTCGCTCAGGTGCTCGGCCCGCGCGAGCGCGGCGTCGGCCTCACCCAGCCAGACGCTGCCGGGCCGCTCGCGCGGCAGCTCGATGGCGCCCAGCGCCACCTGCACGCCGGGGCCGAAGGCCGGCAGGCTGGCGCGCAGCGCGTCGGCCAGTGCATGGGCCGTCTCGGCGGCCACGCCCTGGGCGGGCAGCCACAGCGCGAAGTCCCCGCCGTTGAGCCGGCCCACACGGCAGCCGGGCACGGACTCCGGATAGGCCTGCAGCGCCGTCACGATGGTGAGCAGCACGTCGTCCACCGCGCCGCGGCCCAGCCGGGCGTTCAGGCCAGCCAGGTCACGCAGCCGCACCAGCACGAGGCCGGCGATGACCGGGCCGTCGTCGCGCTGCAGCGCGGCGTCCAGCTCGGCCAGGAAGTGCCGGCGCGTGGACACACCGGTGAGCGCGTCGTGATGCACCTGCTCGCGCAGCACCAGCAGCTGGCCGGCCTGCGCCTCGAACAGCTCGCGCACGCGCTGCACCATCGCATTCATCGCCCGCGTCAGCCGCTGCAGCTCGGGCACGCGCGGCTCGACGACCTGGCCGTAGCTGCCTGCCAGCACGCCCTCCGCCTGCGCCACGGCGGCGTCCAGCGGGCGGCGGATGCGGCGCAGGCCCGCCCAGGCCACCAGCGCCGCGACGATGCCCACGCCCAGCAGCCAGGCCAGCAGCCGGCGCGACGCCAGCCAC
This sequence comes from Pelomonas lactea, assembly GCF_043555885.1. NCBI lineage: Bacteria > Pseudomonadati > Pseudomonadota > Betaproteobacteria > Burkholderiales > Sphaerotilaceae > Roseateles > Pelomonas lactea. The sequence continues at coordinate 716,206 of NZ_JBIGHX010000003.1, read as the reverse complement.
AGCGTGTCGTAGGCATAGCTGGCATGGCTCTTCAGCTCCACCGCGCCGATGGCGTTCCAGCCGTTGGACAGCTGCGCGACGCCCGGCGCGGCATCGATGCCGACGAGGCCGCGGAACCAGCCCGGCGCCTGGCCCGGCCGGACGGCGCCGGTGCGCTCGAAGCGCAGCTGGCCCTGCGCATCGCGCCAGCGCACGAACTCGTAGGCGCCGGTGTCGTACTGCGCCGAAATCAGCAGCTTGATGAGCTCCGCATCGCCTTGCTGCTGCGACAGCGCCAGCGCCAGCGCCTGCGCGTTGTCGGCGTTCTTGGTCTGCAGCTGGGTCTGCATCAGCTGCCGCGCCGACAGCGTGGACAGCCCCACGGCGCCCACCAGCGCCGCCAGCACCACGCCGAGCACCAGCCAGGCGATCTGCCGCATCAACGACATGTTGTTTCCCTCATATGAAGCCCTCCGCGCGCACCTTCGCGACCAGTTCCCGCCACAGCGACAGCCGCGCCAGCGGGTCGCCCGCCGTGACCTGGCCCGTGCCCTGCCACAGCCCCTCGGTGTTGAAGCTGAACACCGGCGTCAGGTCGCCGCGCAGCGACGCGGGCAGCACCTCGGGCCGCAGGTTGTCCAGGATCAGCGGCTCGGCGCCCGGCTGGGCATAGTAGGCCAGCACCATGTGCGCCAGCGACTGCCCCGAGAGCCGCGCCCGCACGTACACCATGCGCAGCTTGGCCGTGGGCACCCCCGTCGCGGCCAGGCTGAAGTACTTGGCGATGGCGTAGTCCTCGCAATCGCCGGCGCGCTTGTCCAGGCTCTCCAGCGGGGAGGCCCAGTAGTCGGGCAGGCCCCAGGTGACGGCGTCGTCGCGGAAGGCCAGGCGGCGGTTGAAGAAATCGTTGATGTCCTTGAGCCGCTGCAGCTCGTCGGGCTGGGTGCCGCTGCGGTCGATCTGCTGTACCAGCGCCTGCGCCTGCTCCACAACGCGCGGCCCCCGCTCCGCGGCAGCCTCCAGCACGCGGGCCGCGTCGTAGGCGGCCGCCACCAGCACCGGCACGGCTGCCAGCACGGCCAGCCACCAGCGGCTCGGACGCAGTGACAGGGCGAAACAGGTGGGCGAAGTCGGCAAGATTGACGGCGGGCAGCGGTTGATTTCACTGTAACCGCCGGTTGCACCTCTAAGATTTTCGGATCATGCAGAACCCGGCACCTTCCCACGCCAGCGCCCCCCCTGGCACCCGCACGCAGCAGATCCGTGACGACATCGACCAGTCGCGCCGCCGCGGCCCGTTGCAGCAGATCCAGATCCCACCCTGCCCCGAGCTGCTGGCGCAGCTGCAGCAGGCCATGAGCCAGCCGGAGCCCGACCTCAACCTCGTCGCCCGCATCGCATCCAGCGACGTGGCCATGGCCGCGACGCTGCTGCGCATTGCCAACGGACCGCTGTTCAAGCCCGTCGGCCTGCCCTGCACGACGGTGGGCCAGGCCATGACGCGCATCGGCCTGCGCGAGAGTGTGGCCGTCATGACCGGCTTCCTGGTACAGCACGCCATCCCCGTGAACTCGCCGCAGCTGGCGCGCTTCTGGGAGCGCAGCGCCAAGCGCGCCGTCGCGATGGCCACCATCGCCCGCGAACTGCCGGGGCTGTCGCCCGACCTGGCGCACAGCTTCGGGCTGTTCCTGCACGTGGGCATGCCGGTGCTGCTGCAGAGCATGCGCGGCTACGCGGCCACGATGGTGGAGGCCGGCGCGCGCATCGACCGCCCCTACATCGCCACCGAGAACGCCAACCACCGAACCGACCACGCGGTCGTCGGTGCCCTCGTCGTGCGCGTGTGGAACCTGCCACCGACGCTGATGGCAGCCATCCGGCTGCACCACGACTATGCGGCGCTGGGCCATGCCGACATCGACCCGGAGGTGCACACGCTGATCGCCGCAGGCCTGATCGCCGAGCACCTGATGCGCCGCCACGAAGGCCTGCCGGAGGACGCCGACTGGGCCGGCCACCACCAGGCTGCGCTGGACTGGCTGCACATCGGCTGGGACGAGCTCAGCCACTGGGAGGAAGCCGTCGTCGCGCAGTTCGATGCGGCCTAGGCTCCCGCGCCTGCGGGTCATCGTGCTCGCGGCGATGGTGGTGGGCACCACGGCCACGCTGGGCTGGCATTTCCTCGGCCCGTCGGGCGTGGCGGTGGAGCTGGTCAAGCGCAGCTGGCGCTACGAGATCGTCATCGAGCGGCTGCGCGCCGAGTCCGGCTCGGACTGGTGCGACGAGCTGCCCGCCGACGCCCGCGACGTCACGCGCCGCCTGATGGCCGACCCCAGCGGCCGCCGCGCCGAGCCGGCCGAGCATTGCCGCTACACGCAGCTGGCCTGGCGGCGCAGCTGGATCGTCAAGGCCGAAGGCGGCCCCGAGGACCGGCCCGACTGGCCGCGCCCGCCGCTGCGCATGGCCGCACCCGGCGAGCCCGGCGGCGAGCGGCTGGGCCGGCGCGAGGCCTTCTACGAGATCGAACTGCGCGACCGCGCCAACCACGCCTGGGTCTGCCGCGTCGACCCGGCCCGCTGGCAACAACTGCGCGTGGGCCAGCGCTTTCGCCTGCCGGTGGACCGCTTCGGCACGGCCAATTGCCCGGGCATGTACGAATCGGCACTGTGAATCGGCACCTGCCCCGGGCCGCTACCATCGCACGCCTCGGCCGGGGCAACGCCCCGGACCGCCATCCTGGAGAGAACCCATGTCTTTCGCGCTCCGCGCTCCGTTGACCCCGTCGCTGGCCCTGTCGCTGGCCCTGTCCATGGGCACCGCCCTGGCGGCCGACCTGCCGCCGCCGCCCAAGGTCGAACTCAAGCCGGCCATCAGCGCCCAGGGCGTGGACCTGAAGGTCACGCTGTCGGTGGACAGGCTCAAGGTGTCCATCCTGCAGGGCGACGACATCGGCGGCAACGCGATCGGCTGGTTCTGCAGCAACCGCCAGGCGCTGGTCGCGAACGAAAACTTCATCAAGTCCGCGGGCGTCTACCTGTCCAGCCTGACGACTCAGGAACTCAAGCGCCTGGGCTACCCACTGGCCGGCAAGGGCAAGGCCAACGCGTTCGACGTGGACGTCAACGCCGCGCCGGACTTCCGCATCGGCGGCATCCTGACCGAGCTGAAGCAGGAGGTCTGCACCGAACCCGGCAAGGCCGAGGGCTGGGTGCACTACAAGGTCGACTGGGCGCTGTTCTCCGAGAAGAAGCAGAAGGTGGTCTACCAGGCCGCCGCCGAGGGCCTGAGTGTCAGCAAGGAGAAGGTGCCCGACCTGCACAAGCGCGCCTTCCTCGCGTCGCTGGGCAACTTCCTGGCCGCGCCGGCGGTGCTGGAGGCGCTGAAGGCCAACGAGGGCGAGCCCGCCAGCGCCGCTGCGCCCGGCAGCGCGGCCTCCGCGGCCGAGTCCGTCGCGGCCACGAGCGCCGCCACCACGACGCTCAAGGGCGCCGCGCTGGCCGGCGGCGGTGCGCTGAAGAACCAGGCCCAGCTGCGCAACGCCGTCGTCACGCTGGAGACGGCGTCCGGCTCGGGCAGCGGCTTCTTCATCGACAAGACTGGCCACCTGCTGACCAATGCGCACGTCGTGCGGGGCGCCAAGTACGCCCGCATCAAGCTGCAGAACGGCGACAAGGCCGTGGCCGAGGTCGTCAGGGTCAATGAGCAGACGGACGTGGCACTGCTGAAGACCGCGCTGACAGACGGCGACGCCCTGGCGCTGCGCAACGGCCCGGCGCTGGAGGTGGGCTCGGACGTCTACGCCATCGGCTCGCCGCTGGGCGTGCTGAACAACTCGATGACGCGCGGCGTGCTCAGTGCCGACCGCGTGCTGCAGGGCCGGCGCGTGCTGCAGAGCGATGCGGCGGTGACCTTCGGCAGCAGCGGCGGCCCGCTGCTGGACGGCGACGGCCGCGTCGTCGCCATCACGCGCGGTGGCGTCGAGGCGGGCAAGGGCTTCAACTTCTTCATTCCCATCGACGACGCGCTGAAGGCGCTGCAGCTCAGCGTCACGCCCTGACCCTCAGCCCCGCATGACAAAGGCCCCTGCCGCGTCACGGCAGGGGCCTTTGCTTTGCAGCCGCAGGTTCAGCGGATCAACTGCCAGAACCCGACGATGACGTGCCCCCACACCATCACGTTGAAACCCGCCAGCGTGAAGGCGCGCAGGAAGTTCCACAGCTTGGCGGCCCGCTGCAGGGCAGCATCCTCACCGGTGACGAGGTAGAGACCGAGGTAGAACACCGAGGGCAGCAGCGTCGCTGCCATCACGAAAGCCATCAGGCCGTAGAAGAAGCTCATGGCGGCATTGTGGCGTCGCCCGGGGCCGCCTCGCCCCCGGCGTCACCCCAGCCTCCAGCGCACGCACACCATGAAGAAGGCCCGGCACCTTGCGGTGCCGGGCCTTGCTCGATGCGTGCGCGACAGAAGGCTTACTTCTTGCGCGCCGGCGGCACATCCGTGCAGGAGCCGTGCGCCACTTCCGCCGCCATGCCGAGCGACTCGCCCAGCGTGGGGTGCGGGTGGATGGTCTTGCCGATGTCCACCGCGTCGGCGCCCATCTCGATGGCCAGCGCGATCTCGCCAATCATGTCGCCGGCATGCGTGCCAACGATGCCGCCGCCGATGATGCGGTGGCTTTCCTCGTCGAAGATCAGCTTGGTGAAGCCTTCGTCGCGGCCGTTGGCAATCGCGCGGCCGGAGGCCGTCCAGGGGAACAGGCCCTTGGTGATCTTGATGCCCTTGGCCTTGGCCTCGTCCTCGGTCATGCCCACCCAGGCCACCTCGGGGTCGGTGTAGGCCACGCTCGGGATCACGCGGGCGTCGAACTGGCTCTTCTGGAGCTTGTCGTCGCCCAGGATCTCACCGGCGCAGACTTCCGCCGCCACGTGGCCCTCGTGCACCGCCTTGTGAGCCAGCATGGGCTGGCCGACGATGTCGCCGATGGCGAACACGCTCGGCACGTTGGTGCGCATCTGCACATCCACCGGGATGAAGCCGCGGTCACCCACGATGACGCCGGCGTTCTCGGCGCCGATCTTCTTGCCGTTGGGCGTGCGGCCCACGGCCTGCAGCACCAGGTCGTAGCGCTGCGGCTCCTTGGGCGCGCCCTCGCCTTCAAACGTCACGTAGATGCCGTCGGGCCGCGCTTCCGCCGCCACCGTCTTCGTGTTCAACATGATGTTGTCGAAGCGGTGCTGGTTGAACTTCTGCCAGACCTTGACGAGGTCGCGGTCCGCACCCGTCATCAGCGTGGGCAGCATCTCGACCACGTCCAGGCGCGCGCCCAGCGTGGAGTACACCGTGCCCATTTCCAGGCCGATGATGCCACCGCCGACGATGAGCATCTTCTCGGGCTTGACCTGCATCTCCAGCGCGCCCGTCGAGTCGACGATGCGCGGGTCGTTAGGCAGGAAGGGCAGGCGCACGGCCTGCGAACCGGCCGCGATGATGAGGCGCTTGAACGCCACGGTCTGCGCCGTGCCGGTCTTGGCCTGGCCCACGGCGCCTTCGGTGGCTTCCACCTTCAGGTGCTGGGCATCCAGCACGGTGCCCACGCCGCGCAGCACGGTGACCTTGCGCATCTTGGCCATGGCGGCCAGACCGCCGGTCAACTTGCCGGTCACCTTGTTCTTGTGGGCGCGCAGCTTGTCGATGTCCACCGTGGGCGCGCCGAAGACGACACCCAGGTCGGCCATGTGGCTGGCCTCGTCCATGACGGCGGCCACGTGCAGCAGCGCCTTGGACGGGATGCAACCCACGTTCAGGCAGACGCCGCCGAGCGTGGCGTAACGCTCGACGATGGCGACCTTCAGGCCCAGGTCGGCCGCACGGAAGGCGGCCGAGTAGCCGCCGGGGCCGCCGCCCAGCACGACCACATCAAAGGCCTGGTCCGCATTGCCGCTGTAGGTGGCGGCCGCGGGGGCCTGCACCGGCGCAGCCGCCGGTGCCGAGGCAGGAGCCGCAGCGACCGGAGCCGGTGCGGGCGCCGCGGCGCCGTCGGCTTCCAGCGACACGATGACCGAGCCCTTGCTGACCTTGTCGCCCAGCTTGACCTTGATCTCCTTCACCACGCCCGCGGCGCTGGAGGGGATCTCCATCGAGGCCTTGTCGCTCTCGACGGTGATCAGGCTTTGCTCGACCTTGACGGTGTCGCCGGGCTTGACCAGCACCTCGATGACGCCGACTTCGTCGAAGTCGCCGATGTCGGGAACTTGAACTTCAATGAGTGCCATTGGTTCTGCTCCCGATCAGAGGGCGATGCGGCGGAAGTCCGCCAGCAGCGACGCGAAGTAGACGTTGAAGCGTGCGGCCGCCGCGCCGTCGATGACGCGGTGGTCCCAGCTCAGCGACAGCGGCAGGATCAGGCGCGGCTGGAAGGCCTTGCCGTCCCACACCGGCTCCATCGAGCTCTTGCAGACGCCCATGATGGCCACTTCCGGCGCGTTGATGATGGGCGTGAAGTACTTGCCGCCGATGCCGCCGAGCGACGAGATCGAAAAGCAGCCGCCGCTCATGTCGGCCGGGCCCAGCTTGCCGTCGCGAGCCTTCTTGGCCAGCTCCGACATCTCCTGGCTGATCTGGAAGATGCCCTTCTTGTCGGCGTCCTTGATGACGGGCACGACCAGGCCGTTGGGCGTGTCTGCCGCGAAGCCGATGTGGAAGTAGTTCTTCAGCACCAGCGTGTCACCGTCCAGCGAGCTGTTGAACTCGGGGAACTTCTTCAGCGCCGCGACGGCCGCCTTGATCATGAAGGCGAGCATCGTGACCTTGATGCCGGCCTTCTCGTTCTCCTTGTTCAGCTGAACGCGGAAGGCTTCCAGCTCGGTGATGTCCGCGTCGTCGTGGTTGGTGACGTGCGGGATCACCACCCAGTTGCGGTGCAGGTTGGCGCCCGAGATCTTCTTGATGCGGGACAGTTCCTTGCGCTCGGTGGGGCCGAACTTGTCGAAGTCCACCTTGGGCCAGGCCAGCACATTCAGGCCGGAGCCACCACCGGCCGCGGCGGCAGGCGCGACGGCCTTCTGCGCGGCGGTCTGCACGGCGCCGGCCATGACGGCCTTCACGAAGCCCTGGATGTCGGCCTCGACGATGCGGCCCTTGGCGCCGCTGCCCTTGACCTCGGCCAGCGGCACGCCCAGCTCGCGGGCGAGCTTGCGGATGCTGGGGGACGCGTGCGGCAGCTGGCCGGTGGGCGCTGTCGGCTGATGGGCCGGCAGCGCGGCGGACGGTGCGGCCGCCTGCACGGGGGCCGCGGCGGCCGGAGCCGGCGCGGCAGCAGCTGGCGCAGCGGCAGCCGCCGCCGGGGCGGGTGCAGCCGCACCGCCCACCGTCTTCACGCGGGCCAGGGCCGTGCCCTTGGCGACCTTGTCGCCCAGCTTGACCAGCAGTTCCTCGACGACGCCGGCCGTCGACGACGGGATCTCCATCGACGCCTTGTCGCTCTCGACGGTGATCAGGCTCTGCTCCACCTTGACGGTGTCGCCCACCTTCACGAGCACCTCGATGACGGCGACCTCGTCGAAGTCGCCGATGTCCGGCACGACGACGGTGACGCTGCCACCGGCAGCAGCCGGCGCAGCAACGGGCGCGGCCACCGGGGCGGGCGCGGGCGCCGCAGCCACGGGGGCCGGTACGGCAGCCGCCGGCGCGGGCGCTGCAGCGGCGGCGCCCTCGGCCTCCACCACCACGACGACGCTGCCCTGCTTGACCTTGTCACCCACGGCGACCTTGATCTCCTTGACGACGCCGGCCTGCGACGACGGGATCTCCATCGATGCCTTGTCGCTCTCGACGGTGATCAGGCTCTGCTCGACCTTGACGGTGTCGCCAACCTTGACCAGCACCTCGATGACGCCGACTTCGTCGAAATCGCCGATGTCGGGAACTTGGACTTCAACCAATGCCATGTCTTGTCTCCCTCGGCTTTACGCGTACAGAGGATTGATCTTGTTGACGTCGATGCCGTACTTGGCGATCGCCTCGGCCACCTTGGCCATCGGGATGGTGCCCTCGTCGGCCAGCGACTTCAGCGCGGCCACGACGATGTAGTGGCGGTTCACCTCGAAGTGGGCGCGCAGCTTGGAGCGGAAGTCCGAGCGGCCAAAGCCGTCGGTGCCCAGCACCTTGTACGAGCGGCCCTTGGGGATGAAGGCGCGGATCTGTTCCGCATAGTTCTTCATGTAGTCGGTGGAGGCGATCACCGGGCCGGTCGTGCGGCCCAGCTGCTGCGTCACGAACGGCACGCAGGCCAGCTCGGTCGGGTGCAGCAGGTTCCAGCGCTCGGCGTTCTGGCCGTCGCGCGCCAGTTCGTTGAAGCTCGGGCAGCTCCACACGTTGGCGCCGATGCCCCAGTCCTCTCCCAGCAGCAGCTTGGCGACCTGGCTCTCGCGCAGGATGGTGCCCGAGCCCAACAGGTTGACGCTGACGGTCTTGCTCGCGTCGGCCTCTTCCAGCAGGTACATGCCCTTGAGGATCTGCTCCTCGGTGCCGGCCTTCAGGCCCGGCATCGGGTAGTTCTCGTTCAGCAGCGTGATGTAGTAGAAAACGTTTTCCTGGTCTTCCACCATGCGCTTCAAGCCGCGGTGCATGATGACCGCCACTTCGTGCGCGAAGGTCGGGTCGTAGCTGACGCAGTTCGGGATGGTGCCGGCCAGGATGTGGCTGTGGCCGTCCTCATGCTGCAGGCCTTCGCCGTTCAGCGTCGTGCGGCCGGAGGTGCCGCCCAGCAGGAAGCCGCGCGCCTGCATGTCGCCCGCCGCCCAGGCCAGGTCGCCGATGCGCTGGAAGCCGAACATCGAGTAGTAGACGTAGAACGGGATCATGATCCGGTTGTTCGTCGAGTAGCTCGTGGCGGCCGCCACCCAGCTGGCCATGCCGCCGGCTTCGTTGATGCCCTCTTGCAGGATCTGGCCGGCCTTGTCCTCGCGGTAGTACATCACCTGGTCCTTGTCGACCGGGGTGTACAGCTGGCCCTTGGGGTTGTAGATGCCGATCTGGCGGAACAGGCCTTCCATGCCGAAGGTGCGCGCCTCGTCGACCAGGATGGGCACGACACGCGGGCCGATTTGCTTGTCGCGCAGCAGTTGCGTCAGGAAGCGCACATAGGCCTGCGTCGTCGAGATCTCGCGGCCTTCCGCGGTCGGGTCCAGCACGGCCTGGAAGGTGGACAGCTCGGGCGTCGTGAACTGCTCGTCGGCCTTGGCGCGGCGGCTGGGCAGGTAGCCGCCCAGCGCCTGGCGGCGCTCGTGCAGATAGCGCATCTCCGGCGTGTCATCGGCCGGCTTGTAGTACGGGATCGCGGGCAGCTCGCTGTCCGGCACCGGGATGTTGAAGCGGTCGCGGATGTACTTGATGTCCTCGTCGGTCAGCTTCTTGGTCTGGTGGACGGTGTTCTTGCCTTCACCGGCCTTGCCCATGCCGTAGCCCTTGACGGTCTTGACCAGCAGCACGGTGGGCTGGCCCGTCTTGTTGTTGTGGGCGCGCTCGAAGGCGGCGTAGACCTTCTCGGGCTCGTGGCCGCCGCGGCGCAGCTCGAAGATCTCGGCGTCGCTCATGTGCTCCACGAGCTTGGCGGTCTCGGGGTACTTGCCGAAGAAGTTCTTGCGGATGTAGGCGCCATCGTTGGCCTTCATGGCCTGGTAGTCGCCGTCCAGCGTTTCCATCATCAGCTGCTTCAACTTGCCACTCTTGTCGCGCGCCAGCAGCTCGTCCCAGCCCTTGCCCCAGATCAGCTTGATGACGTTCCAGCCGCTGCCGCGGAACTCGCCTTCGAGCTCCTGGATGATCTTGCCGTTGCCGCGCACCGGGCCGTCCAGGCGCTGCAGGTTGCAGTTGACGACGAAGACGAGGTTGTCCAGGCCTTCGCGCGCGGCCAGGGCGATGGCGCCCAGGCTTTCCGGCTCGTCCATCTCGCCGTCGCCCATGAAGGCCCAGACCTTGCGGTTCTCGGTGTTGGCGATGCCGCGGGCGTGCAGGTATTTCAGGAAGCGCGCCTGGTAGATGGCCATCAGCGGGCCCAGACCCATGCTGACCGTGGGGAACTGCCAGAAGTTGGGCATCAACTTCGGGTGCGGGTAGCTGGACAGGCCCTTGCCGTCGACTTCCTGGCGGAAGTTGTCCAGCTGCTCCTCGCTCAGGCGGCCTTCCAGGTAGGCGCGGGCATAGACGCCCGGCGCGCTGTGGCCCTGGATGTAGAGGCAGTCGCCACCGTGGTTCTCGCTCTCGGCGTGCCAGAAGTGGTTGAAGCCGGCGCCCAGCATGGAGGCCAGCGATGCGAAGGAGCCGATGTGGCCGCCCAGGTCGCCACCATCGGCGGGGTTCAGGCGGTTGGCGCGCACGACCATGGCCATCGCGTTCCAGCGCATGTAGGCGCGCAGGCGCTTCTCGATCTGGATGTTGCCGGGGCAGCGGGCTTCCTGGTCCGGCGCGATGGTGTTCACGTAGCCGGTGGTGGCCGAGAACGGCAGGTCGATGTTGTGGTGGCGCGCGTGCTCCAGCATCTCCTCGATCAGGAAATGCGCGCGCTCGGCGCCCTCGCGGTCGATGACGGCGGACAGCGCGTCCAGCCACTCCTTGGTTTCCTGCGGATCGTTGTCGTTCGCGGCGGCGCCGAGAAACTCTTGCGGCTGGGCTGACATGGCCGGTCTCCTACATGGGCCGCCTCTGACGGGCGGCGGTGTCTGAAAGATGTGCTGACGAGGGCGAGCGCGGACGCAGGCGGCCGCGAGCGGGCGGAGTGTCGCACAGGCCTCGCCATTTTCTCAAATGGTGCGAGATGATTTCTTAATATGAAATATTGAGCGACGGCGGGGCCCCGGATAATTTGCCCATGGCCCTAGATTCCCCCGTTCCCGAGGTCCGCACGCGCGGCCAGCGACTGATGGCGCCGCTGCGCCGGCTGGTGACCACCTGGTGGTTCCGGCAGTCGCCGTCGCGCCAGGACCGGCTGGCCACGCTGGGCCCGCTGATCTCGGTGCTGCTGTTCCTGGCGGCCATCATTTCGGCGTTCTGGTACCTGCGCAACGAAGAGATCGAGCGCGAGACCGAGTCCGTCAAGCGCGACACCGAGATCGCGCAGCAGCAGATCCGGCTGCGCCTGATCGAGAACCAGGAGCAGCTGGTGCGCATCGCGCGCGAGGTCGTCACGCGCCAGATCGACGCGCACGAGTTCTCCGCCCAGGCCCAGGCCTTCGCGCGCGACCGGCCGGAGCTGACGCACGTCACCTGGCTCAGCGCCAAGCGCGAGCGCCGCAGCAGCGTCGGCGCGGCCGGCTTCCTGGCCGACGGGCTGATGTCGGCCGACGGCACCGACCCGTCCATGCCCATGCCCAACCAGTCGAACGCGGCCTCCACCGCGTTCGAGGAGGCCAGGCAGCGCCGCCAGCCGTTCTACTCGCCGCCCTTCACCGACAGCAACGGCGTCACCGTCTTCCAGCTGCACATCCCGCTGATCGACCGCGGCGGTTTCGCCGGCGTGCTGATCGCCGAGTACACGGTGGAGTCGCTGCTGCGCTACTACGTGCCCAGCGAGGTGTCCAACCGCCACAGCATCGCGGTGCTGGACGTGCCGCGCGATCAGATCGTCGCCAGCACCGTCACGCCGATGCCGGGCCAGGTCTTGCGCCGCGCCTCGCTGCTGCACGACGTACCGCTCGCGCCGGCGCTCAACGGCCTGGTGCTGCGCGGCCAGGGCTGGCGCACGTCCATCGGCCTCATCAGCAACGCGCTGTTCTGGCTGGTGCTGGCGCTGGCCGGCCTGACGGTGTGGATGCTGCTGGGCAGCTGGCGCCACATGCGCCGGCGCACGCAGATCCAGAACGCGCTGACGCTGGAGACCAACTTCCGCCGTGCGATGGAGAACTCCATGCTGACCGGCATGCGCGCCATGGACATGGACACGCGCATCACCTACGTGAACCCGGCCTTCTGCGCGATGACCGGCTTCTCCGAGGCCGACCTCGTGGGCCGCACGCCGCCCTACCCGTTCTGGCCCACCGACCGCCGCGAAGAGAACGCCCGCCTGCTGCAGCAGGAGCTGCAGGGCCGCAGCCCGTCGGGCGGCGTGGAAGTGAAGATCCAGCGCAAGGACGGCAGCCAGTTCGATGCGCGCGTCTACGTGTCGCCGCTGGTGGACACCAAGGGCAAGCAGACCGGCTGGATGACCTCGATGACCAACATCACCGAGGCCAAGCGGGTGCGCGACCAGCTGTCGGCCTCGCACGAACGCTTCACCACCGTGCTGGAGGGGCTGGATGCGGCCGTGTCCGTGCTGTCCGTGCAACCGCCCGAGCTGCTGTTTGCCAACCGCAGCTACCGGCTGTGGTTCGGCGCCGATCCGGCCGGCCACGCGTTGCTGGCCGGCGGCCAGCTCGGCGGCACCACCAGCCGCCACGGCGGCCTGGACGAAGGCGCCGACGAGGAGGTGGACGACTACTCCGGCCTGCCCGCCGAGGCGCTGACCGACCTGGGCTCCGACCCGCGCGAGGTCTACGTCGAGTCGCTGGCCATGTGGTTCGACGTGCGCGCACGCTACTTGCAATGGACCGACGGCCGCCTGGCGCAGATGCTGATCGCCACCGACATCACGATGCGCCGCCACGCCGAGGCGCAGGCCGCGCTGCAGGCCGAAAAGGCCCAGGTCACCAGCCGCCTGATGACGATGGGCGAGATGGCCTCCAGCGTCGCGCACGAGCTGAACCAGCCGCTGACCGCCATCACCAACTACTGCAACGGCATGGTCAGCCGCGTGCGCAACGACAGCATCGACAAGGACGCGCTGCTGGCCGCGCTCACCAAGACGGCCAAGCAGGCCGAGCGGGCCGGGCAGATCATTCACCGCATCCGCAACTTCGTGAAGCGCAGCGAGCCGCAGCGCCAGCCCGCCCACGCCGCCGACATCGTCGAGGATGCCGTGGAGCTGGCCGGCATCGAGCTGCGCCGCCGCAACGTGGCCATCCACACCTACGTGGCGCAGCGCCTGCCGCAGCTGATGGTGGACCCCATCCTCATCGAGCAGGTGCTAATGAACCTGCTCAAGAACGCCGCCGAAGCCATCGACAACGCGTCACTGCCGACGTCGCGCCGCCACATCGAGCTGCGCGTTGTGCCCAAGCACAGCGCCGAACTGGGCGGGCACATCGAGTTCTCCGTCACCGACATGGGCCCGGGCTTGCCGGATGAAGTCCTCGCGCGCATGTACGAGGCCTTCTTCTCCACCAAGGCCGATGGCCTGGGCATCGGATTAGGGTTATGCCGGTCTATCGTCGAGTCCCACCAGGGCCGGATAAAAGCCGAGAACCTCTACAATGGCTCCCTGGTCGTCGGGTGCCGATTCGCCTTCACGATCCCGGTCACCATCACGTCCGAACACCTGCGGCAAGACCCCGCCAACGGTACCGCCAGCAGCGCTCAGAGAACCGAACCCACCACACCATGAGCTTGATCCCCAAGAAGGGCAATGTCTACGTCGTTGACGATGACGAAGCGGTCCGCGACTCCCTGCAATGGCTGCTTGAAGGCAAGGATTACCGGGTCAAGTGCTTTGACTCCGCCGAGTCCTTCCTGACTCGCTACGACCCCCGCGAGGTCGCCTGTCTGATCGCCGACATCCGCATGGACGGCATGACCGGCCTGGAACTGCAGGACCGCCTGATCGAGCGCAAGAGCCCGCTGCCCATCGTCTTCATCACCGGCCACGGCGACGTGCCGATGGCGGTGCAGACGATGAAGAAGGGCGCGATGGACTTCATCGAGAAGCCCTTCAAGGAAGAAGAGCTGCTGGCGCTGGTGGAGCGCATGCTCGACCAGGCCCGCGACGCCTTCTCCAGCCACCAGGAAGCCGCCAGCCGTGACGCGCTGCTGGCCCGCCTGACGACCCGCGAGGCGCAGGTGCTGGAGCGCATCGTCGCCGGCCGCCTGAACAAGCAGATCGCCGACGACCTCGGCATCAGCATCAAGACGGTGGAGGCGCACCGCGCCAACATCATGGAAAAGCTCAACGCCAACACCGTGGCCGATTTGCTCAAGATCGCCCTGGGTGCCACGGCGAAGGCCTGATCCCCGCGCAATTTCACAGAGGCCGCTGCATGCGGCCTCTTTGCATTTAGGAGTTTGAAGATGACCGCCCAACTGATCGACGGCCTCGCCCTCGCCAAGCAAACCCGCGCCGACGTCGCTGCCCGCGCCGCGGCGCTGACCGCACAAGGAAAGCGCCCGGGCCTCGCCGTCGTGCTGGTGGGCGACAACCCGGCCAGCCAGGTCTACGTGCGCAACAAGGTCAAGGCCTGCGAGGAAGCCGGCATCCACTCGGTGCTCGAGAAGTACGACGCCACCATGACCGAGGCCGAGCTGCTGGCCCGCGTCGACGCGCTCAACAACGACCCGACGATTCACGGCATCCTCGTGCAGCTGCCGCTGCCCAAGCACATCGACGACCACAAGGTCATCGAGGCCATCTCGCCGGCCAAGGACGTCGACGGCTTTCACGTCGCCAGCGCCGGCGCGCTGATGGTGGGTGAGGCGGGCTTCAAGGCCTGCACGCCCTACGGCTGCATGAAGATGCTGGAAAGCATCGGCATGAAGGACCTCAAGGGCAAGCACGCCGTCGTCATCGGCCGCAGCAACATCGTCGGCAAGCCCATGGCCATGATGCTGTTGGCCGCCAACGCCACCGTCACTGTGTGCCACAGCGGCACCGCCGACCTGGGCGCGATGACCCGCCAGGCCGACGTCATCGTCGCGGCCGTCGGCAAGCGCAACGTGCTGACGGCCGACATGGTCAAGCTCGGTGCCGTCGTCATCGACGTGGGCATGAACCGCAACGACGAGGGCAAGCTGTGCGGCGACGTGGACTTCGACGGCGTCCGCAATGTGGCGGGCTGGATCACCCCGGTCCCGGGTGGCGTCGGCCCGATGACCATTGCCATGCTGCTGGTCAACACGCTTGAATCCGCAGAACGTGCCGCAGGCTAGGCACACCTCCTACCGGCTTCGCCGTGCCAAAGCCAGACGCTTTGTCCTTCGGCAGGCACAAAGAGTCCTCAGGACTCTTTGTGTCCGGCCTCAGTCCCCTCAAGGGGACGCCGCCAGTGGCCCGGCAAAGCCGGTTCCACGGCGGCCGCGCGATGGCCGGCCCGCAAAGCGGCCGGCTTGAAATCTGCGCGAGACTCAACACATGGCTGAAATGACCAATCCCCTGCTGTCCACCGCCGCCCTGCCCGACTTCGCGGCCATCCAGCCCGAGCATGTGCAGCCTGCCATTACCGAGTTGCTGGCCGCGGCGCAAGCTGCGCTCGATGAGGCGGTGAAGCCCGAGACGCCGGCCGACTACGACGTCCTCTCGCGCATCCTCGACACCGCCACCGAGCAGCTGGGCACCGCCTGGGGCGCGGTGGGCCACCTGAACGCCGTGGCCGACACGCCGGCGCTGCGCGAGGCCTTCAACGCGATGCTGCCGGCCGTCACCGAGTTCAGCACCGCCATGGGCGCCAACGAGGCGCTGTTCGCCAAGTACAAGGCCGTGATGGCCACGCAGGGCGACCGCCTGAGCGCGCCGCGCCAGCAGGTGCTCAAGCACGCCATCCGCAATTTCGTGCTGTCCGGCGCCGAGCTGCAGGGCGAGGCCCGCGAGCGCTACGCCGTCATCCAGGAGCGCGCCGCCGAGCTGCAGCAGCAGTTCAGCGAGCACGTGCTGGACGCCACCGACGGCTGGAGCTACGTCGCCACCGCCGAAGAATTGACCGGCGTGCCGCAGGACGTGCTGGACGCGACGAAGCTGGACGACGGCGGCCACAAGCTCACGCTGCACTTCCCGGTCTACCTGCCCGTCATGCAGTACGCGGAGAACCGCGCACTGCGCGAGCGGCTCTACCGCGCCTACGTGACGCGCGCCAGCGAGCAGGGCAAGCCCGAGTGGGACAACACCGCCGCCATGCGCGAGATCGTCGCGCTGCGCCAGGAAGAAGCGAAGCTGCTCGGCTATGCCAGCTTCGCCGAGGTGTCGCTCGCGCCCAAGATGGCGTCGTCACCCGCCGAGGTCATCGCCTTCCTGCGCGACCTCGCCCGCCGCGCGCGGCCCTTCGCCGAGAAGGACCTGGCCGAGCTGCGCGAGTTCGCCAAGGGCGAGCCGCTGGAAAGCTGGGACGTGTCCTACTGGAGCGAGAAGCTCAAGGAAGCCCGCTACGCCTTCAGCGACCAGACCGTGAAGCAGTACTTCACGGCACCCAAGGTCGTCGCCGGCCTGTTCTCCATCATCGAGCGGCTGTTCGACGTGCAGATCAGCGAGGCCCGGGCCTCGGTCTGGCACGACACCGTGAAGTTCTACGAACTCCGGCGTGGCGGCCAGCTCATCGCGCAGTTCTACCTCGACCTGTACGCTCGGCCGGGCAAGCGCCCCGGCGCATGGATGGACGAGGTGCGCAGCCGCTGGCTCAAGCCCAGCGGCGAACAGCAGACGCCGGTCGCGCAGCTGGTGTGCAACTTCGCATCGCCCGTCGGCGACAAGCCCGCGCTGCTGACGCACGACGACGTCATCACGCTGTTCCACGAGTTCGGCCACGGCCTGCACCACATGCTCACGCAGGTGAACGACCTGGGCGTGTCGGGCATCTCCGGCGTCGAGTGGGATGCCGTCGAGCTGCCCAGCCAGTTCATGGAGAACTTCTGCTGGGAGTGGGACGTGCTGCAGCAGTTGAGCGGCCATGTCGACAGCGGTGAGCCGCTGCCGCGCGAGCTGTTCGACAAGATGATCGCGGCCAAGAACTTCCAGAGCGGGCTGATGACGCTGCGCCAGATCGAGTTCGCGCTGTTCGACATGCGGCTGCACGGCGAGCCCGGCTCGGAGGCTGACGTGCAGAAGGTGCTGAACGAGGTGCGCGCCGAGGTGGCCGTGCTGATCCCGCCAGCCTTCAACCGCTTCCAGCACAGCTTCTCGCACATCTTCGCGGGCGGCTATGCGGCCGGCTACTACAGCTACAAGTGGGCCGAGCTGCTGAGCGCCGACGCGTGGAGTGCGTTCGAGGAAGAAGGCGTGTTCAACGCCGCCACCGGCAAGCGCTTCCTGACCGAGGTGCTGGAACAGGGCGGCGCGCGCGACGCCATCGACAACTTCAAGGCCTTCCGCGGCCGCGAGCCGCGCATCGATGCGCTGCTGCGCCATCAGGGCATGAGCTGATCGTCAGCCGGCGTCGTCCAGCGCGTGCACGCGCATGCCCAGGTCGTCGTGCCAGGGCGTGCGCCAGGCGGCCCGGGCCAGCACACGCTGGCCATCCTTCAGGCCCGCAGCCCAGCGGGCGGCGAGCCGGCTGTCGCTGAAGTCGATGTCGCGCCAGGAGTCCTCGCCCGGGAGCGCCTGCATCACGAGATGGACCACGTCGATGCGTGAATCGCAGCCCAGCGCCAGCAGCGCCTTCACGGCGGGGTCCGCTGCCGTCTTCGCGTCCAGCCGGCGGCCGATGACGCGCAGCGCACGGCGCAGGTTCTGCATGCGCTCATGGTCGTCCAGGTGCTCGCAGATGCGGCTGGCGTACTGGATGTCCTTGTAGCGCGTCAGCGCGCCCGCCATGGTGCCGGGCGCGGCCTCGCTGGCGTCCCACAGGTCCACCATGAAACACAGCGTGTCGCGGCGCTCGGCGTCGTCCAGCACCACGTCCAGCGGCGTGTTGCTGTAGATGCCGCCATCCCAGTAGGCCTCGCCGTCGATGACCACTGGCGCGAAGCCGGGCGGCAGCGCGCCGCTGGCCAGCACATGCTCGGGGCCGATGCGCGTCTTGCCGTCGCGGTTATCGAACAAGGCCAGCGCCCCCGAGCGCACGTTGACGGCGCACAGCGTCAGCCGCGTCTCGGCGGCGGCGATGCGGTCGAAGTCCACCAGCTCGCGCAGCGTGGCGGCCAGCGGTGAGGTGTCGTAGAAGCCCAGCTCGGCCAGCGGCGCGCGGCGGTTCATGTCCCAGGCCTGCGGGCCGCGCGGCTTAAAGAAGCCGGGCACGCCGCTGGTCAGCGTCTGCCAGGTCTGCAGGCCCTGCTGCCACAGCGCCGTCCAGGGGCTGGCGGGCAGCTGGAACGATGGCGCCGGCCGCGTCACGCGGTCCCAGAAGCTGCGCAGCGCGGCCAGCCGGTCGGCCGGCGCATTGCCGGCGATCAGCGCAGCGTTGATGGCGCCGATGGACGTGCCCACCAGCCAGTCCGGCGGCAGCTGCGCGTCCTTCAATGCCTCGACGAAACCCGCCTGGTAGGCGCCCAAGGCGCCGCCGCCCTGGAAGACGTAGACGGTCTGGGGCGGGCGGCGGGTGGCCATGGGTCAGCCCAGCTGGACGGCGTCGTCGCAGGGCACGGCGCGGAACACTGGCAGCTGCTCGACGGCATCGGCATGCGCGGCCAGGTGCGGGAAGGCCTCGGCCGGCGCGCACTCGGGCAGCACGAAACGCGTGAAGCCCCAGGCCACGCCCACCGTGATGCCGGCCTGCGTGAGCCCGGCCTCGGTGACCGTGTGCAGCGGCCGCGCGGCCAGCTCGGCGTCCAGCGCGCAGTGGGCGGCGGCCAGCTGCCCCGTGACGCGGTCCACCCAGGGCTGGTGGTGCTTCTCGGCCGGGCGCAGGCCGCGTTCGTAGACGATCTGCGCGGTCTTCTCGCAGGCCGCCAGCGCCAGGCCGATGAGCCGCAGCTCGTGTTGCAGCCCGGCCGGCGTGGTGGGCAGCAGGCTGCGGCCGGCCAGCGCCTCGGCGTACTGCAGCAGCAGCGTGGAGTCCATCAGCACGGTGCCGTCGTCGCAGACCAGCGTGGGCGCCTTGACGACCGGGTTGATCTGCCGGAACGCGTCGAAGCCGCGGAACACCGACACGGCCGCATGCTCGAACGGCAGCCCCAGCAGCCGCATCGAGATGGCGACGCGGCGCACGAACGGCGAGTCCAGCATGCCGATGAGCTTCATGGCTTGTCCTTCTCGTCCTTGCCGCCATCGGGCGGGCTGGGCATGGGCAGCAGTTCGTCCGCGACCTCGCGGCCGTGGCGGCGCTCGATCTCGGCGCGCATCACGCGGTTGTACGCGTCGGCATGGGCCTGGGTCAGCGGCGTCGGCGACTTGCCCTTGTTGACCCACGTGAGCCCGTAGCGCTGCTTCGCGAGCCGGGCCTGCGCGGGTGTGACCGCGTCGCCGAAGGTCTCCAGCTGCAGCAGGCTGGCCTCGACGTCCGCACGGGCCCGGGCCTCGCCGCGCGCGGCCGCGCCGGCCGGGTTGCCCACGCGCAGGTCCACCGCCGCGACGAGCTGCCGCTCCACCTTGCCGGGCCGGTTGGCCTCGATGACGCCGAACTCGCTGAACAGCACGTAGACGACGCCCGCCGCCAGCAGTGCGCTGAGCACCGCCACGACGTGGATCTTGCGCACGCCGCGGCGCTGCTGCCACTTGGGCTCCACCCAGTCAGGAAACATCGCGGGCGACGGGTCGGGTTTCACGGTGCTCGCCGAACGCGGCGATCAGCGGCATGGCCTGCGCGATGACGGCCTTCACGGCCGGCAGCTGCAGTGACGCCTTGTGCGCGGCGGCGTCCGTCCAGACCTCGGTGACCCACACGGTCACGTCGTCGGCGGGGTCCTCGGCCACCACGTAGCTCAGGCAGCCCGGCATGTCGCCCGTCTCCGCCAGCAGCAGGCGGATGAGTTCGGCCCGCCGGCCCTCGGCCGCCTTGAAGCTGCCAATCAATCCATACATCGCATCAACTCCTTGGGCCACGATTTTCCGCCAGCGGCGCGAGCGCGGCCCGCACCCGCCCCTGCCAAGCCGTGCGCTCGTCGGCCGCCCAGTCGGGCCAGCGGCCGGCGTCGGCCTCCAGTTCGTCCGCCAGCGCCTGCAGCGGCGCCTGCCCGGACACGCGCGCCGCCAGGCTCAGCCGGGCCAGCCACTCCTGCGCCTCGCGCACCTTGGGATAGGCCGCGAACAGCCAGCGCGCCACGTCGGGCCGCGCGCGCCAGTCGTCGACGGTGCCGAAGCGCGCCGTGGCCAGGGCGGTCAGGCGCTGGCCGGCGCCCAGGCAGTCGAAGGCCACGCAGCCGCTGAAGCCGCGCTCGATGAGGTCGCCGTGGATGCCGCAGCGGTGGTCGGCGCACAGGTGCCGGCAGGGTGTCTCGGCCGGCTTGTCGAAGCCGAAGCCCTGCACGGCGTCGAACGGCGGAATCACGCAGCACAGCGCCGCGCAGGACGAGCAGTCGGCCAGCAGGTGCGCGGGCAACTGGGCGGCCTGCATCAGGGCGCCGCGTCGTCCGATACGCCCACCATCCAGCTGACGCCGAAACGGTCGGTCACCATGCCGAACAACGGTGCCCAGAAGGTCTTGCGCAACGGCATGCTCACCTGGCCGCCCTCGGCCAGCGCCGCGAAGGCCTCGCGGGCGGCGTCGGCGTCGGGGCAGTCCAGCGACAGCGAGAAGCCCTTGAAGCTGGCCTCGCCACCACACAGGCCGTCGGACATCATGACCAGCGCGCCGCCGATGTGCACCGACGCATGCATGACCTTGTCCTCCGCCCCCGGCGGCAGCATGCCCTCGGGCGGCGGCTCAGGGCTCTCGGCATTGCGCATGAGGAACTCCACCTTGGCGCCCAGCGCCTGCTGGTAGAACTCGATGGCTTCCTCGCAGCGGCCGTCAAAGAACAGGTAGGGCTCGATCTTCATCGCAGTCTCCGAGACATCGGCGGTATGCCAACTCTACGGATTCTTGAAATCGCCGGCGGTCGAGATGATGAAACTGTCGGCACGGATGTGCTTGCGCCAGGCGGCGTTGGCCTGCTCGACGGTCACATTCGCCAACGCCTCGTCACGCTTCTGTGCCTGGCCCCAAGTCTCGCCGCGCTCGGCCATGCTGGTGAGGCCACCGGCCAGCGCGCCGGGGTCGGCGCGGCCCTGCTTGCGGCCTTCCAGGATGTCCTTCTTCGCACGCGCCAGTTCGGCGGAGGTGAGGCCGTCGCGGGTCATGCGCTCGACCTCCTCCTGCACGACGGCGATGACGCGCTCGCGCTTGTCCGGCGCGTAGCTGGCCTGGATGGCGAAGCTGCCGGCATTGCCCCAGTAGCCGGCGCCCAGCGAGGCGCCGATGCCGTAGGTCAGGCCCTCTTTCTGGCGCACGCGCTCGGACAGCCGGCTCTCCAGCCCGCCGCCGCCAAACACATGCACGGCCAGCTCCAGCGCCGCGTAGTCGGCGTCCTCGGTGTTCAGCGGCAGCGTCTGGTGCAGGCGCACGATGGCATTGGCCTTGTCGCGCGCGATGGCATCAAAGCGCGCCGGCGGCACCGCCACATGCTGCGGCACATGGCGCACGAACTTCGGCGCGGCCGGCTTCTTCCAGTCGCCGAACAGCTGCTCCAGCTCGGCGGCCAGGCCGTCCGGCAAGGCGCCGACGACGCTGACCTGCGCCTCGTTGGCGCTCCAATAGTCGGCATAGAAGCGCTTCACGTCGTCCAGCGTCGTCGCCTTCAGGTTGGCGATGCGCTCGTCCACGCTCATCACGTAGTCCGGGTGGCCCAGCGTGACGCCGCGCGCGGCGTTGTAGTGCTTGCGCGTGGCCTCCTGGCGCAGCACGCCGGGCTCCTGGCGCGAGGCCTCGATGCTGGCCAGGCTGGCCTTCATGTCGCGGTCGAAGCCGTCCTGCGGCAGGTTGGGCCGGCGCAGTGCGTCGGCGGCCACGCGCAGCGCGGGCAGCAGCGTGTCGCGCTCGGCGCTCAGGTAGATGGTGGCGCCCTGGTCGTAGCTGGTCACGTTGAAGCTGGCGCGCAGCTTGATGAGCGCGTCCTGCAGCTGCTGCTTGGTGTAGCCGGCGCTGCCCTCGTCCATCAGCTGGCCCACGGCACCGGTGCCGTTGCGGGCGAAGGTGGCGTCGCGCTCACCCCAGCGCAGCTGCATCTGCAGCACCACGGTGTTGCCGCGCGTCTGCTTCTGCAGCGTGTGAAGCGCGATGCCGCTGGGCAGCGTCGTGCGCCTGGTGCGCGACTCCAGCACCGCCGGCACCGGCTCCAGCTGCTCGCCGGACTCCACCTTGGGCGGGCCCTTCAGGTCGGCCAGCCGCCGGTCCAGCGGCGGCGCGACGGGAATCTCCACGCGCTCCACGGCCGCGGCCGGCAGGTAGCGGCCCAGCGTGCGGTTGGCGGGCTTGAAGTAGGCCGCGCGCACGCGCTCCACGTCGGCCAGCGTGACCTTGGGAATGTCCTCCATCAGCTGGAACAGCAGCCGCCAGTCGCCGGCGGCGATGAGGCCGGAGATCTGCTGGATCAGTGCCTCGGGGTTCTTCATCTGCTGGCGGTAGCTGTTGACGGCGATGTCGCGCACGCGCGCCAGCTCGCTCTCGTCGAACGGCTTCGCGTCGCGGCCTTCGGCGAGGTCCAGCAGCAGCTTCTCGACCTTGTCCACATCCGCGCCTGGAGGCAGCGCCGCGAACGCGTTGGCCACGCCCGGCTCCGCGCCGCCCGAGCCGCCGATGCCGGCCGCCACGGCCAGCTTGGTGTCGACCAGCTGCTTGTAGAGCTGACCGCTGGGCTGCAGGCTCATCAGCAGGCCGTAGACGATGAGGGCCGGCGTATCCGGGTGCGTGATGGCGGGCACGTGGTAGGCCGCCAGAAGAATCGGCTGGCCGCCCACGCGGCGCACGACGACGCTGCGCTCGCCGTCCTGCGGTGGCTCCACCGTGTACGGCTGCGGGATGGGCTCGGCGGGCCGGGCCAGCGGGCCGAAGTGCCTGCCGATCAGCGCCAGCGTGGCCGCCTTGTCGAAGCTGCCGGCGATCAGCAGCGTCGCGTTGTCGGGTCGGTAATAGCGCTTGTAGAAGCCCTGCAGCTTCTCGATGGGCACGTTCTCGATGTCGCTCTTCGGGCCGATGGTGGCGTGGCCGTACGGATGCCAGGCGAAGGCCGCCGCGTTGACGCGCTGGGCCAGCACGGCGAAGGGCTGGTTCTCGCCGCGCTCGAACTCGTTGCGCACCACCGTCATCTCGGTGTCCAGGTCGGCCTTGGCGACGCGGCTGTTCACCATGCGGTCGGCTTCCAGATCCAGCAGGAAGGCCAGCGTGTCGGCATTCGCGTTGAAGCTGGCGAAGTAGTTCGTCCGGTCCGTCGTCGTCGTGCCGTTGAAGCGCACGCCGCGCTGCGCCATCGCACCGGGGATGTCCTTTTGGCGCGCGGTGCCCTTGAACAGCATGTGCTCCAGCAGGTGGGCCATGCCGTACTCGCCCGGCGCCTCATGGCGGCTGCCGACGCGGTAGGTGATGTTGACGGTGGTCGTCGTCTGCGTCGCGTCGGGGAACAGCAGCACCTGCAGGCCGTTGGGCAGGCGGTACTCCTCGATGCCGCCCAGCTCCCGCACCGGCTCGGGCTGTGCCGCCGCGGCGACGGCCACCGGGCGTGGCGCGCCGGGCTTGACGCGCGCCGCCGGCTGCGCCTGCGCGCTCCCCAGCGCCAGCCCCAACAGGGCAGCGCCCAGGCTCCGCGCCACCCACCCATTCACCGTGATCCGCATCTGTCTCGCTCCAGCGGCCGCATGTTCGGCCTGGCGCGGATTCTGCGTGCTTTTGCGACGGGGGCCGTTCGTCAGATCCTAATCGCCGCTTGGGCAGCCCGGCGCGGCGTCAGCGGAACACGCCCACGGCGTCCACCAGGCTGGCCGCCTGCTGGCGCAGGCTGTAGGACGCGGCCGTGCTCTGTTCCACCAGCGCGGCGTTCTGCTGCGTCACCTGGTCGAGATGGCTGACGGCCTGGCCCACCTGGGCGATGCCGGTGCTCTGCTCGCGCACCGAGCCGCTGATCTCGCCGATCAGGTCGGACACGCGCTGCACCTTGGTCTGGATCTCGGCCATCGTCTTGCCGGCGTCGTCCACCATGCGCGAACCGGCCTCCACCTGCTCCACGCTGGCGCCGATCAGCGACTTGATCTCCTTGGCCGCCTCGGCCGAGCGCTGCGCCAGGCTGCGCACCTCGCCCGCCACGACAGCAAAGCCGCGGCCCTGCTCGCCGGCACGCGCGGCCTCCACCGCCGCGTTCAACGCCAGGATGTTGGTCTGGAACGCGATGCCGTCGATGGTGCCGATGATGTCGGCAATGCGGCGCGAGCTGGCGGAGATGTCGCCCATGCGCGCGATGACCTGGGCCACCGCCTCACCCCCCTGCGCCGCGGCGGAGCGCGCCTGGCCCGACAGATCGTTGGCCTGCGCCGCCGTGTCGGCGTTGTTCTTCACGGTGGCGGTCATCTGCTCCATCGACGAGGCCGTCTGCTCCAGGCTGGACGCAGCCTGCTCGGTGCGCGAGCTCAAGTCCTCGTTGCCCTTGGCGATCTCGTTGACGGCGGTCTGCAGGTTCACCACCTGCTGGCTGACGTCGCTGACCAGCCAGCGGAACATCAACCCCAGCTGGCTGATGCAGCGCATGCTCATGCCGATCTCGTCGACACGGCCCATGTCGGCCACATCCTGCTGCGCGCCGGTGGCGACGGCCAGCGCCTGGCGCTGCAAGGCCTCCAGCGGACGCGCGAACATCTGCTCGAAGACGATTGCCGTGATGACCATGCCGACGCCAACGACCGACGCCAGCCGCGCCAGCGCCGCCCAGTCCGACGCGATGGGCATGCCCACCAGCAGCATGACCAGCCACACCACCGACAACGTGAGCCGGATGCGGCCCCGCGCGCCCATCGTCTTGCGCCAATTCGACAGTGCCCCGAAAGCCCCGCGGCCCAGCAGCAACCCCTTGTGCAGGCGCACGCTGGCGCGGCCCGCTCGCATCTCGGCATAAAGCTGCTCGGCCGCGGCGGCCTCGTCGCGAGAGGCCCGCGTGCGCACCGACATATATCCCTGCGTGCGCCCCCCGCGCACGATAGGCACCGCGTTGGCCCGTACCCAATAGTGGTCGCCGTCCTTGCGGCGGTTCTTCACCAGCCCGGTCCACGGCTCGCCGCCCTTCAGCGTGGCCCACATGTCGGCGAACGCCGCTTCCGGCATGTCTGGATGGCGCACGAAGTTATGCGGCTGCCCGATGATTTCTTCTCGCGTGAAGCCGCTGACCGCGACGAACGCGTCGTTGGCGTACTTCACATGGCTCTGCGGATCGGTGGTTGACATCAGCGTGGCATCGGCCGCGAAGTCGAACTCACGCTGGGTCACCGGCTGGTTGACGCGCATATCACCTCCCTGAATGGTTGATGCGTATTCCGGACGCCCCATGATCGCGCAATCACTCCGGTTGAGGGCGGCGTTAGTGCGATTCGCGCCACTGCCTGGGAAAGCCCTCATTCGGTGCTGGATGGCCGTCAACCACAGCGCGACCATGGCCAACGGCCGCACGAAGGGCGGGTCGTGCAGCTGGAAGTGGCCGCCCGCGGCCAGCGCGAGGTCGGGCCGCGGCGGCTCGCGCACCCGCAGCAGCGCAGCCGCGACGGCTGCAACGGCCGAGCAATCCGGCAGCAACAGCCGCGGCAGCAAAGCGCACATGCCAAGCCGCCTCATCGACGGGGGCTGGCCGGCCAGCTGGACGCCGCCAGTAGCACGGCCGGTCCCGGTGCCTGCCACGGAGGCTGCCGTTGATCGTCGGCCTCGCGCACCGCCGCAGGCCGGGCGCCCGGGGCGTTCTGCAAAACCCTCTCTAGAGCTTGCGTGCCGGAAGCTGTGCCAGCAGCAGCGCGCCGGCCATCACCCACATGGGCGCCGCCAGCGCCGTCGCCGCGGCCAGCATGCCGAAGCCCATGGGCATGCTCACCGTTGCGCCGTTCACCGTCAGCATGCGCAGCCCCAGCGCCTGGCCGTGGCGCTCGGGCGGCGTGGCGCGGTGCATCATGGCCAGGATCATGGGCTGCACCGAGCCCAGCGCCGTGCCCAGCAATGCCGAACCCAGCATCAGGCCCAGCGTGCCGGGCAGCCAGGCGTAGGCGATGAAGGTCAGCGTCGCCAGCGCCATCGCGGCGCGCAGCACGCGGGCCTCGTCGATGTCGTCGGCGAAGCGCACGATGGCCAGCCGCACGGCGGTGGCCGCCGTCGCGAAGCTGCCCAGCACCAGCCCGATGCTGGCCGCCGACAGCCCGCGCGCATGGCCCACCACGGGCACGACGAAGCTGTGCGCATCCCACCCCGCCGACAGCGCCAGGTTGACCAGCAGCAGGCGCCGGTAGGCCGGCAGGCGGAACAGGTCCCACGCCGCGGGTTCGCGGAAGCTCTTGGTGACGACCTTGGGCGGGTTGCGCGGCACCTTGCGCGCCAGCGCCCAGGCCAGCAGCGGCAGCAGCGTGGCCAGGCCGAATGCAGCGGTCATGCCGACGTGGTCGATCAGCAGGCCCGCGACGATGGGCGACAGCGCGTTGGACAGCGCCGGCCCCAGCGCCATCCAGCTGAAGATGCGCTTGAGGTCGCCGGGATCCTCGGCCATCAGCCCGGCCTCGCGCTGCAGCGCGACGGCCGCCACGGCCACGGCGCCGCCGCACAGCAGGCAGCCGGTGGCGATGGCCCAGAGCTTGGGAATGGCCAGCGCCAGCAGCGCGCCGGCAAACGCCAGCGCCACGCCCACGCCCACCGGCCGATGAAAGCCGTGCCGGTCGGCCAGCCGGCCGGCCCACAGCGACAGCACGATGGGCGCCACGGCGAACAGGCTCAGCAGCATGCCCACCGACGCCTCGCCATAGCCCTGGTTCAGCACCCACAGGCTGGCGGTCACGCGCGTGGTGGCCATGCAGGCGTGCACGCAGATGATGGTGGCGATGAGCCACCAGAACGCGTCGCGCATGGCCCTCTTCGCCACCGGCGCGCGCGCGGGGTCGGTCACTCGGCGTCCTCACCCAGGCTGAGTTGCAGCAGTTGCTGCGCCGCGTCGTCGGGCAGCGCCTCCACGCCCTTGAGCTTGCGCGTCATCGCGCGCGTGCGCACCTCGGCGGCGTCCAGCGTGTTGCCGGCTTCTTCCAGCTTCTTCTTCGCCTTGGCCAGCACGTCGCCGAACTTGCCGAACTCGGTCTTGACGGCGCCCAGCACCTCCCAAACCTCGGCCGAGCGTTTCTCCAGCGCCAGCGTGCGGAAGCCCATCTGCAGGCTGGTCAGCGTGGCCAGCAGCGTCGTGGGGCCGCACAGCATGACCTTGTGCTCGCGCTGCAGGCTCTCCAGCAGGCCGGGGCGGCGCAGCGCTTCGGCGTAAAGCCCTTCCGTCGGTACGAACAGGATGCCGAAGTCGGTGGTGTGCGGCGGGGCCACGTACTTCTCACGGATGGTCTTGGCCTCCAGCCGCAGCCGGTTCTCGATGGCCTTGCCGGCGGCCTCGGCAGCGGGGGCGTCGGCGCGCTCCTGCGCATCGAGCAGGCGCTCGTAGTCCTCGCGCGGAAACTTCGCGTCGATCGGCAGCCACAGGGGCTTGCCGTCGTTGCGCTGCCCGGGCAGCGAGATCGCGAACTCCACGCGGTCGTTGGAGCCCGGCAGCACCGCAACGTTGGCGGCGTACTGCTCGGCGGTGAAGACCTGGTCCAGCAGCCCGGCCAGCTGCACCTCGCCGAACACGCCGCGTGTCTTCACATTGGTCAGCACACGGTTCAGCGAGCCCACGTCGCGCGCCAGGTTCTGCATCTCGCCCAGGCCCTTGTGCACCTGCTCCAGCCGCTCGGCCACCTGCTTGAAGCTCTCGCCCAGGCGCTGCTCCAGCGTCGCGTGCAGCTTCTCGTCGACGGTGGCGCGCATCTGCTCCAGCTTCTTCTCGTTGTCCTGCTGGATGGCGGTGAGGCGCTGCTCCACCGTCAGGCGCAGCTCGGCCAGGCGCTGGTCGTTGGTCTTGGACAAGGCCTGCAGCTGCTCGCGCATTGCATCGTTCAGCTTCTGCATGGATTCGGCCTGGGCCTGCACGCCGCGCAGCGCGGCGGCATCCTGCGCCTCGCGCGCGGCCAGCGCCTGTGCGCTGAGCGACTGGTTGCTTCCCTGCAGCCCCTGCGTCAGCACCTGCTGGAACTGCGCCAGCCCCTGCAGCAGCTCCTGCCGCGTGCCGCTGGCGCTGCGGCCCAGCTCGTCGCGCAGCTCGCGCTCCAGCCGCTCGTTGCCCTGCAACAACTGGTCCGCGGAGAAGGCTTTCTGGCGCATCCAGACCAGCCACAGCAACACCACCACCACGGCCAGCAAGGCCAGCAACACCGCATCGAACACGCTCATGCGGCCATTGTCCATGCTGGCCGCGGGGCCGCCGCCGGCCGCCCATGCTTCACGCGCTCGCTGGCCGGCCTACGGCGCGACCAGGCCCTTCATCACGCGCGGCATCTCGGCCTCGATGAGCGCCTCCAGCGCCTTCACGCGCTGCTCGGGCGCCGTGGTGGCCCAGGGGTTGGCCTCGCCGGCCTCCACGGGCAGCCGCGCGGCCACGGCCAGCGACTGCTCGCGCTTGAGCCGCATGTCGGTGAGGTCGATCAGCGCGACGCGGATGGACACGAATGGCGCGAACACCGGCTTGCCGGGCTGGCCGTCGAAGCCGATCTGCCCGCTGGGGCGCTGGTCCAGCACGAAGCCGGGGCCTTCCAGCGTGGCCAGGATGCGGCCGGGCAGCGCGGCAGCCAGCGCCGGCTCCTGGCGGCTGCGCGTGACCAGCAGCAGGTTGGCTGCGCCGCTCTGGCGCACCGCGGCCGTCAGGTTGCCGGGCAGGCTCAGCCTGCCGTCGACGAACAGGTTGGCCGGGTCGCCAAACAGGCTGCGCGTCGTGGACGTGTAGAGCTTGGCCTCGCGCTTGTCGCCGCTGGCCTTGACGGCCTCGTTCAGCGCCTGCAGCACGGCGTCGTCCAGCGTGCCGGCGGGGGTAGCGGTCCACTCGCCGCTCTGCACCGTGTCGCCGCGTGCCGGCGTCAGCGCCAGCAGCTGCACGCGGTCGCCCAGCAGCGCCAGCGCGGCGAACTTGTTGGGGTCGCGCGGCGTCTTGTCGTCCTCCACCTTCTCGGGCGCCTTGCCGGGTTCCGGGCGCTTGATGCGGTCGGACTGGCCGAAAGCCAGGGCGGGGGCGAGAACGAGGGCAAGCAGCAGCGGTTTCATCACAGGGGCAGGATTTCGGGATTCAGCGGCGTGGGCGGCGGGGCGCCGGTCAGCGCGGCGATCAGATTGTCGGCGGCAAGCGTGGCCATGGCGATGCGCGTGGGCATCGTGGCGCTGCCGATGTGCGGCGTCAGCACCGCGTTGGGCAAGGCCAGCAGCTCGGGGTTCACCTGCGGTTCGCCCTCGAACACGTCCAGGCCCGCGGCGGCAATGCGCCGCTCGCGCAGCGCTGCTGCAAGCGCGTGTTCATCGACGATACCGCCACGCGCGATGTTGACGAGCGTGGCCGTCGGCTTCATCAGCGCCAGCTCGGCCGCGGCGATGCAGTGGTGCGATTCGGCCGAGTACGGCAGCACCAGCACGAGGTGATCGGCCTCGCGCAGCAACGCTTCTTTACTCAGGTAGCGCGCGCCCAACTCGCCTTCCGCCTCGGCCGGCAACCGCGAGCGGTTGTGATACGCAACCTGCATGCCGAAGCCGAAGCGCCCGCGCCTTGCGATGGCCTGGCCGATGCGGCCCATGCCCAGGATGCCCAGCGTCGTGCCGTGCACTTCCGCGCCGGCCAGGAAGTCCCAGCGCCAGCTCTTCCAGCCGCCGTCGCGCAGCAGCCGCTCGCCCTCGCCCATGCGCCGGGCGGTGGCCATCAGCAGCGCGAAGCCGAGGTCGGCGGTCGTCTCGGTCAGCACGTCGGGCGTGTTGGTGACGAGCACGCGGCGCGCCGTGCAGGCGGCCAGGTCGATGTGGTTGTAGCCCACGCTCATCGTGCAGATGGCGCGCAGCGCGGGGCAGGCGTCCAGCAGCTCGGGCGTGATGCGCTCGGTGCCGGTGATGTAGGCACCGGCCTTGCCCTGCAGGCGGCCGCGCAGCGCTTCGGCGGTCAGCGGCAGCTCGCCGTCGTGGTAGTCCACGTCGAAGTGCGCCTTCAGCTTCTCGAGGACTTCGGGCGGCGCAAGCCGCGCGACGAGGATCTTCTTCAATGCATCCATATCGAGGCCATCACGAACAACAGCGGCAGCAGCACCGCGCTAGACCACAGCAGATAGCCGCCGAAGCTGGGCATCTTCACGCCACGCTCCTCGGCAATCGCCTTGACCATGAAGTTGGGCGCGTTGCCGATGTAGGTCATCGCCCCCATGAAGACGGCGCCGCCCGAGATGGCGGCCAGCACCGGCGCGCCCTCCGTCATCAGCCGCGCCGCGTTGCCACCGGCGAGGTTGAAGAAGGCGAGATAGGTGGGCGCGTTGTCCAGCACCGACGACAGGCCGCCCGTCAGCCAGAAGTAGGCCGCCGGCGACGGCTGGCCGTCGGCGCCCGTCAGCAGCGCGGCCAGCGGCGCGAACACGCCGGCCGGGCCGGCCTTGAGCATGGCGATGACGGGCACCATGGTCAGGAAGATCGCGATGAACAGCTTGGCCACCTCCTGCATGGGCGCCCACGAGAACTGGTTCTTCTCGCGCACGCCGGCCGGCGTGATCCACAGCGATGCGGCCGTCACGGCGAGCAGGCCCAGGTCACGCACCAGCGCCTGCAGCGGCAGCGACGTGCCCCACAGGTCGAACACGATGCCGGGCTTCCAGGTGCCGCTCATCAGCACCAGGCCCACGGCCACGGCCAGCGGCAGCAGGTTGATGCTGCCCTCCAGGCCCAGCCTGGGGGTGTCGGGCGTGGGGTCGGCGCGCGTGACGCCCTCCTTGCGGTACAGCCAGGCGTCGACGGCGCAGAACACGGCCAGCAGCGACACCAGCAGGAACAGCGTCTCGCCCCACAGCTGGCTGGCCGTCCAGAAGAAGCCCACGCCCTGCAGGAAGCCGAGGAACAGCGGCGGGTCGCCCAGCGGCGTCAGCGAGCCGCCGACGTTGCTGACGATGAAGATGAAGAACACGACGACATGCGCGTTGTGGCGCCGGTTGTCGTTGGCGCGAATCAGCGGGCGGATCAGCAGCATGGAGGCACCCGTCGTGCCCATGAAGCTCGCCAGCACGGCGCCCAGCGCCATCAGGCCGGCGTTCAGCGCCGGGCTGCCGTGCAGGTTGCCGCGGATGAAGATGCCGCCGGCCGTCGTGTACAGCGCGCCCAGCAGGATGGTGAACGGCAGGTACTCCTCCACCAGCGTGTGCACCAGCACATGGCCCGTCTCTCCGGCGCCGAAGACCAGCGTGAACGGCAGCAGCAGCGCCACCGTCCAGGCCGCGGCGATCTTGCCGAAGTGGTGATGCCAGAACGCCGGCGCCGCCAGCGGCATGACGGCGATGGACAGCAGCAGGCCGGCGAAGGGGGCGGCCCAGGCCAGACCCAGTTCGGCACCTTGCAAAGCCATCAGTCCTCCAGGAAGCGGGCGAACTCGGCCACCGGCGCGCGTTCGGTGACGAGGCCGTTCTCGACGGCAGCGGGGTCGGCGAACCCCAGCGACATGCCGCACACCAGCATCTGTTCGTCATTCAGCTGCAGCTCCTCGGCGATCAGCCGGTGGAACTGCGTGAACGCCGCCTGCGGGCAGGTGTGCAGGCCGCGGGCGCGCGCGGCGATCATGACGTTCTGCAGGAACATGCCGTAGTCCAGCCACGAGCCCTGCTGCATGACGCGGTCGATCGTGAAGAACAGCCCCACCGGCGCATCGAAGAACACGAAGTTGCGGCCGTGCTGGTGCTGCATGCGCGCCTTGTCGGTCTTGGCGATGCCCAGCAGGCCGTACAGGTCCCAGCCCACCTTGCGGCGGCGGTCGATGTAGGGGCTGCGCCACTCGTTCGGGTAGTAGGCGTACTCCTCCCGGTGAGCGGTGTTCTGCTCGGGGTCCAGGTAGGCGGCCTGGATGCGGCTGGCAGTGCGCTTGAGCGCCTCGCCCGTCAGCACATGCACCTGCCACGGCTGTGTGTTGGTGCCCGACGGCGCCCAGCGGGCCACCTCGAGGATGTCCTCGACGGTCTGGCGCGGCACCGGCGTGGGCAGGAAGGCGCGCAGCGAGTGCCGGGTCTTGATGGCGGCGTCCACCGCGGCGGTCTGCTCGGGCGTGGGCGTGGCGAAACGGCTCATGGGGTCAGGGCTTTCAAAGCTTGAAGGTAGGCGGGCGGCAGCTCGGTCACCGGGCGGCGGCTGTCGCGGTCCACGTAGACGTGCACGAAGTGGCCGCGCGCGGCGCACAAGTCCGATCCTTCGGCGAACAGGCCGATCTCGTAGCGCACGCTGGAGCGGCCCTGGTGGGCCACGCGCACGCCAGCGTCGATCTTCTGCGGGAAGGCCAGCGACTCGAAGAAGTTGCAGTGCGTCTCCACGACCAGCCCGATGACGCCGCCGGCATGGATGTCCAGCGCGCCGGCCTCGATGAGCAGGCGGTTCACGGCGGTGTCGAACAGGCTGTAGTACACGACGTTGTTCAGGTGGCCGTAGACGTCGTTGTCCATCCACCGCGTCGTCAGCGGCACGAATTGCGGGTAGGCGTGGCGGGCGTCGGGCTGCGGTCGCGTCATGGGGCGGCATTCTTCCATGCGTGCATTGCGCCACAGGAACGCCCGCCATCGCCGCACCGCACTTGCGCGCGGCGAAACCCCGGAGCGACACTGGCCCGGAGCCCGTCGGCTCGCAAGGAGCACTCGCATGAACCGAACGCTTGCAGGTCTTGCCCTCACATGCGCCGCCCTCGTGGGCTCCCAGCCGGCGCTGGCGCAGAACGCGACCAAGGACGACGCGGTGGCCATGGTCAAGAAGGGTGTGGCCTACATCAAGGCCAGCGGCAAGGACAAGGCCTACGGCGAGATCACCGCCAAGAGCGCCCAGTTCATCAAGCACGACCTCTACCTCGTCGTCTACGGCCTGGACGGCAAGTGCCTGGCGCACGGCGCCAACGAGAAGCAGGTAGGCCGCGACCTCATCGACCTCAAGGACATCGACGGCAAGGCGTTCGTGCGCGAGCGCGTGGAGCTGGGCCGGTCCAGCCCCAAGGGCTTCTGGCAGGACTACAAGTTCACCAACCCGACGACCAAGAAGATCGAGCCCAAGCAGATGTACTGCGAGCGGCTGGACGAAACCATCGTCTGCGGCGGCATCTACAAGTAACCCCTGGCCGGGTGCCGCCATGAAGCTCGCTGCCAAGATGCTGCTGCCGCCGATGGCGGCGCTGGCGGTCGTGCTGGCCATCGGCCTGGGCAGCACCCTGCTGTCGCTGCGCGAGGTGGTGGCCGCCAACGAGGCCGGCCAGCAGCGCAACGAGGTCTTCATGACCACGGTGGCGGTGCAGACCCAGGTGGGCGAGATGCACGGCGGCGTCTACCGCGCCATTGCGCTGATCTCGTCGCTGGACGATGCCAAGGTCAAGGCGCTGCGCGCGCAGCTCAAGACGCAGGTCGAAGGCGTCTCGCGCACGCTGCAGACGCTGGCCGACATGGACAGCACGCCGCCCGAGACCGACGAACACATCAAGCAGTGCCTGCCGCTGCTGCAGACCTACCTGACCAAGGCCGACGGCGCCATCGACCTGTCGTCGGTGGACCCCAACACCGGCGTGGCCGCCATGCAGGACGCCGAGGCACGCTACAAGGACGTGGCGGCGCTGATCGGCAAGATCGTGCAGAGCATGGGCGCCGACCAGCAGGCCGCCGCGGACAGCCAGCAGGACGGCGCACGCCGCCGCGCGTGGCTGTTCGCGCTGGTGTCGCTGCTGGCTGCCGGCGCCGGCATGGGCGTGCTGCTGGTCAACCAGCGCCGCATCGCGCGCGACGTCCACGCGTCGCTGTCGCTGGCCGAGGCCGTCGCCGCGGGCGACTTGACGCGCCGCGCCGCGCCGACCGGCCACGACGAGCTCGCGGGCCTGATGCGCGCGCTGAACCAGATGTGCGAGCAACTGGCCGGCACGGTGGGCGAGGTCATGCGGGTGGCGGACTCCATCCGCACCGCGTCCGCCGAAATCGCGTCGGGCAACCAGGACCTGAACCTGCGCACGGAGCAGACGGCCTCCAGCCTGCAGGTCACCAGCTCGTCCATGGCGCAGCTGACCGGCACCGTGCACCAGAGCGCCGGGCATGCGCAGACGGCCAACCAGCTCGCCACCAGCGCGGCCGATGTGGCCCACCGCGGCGGCAGCGTCGTGCAACAGGTGGTGGACACGATGAACGACATCGCCGCCTCCAGCAAGCGCATCGCCGACATCATCGGCGTCATCGACGACATCGCGTTCCAGACCAACATCCTGGCGCTGAACGCCGCCGTGGAGGCAGCGCGCGCCGGCGAGCAGGGCCGCGGCTTTGCCGTCGTGGCCGGCGAGGTGCGCAGCCTGGCGGGCCGCAGCGCCGCGGCGGCCAAGGAGATCAAGACGCTGATCGGCGCCAGCGTGGAGCGCGTCGAGTCCGGCGCCCGCCACGTGCAGGAAGCCGGCGCGACGATGGGCGAGATCGTCGGCGCCGTGCAGCGCGTGACCGACATCATGGGCGAGATCAGCGCCAGCGCGTCGGCGCAGAGCCAGGGCATCGCCGACGTGAACCAGGCGGTCACGCAGGTCGACGACATGACGCAGCAGAACGCCGCGCTCGTCGAGCAAAGCGCCGCCGCGGCCGAGTCGCTGCGCGAGCAGGCGCAGCGGCTGGCGCAGGTGGTCAGCCAGTTCCGCGTGCGATAGCGGCCCAGGACTGCGCCGCGAGGTTCAGCGTGGTGACCTGCACGGCCACCGTCGTGGCCAGGTCGTGCCCGTAGCCACCGGCCATGCTCAGCGCCACCGGGATGCGCCGCTCGCGCAGCGCCGCCAGCACGCGGCGGTCCCGCTCGGCCAGGCCGTCATAGGTCAGCTTCAACCGGCCCAGGCGGTCGGCCTCGTGCGGGTCGGCGCCGGCCAGGTAGAACGCCAGCCCTGGCTGGCAGCGCCGCCACACGTCGTCCAGCGCGGTGTCGAGCGCGGCCAGGTAGTCGGCGTCGCCGCAGCCGTCGGGCAGGTCCACGTCCAGGTCGCTGGGCTCCTTGCGGAACGGGAAGTTGCGCGCGCCGTGCATGGAGAACGTGAACACCGTGTCGTCGTCGCGGAAGATGGCCGCGGTGCCGTTGCCCTGGTGCACGTCCAGGTCGATGACCAGCACGCGCAGCGTGCTGCGGTGGCTGCGCGACCACTCGGCCTGCATCAGCCGCGCGGCGACCGCCACATCGTTGAAGACGCAGTAGCCCGAGCCCTTGTCGGCGTAGGCATGGTGCGTGCCGCCGGCCATGTTGGCGGCCACGCCGTCGGCCAGCGCGGCGCGCGCCGCGGCGATGCTGGCGCCCACCGAGCGCCGCGAGCGCTCGGCCATCGACGGGCTCCACGGGAAACCGATCTCGCGCTGCTGCGCCGCGCTCAGCGTGCCGCGCTGCACAGCGTCGATGTAGTCGGGTGTGTGCACCAGCGCCAATTCGTCGTCGCCGGCGGCCGGCGCCGGCTGCATGCGCAGCAGCCCCGGCTCGCGCTCGAAATGCTCGCGCAGCAGCCGGTACTTGGATTGCGGGAAGCGGTGCCCCGGCGGCAGCGCCAGGCTGTGGGCGT
This sequence comes from Pelomonas lactea, assembly GCF_043555885.1. Classification (NCBI taxonomy): domain Bacteria; kingdom Pseudomonadati; phylum Pseudomonadota; class Betaproteobacteria; order Burkholderiales; family Sphaerotilaceae; genus Roseateles; species Pelomonas lactea. The sequence goes on along the minus strand of NZ_JBIGHX010000003.1, from coordinate 680,698 downwards.
CGGAATGGAAGGCGAGCATGGGGGTCGGCGCAAGGCTCGCAACGATAGCGTCAGCCGTTTTTCACGCGCGGCCATCCCTAATTTGCTGCACCGCACAAAAAAGTGCTTGCAATCCGCCAAAGCGCTCCTATCATTCAGCTCATGTTGCAGTGCAGCAATCAAGCACGGCAAACGTTTCATCCACTCGAAATGGGAGTCTCTCCATGCTGACCGCTGAACAAGTCCTCGCCGCCCACAAGGCCAACGTCGAAACCCTCTTCGGCCTGACGAACAAGGCGTTCGAAGGCGTCGAGAAGCTTGTCGAGCTGAACCTGCAGGTCGCCAAGACCGCGCTGAGCGAAGCCGCCGACACCACCGCCGCCGCGATGTCCGTGAAGGACGCGCAGGAACTGCTGTCGCTGCAGGCCGCGCTGCTGCAACCCACCGCCGAGAAGGCCGCTTCCTACAGCCGCCACGTCTACGACATCGCCTCCAGCACCGGCGCCGAAGTGGCCAAGGTCGCCGAGAGCCAGTTCGCCGACGCGCAGAAGACCTTCTCCACGATGGTGGACACCGCTGCCAAGAACGCCCCGGCCGGCACCGAGAATGCCGTCGCACTGGTGAAGTCCGCCGTGGCCGCCGCGAACAACGCGTTCGAGTCGGTGCAGAAGGCCACCAAGCAGGCCGTCGAAGTGGCCGAAGCCAACTTCCAGGCCGCCACGACGCAAGCCGTCAAGGCCACGCAGACGGCCACCCGCACCGCCAAGCGCGCTGCCGCCTGATTCCGCGCAGGCTCCGTGCCTGCCGACACCGCAGAAAGCCCGGCGTCTGGACGCCGGGCTTTTTTCATTGGCGCCGCCTGGCGTCGATCCGTCGCCGCACCTGGCGATTCGCCGCATGCGCGTCGCGCCGCCGTGCCTTGGCGGGTCCACTGGCTTCACTGATCAACCGGAGACCGCCATGCACGCCCCAACCCACCATCCCCTCCACCACGTCGCCACCGGCCTGGCTGCCATCGGCATCGGCGCCCTGGCCCTGCTGGACCGCCAGCAGCTGTTCGGTCTGCCGCTGCTGCACACCTTCTGGCCGCTGGCGCTGGTACTGCTGGGGCTGGCGCGCCTGGGCTGGTCGCGCCAAGGCGGTGGGCTCGGCGGCCTGGCGCTCATCGCCGTGGGCGGCCTGCTGACCACGCGCAACCTGGGCCTGACCAGCTTCTCCCTGCGCGACGCGTGGCCCATGCTGGTCATCCTCGCCGGGCTGGCCGTCGTGCTGCGCGGCCTGCGCACGCGCCCGGCCGCCGACGCTGCGGGCCGTTGATTCGTCGGCTGCGGCCGTCGATTCGCCGCTGCCGCTGCCGCACCGGCGCCTGGCCGAGGTCTACTTGCTGCTTCCTGCCCTGCCTGACCTGACATGCCGTCCCACCCTCCCCGCTCCCTGCAGCACGCCGGCCACCGCATCCTGTTCGGCCTCATCGTCATCGGCGTCGGCGTGCTGGCGCTGCTGGACAACCTGCACGTCTTCGACATCGCGCTGCTGCGCACGTTCTGGCCGCTGGGCCTGGTGTTGTGGGGCCTGGGCCGGCTGGCCTGGCCGCGGCTGGCGGGCAGCGGCTTCATCGGCGTGCTGATGATCGGCGTGGGCCTGGCGCTGACGGCACAGAACCTGGGCTTCATGCACTTCCACTGGCGCGACTGGTGGCCGGTCGTCATCATCGTGGCGGGGTTGTCCATCCTGATGCGGGCCGTGTTCCCGCGCCCCGCCGCCGGCCGGCCGCTGGCGCTGACGGCCAAGCCGCTGGCACCGGGCGAGCGGGTGGACATCGACGTCAGCTTCAGCGGCATCAACCAGCGCGTCGAGGCCGGCCCGTTCAGCGGCGGCCACATCACCAGCACCTTCGGCGGCATCGAGCTGGACCTGACGCAGGCCAGCATCGCCGACGGCGAGGCGCGGCTGGACATCTCGGCCCGCTTCAGCGGCATCGAGCTGCGCGTGCCGCGCGACTGGCAGGTCGTCGTGGAGATCACGGCGCTGTTCGGCGGCGTCGAGGACAAGACCGTGCCGCCGATGGCGCCCGGGCCGCGCCTGGTGCTGCGCGGCGACGTGATGTTTGCCGGCGTCGAAGTCAAGAACTGACGCCGCCTTGCACCCCCTGCTGACCCATCTGCGCGGGCTGGCCGTCTACCTGCTGGCCTGGGGGCTGGCCGGCCCGGCGCTGGCTGCGCTGCTGCACGCGCTGGGTGTGGCGCCGCTGGGCTGGGCGCTGCCCTGGGCCGTGCCGCTGTGCGGCGTGCTGGCCTTCGTCGTGCTGGCCACCTACTACCCCTGCCGCAGCCGGCCGTTCGGCGTGGCCGACTGGCCGGCCGCGCTGCGCTACCGCGTGGGCCTGGTCGCCACGCTGACGACGGTGATGCTGGGCCTGGCCGCCGCGTGGGATGCCGCCGGCGCCCTGTTCGGCCACGCCGACGGCTGGGTGGGCCTGGGCCAGCGCGGCCTGGCGCTGCTGACCGCCGCGCTGCTGGCGCTGCTGACGCTGGCCGTGCTGGCGCACGACCTGCTCATCGCGTTCCAGAACACCCAGGCCGCCGCGGCCCGCGAGGCGCAGGCGCGGCTGCTGGCGCGCGACATGGAGCTGCAGCTGCTGCGCCTGCAGATCGACCCGCACTTCCTGTTCAACAGCCTGAACTCCATCAGCGCCCTCACCCAGCTGGACCCGGCCGCCGCGCGCGCGATGGCCATCGACCTGGCACAGTTCTTCCGCCAGACGCTGGACCTGGCCGGCCGCGAGCGCATCCGGCTGGCCGACGAGCTGGGCCTGGTGACGCACTACCTCGCCATCGAGCGCCAGCGCCTGGGCGACAAGCTGGCCACGCACATCGACGCCGCGCCCGACGCGCTGCCTGCGCTGCTGCCGCCGCTGACGCTGCAGCCGCTGGTGGAGAACGCGCTGAAGCACGGCCTGCGCCCGCGCGACGACGGCGGGCTGCTCAGCGTGCAGGCGCTGGTGCGCGACGGCTGGCTGCACATCGCCGTGCGCAACCCGGTGCCCGAGCCGGGCGACGCGCCGTCCAACGAGGCCGGCCTGGGCCTGGGCCTGCGCAACCTGCGCGAGCGGCTGGCCGCGCAGTACGCCGGCCGCGCCCGCGTGCACTGGGGCGCCACGCCCGACGGCTTCGCGGTCGAGATTTCACTCCCCTTCGAGACGACGCCATGACGCTCCAAGCGCTGATCGCAGATGACGAACCGCTGGCCCGCCGCCTGCTGGCCGAGTACCTGCGGCCGCATGCCGACATCACCGTCGTCGCCGAGGCCGGCAACGGGCTGGACGCCGCCCGCGCCATCACCGAACTCCGGCCCGACCTGGTGTTCCTGGACATCCAGATGCCCAAGCTCACCGGCCTGGAAGTGCTGGAGCTGACCGGCCGGCGCGACGGCATCGTCTTCACGACGGCGCACGACCAGCACGCGCTGCGCGCCTTCGAACTGCACGCGGTGGACTACCTGCTCAAGCCCTTCGCGCAGGACCGCTTCGACGCCGCGCTGGACCGCGCCCGCCGGCTGATGGGCCAGCCGCAGCCGGCGCTGGAGCGGCTGGTGGCCGCGCCGCCGCGGCTCACCCGCGTGCTGGTACGCGACAACGACAAGGAGGGCGGCATGCAGGTGCTGCTGGTGGACGACATCGCCTACATCGAAGCCCAGGCCGACCAGGTCGCCTTCCACGCCCACGGCCGCGAGCACCTGAAGACGCAGCGCATCTCCGAGCTGGAGGCGCAGCTGGACCCGGCCCGCTTCGTGCGCGTGCACCGCTCCTTCATCATCAACCTGGCCGCGCTGCAAGGCCTGGAGAAGACCGAAAGCGACGCCTACACGGCGCGCATGAAGAACGGCAAGCGCATCCCCGTCAGCCGCAGCGGCTACGACAAGCTGCGCGCCGCCGTCTGAGGACACCCCCATGAAACCCCGCCTGCTCATTCCCATGCTCGTGTGCGCCGACGCCGCCGCGCAGATCGCGTTCTGCCAGGCCGCGTTCGGCGCCGTCGAGCTGTCGCGCCGCACCGGCCCGCACGGCCGCGTCATCCACGCGACGCTGTCGGTCTTCGACTCGCTGTTCATGGTGCACGACGACACGCCCCACCTCGGCAGCCGGCCGCCCGCCGCGGACGGCAGCTCGCCAGTGGTGCACTACCTGTACTGCGACGACGTGGACGCCACCATCGCCCGCGCCGTGGCCGCGGGCGCCCGCGTGCTGATGCAGGCGGCCGACCAGGCCTGGGGCGACCGCGTGGGCCGCCTCATCGACCCGGCCCACCATGTGTGGAACGTGGCCTCGCGCACCGCCTGACCATGCAGTTCGCCAAGCAGCTGCGCGAGGGCGTGCGCAACGGCAGCATCACCACCAGCATCCGCATCTGGCAGTCGCCGCACGTGAAGGCGGGCGGGCGCTACGCGGTCGAGGGCGGCAGCATCGTCGTCACGTCCATCCGCGAGATTTCGCTCACCGACATCTCGGACTCGCTGGCGCGCGAGTCGGGCTTTCGCAGCCTGGCCGACCTGCTGCAGACCGCCCGGCACGGCGGCGGGCACAAGGTCTACTTCATCCGCTTCCGCTTCGAGGCCGCCGAGGGCACCGTCTGACGCAACGGGCGCTGTCCTACAGGCAGCGAGCCTGCTCGCGGCCAGACTGCCGGCATGCAAAGGCTTGTCCCTCTACGCCCGCTGGGCCGCGTGCTGCGGCTGACCTTCGACGGCTTTCTCGACGACCGCGGCCCGCGCATGGGGGCGGCACTGGCCTACTACACGCTGTTCTCGCTGGCGCCGCTGCTGCTCATCGTCGTGTCGGTGGCCGGCCTGGTGTGGGGCGCCGAGGCGGTACGCGGCGAGCTGGTGGCGCAGCTCTCGGGCCTGCTGGGCACCGCCGGCGCAGCCACCATCGAGGGCATGCTTCGCAGCGTGGCCTGGCCGGTCGGCGGCTGGCTGAGCACGGTGCTGGGCCTGGGCCTGATGCTGGTGGGCGCCACCACCGTGTTCGCCGAACTGCAGGATGCGCTGGACACCATCTGGCGCGCGCCGGCACGGCCGTTGCAGGGTTGGTGGGCCTGGCTGCGTGCACGGCTGCTGAGCTTCGGACTCATCCTGGGGCTGTCCTTCCTGCTGCTGGTGTCGCTGCTGCTGGGTGCGCTGCTGGCCGCCGCCGAGGCCTTGTGGAAGCCCTGGTTCGGCCAGTGGCTGCTCGTCGCCGGCATCGCCAACGCCGTCATCAGCCAGGGTCTGGTGGTGGCCGTGTTCGCGCTGATCTTCAAGTGGATGCCGCGCGCGCGCATCGCCTGGCGCGACGTGCTGCTAGGCGCACTCGTCACCGCCGCGCTGTTCGAGCTGGGACGCTGGGCCATCGGCGTGTATCTGCGCAGCAGCGGCGTCGTGTCGGGCTTCGGCGCCGCGGCGTCGGTAGTGGCGCTGCTGGTTTGGGTGTACTTCTCGGCGCAGATTCTGCTGATCGGCGCCGAGTTCACTTGGGCCTATGCGCGCGTGCTGGGCTCGCGGCGCGAGGCCCCTAGACTCTCGCCACCTCCGCTACCCGCGACGAGATGACCACCACCGACGACGGCCTCACGCTCCACACCCGGCACTGGCCCGCCACCGTACCCGCACGCGGCCAGCTGCTCATCGTGCACGGCCTGGGCGAACACATCGACCGCTATGCCCACGTGGCCGCCGCACTGAACACCGCCGGCTGGGACGTGCACGGCTGGGACCACCGCGGGCATGGCCGCAGCGAAGGCCGCAAGGGCGACATTCCCGACCACGACGCGCTGCTGCGCGACACGGCACGCGTCATCGACGCCGTGCGCCGCCCCGGCACGCCCTTCGTGCTGCTGGGCCACAGCCTGGGCGGCCTGATCGCTGCACGTTTTGCCGACGAGGCGCTGGCCGCGCAGCCCGCTGCGTGGAGCCGGCCGCTGGACGGCCTGGTGCTGTCGTCACCCGCGCTGGACCCGGGCCTGTCCGGCGGCCAGAAGCTGGCGCTGGCGCTGGCCGAGAACCTGGCGCCGGGTCTGGCGGTGGGCAACGGCCTGAAGCCCGACTGGATCAGCCGCGACCCGGCCGTGGTGGCGGCCTATGCCAGCGATCCGCTGGTGCACGACCGCATCACCGCGCGCCTGACGCGCTTCATCGTCGACGCGGGCGAGCGCGTCATTGCCGACGCGCCGCGCTGGCGGCTGCGCACGCTGCTGATGTGGGCCGGCGCCGACCGCTGCGTGGCGCCGCGCGGCAGCGAGGCGTTTGCGGCCGCGGCGCCGGCCAACGTCGTCGCGACGCGGCCCTGGCCCGGGCTGTTCCACGAGATCTTCAACGAGCCGGAGAAGGACGACGTGCTGCGCGTGCTGACCGACTGGCTCAACCGCTGAGCGCGTCGAGCCGGTCCACCACCAGCTCCAGCCGCAGCAGCGGGTTGTCCATCGCCATCAGGCGCTGACGCTCCTGCGCCGGCATGGGCAGCAGCTCGGCCCAGCGGTTGGCCAGCCAGCCGGCGTCGTCCCACGCATAGGGCGGCTGCAACGGCAGCTGCTCGGGGCCGGCGCGCTCGCGCCAGTTCTCCAGCAGGTCCTGCAGCTGGCGCGTAGCGGAGCGCAGGTCCTCCGGCACCGGCACGGCCACGTCCTGCGCCAGCAGCTCGGGCACCCCCACCCACAGCCCGTGGTTCAGGCAGCGCGAGCTGCGCAGCCGAAAGCGCTGCGTGCCGCGCGTGTGCAGCTGGATCAGCCCCGGCTGCTCGTGCGCGAAGTGCTCGATGCGCGCCAGCGTGCCGACGGTGTGGAAGGCCTCGCGCTGGAAGCCCGCCCCGTCGCGCTGCCGCACCTCCTGGCCCTCGGTCAGGGCGACGACGCCGAAGGCATGGCCTTGCGCGTGGCAGCGCTGCACCATGTCGAGATAGCGCGGCTCGAAGATGCGCAGCGGCAGCCAGCCGCCGGGGAACAGCACCGAGCGCAGCGGGAACAGCGGGATCTCGGTGTCCATGCGCCGCTACCTCGTCCGTTCGGCGATGCGCTGGCGGATCAGCGGCAGCACCGCCTGCGCGGCCTCGCGGCCGGCCTGGATGGCGCGGCGGCGCGCGGTGAAGTCGGCGCTGGAGACGCCGTCCAGCCGCGGGCGCACCAGCACGTCGGCGTCGCGCAGCTCGAAGCTGTTGATGCTGCGGCCCATGATGGAGAACGTCTGCATCAGCATGCGGAAGGCGTCGCCGGGCGGGTCTTTCTCGGGCGGCGACGTGATGTCCACCGCGATGACCAGCTGCGCCCCCATCTCGCGCGCGAAACGCACCGGCACCGGCGACACCAGGCCGCCGTCCACGTACTCGCGCTGGCCGATCCTGACCGGCTGGAACACGGCCGGCACGGCGCTGGACGCGCGCACGGCCGTGCCCGTGTCGCCGCTGCGGAACAGGATGGGCGAGCCGTCCGACAGATCGGTCGCAACGATGCCCAGCGGCACCACCATCTGCTCGATGCCCTTGCCGCCGGTCTTGTCGCGGATGAAGCGCGCCAGCGCCTCGCCGCGGATCAGGCCGCGCAGCGGGAACGACCAGTCGGTGATGGCGCCCTCGTCCATGCCTTCGGCCAGCGACTGCATCTCCTTGCCGTTCCTGCCCGACGCGTAGAGCGCCGCGACGAGGCTGCCGGCCGATGTGCCGGCGACGAGGTCGACCTTGATGCCGGCCTCCTCCAGCACCTGGATGACACCGATGTGCGCGAAGCCGCGCGCGGCGCCACCGCCCAGTGCCAGGCCCAGGCGCGGCGGCCTGGGCACGGGCTTGACGACGGGCGCGGGCTCCACGGGAGGTGGCACGACGACCGGCTGCTGCGGTGTCAGCACGGGCACGGAACAGGCGGCAAGCGCCGCGAGGACCAGAGCAAGAGCGAGAGATGAGAAACGGCGAAACATGGCTCACATCATCTCAGCAGCGCGTGTGATTCTTGCGGGCCGAGCGCCGGGCCGCTCCCAAGCCGGCCCGCCTGGCGATGTGCTTGCCGGTCAATCCGGCAAGCATCGCCGTCCCCTCGGGGGCTGTGGCCGGACAGATGGAGCCCAGTGGGCTCGATGTGCCTGCCGAAGCGCTGCGGCGCAAGCCGCGGCGTGGTCCCAGACCGGGCTTGCCGCGTTCAGCAGGCAAGACCGGGCGAGGGGCCCACGTTTCAGCCGAGCTTGTAGCTCTGCAGGTGAATGGACGTTTCCGTGCCGGCAATGCCCTTGATGAGGCGTACGCGCTCCAGCACGTCTGCCAGCTCCTGCAGGCTGGAGCTGCGGATCTCGGCCAGCAGGTCCCAGCGGCCGTTGGTGTCGAACAGGCCGGTGATGCCGGGCTCGCCCAGCAGCATGGCCACCACCTCGCGCGTGCGGTTGCCTTCCACGGTGATGCTCATCCACGCGGTGATCTGGTCGGGCACCGAGTCGGGCCGCAGCCGCACCGTGTAGCCGGTGATGACGCCGCTGTCCTCCAGCCGCGCGATGCGGTTGGTGATCGTGCCGCGCGACACCTTGAGCTTGGCCGCCAGCGTCGCGACGCTGGCACGGGCATCGGCGCGCAGCAGCGCCAGCAGTTGCTGATCCAGGGCATCCATTTTGTGCAAATCGGCAATTTCCACTGCCATTTTGCCAATAGCCAATGCATTCCTCGTCAGGAATTGCGCTTCTGTTTGGCGAGACGCGTCGGAAGAATCGCCATCAACCACTTCAGGAGACCTCCATGACCACACTGCTGACCACCCAGGACATCGCCCGCATCGTGCAGCGCGTCGGCCTTCCCGATTTACTGCGCCGCCTCATCGGCTACCTGGAGGCCGACTACCTGCGCTGGGCCGAGTTCGACAAGACGCCCCGCGTCGCCGCCCACTCCGCCGACGGCGTCATCGAGCTGATGCCCATCGCCGACGCCAGCCTGTACAGCTTCAAGTACGTCAACGGCCACCCCAAAAACCACCGCGTCGGCCTGCCGACGGTGATGGCTTTCGGCGTGCTCGCTGACGTGGCCACCGGCGCGCCGGCGCTGCTGTCCGAGCTGACGCTGACGACGGCGATGCGCACCGCCGCCACTTCCGTCATGGTGGCCAAGCGCCTGGCCCGGCCAGACAGCCGCGTGATGGCGCTGATCGGCAACGGCGCGCAGAGCGAGTTCCAGGCACTGGCCTTCCACCACCTGCTGGGCATCCGCGAGCTGCGGCTGTTCGACATCGACGCCGCCGCCACCGCGCGCCTGGTGCGCCACCTGCAGGGCACGCCGGGCCTGACGCTGACGGTCTGCGCCTCCACCGCCGAGGCCGTGCGCGGCGCCGACATCGTCACCACCGTGACCGCCGACAAGACCAACGCGACCATCCTGACGCCCGACATGATCGAGCCCGGCATGCACATCAACGGCGTGGGCGGCGACTGCCCCGGCAAGACCGAGCTGCACCGCGGCGTGCTGGAGATGGCGCGCGTCATCTGCGAGTTCGAGCCGCAGAGCCGCATCGAGGGCGACATGCAGCAGATGCCGGCCGACTTCCCCGTCACCGAATTCTGGCGCGTGCTGGCCGGCCAGGCGCCGGGGCGCGAGTCGCCCGAGCAGGTCACCGTGTTCGACTCGGTGGGCTTCGCGCTGGAGGACTTCTCGGCGTTGCGGCTGCTGCGCGACGTCAGTGTGCAGCTGGGCCTGGGCGCGCCGCTGGACCTGATCCCGCAGATGGCCGACCCCAAGAACCTGTTCGGCGAGCTGCAGCTGCACGGCCAGCGCCAGGCGGCCTGAGCGCGGCGTCAGGGCAGGTAGGCGTCGACGTCGGCGAGGTCCACCAGGTCGCGCGGCATGAAGCGCCGCGCATAGGCCAGGCACACGCCCGAGCGCAGGAACAGCGCGAACAGCTCGCCATCCAGGTGGCCGTCGGCCACCATCTGGCGCATCAGCGCCAGCGCCTCGGACAGCCGCTTGCCGGCCTTGTAGGGCCGGTCGCTGGCCGTCAGCGCCTCGAAGACGTCGGCGATCGCCATCATGCGCGCCTGCGGGCTCATCGCGCTGCCCATCAGCCCGCGCGGGTAGCCCTTGCCGTCCATGCGCTCGTGGTGGCCGCCGGCGATCTCGGGCACCGTCTTCAGATGACCCGTGAACGGCAGTGCCTCCAGCATCTTGATGGTCTGCACGATGTGGTCGTTGATCTTGTAGCGCTCCTCGTCGTTGAGCGTGCCGCGCGACACCGACAGGTTGTGCAGCTCGCCGCGGTCGTAGAGATGCTCGGGCTGGGCGAGCCGGAAGCCCCAGCGGTTGTCCGCCGCCAGCTGGTCGCCCTCCGGGCGCGGCACGATGTGATCGGGCCGGTCCTGCAGCAGCGCCTCGGCCACCGGCAGCGGCGGGCGCACGCGGGGCCGCCGCGCGGCCTCGGCCGCGGACAGCCCCAGCCCGTCGTCCAGCGTGCGCAGCCAACGCCGCGCGCCGATGCGGCGCAGCCGCTCGACGGTGGCCGGCTCCTGCCGCTCACCGCCCTGGTTGCAGGCGGCCACGAAGGCATAGTCGTCGTCCAGCGTGGCCTGTGCGGGCGCCGCGGCCGCGCGGGCCCGCGCCGTGCCGGCCTCGCCGGCCTCGGCCTGCAGCGCCTCGATGAGCGCATCGCGCTTGAGCACCTCGAAGCGCATGCGGATCTCGTGGATGCGGTTATAGATGGTCTCCAGCTTGGTGGCCTTGTCGACGACGTACTCCGGCGTCGTGACCTTGCCGCAGTCGTGCAGCCAGGACGCGATGTGCAGCGCCTCCCACTGGTCGTCGCTCATCGAGAAGCCGGCGTACGGCCCGTCGGTCGCATCGCAGGCGGCGCGGGCCAGCATCTTGGTCAACTCGGGCACGCGCTGGCAGTGGGCGCCGGTGTAGGGGCTCTTGGCGTCGATGGCGCCGGCCACGAGCTGGATGAAGCTCTCCAGCAGCTCCTTGCGCGCGCGCAGCAGTTGCTGGTTGTCGATGGCCACGGCCGCCGTGCCCGACAGCGCCCGCACGAAGGCCACGCGCGCCTCGCCCAGTGGCTGCGGTTCGCCCAGGGCCGGCAGCGGGAAACTCAGCGTCAGCGTGCCGATGGTCTCGTGCTGGCGGCTCTTCAGCGGCAGCGACAGCAGCCGCAGGCGGGCCGCGCCCAGGCTGGAGAACAGCGCGCCGTAGGCCGCAAGGTGGGCGGGGTCATCCCAGCCCAGCTCCACCTCCACCGCGTCATTGGCACGCAGCGCCTGCACCGGCGCGCCCAGGCTGTCGGCCACGCTCAGGTCCCAGCTGCGGCCGGCGCCGAGCTGCAGCTCGCCCTGCAGCCACACGGCGGCCGGATGCAGCATGCTGCCGTCGTCGGCCAGCAGATGCACCGCGCCGCCGCTGGCGCCGGTGACGGCGATGGTCTCGCGCAGGATGAGGTCCAGCAGCCGGTCGAAATCGCGCTCGGCGCTGAGCGCGCCGCTGATGTCCAGGAAGCGGCGCAGCGAGTGCTTCATGGCCGTCATCGCCGTGGCCAGCCGGTCCACCTCGCGGATGCGGCTGCGGCGCGGATCGGGGCCGCCGAAATCGAAGCGCTCAATGGCCTCGGCCTGCCGCGCCAGGTGGCGCAGCGGCCGTGAGACGCGGTCCGCCAGCAGATGGACGATGGGCAGCAGCAGCAGCATCAAGCCCAGCGAGATGTAGAAGCCGTGGCGGCGGCTCTCGATCTGGTAGGCCTGCAGCTCGTCGCGCGGCGAGGCCATCAGCAACACCAGCGGCGCACCGGCCTGCACGGCGCCGGCCAGCGGCAACGCGTGGCTGACCCACTCGCGCCCGTCGACGACCTGCACCGGCGCGAGGCGCCCCTCGCCGTCGCGGCGCTCCCACAGCGCGCGCATCAGCGGCGAACCGGCGTCGCGGATGTTGGGCAGGCGCCGGCTCTCCGCCAGGCTGGGCCGGCGCCGCGCCTGGGCCAGCACCTCGCCGGCCGGGGTGGCGATCAGGAGCTCGGCCGACGGGCTGATCTGCGGGCGGTCCAGCATCTCGCCCAGCGCCTGCAGGCTGACGTCGGCGCCGATGACCACGTCGCCGCGCGCCTGGGCCAGCGTGACGCCGGGCTCGCCCGTCGTGAAGAAGCGGTAGGGCGCGGACTGCACCACGTTGCCCGCCGCCGCCTCGCGGGCCAGCTCGAACCAGGGGCGCGCACGCGGGTCGAAGTCGTAGTCCAGCCGCTCGGCAACGCGCAGCTCGCGCATGTCGGCGTCGTAGAAACGGTAATGGCCGCGCACGGTCCCGCCGTCGCGCTCGACGCTCTGCAGCGCGAAAGCGGCCTCGGCCGGCGCGTCCATGCGCCGGCGCGTGGCGGCGTCGCCCAGCCGGCGCAGCAGCACGAATTCACCTCGCGTCGTGCCGGCGTAGACGGCCGACACCGCCCCATTGCCGCTCAACGTGGCACTCAGCTCCGGCAGCGCCCGCAGCCGCTCGGCGGCGCTGCCCGCGCGGCCCAACGCGCCGGCAGCCAGCAGCGCCACGCTGACCCGCGCCGGCCGCAGCTCGGTCTCCACGACCCCTGCGGCCTCGCGCCCGATGCGCCGCGCGGCCGCGCCGGCCTGCTGCAGCATCAGCGCGTCGCTGCGCGACGCCTCGTACAGCATCAGCACGCCATACACCAGCGCCACCAGCCCCACCATGAGCGAACTCAGCGTGATGTAAAGCGTCTTGGGCTTGATCTGCATGGAGACCGAGTATCTGCGCCGCAACCACCGGGGCCGATGACTGCGGGCCGGCGGCGGCGATGGGCAATCTTCACCTCGGCAGGCGCGCCCTGCCGTTTCTCCCCTTGCGTTTGCTTACGGCCGGGGGCCCGAGTCCGTCGCCCGCGGGCGGCCTGCTCCTACAGCAAGGAGGTTGCGGCTGCGCCGACGATGCCTCCACGCGGCTCCGTCGCGTTTCCCGACGCAGCGCCCCCCAGCGCTGCACCCGATGACTGAAGCAGGAAGCAGTACGACATGAAAAAGATCGCCCTCACCCTCGCCGCCCTGGCCCTGGCCGCCGGCGCCCATGCGCAGATCGGCGCCAACAGCACGCAGCCGCATGCCTACGGCCTGCTCTCGCTGGGCCAGAGCCGGCTCAACGTCAGCTGCGACGGCAGCCTCGCCTGCGACAAGAGCGCCACCGGCGGCAAGGCCATGCTGGGCTACTCGTTCGGCAACGGCTTCGCGCTGGAAGGCGGCTATGCCAACTTCGGCAAGTTCCGCGCCTCCAGCGGCCCGCTGTCGGTGAGCGGCAAGCCCGAGGCCGTGGTGCTGGGCGGCGCCTACACCGCCGAGTTGACGCCCGACTGGGCGCTGACCGGGCGCCTGGGCGCCGCCTACGTCCGCACCAAGCTGCATGCCGACGCGGGCGTGTTGTCCGGCTCCGACCGCGAGAGCAAGACGCAGCCCATCGTGGGCCTGGCGCTGAACTACGCGCTGACGCCGTCCACCCGCGTGGAGTTGGGCATCGACGCGACGCGCGCCGAGTACCAGGGCGAGCGCACCAACCTGCGCATGGTGTCGCTGGGCGCACGCATGGCGTTCTGACGCGGCCCCTCTCGCACCGGCCCCGGCCGCCTCGCGCGGCCCGGGCCGTTTCTACACTCGCGGGGATGGACTACGCCCCGTTGATCAAGGAAGTGGGCCGCGGCACCAAGGGTGCCCGCGACCTGACGCGCGACCAGGCCGAGCAGCTGTTCGGCGAGATGCTGGACGGCACCGTGCCCGACATGGAGCTGGGCGCGCTGCTCATCGCGATGCGCATCAAGGGCGAGAGCGCCGACGAGGTGGCGGGCTTCCTGACGGCCATGGCCGCCCGCACGGCCCCGGTGGCAGCCCCGCCCGGGCCCCGCACCGTGCTGCTGCCCAGCTTCAACGGCGCCCGCAAGCAGGCCAACCTGATGCCGCTGGTGGCACTGCTGCTGGCCCGCGAGGGCGTGCCGGTGCTGATCTTCGGCCGGCACGACTTCGACAGCCGGCACAGCCCGTTCGAGCTGCTGGAGGCGCTGGGCCTGCCCGCCAGCGCCTCGCTGCCCGAGGCCGAACAGCGCCTGGCCACCCAGCGGCTGGCCGTGCTGCCTTTGCAGATGCTGAACCCGGGGTTGAACAACTTGATGGCCTTGCGTCCCCGCCTGGGCCTGCGCAACAGCTCGCACAGCCTGGCCAAGCTGCTGGACCCGTTCCCCGCCGGGCGCGGCGTGCGCGTCGTGGCCGTCACGCACCCGGAGTACCTGGACAGCATGGGCCAGGCGCTGCCCGGCCTGACCGCCGGCGGCGGCCGGGCGCTGCTGATGCGCGCCAGCGAGGGCGAGGCCTACGCCCATCTGCGCCGCAAGGCCCACCTGATCGGCTTCCAGGACGGGCAGACGGCGCCGCTGCACCCGGACGACACGGCCGACCTGGACTGGCCGCTGTCGCCCGCCTGCGCGCCGGCGGAGAACGCCGCGCTGATCCGCGCCATGCTGACAGGCACCGAATTGGTGCCACCCCGCATCGCCGAACAGGTCGCGGCGCTGAAGGAACTCGCCACAAACTGAGGTTGCTTATTCAGCTCGGGCATATAGGCCCAAGAATTAAATCGTTCTGCGGCGCTGCAACATTCCCTAGAGTCGCGCCCTCGGGTGACATGGAGTCGCCCCAGGGGGCGGCGTGCTGGACGGAATTGCAATTGCGAGTGGACTGGGGGTCGGCCTCATCGTCGGGATCACCGGCGTGGGCGGCGGCTCGCTGATGACACCGCTGCTGCTGACCGTCTTCAAGCTGAACCCGGCCGTCGCCATTGGCACCGACCTGTGGTTCGCGTGCCTGACCAAGGTCAGCGGCTCGGTCGCCCATGCACGCCACGGCCATGTGAACTGGGCCATCGTGCGCCGGCTGCTGGCTGGCTCCGTGCCGGCGTCCATCGCCACCATCGCGCTGATGCATCTCACCGGTGTGACCAAGGGCTGGGCCTCGGCGCTGACCTTCTCACTGGGCATCGCGCTGTTGCTGACGGCGGTGGTCGTCGCCTTCAAGGCGAGCTGGCAGGCGCTGGGCCTGCGGCTGGAGCGCTGGCTTCCCGAGGCCCGCAAGCCGGCGCTGACCGTCGCCAGCGGGGTGGTCCTGGGCGTGCTGGTGTCGCTGTCGTCCATCGGCGCCGGCGCGATCGGCGCGACACTCATCCTGTTGATCTACCCGCGCCTGAAGGCGCGCGACATCGTCGGCACCGACATCGCCCATGCCGTGCCGCTTACGCTGGTCGCCGGCATCGGACACGCCAGCCTTGGCAACGTGAACTGGGAGCTGCTCGTGTCTCTGCTCGTCGGCTCGCTGCCCGGCATCTGGCTGGGCGCCCAATTGACCCGCCGTCTGCCGGACGGCGTCGTGCGCAGCCTGCTCTGCGCCTCTCTTCTGATGGCCGGCTGGAAGGTCATCCATTAACCATGTATCAATACACCGACTTCGACCGCCGCTTCGTCCACGCCCGCGCCGCGCAGTACCGCGACCAGCTGGAGCGCCACCTGGCCGGCACCCTCGGCACCGACGAGTTCCGCGCCCTGCGCCTGCAGAACGGCTGGTACATCCAGCGCCACGCGCCCATGCTGCGCGTGGCCGTGCCCTACGGCGAACTGTCCTCGCGCCAGCTGCGCCAGCTCGCCCGCATTGCCCGCGAGTACGACCGCCAGCCCGACGGCCCCTTCGCCGGCCAGGGCGGCTACGGTCACTTCACGACGCGCCAGAACCTGCAATACAACTGGATCCCGCTCGTGAAGAGCGCCGACGTGATGGACCTGCTCGCCGAGGTCGATATGCACGGCATCCAGACCAGCGGCAACTGCATCCGCAACATCACCAGCGACGCCTTCGTCGGCATCGCGCCCGACGAGATCGTCGACGCCCGCCCCTACGCCGAAGTGCTGCGCCAGTGGAGCACGCTGCATCCCGAGTTCGCCCACCTGCCGCGCAAGTTCAAGATCGCCATCTCCGGCGCCCAGGAAGATCGCGCGGCCATCGGCTGGCATGACATCGGCCTGCAACTGAAGAAGAACGCGGCCGGCGAGGTCGGCTTCCAGGTCTTCGTCGGTGGCGGCATGGGCCGCACCCCCATCCCGGGCGTCGAGATCAACGGTTTCGTGCCGTGGCACCACATCCTCGTCTACATCGAGGCCATCGTGCGCGTCTACAACCTCGCCGGCCGCCGCGACAACCTCTACAAGGCCCGCATCAAGATCCTCGTCAAGGCCGAAGGCCAGAAGTTCTTCGACGCGGTCAACGAGGAATACCAGCGCATCCTGGCCGGCGACCCGGCCGGCCATGAGCAGATCATTCCGCAGGCCGAGCTGGACCGCGTGGCGGCCTGCTTCGTCGACCCGGCCGGCGTGAAGCCCGAAGCGCCCGTGCAGCTGGACACCAGCGACCCGGCCTTCGCCCGCTGGCTGCAGCGCAACGTGCATGGCCACCGCGTCAGCGGCTACCGCGCCGTCACGCTGAGCCTGAAGCGCGTGGGCATCGCCCCCGGCGACACCAGCGCCGACGTGATGGACACGGCCGCCGCGCTCGCCGACCGCTTCAGCCACGGCGAGCTGCGCGTGTCGCACCGCCAGAACCTCGTGCTGCCGTGGGTGCGCGAGGCCGACCTGCCCGAGCTGTTCCAGGCCGCGCGCGCCGCCGGCTTCGCCACGCCCAACGCGGGCCTGCTGACCGACCAGATCGCCTGCCCCGGCGGCGACTTCTGCGCGCTGGCCAATGCCCGCTCGCTGCCGCTGGCCGCCGAGATCGCCGAGCGCTACCAGGACATCGACGAACTCGAAGACCTCGGCGAGATCGACCTGCACATCAGTGGCTGCATCAACAGCTGCGGCCACCACCACAGCGGCCACATCGGCATCCTCGGCGTCGACAAGGACGGCACCGAGTGGTATCAGCTGACGCTGGGTGGCGGCGACGGCACGCACCTGGCCGGCGGCACCGTGGCCGGCAAGGTCATCGGCCCCAGCTTCGCGGCCGACGAGATCGCCGATGCCATCGACGCCGTCATCGAGACCTTCAAGCGCGAGCGCCTGGCCGGCGAGCACTTCATCGACGCGGTGAAGCGCCTGGGGCTCGACCCGTTCAAGACCGCCGCGAATGCCGTTCGCGTTTCGACCGCCAAGGCCTGATCAAGCCATGAAGTTCATCAACGCCACCACCTGCCCCTGGAAGCACGCCATCGGCGAAGACGGCCCCAAGCCCGATCCCGATCCGGCGCCCCACCGCCTGCTGTCGCTGGAGCAGTGGCATGCCGTGCGCGCCCACTGGCCGCAGGACGTGCGCGTCGCCATCGAGTTCCCGAACGACGCCGACATCAACCAGCTCGCGCCCGACCTGCCGCGCATCGCGCTCGTCGTGCTGGACTTCCCGAAGTGGACCGACGGCCGCGCCTACAGCCAGGCCCACCTGCTGCGCATCCGCCACCAGTTCAAGGGCGCCATCCGCGCCCGCGGCGAAGTGCTGGTGGACATGATGCAGCTGCTGGCCCGCACCGGCTTCGACGAGGTCGTCATGCGTGGCGACCAGTCGCAGGCCGCGGCGCAGAAGGCGCTGGACCTGTTCGCGCCGGTCGGCTTCTACCAGGGCGACGTGGCCGAGACGCGCCCGTGGTTCCTGAGGAGCGCAGCGTGAGCGACGGCGTCAGCAGCCTGCCCTGGGCCGCCGCGCCTGCGGTGGGTAACGCCATCGGCCTCTACGCGAAGTGGACGCCGGCGCTCGACGCCAAGATCGAGGCCGCGCTGCAACGCCTGCGCGACGCCAGCATCGAGCACGGCGACGGCCTGGTGCAAAGCAGCAGCCTGGGCGTGGAAGACATGGTCATCACCGACCTGATCTCACGCACCGGCCTGCCCGTGCACATCTCGACGCTGGACACCGGCAAGCTGCACGCCGAGACGCTCGCGCTGCTGCCGCAGATCAAGGACCGATACGGCTTCGACGTCGAAGTCTTCAAGCCGATCGCCGAGGCCGTCATCGAGTTCGTCAAGCGCGAGGGCGACGAGCCGATGTACAAGAGCATCGAACTGCGCAAGGCCTGCTGCGGCGTGCGCAAGATGGAGCCGCTGGGCCGCATGCTGGCGGGCCGCTCGGCCTGGATCACCGGCCTGCGTCGCGAGCAATCGGGCGCACGCGGCGATGTCGCGTTCGATGAAGACGACGGCAATGGCCGCCGCAAGATCAGCCCCATCGCCGACTGGACTTGGGGCCAGGTCTGGGCCTACGTCGAGAAGTACGCCGTCCCCTACAACCCGCTGCATGACCAGTTCATGCCCAGCATCGGCTGCGCGCCCTGCACGCGCGCCATCGCCGTCGGCGAGGACTTCCGCGCCGGTCGCTGGTGGTGGGAAGACTCATCCAAGGAATGCGGCCTGCACGCCAAATCATGAATGCTGCTGTGAAACCTGAACAACTCATCGCCGACGTCGACCACGCGCACCTGGATGCGCTGGAAGAAGAGGCCATCTTCATCCTGCGCGAGGTGGCCGCGAGCTTCGAGCGCCCCGCCCTGCTGTTCTCGGGCGGCAAGGACAGCTGCGTCGTGCTGCGCCTGGCCGAGAAGGCCTTCAAGATGAAGAACGCCGCGCACCCCAGCGGCTACTCGGGCCAGCTGCCCTTCCCGATGGTGCACATCGACACGGGCCACAACTTCCCCGAGGTCATCACCTTCCGTGACCAGCGCGTCGCCGACATGGGCGAGCGCCTGATCGTCGGGCACCTCGAAGACAGCATGGCCCGCGGCACCATCCGCCTCGCCCACCCGCTGGAAAGCCGCAACGGCCACCAGACGGTCACGCTGCTGGAGACCATCGAGGAGCACAAGTTCGACGCCCTCATCGGCGGCGCCCGCCGCGACGAGGAGAAGGCACGCGCCAAGGAGCGCATCTTCAGCCACCGCGACAGCTTCGGCCAATGGCAGCCCAAGGAGCAACGCCCCGAGCTGTGGACGCTGTTCAACACCCGCATCCGCCCGGGCGAGCATTTCCGCTGCTTTCCCATCAGCAACTGGACCGAGCTGGACGTGTGGCTCTACATCGCCCGCGAGAACATCCCGCTGCCGCCCATGTACTACGCGCATGAGCGCCAGGTCATCCGCCGCAAGGGCCTGCTGGTGCCGCTGACCGACGTGACGCCGCCCGAGCCCGGCGAGACCGTCGAGACCGTGCAGGTGCGCTTCCGCACCGTGGGCGACATGACCTGCACCTGCCCGGTCGAGAGCCCCGCCGCGAATGCGAGCGAGGTCGTGGCCGAGACGCTGACCGTGACGGTGAGCGAACGCGGCGCCACGCGCATGGACGACCGAACCAGTGAAGCTTCCATGGAGAAGCGCAAGAAGGAAGGGTATTTCTGATGAAGGCGCTGCGATTCCTCACGGCCGGTTCCGTCGACGACGGCAAGAGCACGCTGATCGGCCGCCTGCTGTTCGACGGCCAGGCCATCCTCGCCGACCAGCTCGACACGCTGGAGCGCCGCGCCGCCGGCCGGCCCATCGACCTGTCGCTGCTGACCGACGGCCTGGAGGCCGAGCGCGAGCAGGGCATCACCATCGACGTGGCCTACCGCTACTTCGCCACCAAGACGCGCAAGTTCATCATTGCCGACGCCCCGGGCCATGAGCAGTACACGCGCAACATGGTCACGGCCGCCGCCGGCAGCGACGCCGCCGTCGTGCTGGTGGACATCACCAAGCTGGACCTGACACAGGATGACGTGCCGCTGCTGCCGCAGACGCGCCGCCACTCGCTGCTGGCCCAGCTGCTGCGCGTGCCCAGCCTCGTGTTCGCCGTCAACAAGATCGACGCGCTGGACGACCCGGCTGCCGGCTTCGCCAAGGTGAAGGCCGCGCTGGACAAGTTCGCCGCTGCCGCCGGCCTGAACGTGGCGGCCACCGTGCCCGTCAGCGCGCTTCGTGGCGACAACGTGACCCAGCCGCTGGACGCGCCCTGGTGGACGGGCGAGAGCCTGCTGCAGGTGTTGGAGCGTCTGCCCACGCTGAGCGAGCGCACCGACGCGCCGCTGTCGCTGCCCGTGCAGTACGTGCAGAAGGACGCCTACCAGTCCAACGGCACCGGCGTGCAGCCGCGCGTGCTGTGGGGCCGCATCGCCCACGGCGCCGTGAAGGCCGGCGACACCATCGAGGTGCTGCCGTCGAAGCAGACGGCCGTCGTCGCCGAGGTTCGCCTGGCCGGCGAGACGGTGGAAAGCGCCGCCGCCGGCGACTCGGCCGGCCTGGTGCTGGACCGCCAGCTGGATGTGAGCCGCGGCGACTGGATCGTCACCCCCGGCTCGGCCACGCAGACCAAGACCTTCCCCGCGACGCTGGCCTGGCTGGACACCGAGGCCGCCAAGCCCGGCCGCAAGTACTGGGTGCGCCACGGCAACCGCTGGGTGCAGGCGCGCATCTCGGCCATCGACTCGGTGCTGGACATCAACACGCTGACGCCGCAGGACGCGCATGAGCTGCCCGTCAACACCATCGGCCGCGTGCAGATGGAAGTGCAGCACGAGCTGCCCGTCGAGCCCTTCGTGGACAACCGCGTCGGCGGCGCGCTGATCGTCGTCGACCCGGCCAGCCACCGCACCAGCGGCGCGCTGCTGGTGGACGTGCAGCCGGCGGCCGCCGCCGAAGAAGACTGGTGACGGCGATGGGCGCCGCGGCGGGCCGTGTGATCTTCGTCAGCGCCGGCCCCGGCGCGGCAGACCTCATCACGGTCCGCGGCGCCCGCGCGCTCGCCACGGCCGACATCGTGCTGGCCGACGCGCTGGCCGACCCGGCACTGCAGGATCTCGCGCCCAACGCGCGCTGGACCTATGTCGGCAAGCGCGGCTTCGAGCATTCGGCCAAGCAGGCCGAGATCAACGCACTGCTGGTGCAGGCCGCCCGCGAGCATGCCGTCGTCGTGCGCCTCAAGGGCGGCGACGCCAGCGTCTTCGGCCGCCTGGAAGAGGAACTGCAGGCGCTGGCCGACGCGGGCATCGCCAGCGAAGTCATCCCCGGCGTCACCGCCGCCTCGGCCGCTGCAGCGCTGACGCAGCGCCCGCTGACCCGGCGCGGCCGCGGCCGCAATGTCAGCCTGACGACGGCCATGACGGCCGAGGGCGAGCTGCGCGCGGCGCTGTCGGCCGACACCGAAGTCTTCTACATGGCCGGCCGGCAGCTCGACACGCTGGGCCCCAAGCTCATCGCCGCCGGCTGGGCCGCCGACACGCCCGCGCTGGTCGTCAGCCGCGCCGGCTGCCCCGACGCCCTGACCAGCGAGCACGCGCTGGCCAACCTCGCCAACGCCGCACCTTTGCACGGCGGCCGGCCGGCCGTTCTCATCGTCGGCACGGGCGCCCTGCCGGCGTCCAATAAAATCATCGTTTCGCCTGAACAGGCACCCCTTACCTCTCAGAGCCGCTCATGACCCACGTCGTCACCGAAGCCTGCATCCGCTGCAAATACACCGACTGCGTCGACGTCTGCCCGGTCGACTGCTTCCGCGAAGGCCCGAACTTCCTGACCATCGACCCGGACGAGTGCATCGACTGCGCCGTCTGCATCCCCGAGTGCCCGGTCAACGCGATCATGCCGGAGGAGGATGTGCCGGGTGACCAGATCCACATGATCAAGATCAACGCGGACCTGGCCAAGAACTGGCCCAGCATCACCAAGCGCAAGCCCGCCCTGCCCGACGCCGACGAGTGGAAGGACAAGACGGGCAAGCTGAACGAACTGATCCGCTGAACCCCGGCGCGCCGCGCCGTCTTCGCATGCAAGACCAAGCCTCTCCGCGCCCGGATGCCATCGAGACCGACGCCGTCATCGTCGGCGCCGGGCCCGTAGGCCTGTTCCAGGTCTTCGAGCTGGGCCTGCTGGAGATCAAGGCCCACATCATCGACAGCCTGGCCTACCCCGGTGGCCAGTGCATCGAGCTATACCCCGACAAGCCCATCTACGACATCCCGGCCGTGCCCCTGTGCACCGGCAAGGAGCTGACGGACAACCTGCTCAAGCAGATCGAGCCGTTCGGCGCGACCTTCCACCTGGGCCAGGAAGTCACCGTCGTGCAGAAGCAGGCCGACGGCCGCTTCTTCGTCGAAACCAGCAAGGGCACGCAGTTCCTGACGAAGACGGTCTTCATCGCCGGCGGCGTGGGCAGCTTCCAGCCGCGCACGTTGAAGGTCGAGGGCGTCGAGCCCTACGAGGGCTCGCAGGTCCACTACCGCGTCAAGGCGCCGAACCAGTTCGCCGGCAAGAACCTGCTCATCATCGGCGGCGGCGACTCCGCGCTGGACTGGGCACTGAACTTCTGCGCCGCCCACGAGGACGGCAACCCGCACAAGGCCGAGAGCGTCATCCTCGTGCACCGCCGCGACGGCTTCCGGGCCGCACCGGCCAGCGTCGCCAAGATGCAGGCGCTGTGCGATGCACAGGAGATGCAGTTCATCGTCGGCCAGACGGTGGGCATCGACGAACGCGATGGCCAGCTGACCGGCCTCAAGATCGCCGGCAACGACGGCATCACGCGCGTCGTGCCCTGCGACCAGGTGCTGGCCTTCTTCGGCCTCAGCCCCAAGCTGGGCCCCATCGCCGAATGGGGGCTGGCGCTGGAGCGCAAGCAGATCGTCGTCGACACCGAGAAGTTCGAGACCAGCGTGCCGGGCATCTTCGCCGTCGGCGACGTGAACACCTACCCGGGCAAGAAGAAGCTCATCCTGAGCGGCTTCCACGAGGCCGCGCTGGCCGCGTTCGGCGCAGCGCCCTACGTGTTCCCCGACAAGCGGGTGCATCTGCAGTACACGACAACCAGCCCGAAGCTGCACAAGGTTCTCGGCGTCGACTCCCCCGTCTTCGACTAAGGGTTGGGGCTTGCGAAATGACGCCACAGCGGCGTTGCACGGGCTTGCCGTGGCGATGCCACTGTCTGCGCCCGCGCGCCTTGCTGTGACGCCATTGCGCAAGCCTGGCAGCGGCCGCGAATAGAATCCGCTTCACGCGCCATCTCTGTGTGGCGCGTCTTCGCTAGGGGTGTTGATGGCCTGGTGCCATCGACTGAGACAGTCCCTTTGAACCTGACTGGAAGCGCGGCAACGCGCTTCAGAGTCCCCAATAGGGGATTCGAGGTAATCCTCGCGCAGGGAAGCAGCCGAATCGCAGCCCCCATCCTGTTTCGTCTCCCGGGGGCCTGGCGTCTTCAGTGTTTGCCGACCTGCCATCGCTTCGCATTCCGATGGCAAGACCTACTCTCTCCCTCATCGCCACCGCAGCCGCCCTGCTGGCCGCCGGCGCCGCCTCCGCGCAATCGCTGCCGCAAGTCAGCGTGACCGGCAAGTCCGTCGAGGCCGTGCCCAGCCTGTCCGGCTTCAACGAGGCGCCGGCCCGGCTGCCCATGCAGGCGCTGAGCCTGTCCGCCGAACGACTGGAAGACCTGGGCATCACCCAGCTGTCCGGCATCACCAAGCTGGACGCGTCCGTCTCCGACGCCTACAACGCCGTCGGCTACTGGTCGCAGCTCAAGGTCCGCGGCTTCGACCTCGACAACCGCTTCAACCTGCGCCGCGACGGCCTGCCTGTCAGCGGCGAGACCGCGCTGTCGCTGGTCAACAAGTCGGCCATCGAGGTGCTCAAGGGCAGCTCCGCCATGCAGGCCGGCACCAGCTCGCCGGCCGGCCTCGTCAACTTCGTCGTCAAGCGACCGCTGGCCGAGGACGGCACGGCGCTGATGCTCAACGTCGTCCAGGGCGGCACGGTGGCCGCGAGCGTCGACCACTCGCAACGCTTCGGCAGCCAGCGTGAGTTCGGCCTGCGCCTGAACCTCGCCGCCGCCCACCTGGACCCGCAGGTCAACAACGCCCGCGGCCGCTCGCACACCGCGGCGGTGGCGGCCGACTGGCGCGTCAGCGCCGACACCCTCGTCGAAGCCGAGATCGAGTTCAACCGCCAGAGCCAGCCCAGCCAGGACGGTTTCAGCCTGCTGGGCGACAAGCTGCCGGACGCGAAGGCCATCGACCCGCGGCTGAACCTCAACAACCAGCCCTGGACGCTGCCCGTCGTCTTCGACAACACCCACGCCTCGCTGCGCGTGCAGCAGAAGCTGGGCAACGACTGGCGTGCGCAGGCCCACCTGGGCGTGCAGCGCCTGCGCACGGATGACCGCAACGCCTTCGCGTTCGGCCTGGACTGCAACGAGAACAGCGACTTCTCCGGCGCCTACTACTGCGACCGCTTCGGCCCTGACGGCCGCTTCGACCTCTACGACTTCCGCAGCGAGAACGAGCACCGCGACACGACGTCGCTCGACATCTCCGCCAGCGGCCCCGTGCAGCTGGGCGGCCTGCGCCACGACCTGACCGTGGGCGGCCTGAGCAGCCACTTCAAGAGCCGCTTCCAGCGCCAGGCCTACAACTTCACCGGCATCGGCAACCTCAGCGGCAACGTCGTCACCGCGCCCAGCCCCGCGCTGACCGGCGAGAATACCAACCGCGACGAGCGCAGCAACGAGCTCTACCTGCGCGACCGCGTGGTCCTGGGCGCCGACACCAGCGCCTGGCTGGGCCTGCGCCACTCCCGCCTGCAGCGTGAGAGCGTGCGCACCGACGGCTCGCGCGCGACGGACTACTCGCAGGGCGTTACGACGCCATGGGTCGCCGTCAGCCACGCCATCGCCAGCGACTGGCTGGTCTACGCCAGCTGGGGCCAGGGCATCGAGAGCGAAGTCGCGCCCAACCGCGCGCGCTTCAAGAACCGCGGCCAGGCCCTGCCCGCGCTGAAGAGCCGCCAGACCGAGATCGGCCTGAAGACCGGCACGCAGCGCGTCGAAGGCTCGCTGACGCTGTTCGACATCCACCGCCCCGCCTGGCGCGACGTCGTGCTGCCCGGCTTCACCGAGTGCAGCGCCAACGACAGCTGCGAGCGCCGCGCCGACGGCCAGGCCCGCCACCGCGGCGTCGAGGCCAGCGCCGACCTCAAGTGGAGCGGCGGCGGCGTGTTCGCGAGCGCCATGCGCCTGCAGGCCCGCCGCCACGGCAGTGCCGACACCGCGCTCAACGGCCTGCGCCCCGCCAACGTGCCGGAGACGACGATAAAGGTGCACGTGCGCCAGGACCTGCTGCCCGGCCTGCAGCTGCAAGCCGGCATGCGCCACGAGGGCCGCCGCTTCGCGACGCCCGACAATGGCGTCACCGTGCCCGCCTGGACCGTGGCCGACGCGAGCCTGCGCTACACGCAGCTGCTGGGCGGCCAGACCTGGATCTGGCGTGCCGCGGTGGACAACCTGGCCAACAAGCGCGCCTGGCGCGAGTCACCGTGGCAGTTCGATCACAGCTACCTCTACCCGCTCGAAACGAGAACTTTCCGCGCAAGTCTCGAAGTTCGACTCTGACCGCGAAAAAACTGCTATAGTCGTGGGCTCTGTTCCTCGATAGCTCAGTCGGTAGAGCGCCGGACTGTTAATCCGTAGGTCCCTGGTTCGAGCCCAGGTCGGGGAGCCACAGAATTGCATCGCAAGATGCCAAGACGCATGACGCAACCGCTTGTCATGCCGACATACAAATCCATTCCTCGATAGCTCAGTCGGTAGAGCGCCGGACTGTTAATCCGTAGGTCCCTGGTTCGAGCCCAGGTCGGGGAGCCAAATCAAAGCCTCACATGCGAAAGCGTGTGGGGCTTTTTCTTTTTGACCGCATGTGGCGCGGCGCGCGCTTTTGCAGTGATTGGCATCCGCTTTTGCAGTAACTGGCAGGCGCTTTTGCAGTGATTCAAGCCGGATTTAACAGCTGAGCCTCGACAAGTTGTCCACAGGGGCTGTCCGGATGACCATCGAGTACCCTCCTCCCAGAATCAGTCTAGGGAGGAACTCACATGGCAATCGAATGGGCAGTTGTCGGCGAAGTGGCTAAGCCGCTGTTTGGCGCCTTAGTCGGGGCGCTCGGGAAGTCTTGGGCTGAGAGGAAGCCAAAGGTGATCACCTTCTATGGCAGCGTCAGCACTCACGAAGTTCGATTGCCGGGCCAAGATCCATTTAGGGTGTTCACGCACGAAGTGGTCGTCCGCAACATCGGGAAGAAGCCCGCCAAGAATGTGCGCTTGCCTCACCTGAATCCGCCGGACTACTTTGTCCGGCCTCCGACCCAGTATGCAATCGAGCCGAATCCTTCAACCGGGTCATCAGACATCGTCATTCCACTGATGGTGCCGGGCGAGGAGGCGCTGGTTTCCTATCTTTACCAGCCGCCTATGAAGGCTCACGACGTCAACTTGCCCATCAAGCATGACGATGGTTTTGCACTCGTGAAAGACGTGCACTTGCAGCCGAAGCTTCCTGTTGCTGTCGAGCGCACTGCCGCTGCGCTCGTCTTGTTGGGCTTGGGCACGATGGGATACATGCTCTACCTAGGTGTTCGGGCAGCACTGCGCTTTGCAGGGTGGCCGTGATACCGGCGCCGCCTGCCAGCCGAACTGAGGAACTCTTGCCAGATCGCTGGAAGGCGGATTCAACAGGCAAATGATGTGTCCGACCGACACCAACAAAGCAGGGCGCCGCTGCTCACTGCAACCGCAGTGCTTCGATGTGCAGGCCCAAAGGCGAGGTGACACCAACTGCCAGCAACCTCTTGCCGGCAAGCGCCTCACCCTGCGCTAGAAGAGGGTCTGCGCACAGTCGTGACTTGACGTTCATGTACTCCACTTCAACCCGCTGAAGGCAAAGCGTCCGCCGGGACTCGTACCTACCGACGCTCACGACCTGAAGTTCGACAGCCGACTGTTTGCGCGCAAGCAGCCGACTCGCGCCCGCAACCCAGCCTTGGCCCGAGATGAACAGCAGGCCTGCGAAGCAGAGAATGAAGGCAGGCCAAACAAGCCACCTGACCCAAGCGGTGGGATATCGGGAACGCACTTGCGCACGGAGCCGTGTTGAAGTCATGAGAAGCGCCGATGGAGCGACGAGCATCGGTGCAAGCATCGCTGTGGGTATCGAATAGACCGCGAGAAACTGTTCCCCGAAAACGCTGTCAAGCAGCAGCCCGCCAACGGCAAGGATCAGCAGCAAGATCAGGCGCACAACACCACGGTGACGCATCTTTGACTGGGACTGATAGCGAGGTCAGATTGTCATCGCTGGCCGCCTTGAAACAGGGGCTGACGACTTGCCCAGACGCATACCTTCAGCCCTTTTGATTGAAGCGCACTCCTGTGCGGAGTGCATCAACCGCGCCCCACCCCGTCAAACACCGCCTTCCGCAGCTCAACCATGACTTCTGCGATGCTGGGCGCCAGCTCTTCCCAGGCGGCGGCATCGAAGTGGCGGGGGCGGCGAAGCTGCGCGGTCTGGGCGCGCTGCAGCCGGCGGCCGTCACAGCCGAAGACGATGCTGTTGCCGCAATCCCGGTCACACAGGACGAGCACGCGGCCGTCGAATGCGCGGCGGATGCGCTCGACGTGCAGGGCGTAGTCGCAGTGCCCCATGTGCAGGTTCACGACCAGCAGGCCTTCCGGCTGCAGTGAGTCGCGGCAGTCGTCGTAGAAGGCTTGCGAGCACAAGGCGGGCGGGATGCCGTCGGGGTCGTAGCCGTCGACCATCAACACGTCCAGGCGATGCGGCGGCGAGCGCACGAAGTCCGCGCCGTCGCCGCGGCGCACCGCGAAGAGGTGGTCATCCGGCGGCACGTGGAACACGTCTCGCAGCGCGATCACGTGCGGGTTGATCTCGACGACGTCGATGCGCGCCTTCGGCAGGTAGGCGCGGCAGAACTTGGCCAGCGAACCACCGCCGAGACCGATCATGCCGATGGTCTCCGGCCGGTCGTTGAAGAGCAGGAACCCCATCATCGTGCGGGTGTAGTCCAGGTCCAGCGCCAGCGGCCTGCGCGACTGCATCCGGCTCTGGATCTCACTGATCGAGAAGTGAAGCGCCTTCGTCGTCAGCGTCTCGTAGACGAAGGGCTTGACGTGGTCCTCGGCATTGGCGGTATCGGGCATGGTCAGCGAAGTGGTCGGGGATGGGGCTGGCTGCGCCGGGCGGCATGGACAGCCACTGGCGCGCCCAGCCTGCGATGCCGCGCCGCGGCCGGAGCTATCCCGGCAAGCGGCCCGTTTTATTGGCATTTGATGTGCTCGTGATTATCATGCCGTTAACATAGAAGGCACACCATGGAGCAGAAAACCGCACGACTGACCGTCCTCATCGACCCGGACAAGAAGAAGGCCTTCGAGACGCTTTGCGCGCAGCAGGACGTCACGCCGTCGCAGGTGGTCCGCCGCCTGATCCGCGACTACCTGGCGGCCCACGGTGTCGACTTCGGTCCGGGTGGCGCCAAGGCCCCCGAGGCCGGCTGACCCGTTGCCGCGCGGAGCGCCGGCCTGTCGGGCATGCCGGGGGATGCCAGCTGCATGGCGACGCAGCCACCGGCAGAACCCGGTCGGCCTGCCAGCGCGGCCAACCCGCAGGCGTCCGGCACGTGACGCGCTTCCATTCGACACACTGAACCCCTACCGAACCCCATGAGCACCCTGCCCGCCTGCCCCAAGTGCCAGTCCGTCTACACCTACGAGGACGGCGCCCAGCTCATCTGCCCCGAGTGCGGCCACGAATGGTCGGCGCAGCCGGCTGAGGCGACCGCAGAGGAGTCCCGCGTCATCAAGGATGCCGTCGGCAATGTGCTGCAGGACGGCGACACGGTGACCGTCATCAAGGACCTGAAGATCAAGGGCTCGTCGCTGGTCGTGAAGGTGGGCACCAAGGTCAAGAACATCCGCCTGACCGACGGCGACCACGACATCGACTGCAAGATCGAAGGCATCGGTGCGATGGGTCTGAAGTCGGAGTTCGTGCGCAAGGTCTGACCCTGCAGCTTCGCCACCCCTGAGACAAAGTAGGCACGCTTGAACACCCTGGAGCAACTTCGCGCAGGCAACTTGCACGGCGCGCAGCGCCTGACCCTTCGCGCCAAGTTGCGCGAACTGCCGGCCGAGGTCTACACCCTCGCCGACACGCTGGAAGTGCTGGACCTGTCCGACAACGAGCTGGACGACCTGCCCGCCGACCTGCCGCGGCTGCACCGGCTCAAGGTCATCTTCTGCTCCGACAACCGCTTCACGCGGCTGCCCGAGGTGCTCGGGCGCTGCGAGGCGCTGGAGATGGTGGGCTTCAAGGCCAACCGCATCGTCGACGTGCCGGCCGCCGCGCTGCCGCCGCAGTTGCGCTGGCTGATCCTGACGGACAACCGCATCGAGACGCTTCCCGACGAGCTGGGCCGGCGGCCGCGGCTGCAGAAGGTGGCGCTGGCCGGCAACCGGCTGCACGCACTGCCGGCGAGCCTGGCGGCGTGCAGCAACCTGGAGTTGCTGCGCATTTCCGCCAACCAGCTGGGCGCCCTGCCCGACTGGCTGCTGGCGCTGCCCCGGCTGACCTGGCTGGCCCATGGCGGCAACCCGTACAGCGCCACGCAGGAAGCGCAGACGCTGGCCCACGCCCCGGCACCGCTCGTGCCGTGGGCCAGCCTCGACGTGCAGGCGCTGCTGGGCGAAGGCGCGTCGGGCCACATCTACCGCGCGGCACACGCGGACCGGGGCGCCGTGGCGGTGAAGGTCTTCAAGGGCGAGGTGACGAGCGACGGCCTGCCGTCCACGGAGCTCGCGGCCTGCCTGCAGGCGGGGGCGCACCCGCAACTCATCCCGGCCATCGGCCGGCTGAGCGGGCACCCGGCCGGCGCCGATGGCCTGCTGATGCCACTGGTGGGCCCCGAGTTCCGCACGCTGGCCGGGCCGCCCAGCCTGGCGTCGTGCACGCGCGATGTCTACGACCCCGCGCTGCGCCTGTCGCCCGCCGTCGCGCTGGCGATGGCCGCCGGCGTCGCCGAGGCGCTGGCGCATCTGCACGAGCGCGGCCTCACGCACGGCGACCTGTACGCGCACAACCTGCTGCACGACGGCCAGGGCCGGGTGCGGCTGGGCGACTTCGGTGCCGCGTCCTTCCTCGCCAGCGTGCCTGCGGCGCAGGCCGCACGGCTGCGGGCGCTGGACGTGCGCGCGCTGGGCTGCCTGCTGGAAGAGCTGCTCGGCTGCTGCGACGGCGGCACCGCGCCGGCAGCGGCCACGGCGCTCGCACAGGCCTGCCTGCAACCGCAGGTGGCGCAGCGCCCGCCGGCCCGCGACCTGGCGCGGGCGCTGCGCGAGCTGGCTGAGGCCTGACGTTCAGCCTGCGGTCACAGCGACCGCAGGAAGGCCAGCACCGCGTCCCGGTCGGCCTTGCCCAGCGCCTCGAAGCGCTGGCGCGACTTCCCGCCCTCGCCGCCGTGCCACAGGATGGCCTCGGTCAGGTTGCGGGCGCGGCCGTCGTGCAGGTAGCCGACCTTGGCAGCATCGCCCATGACCTTCTCCGTGTAGCCGATGCCCCACAGCGGCGCCGTGCGCCACAGCGCGCCGGTGGCCTGGCCCTCCACGTAGCCGTCGGCCAGCCCCGCGCCCATGTCGTGCAGCAGCAGGTCCGTGTAGGGCTTGATGGCCTGGTTGCGCAGTTCGGCGAACAGGTGGCCGGGGCCCGTCTTCATGTCCGTCACATGGCAGGCGGTGCAGCGCATGGCCTGGAACAGCTTGGCGCCGGCGCTGACCTGCAGCGGGTCTACGCGGTGCTCGTCCAGCGGCGCGACGCCCTTGGGGAAGCCGCTGGGCAGGCTGCGCTGCGCCGGCACGGCGACGAGCGCGAGGTAGCGCGACACGGACTGCAGGTCGGCCTCGGCAATGCCGCGCTCGGCCTTGCCCGCGGCACAGGCCACCGGGCCGTTGTTGCACGCACGGCTGGGGTAGACGGGCGACGTGACCGCCATGTCCTGCAGCAGCGCCGCGGCCGTCTGGTGGCGCAGCGAAACCTTGGACGCCTTCCAGCCGAAGCGGCCCAGCCGCACGGCGCCGGTCTCGGGGTCGAAGACGTAGTTGGGCACGCCCTTCACGCCGTCCTCGTCGGCCATGCTGCGGGCGCGGGCCAGGATGTCGCCCTCGGGCACGGCTTCCAGCAGGCCGGTGCCGATCATGGGCTGCGCCGCGCGCAGCGAGAACACCGCCGGCACCGGGCCGTCGAACGCCAGCGTGGGCTTGCGCAGTTCCACCGCCGTGCCGTCGGCCAGCGTCACCGTCTTCGTCTCGAAGCCGCCCACGCGCACGCTGGTGCCCCAGTCCTGCGGCGTGCCGCTGGCCGAGAACGCGTTCATCTGGATGGACGTGCCGTAGCGCGAGTGCGGCAGCTGCTGGCCGGCGGCGTCCAGCATCGCGGTGCGCACGGACATCGCGTCCAGCTTCTGGTTGACGGCGGTCGGCGCCGGGCTGCGGCCGTTGTTGACGTGGCAGGCGATGCAGGCCGACTGGTTGAAGCGCTGGCCCTGCAGGCCCACGGCCGGCGTGTAGCGGTCGTTGCCGGGCTCGTTGTGGTCGCCGGTCGTGAAGTTGGTGTGCACCAGGCGGCGCCCTTCGACGAAGCGCTGCATGTTCTGCATGCCCGCGTGGTTGTGCGGCTGCTGGAACATGAAGAGGCCGTTGTCGGAGTAGTTGTACGACACCGAGCCGTCGCCGCCCGACAGCGTGGCCACCGGCAGCGGCGCGTTCATCAGCCGCGGCTGCACGCCATAGGACGGCCGCAGGCCGGTGCCGACGACATAGGTCCACTCGCCGGCGTAGTAGCGGATGCCGCCGTTGTCGCCGATGGCCTGCATGGCCTGCGTCGTCGAGAAGAACGACGGCGAGACCTCGATGACGTCGCCGACGACCAGCGCGCGGCCCGGCACGCTCTTGCCGTTGGGCATGCCGTCGGCGCCGATGTCGCCATGGCCGGGGTAGCCGTTCACGGTCAGGCTGCAGCCGTTGTTCAACAGGTTGGCGTTGAGCAACTTGCCGTTGGGCGGGTAGGCCACGGGCGGGCAGATCGCCAGGCTCTTGTCGGCCAGCTCGCCGGGGGCCATCCAGCCGTAGCCGGTGACGCCCACGCGGTCGAAGGCGCGGAACCACGCCACGCCGCCCGGCAGCTGCGGCTGCGTGAAGTACTGGTTGACCTTCAGCGTCGGCCTGGTCACACCGGCCACGCGGCTGTTGTCGATGATCTCGAAGCCCCAGGTGCGGTTCTTGAAGTACTGCGGCACGAAGGTCAGAAAGTTGCCCGGGCCTTTGTCGACGGGGTTGCCGGCAGCGTCCACCGTCTCGTTGGGGCCGTAGCCGATCTCGTTCCAGTCCTCGCCACGCTCGCGGCCGTGGCGGGCCAGGCCGCGCACGCCGAAGCGCGTGACCAGCGTGCCGTCGGGCAGCGTGAACTGCAGCGACTCCAGCGGCTCCGCACTCGTCGGCAGCGGCACGAGGCCGGCACCGCTGGCCGGAAACTTGACGGCCGACGTGGCGACGTCGGCCAGCGTGTTGTCGCTGCCCGGCGTCTTGAACTCGGCCTCGAACAGCGAATAGCCGTATTGCGTGGCACGGGCCACGCCCTGCAGGCGCAGGTAGCGCGCGTTCACGCCCAGGTTGAAAAACTCCTCGGTGCCGCCGCGGCCGTTGCTCACGTTGCGGACCTCGGTCCAGGTCTTGCCGTCGTCCGACGTGCGCAGCGAGTAGGCCTTGCCGTAGGCGTTCTCCCAGACCAGCTTCAGGTAACCCACGGCCGTCCTGGCACCGAAGTCGAACTGGATCCACGCGCCGTCCTCGAACGTGCTGGCCCAGCGCGTGCCGGGCTTGCCGTCGATGGCCATCGCGGCGGCATTGCCGGCGTTCTCGACGGCCGACGACGTGGCGGCCACCGGCTTGACGGCAACGCCGGGCTGGCTGGTGTCGACCGGCGATGGTGCAGGCGCCGGCGCAGGGGCCGGTGCGGGCGCGGAAGCCGGCGCGACGCCGGAGAACGCCTGGATCTCGAAGATGGAGTAACCGTACTGCGAGGAGCGCTTGATGCCCTTCAGGCGCAGGTAGCGCCCCTGGCCGCTGAGGCCCGTCCAGTCCTCGCTGCCGCCGGCGCTGTTGGCCACCGCCTTCAGCGTCGTCCAGGCCGCGCCGTCGGCGCTGACCTGCAGCTCGTACTGCGTCGCGTGCGCGCGCTCCCAGTCGATGTGCACGCGGCTGATGGCCACCGTCTTGCCGTAGTCCAGCATCAGCCACTGGTCGTCGCTGAAGCCGCTGCTCCAGCGCGAGCCGTCGTCATGGTCGATGGCCTTGGCGGCGGACAGATCGTCACGCTCCGACGCGCTGGCCGTCACGGCCACCGGCGTCAGCGCCGCCTCGGTGTCGCCGGCGGTTGCGGCCAGCGCTCGGGCGGTGGCGCCGGCGTCGCTGCCCTGCACCGTCGGTTGAGATGACTCGCCGGCGCCACCGCCGCCACAGGCTGCGACCAGCAGGCTGATGGCAAACGGCAAGCCGTGGGTGGATAGATGGCGCAAGACCTGACGCGGCATGAGTCCCTCGTGACGGTATGGTTGTGGAACGCGCCCTGTTGAAAGCGCATTCATCTGCAAGGGCGCGATGCTGCCCATGCGCCGGTGGGCGGTCTACCGCTGTCACTGTCTTCAGGGCATCTCTTGCCTGCCGTTACATGTGCGGCACCCGCGCACACAGCGGGCGCGGCAAGGCTGGCGAGGGCTCAGAGCGCAGTGCTGAGGCTCAGCACAACCGTGCTGCGCCGCGTAGCGCTTGCCCACATGACCGGGCCGCCGCGGCCGGCGGACACCCATGACAGCTGCACTTCCAGCCCCTCGCCCCACTGCCAGGATGCCCCCGCGCGCGCATCCACGCGCGTAGCGCCCCGCGGGTTGTACGGCTGGCTGGCCCAGCGCGACGCGCCACGGCTGTGCAGCAGGCCGACGTGGGCCAGCGCCGCCACTGGCGCCACCGCGGGCCAGCGCAGGTTGGCCTCGGCATAGACCGTTCGCTGGCCGCTGCCGTAATAGTCGGGGGCGTGATGCAGGCGCACGCTCCAGCCCTCGCCCAGCAGGCCCACATAGCCCTCGGCGAAGTCGTAGCGCGACAGGCCCTCGTAGCGGTGCAGCACCAGGCCGGCCTCGGCATCCAGGCCCAGCTTCAGTTCGAGCACGCGCCCGCCGTAGGCCCGCAGCCAGGCACCGCGCCGGTCGGCGTCGAAGCGCACGCGCGCCAGCGACAGGCCGCCGTACCAGCCCGCAGCGCCATCCCAGCCCAGGCCCAACTGCACACCGGGCCGGTTGCCGGTGTACGACACGCCGCGCTCGCGGGCGTCCGTCTGCACGGACAGCGTCGCCCCGACATCGGCGCGCGCGGCGCCGGTCAGCAGGAGCATCAGAAGCAGCGGTCGCGCGGCGGGCATTACTCCGCAGTGTGCACGAGCGATCTGCAGGCCGCATGACGGGGGCCCGCCCAGCGCGCCAGCGTCGCGCAGCCGTCGATGCGCCCCTGCGCCGCCGTCACCAGCGTGGCCTTGGCGTCCAGCTCGCGCGCCAGCGCCAGCAGGCCGGCGGCGTGTGCAGCGGCGAAGGACGAGCCCGTCACCACCGTCCAGCCACCGCCCGGCGCCGTGCTGGGGATGCCGCTGCCCGGCGCCAGCATCGCACCGCTGGGCAGCGGCGGCGCATTGCCCACCACCAGCACGCCGGGGTGGTTGGCCGGGAAGGGACCGTCGCGCCCCGGCAGCGCCGCCACGACGGTGGCGCCGCGCGCCTGCGCCTGGTCCAGCAGCAGCGCCAGCAGCCGGTCGTCGGGCCCGCCCAGGCTCAGGTTGATGATGTGCGCGCCCTGCTGGATGGCCGCGTACAGCGCCTTGGCCAGGCCCAGGCCGGTGCACAGCGTCTGTGCCGGGCTGGCCTGCCAGCAGGCGCGCAGCGCCAGCAGCCGCGCCTGGGGCGCAATGCCGGCAATGCCGGCGCCGTTGTCGGCCCGCGCCGCGATGATGCCGGCCACCGCCGTGCCATGCCCTTCGGCCGGCGGCGGGCGGTCGTCGACGAAGTTCTGGCTGTGCATCACCTGGCCCGCCAGGTCGGGGTGCTGCGTCTCCACACCGCTGTCCACCACCGCCACGCGCACGCCGCGGCCGGTGGCCAGCTGGTGCAGCTCGGCCAGCTGCCACTGGCTGGCGGCCGGCTGCGCGGCGTACAGCGGCTCCTGCGCGCTGCCGCCCTGCGCCTGGTACAGGCCCACGGGCTGCGCCCAGGCCACGCGGCCGTCGTCCGACACGACGCGCGCCACCTCGGCCGACGAGCGCCGGTCGCCCTCGGGCAGCCGCATGACGAAGCAGTCCACGCCGGCCAGCGGCATGGGCCACTCGCTGCGCATCTCCAGGCCGTGCTTCTCCGCCAGGCTCTGCGCCACCTGCTGGCGCGACTGCCGGCCCACGCCGGCGCCGTAGTGGCCGGCGTAGCTACCGTCGGGCCGATAGTGCGCCTTCGGCAGCTGCAGCATGACGAGCACCTGGCGCTGCGCTTCCTCGGCCTGCGCGGCTGCCGGCCGGCCGGTGAGGCAGCAGGCCAGCAGCACCAGCAAGTGCAGCCACAGGCTCGCCCGCTTCATCGTGCCGGCCCCGGCTGCAGCGGCTCGGCCAGCTGCACGATGGGCGCCGCGCGCAGCGCGGCCAGCCCGCGGGCGTCCACGCGCAGCAGCCAGGCGCCGGTCTCTGTCGGCCCGGCGACGACGCTGGCGCCCTGCGCCTGCAGCAGCTCCCTCAACGCCTGCTCGCCGGTGCCGGGCTTGAACATGACCAGCGCGTCCGCCGCCACCGGCACCGTGCCGGCGGCCGACAGGCCTTCGTAGGCCGGCGCGTCCTGCCGCGCCTGCAGCCACAGGCCCAGCAGCAGCGCACAGGCCGCCCCCTGCGCGCCCAGCGCCCAGGGCACCCAGCGCGGCGCGGCGGGCTGGCGAGCCACCGGCAGCAGGCGCGCGTGCAGTTTCGCAAGGCCCGCCTCCACGTCGCCCACGTCCTCGGGCGCGCCCGCGCCGGCCAGCAGTGTCTGCATGGGCCGCTCGGCGGCCAGTTCGTTGCGGCACAGCACGCAGTGCGGCAGATGCTGCTGCACCTTGGCCATGTCGGCCTCGTCCAGCTGGCCGCGTGCAAACCAGGGCAGCAAGGCCTGCACGGCCGCGTGCTCGTCGTGCTCCATCGGGATGACCACACTCATGACAACTCTCCTCCATGCCCGGCCAAATCGTCGAGCAGGGTGCGCAGCCGGCGCCGCGCGTAGAACATCCGCGTCTTCACGGTCTCGGCGGGGCAGCCCACCACCTCGGCGATCTCGCCGTAGGCCATGTCGTGGAAGTAGCACAGCTCCACGACGGCCCGGTGCTCTGGCGACAGCTCGGCCATCGCCTCGCGCAGCCGCCCGCGCAGCTGGCCCAGGCTGAGCTGCTGCTCGGGGCCGGGGCCCGTGTCCGCCGCCTCGGGCAGGTCGTCGTCGTCCACCGGCAGGTCCTGCCGGCTCAGCGCCTTCAACCCCTTGCGGTAGGCGATGCCGAAGATCCAGGTCGACAACTTGCTGCGGCCATCGAAGCCGTCGGCGCGCTGCCACACCACCAGCATCGTGTCGTTCAGCGCCTCCTCGATGGCGTCGGGCTGGCGCATCAGGTGCGTCAGGAAGCGCCACAGCCGCGGGTGGTAGAGGCGGTACAGCGCGTCGAAGTCGGCCCGGCGGCCACGCTTCACGCCGGCCAGCAGCGCCAGCTCGACGGCTTCCGTGGCCGCGCCGCGCTCCGGCGCCGGGGCGGCGTCGCGCTTTTTTCGGATGCTGGACCAGATCGACATGCCGCGTGAGTACCCCGCCACCCTCCAAAGGTTCAACGGGCATCGTAGCCAGCGCGGTATCGTGTCGCCATGAGCGATGCCGGCCTCCTCACGCTGCCCGACCCGGCCGACGCCGGGCCGGCGGCGCGGCCGGATGCAGAACCCCGGCTGCAGGCCGGTGGCCCGCGCGAATGGCGGGTCAGCGGCGACTGGACGCTGCTGGCGCTGCGCGGACGCTACGAGACCTTGCGCCAGCGCATCGCGCAGGCCGTGGCCGACGACGCCGGCGCGCTGTGGGACCTGCGCGAGGTGGGCCAGCTGGACACCGCCGGCGCGCTGACGCTGTGGCAGGGCTGGGGCCAGAAGCCGCCCGCCCGGCTGCTGTGGCTGCCGGAGCATGTGACGCTGTTCGCGCAGTTCATGCAGCCCGCCGCGCTGCCCCGGCGCAAGCCCGGCCTGGGCCCTGGGCTGGAACGCGCCGGCCGCCGCGTGTTGGCCTTCGCCCGCCACGGCGTGGACATCGTCACGCTGACCGGCCGGCTGCTGCTGGATGCCCTGCTGATGCTGAGGCGCCCGTCGCTGATCGGCTGGCGCGAGATCTCGGCCAACGTCTACCGCACCGGCGCGCAGGCGCTGCCGATCACGGCGCTGGTCGGCTTCCTCGTCGGCCTGACGCTGTCCTACCTGATCTCGCGCCAGCTCAAGACCTACGGCGCCGACATCTTCGTCATCAACATCCTGGGCCTGGCCGTGCTGCGCGAGCTGGGGCCGCTGCTGGCGGCCATCATCGTGGCGGGCCGCTCGGGCTCGGCGATGACGGCACAGATCGGCGTCATGCGCGTCACGCAGGAGCTGGATGCGCTGTCGGTGATGGGCATCTCGCACACGGTGCGGCTGGTGGCGCCCAAGGTCGTGGCGCTGGCCATCTCGCTGCCGCTGGTGGCGCTATGGACGAGCGCGCTGATGCTGCTGGGCGGCATGGCCGCGGCCGGCGCGCAGCTGAAGCTGGACCCGGCGCAGTTCCTGCACACGCTGCCCAGCGTCGTCGAGCCGGTGAACCTGTGGCTGGGCTGGGCCAAGTCGGTGCTGTTCGGCAGCCTCATCGCGCTGCTGGCTTGCCACTTCGGCCTGCGCGTGAAGCCCAACACCGAGAGCCTGGGGCAGAGCGTCACGCAGTCGGTCGTCACGGCGATCACGCTGGTCATCGTCGTGGACGCGATCTTTGCAGTGCTGTTTTCCGATGTCGGGGTCTAGCGTGACGGAAGCCATCATCGAAGTCGACAACGTGACGACGGCCTTCGACGGCCACGTCATCCACCGCCACCTCAACCTGACCGTGCACCGCGGCGAGGTCATGGCGCTGATCGGCGGCTCCGGCTCCGGCAAGACGACGCTGCTGCGCCTGCTGCTGGGGCTGGAAGTGCCGCAGGCCGGCAGCGTGAAGATCTTCGGCCACCCGCTGGGCCGCTGCGCCGCGCGCGACCTGGAGCGCGTGCGCTACCGCTGGGGCGTGCTGTTCCAGAACGGCGCGCTGTTCTCGGCACTCAGCGTGTTCGACAACGTCGCGCTGCCGCTGCGCGAGCTCAACAGCGTGCCGCCGGACATGGTCAAGCCGCTGGTGCTGCTGAAGCTCGCCCAGGTGGGCCTGAAGCCCGACGACGCGCTGAAGCGCCCGTCGGAGCTGTCGGGCGGCATGGTCAAGCGCGTGTCGCTGGCGCGCGCGCTCATCCTGGACCCGCAGCTGCTGTTCCTCGACGAACCCACCGCCGGGCTGGACCCCGACAGCGCCAAGCAGTTCGTCAAGCTGCTGCGCAAGCTGCGCCAGGAGCTGGGCCTGACGGTCGTCATGGTGACGCACGACGTCGACACGCTGTTCGCCGTCGTCGACCGCGTGGCCGTGCTGGCCGAACAGCGCATCCTGGCCTGCGGGCCACTGACCGAGGTGGCGCGCCTGCCGCACCCGTTCGTGCGCAACTTCTTCCTCGGCCACCTGGAGCGCTGCGCCGAGGAAGACGTGAAGCGCTTCCGGCTCAGCCTCGACGACACCAGCGAAGAAGGCGGCGTCCCGGCCGTGCTCAGAGAAGACTCCTTGATTTGACTGCCATGGAAAACAAAGCCCACGCCCTCGCCGCCGGCCTGTTCCTCTTGCTGCTCGGCCTGGCCTTGGCCGCCAGCGTCGCCTGGTTCCAGGGCGACCGCACGGCCCGCGTGCGCTACACGGTCGTCGCCCGCAGCGGGGTGCCGGGGCTGAACCTGAAGGCGCCCGTCAAGCTGCGCGGCGTGGAGGTGGGCTGGGTGGACAGCATCGGCTTCGACCCCGAGGACCCGCGGCAGATCCTCGTCGGCATCGTCGTCGACGCCGCCGCGCCCGTGGCCGCCACGACGCACGCGCAACTCGGCCTGCAGGGGGTCACGGGGCTGTCCTTCGTCAGCCTGGAGGAGCCGGCCACCAGCGCGCCGCTGCAGCGCGCCCAGCCCGGCGCGCGGCTGGCGCTCAAGCCCACGCTGCTGGACCGCCTGGCCGAAAGCGGCCCGCTGCTGCTGGCCGGCTTTGCCGAGACGGCCGAGCGGCTCAACAAGCTGCTCAGCGATGACAACCGCGACCAGCTCTCCCGCACGCTGGCGCGGCTGGACCAGACCGCCGCCGACACCAGCCGCCTGATGGCCGCGCTGCAGCCCGCCGCACGCGAGCTGCCCAGCCTGCTGAAGAACGCCGACGGCACCGCGCAGCAGGCGACCGCGGCGCTGCGCGAGATCCAGACGCTGGCCGCCGACGGCCGCGCGCTGGCGCAGGACCTGCGCGCCCGCGCCGCCGTGCTGGACCGCCTGGACGCCGCCGCCCAGCAGGTGCAGGCCACCAGCCGCAACCTGGAACTCGCGCTGGTGGGCGACACGCCGCAGCGCACCCGCTCCGTGCTGGCCGACGTGTCGGCCGCCAGCCGCAGCATCGAGCGCGCCGCGCACGAGCTGGGCGAGCAGCCGCAGAGCCTGCTGTTCGGCCGCGGCGCGCAGCCGCCGGGGCCGGGCGAGGCGGGCTTTGCCGACCGGCTGAAGACCGGTGCCGCCAAATGAGAACCACTGCCCTCCTCCCCCTGCTCGCCGCGCTGCTGGGCGCCTGTTCGCTGGCGCCCACCGCGCCGGCCCGCGCCGTCTACGACCTCGGCCCTGCGCCCGCCGCGGCCGCCGCCGGCGGTGCGCTGGCCTGGCGCATCGCCGACGTGACGGCGCCGACGTGGCTGAGCGGCGACGGCATCGCCTACCGGCTGAACTTCCAGCAGGCGCAGCGGCTGGAGCGCTACCGCGACAGCGTGTGGGCCGCGCCGCCGCCGGCGCTGCTGACGCAGCGGCTGCGCCAGCAGCTCGCCGCCCAGCCGGGCTGCGAGGGCCGGCCCGCCGCGCTGCTGGCCGTCAACCTCGACGAGTTCGAGCAGCAGTTCGGCAGCGCGACGCACAGCCAGGCCGTGCTGCGCGTGCACGCGACGCTGTGGCCCGCCGGCGGCGGCGCCGCGCTGCAGCAACACTGGCGGCTTGAGCGCCCCGCCGCGCCCGACGCGCCGGGTGCCGCGCGCGCACTGGCGCAGGCGGTGGACGACTGGCTGCCGCAGCTGCAGGCCTGGCTGGCCGCCTCGGCCTGCCGCTGAATCCGCCGCGGCGCCCGGCGCGTAACCCGGCCATGACACGCTCGCGACCCTCCCGGCGGCGCCTCGCGCTGGCGCTGGCGGCGCTTCCCGCGCTGGCCTGGGCCGGCGCATCGGCGGGCCTGTGGTGGGGCCAGGAGAAGCTGCTGTTCCACCCCGAGCCGCTGCCCGCCGACACGCCGCTGGCCACCGAAGCGGACGTGCACGAAAGCGTCGTCGACGTGCCGGGCGCGCGGCTGTCGGTGCTGGCGCTGCGCCTGCCCGAGCCGCGCGGCGTGGTGTTCTACCTTCACGGCAACGCAGGCAACCTGAAGAGCTGGTTCGTCAACACCGAGTTCTACCGCCGCACCGGCTACGACCTCGTCATGCCCGACTACCGCGGCTTCGGCAAGAGCACCGGCCGCATCGACGCCGAGGCCCAGCTGCACGCCGATGCGGCCGCCGTGTGGCGCAGCGTGGCACCTCGCTACGCCGGCAAACGCATCGTCATCGTCGGCCGCTCGCTGGGCACGGGCCTCGCGGCCCGGCTGGCCGCGGACGTGCAGCCGGACCTGACCGTGCTGGTGTCGCCCTATGCCAGCATTGCGGGCCTGGCGCGTGAGCACTACCCCTGGCTGCCCGCGTGGGCCGTGCGCTATCCGCTGCGCACCGACCTCGTCGTGCCCCGGCTGCACGGCCCGTTGCTGCTGCTGCACGGCGATGCGGACGCGGTCATCCCGTTTGCCGAGAGCGAGAAGCTGCGGGCCGCCCAGCCGCACGCGCAGCTGGTGCGCGTTGCGGGCGCGGGGCACGGCGACGTACACCATTTCCCGGCCTACCAGCAGGCATTGGCCGAGGCGCTGCGCTGACTCAGACGTCCAGCACGTAGACCGTCGCGGCGGCCCGCTCGGCGGCCGTGTGGCCGGCCAGGGCGCCATCCCACTCGGGGCCGGCGGCGCCTGTCGAGGCCTGCGCGCCGCCGGTCATGTGGGTGATTTCCTCGGTGCCGGCGTCGAACTCGCCGGCCGGTGTGCGGTCGGCCAGGAAGAGCCTCGCCACCGCACCGTCGGCCGAGCCGATGATGACGAGATAGCGCGCCACGCCGCGGTGCGCCTGCTGGGCGTGCCGCGGCGGCACCTCGTGGCCAAAACCGTCGCTCATGCCGTGCTCCTCAAGACGTGCCGCCCAGGGGCAGCGGTTCGGTGGCCGACCAGTCGGGCTGGACGGCCTCCAGGGTCGGGAACGCCGCCCGCTCCCGCCCCTCCACATCCACCTTGCGCGCGACCAGCCGTGCGCACTGGCGCAGGCAGGCCAGCGCGCCGGCCTGCAGGTCGGGCTGCGCCGACGTGCTGAAGCAGCACACGGTGCCATAGATGCTGCCGTCCGCCAGCACCACCGGCGTGCTGAGGTGGGCGCCAATGGCGATGCCCGTGTCCGGCAACTCGCCGCGCGCCACCCATGGGCGGGCGTCGGTCAGCAGCTCGGGCAGGCGGCCCTCGACGACGCGCTGGCAATAGCTCTCCTCCAGCGGCCCGGAGTCGCCCGCCTGCAGGCCCAGCGCGCTGCCGCCCTCGACGAAGCGGAAGACGCGCTCGCCATCGACGAACTCCGACACGAAGACGACGTCCATGCGCAGTTGCCGGCGAAGCAACATCAA
Organism: Pelomonas lactea; assembly: GCF_043555885.1. Classification (NCBI taxonomy): domain Bacteria; kingdom Pseudomonadati; phylum Pseudomonadota; class Betaproteobacteria; order Burkholderiales; family Sphaerotilaceae; genus Roseateles; species Pelomonas lactea. The sequence continues at coordinate 638,747 of NZ_JBIGHX010000003.1, read as the reverse complement.
CACGTCGGTGATGCACCGGTCCAGCGCCGGGTCATGGCTGTCGGACGTGGCCACCAGCAACTCCGAAATACGGACTTCCAGCGCTTGCGGGTCCAGCGGCTCCAGCAGGGACATGGGCTCTCCTCCACCACGGGTTGTCGCCATCATCCCCGCTGCCGCACGGCGGGTCGAGCCGGCATCGCAACAGCCCGTGACCGCACAGGGCCACGGCGTTTCGGTCGCCCGATTGAGCGGCCGGGGTAAACCAGGGGGCGGAGAATGAACCGGGTAAGCTATCTTATTGAACCGTTGTTTCATTTTTAGACCGTGAATCTCTTCCCCTCGACCACGGCGCGGCCCGTGTCCATTGCCGCGCTGGGCGAATGCATGCTGGAACTGCAAGGCCAGGCCTTCGGCAACCTGCGCCAGACCTTCGGCGGCGACACGCTGAACACGGCCGTCTACCTGGCCCGCTGCGGCGGCGCGGGGCTGCGGGTTCATTACGCGACGGCGCTGGGCGACGACAGCCTCAGCGCCGGCATGCTGGAACGGTGGCAGGACGAAGGCGTGCTGACCGGCCTGGTGCAGCGGCTGCCCGGGCGCGTGCCGGGGCTGTACCTGATCGAGCTGGACGACAACGGCGAGCGGCGCTTCCACTACTGGCGCGGCCAGGCGGCGGCACGGGCGTTCTTCGACACGGCGGCGACGGCGCTGGAGGACCAGGCCGACGCGCTGGACGCGCTGTACCTGTCGGGCATCAGCCTGGCCATCCTGCCGCAGGCCGGCCGCGAGCGGGCGCTGGCGCTGATGGCGCGCATGCGCGCCGCCGGCAAGGTGGTGGCCTTCGACAACAACTACCGGCCGCGGCTGTGGGAATCGGTGGCCGACGCGCGCTACTGGTATGGCCGCGCGTTTGCAACGGCCTCGGTGGCCCTCATCACCGCCGACGACCACCAGGCGCTGCACGGCCTGCCCGACCTGGCCAGCGCCGTCAGCGCTGCGCAGGCGCTGCCGGTGCCGGAGATCGCCATCAAGCGCGGCGGGCTGCCCGCCATCGTCGGCGGTGACGGCCAGTGGCAGGAGGTACCCACCGAGACGGTGGCCCGCGTCGTCGACACCACCGCCGCGGGCGACTCCTTCGCCGCCGGCTACCTGAGCCGCCGGCTGCGCGGCGTGGTACCCGCGCAGGCCGCGGCCTTCGGCAACCGGCTGGCGGCGCGCGTCATCCAGCACCCGGGCGCGCTGATCCCGCGCGACGCGATGCAAGACCTGATGCAAGGCTGACCGCGATGCGCCCCCTCTGGACACTGGCCTTCGCGGCCGTCAGCGGCCTCGGCCTCAGCGAGGCCCAGGCCCAGGCCCAGGACACAGCGCCGCTGCACCCCGCCACCTATGTGCACGCCGGCTGGGCCAAGACCACCGGCGGCCAGGGCGGCCGAATCATCCGCGTGACGACGCTGGCGGCCGAAGGCCCCGGCAGCCTGGCGGCGGCGCTGGAGGCGCGCGGCCCGCGCATCGTCGTGTTCGAGGTGGGCGGCGTCATCGACCTCGGCGGCAAGAGCCTGAAGCTGCGCGAAGGCCAGGTCACCATCGCCGGCCAGACCGCGCCCGACCCCGGCATCACGCTGGTCAAGGGCGAGCTGGAGGTGTTCGCGCAGGACGTGATCCTGCAGCACCTCAGCATCCGCCCCGGCGCCTACGGCCGGGCCAAGCGCAGCGGCAACGACCACGACGGCTTTTCCACCGGCGACGGCGCGGCGCGCATCATCGTGGACCACTGCAGCTTCTCGTGGGCCACCGACGAGAACCTGTCGGTCGGCGGCCGCCGCTTCGAGGGCGCCACGCCCGACGACTGGCGCGCCCACACCTCGCACGCCATCACCTACAGCCACAACCTCATCTACGAGGGGCTGAACGAGGCGGTGCACGTGAAGGGGGAGCACAGCAAGGGCTCGCTGATCCACGACAACGCGACGCAGATCCTGCTGCTGGGCAACGTCTACGCGTCCAACCGCGAGCGCAACGCGCTGTTCAAGGGCGGCGCCTGGGGCGCGATGGTCAACAACCTGATCTACAACCCCGGCTGGCGCGCGGTGCACTACAACCTGATCGCGCACGAGTGGGTGGGCCGCCCCTACCAGACCGGCAGGATCACGCTGGCCGGCAACGTCTACCGCGCCGGACCCAACACCGAGCGCCACCTGCCGCTGTTCACGCTGGGCGGCGTGGGCGATGTGCAGCTGTTCGAGCAGGACAACCTCGCGCAGGACCGCCAGGGCCAGCCGCTGCCGATGACGGGCCGCTACACGTCCGGCCCCGCGCAGATCATTCCGGCCCGCGAGGCCTACCTGCCGGCCGGCCTGACCTGGCTGGCGCCGCGCGAGCTGGAGCGGCTGCTGCCGCTGTATGTCGGCTCGCGGCCGTGGGCGCGCGACCCGCTGGACTTCAAGCAGCTCAGCGACATCGCCGAAGACCGCGGCACGCTGATCGACGACGAGACGCAGAACAACCCCGGCGGCCTGCCAAAGCGCCCACCCACGCAGCGCGCGTTCGTCGAGGCCGACTGGAACCTGGCCGACATGAGCCCGAAGGCGGGCTGGCAATCGCTGTTCACGCAGGTCTCGAAATGACCCTGCTGCGCCGTGAGCTGCTGGCGCTGCTGGCCGCGCCGCCCGCCTGGGCCGCGGCCGACTGCAGCGACGCGCCCGGCCAGCCCTACCTGCCGCCGTGCAAGCCGTGGCCGAGGGGCATCGAGGGCCAGCGCCAGGCCGACCAGGGCGACGGCCGCTACCTGAACCCCGTGCTCGCCGGCGACCGGCCCGACCCCACGGTGCTGAAGGACGGTGACGACTACTACCTGACGCACTCCAGCTTCGAGGCCGTGCCCGGGCTGCTGATCTGGCATTCGCGCGACCTCGTCAACTGGCAGCCGGTGGCCAACGCGCTGCTGGAGGCCGTCGGCAGTGTTTGGGCGCCCGACCTGTGCAAGCACGGCGGCCGCTACTACCTCTACCTGCCCGTCAAGGCCCAGCCCAACGACATCCTCGTCATATGGGCCGACCGCATCGAGGGGCCCTGGTCCCGGCCGCAGCCGCTGGGCCTGTCCAGGCACATCGATCCGACGCACGTCGCCGGCGAGGACGGCCAGCGCTGGCTCTACCTTAGCGGCGGCGACCGCGTGCGACTGAGTGCCGACGGGCTGAAGACGGTCGGCGCCATCGAACACATCTACGACCCCTGGCGCTACCCCGAGGACTGGGACGTCGAGAGCTTCTCGCCCGAGGGTCCCAAGATGCTGCGCCACGGCGGCTGGTGGCACATGCTGCTGGCCGTGGGCGGCACCGCCGGGCCGCCGACCGGCCACATGGTCATCGCCGCGCGCAGCCGCACGCTGGACGGCCCGTGGGAGCAGGCGCCGCACAACCCGCTGATGCGCACCACCTCGCCGCGCGAGCGCTGGTGGTCACGCGGCCACGGCAGCCTGGTGCAAGGCCCGAAGGGCGACTGGTGGATGCTGTACCACGGCTACGAGAACAGCTTCCACACGCTGGGCCGGCAGATGCTGCTGGCGCCCGCGCGCTTCAGCGCCGACGGCTGGTTCCACGTCGACGTGGACGACGGCCAGCCGCTGCCCATGCCCGCCGTTGACCGCGCGGTGCCGCACGGCCGGGCGCTGTCCGACGACTTCGCCGGCACGGCGCTCAAGGCCCACTGGCAGTTCCTCAGCGGCAGCGGCCAGATGAGCCGGGTGCGCGTGGCCGACGGCAGGCTGCACCTGCGCGCCACGCCCGGCAAGGGCCCGGGCGACAGCGCGCCGCTGGGCTTCATCCAGGGTGACCCGGCATTCGAGGTCGAGCTGGACGTGGATTTCGACGACGGCGTGCAGGTGGGCCTGCTGATGTTCTACAGCCCGCGGCTGTACGCCGGCATGGGCGCCAACGCGCGGAGCTTCCAGCTGCACCGCTACGGGCAGGACATCCGCGCCGTGCCCAAGCCGGCCGGCATCGCGCGGCGCCTGCAGCTCAAGCTGCGCTGCGCGCGCCATGTGCTGACGCTGTTCAGCCGCGCCGACGGCACACAGCCGTGGACGAAGTTCCCGGTGCAGATGGACGTCAGCGGCTACCACCACAACACGGCCGGCGGCTTCGCCAGCCTGCGCCCGGCGATCTACGCCGCCGGCAGCGGCGAAGCGCGGTTCTCGAACCTGCGCTACCGCGCGATCGATTAAGGAGACAACGACATGAAGAACACCCTCACCCTGCTGGCCGCCGCGCTGCTGAGCACCGGCTCTTTTGCGCTGGAGCTGAAGTCCGCCGACGTGCACAACAGCGACGACTACCCCACCGTCGCCGCCGTCAAGCACCTGGGCCAGGTGCTGGCCAAGAGCAGCGGCGGCGCGCTGACCGTGAAGGTCTTCAACAAAGGCGCCCTGGGCAGCGAGAAGGAGACCATCGACCAGGTCAAGCTCGGCGCGCTGGCGATGACGCGCGTGAACCTCGGCCCGCTGTCGGCCATGTGCCCCAAGACGCTGGTGCCGGCCCTGCCCTTCCTGTTCCGCGACACGGCGCACATGCGCAAGGCTTACGACGGCGCGCCCGGCGAAGAGATCCTGAAGGCCTGCGAACACCAGGGGATGGTGGGCCTGGCGCTGTACGACTCGGGCGCCCGCTCGGTCTACGCGCGCAAGCCCATCAAGACGCTGGCCGACATGAAGGGCGTGAAGATCCGCGTGCAGCAGACCGACCTGTGGGTGGCCGCGATGACGGCCATGGGCGCCAACCCGTCGCCCATGCCCATCGGCGAGGTCTACACGGGCCTGAAAACCAACCTCATCGACGCGGCCGAGAACAACATCCCCAGCTACGAGGGCTTCCGCCACTTCGAGGCGGCCAAGTTCTACAGCCGCACCGAGCACTCGATGACGCCCGACGCACTGTTCATCAGCAAGAAGATCTGGGACAAGCTCAAGCCCGAGCAGCAGGCGCAGCTGCGCGCCGCCGCGAAGGCGTCGGTCATCGTGCAGCGCGAGAAGTGGGACGCGCAGGAAGCCAAGGCGCTCGCCACCGTGAAGGCCGCCGGCGCCGAGATCGTCACGCCCGACCGCGAGGGCTTCCGCCAGGCGGTGCAGCCGGTGATCGCGAAGTTCGTCAACACGCCGGACCTGCAGAAGCTCGTCAAGGCCATTCAAGACATCCAGTGACCCCAGATCCGGCAGTTGAGCGCGCCCGAGGGGCTGGCGAGGCGGGTCGCAGGCAAGGCGCGACGACGCAGCGGGCCCCTGCCCGCAAGGAGAAGCAACGCGGCCGGCGGCACGAAGCGCCAGACCAGCGGGCACGCAGCGGTGCTCACCGAAGTGGTGAGCGTCAACCCATACACACGATGTTGATGGATCGAGACTTTCGATGAGTAGCAAGCGGTCGACTGCCGGATCTGGGGTTCCGGCCTACACGACGTTCTGCGCGGCGCTGTCGCGCTGGTCGCTGCGTGCGGCCGTGCTGGGCCTGGTGCTGCTGGTGGCCTGCGTGCAATGGCAGGTCATCGGCCGCTACGTGATGAACGACTCGCCGACGTGGACCGAGCCGGTGGCGCTGCTGCTGGTGCTCTACATCACGGCGCTGGCCGTGGCCGTGGGCGTGCGCGACGCGGGCCACCTGGGCATGGAGTCCATCGTCGCGCTGCTGCCGCGCGGCGCGCAGCGCGTGGCCGAGGCGCTCATCCACGTCTGTGTCATCGCGTTTGCCGTGCTGATGGCGATGGCCGGCTGGGAATGGCTGACGCTGAAGTGGGACGAGCCCAAGCCCATGCTGGGCGTGCCCGAGGGGCTGGACTTTCTGCCGCTGGTCATCGCCGGCGCGCTCATCGTGCTGTTCTGCATCGAACACCTGATCGCGCTGCTGCGCGGTCACACCATTGAAGAAGCCGGGGTCTGAACGTGGAAGGCATGGAACTCTGGATCATGTGCGGCAGCTTCGTGCTGCTGCTGCTGCTGGGCGTGCCGGTGGCGTTCGCCATCGGCCTCGCCTCCATCGCCACGGCACTCGCCGCTGACCTGCCCATGGCCATCGTCTTCCAGAAGATGGTGGGCGGCATGCAGGTGTTCTCCTTCCTGGCGATCCCGTTCTTCATCTTCGCCGGCGAGCTGATGCTGCACGGCGGCATCGCCGAGCGCATCGTCACGTTCGCCAACCGGCTGGTGGGCCATGTGCGCGGTGGCCTGGGCATGAGCAACGTGCTGGGCTGCACGTTGTTCGGCGGCGTGGCCGGCTCGCCGCTGGCCGACGTGTCGGCGATGGGCTCGGTGATGATCCCGCTGATGAAGCGCGAGGGCTACGACGCGGACTACGCCGTCAACGTCACCACGCACGCCGCGCTGGTCGGCGCGCTGATGCCCACCTCGCACAACCTCATCATCTATGTGCTGGCCACCGCCGGCATCGCGGCGGTGAGCGTGTTCAACCTCATCCTCGCGGCGCTGCTGCCGGCGCTGCTGCTGACCATCGCCAACCTCGTGGCCGCCTACTCGGTGGCCGTGAAGCGCGGCTACCCGACGAACGGCGCCTTCCCCGGCTGGGGCCCGGTGTTCTCGGCCTTCGTCGCGGCGCTGCCGGGGCTGCTGGTCATCGTCATCATCCTGGGCGGCATCCTCAGCGGTGTGTTCACGGCTACCGAGTCCGCCGCCACCGCCGTGTGCTGGGCGCTCATCGTCACGGGCATCGCCTACAAGAGCCTGAGCTGGAAGGGTTTCCTGGCCGCCTGCGCCAAGGCCTGCAAGACGACCGGTGTCGTGCTGCTGCTGATCGGCATCTCGTCGGCCTTCGGCTACTTCATGGCGCTGTACGAGGTGCCGCAGAAGACCGGCGAGTGGCTGGAGCAGATGAGCGGCAACAACGCGTGGCTGATCTTCCTGTGGGTCAACGTGCTGCTGTTCGTGCTGGGCACCTTCCTGGACATGGCGGCCACCATCCTGATCTGCACGCCCATCTTCCTGCCCATCTGCATGAAGGCCGGCATGGACCCGACGCAGTTCGGCATCGTCATGCTGCTGAACTGCGCGTTGGGCCTGAACACGCCGCCCGTGGGCAGCACGCAGTTCGTCGGCTGCGCGATCGGCGGCGTGTCGGTGGGCCAGGTCATGCGCTCCATCGCGCCGTTCTACGGCGCGTTGCTGGTCACGCTGCTGGCCGTCACCTACATCCCGGCGCTGTCGCTGGCGTTGCCGACATGGGTGGGCGGCCAATAGCTCGGATAGCGGGAAAGAACACGGCCCCACTCGGGCTGCTGGCGCGCCCGCTGCAGGCCGGCATTGAGGCGCGCCATCAGCGCGGGCTGGCGCTCCAGCGTGCGCCGGCTGACATACACATGCACGGGACTGACCGCCAGCTCCAGCGCCACCTCCACCGCCTCGCCGGGCTCCTGCCCCGCGCGGTGCAGCAGCGTCACGGGGTCGTCGATGACGTAGTCCACCCGCCGCGAGCGCAGCGCCGAAAGCGTCAGGTCGTTGGCATGCAGCGGCAGCATCAGGCCGGCCAGCGCCGGGTCGGCCAGCTCGCGGCGCACGGCCTCGGGAAAGGCCACGCCGCGGATGGCGCCGATGTGCACCGCGCGGCCCTTCAGGTCCGCCAGCCGGCGCGGTGCCGGCCCGGCACCGGCCAGGCCCATCAGCGCCACGCGCTCGTTGCGGTAGGGCTGCGTGAACTCACCCACCGCCAGCCGCTGCGGTGTGGGCGTCGCCGCGGGGATCAGGTCCAGCTCGCCCTGCGCCACGTCCGCCATCTGCCGCGCCCACGGCCGGCGCAGCCATTGCAGCCGCTCGCCGGCGGCCCGCGCCAGCAGCTCCAGCAGCTCCACGTCCAGCCCCTGCGGCGCCTCCGTGGCACCCTTGTGCTGGAACGGCGGGTAGTCGCTCCAGCCGATGCGCAGCGGCACCCGCTCATCCGCCCGGGCCACTCCCGACAGGAGCAGCGGCAGCAGGCAGGCGTGGCGGCGGTGCATCGCCCGACTCTCGCACAGCGCTGGCAGCTTGGCAGCCCCTCGCAACCATGACACCCACCCGCCGCCACCTCCTCGCCGCGCTGGCCGCCGCGCCGCTGCTGGCCCGCGCCGACGCGCTGGACGACACGCTGGCCGCGCTGCAGCGCCATTGGCGCCCCCGCCTGGCCTGGCGGCCCGACGCCGGCTGGCGCGGCCCGGCGCTGGCCGCCGCGCGCCGGCTGATGCTGCTGCCCGGCGACGACGGCAGCGGCTTCGCCACCGAGGTGCGTGCCGAGCAGGCGCGTGGCGGCTACACCGCCCGGTCGCTGACGCTGCGCGGCGCGCTGGGCGACCGGGTGCCGGCCCTCCATCTGCAACCCGATGGCCCCGGCCCGCACCCGGCCGTGCTGCTGCTGCACGACCACGGCGCGCGCTTCGACATCGGCAAGGAAAAGATGGTGCGCCCGCTGGCCGCCAGCGCCTCGGCCGACGCCTGGGTGCAGCGCTACTTCGACGGCCGCTTCGTCGGCGACCTGCTGGTGCAGGCGGGCTTCGCGGTGCTCGCCATCGACGCGCTGGGCTGGGGCGAACGCGGCCGGCCCGGCCTTGCGCGCGACGACCAGCAGGCGCTGACCAACCACCTGCTGCAGCTGGGCCACAGCTGGGCCGGCGTCATCGCCAGCGACGACCTGCGCGCGCACCGCTGGCTGCGCGAGCAGCCGGGCGTCGACGCGAAGCGCGTGGCCGTGCTGGGCTTCTCGATGGGGGCGTTGCGCGCCTGGCAGCTGGCCGCCGTGTGCGACGAGGTGTCGGCCTGCGTCGCCGCGCACTGGATGTGCACACGCGACGGCCTGCTGCGGCCCGGCGAGCACACGCTTGTGGGCCAGTCGGCCTTCAGCATGGCCCACCCGGGCCTGGCCGCCGAGTTGGACCACCCGGATGTCGCTGCGCTGATCGCACCACGGCCGCTGCTGCTGTTCGGGTCGCCGGACGACAAGCTGTTCCCGTGGGACGCCGTGCAGGCAAGCTGGCGGCAGCTCGCGCGCGCCTGGCCGGCCGGGGGGCTGTCCACCACCACGACGGCGGGCGGGCATCGCTTCGACGTGGCGCAGCAGCGCGAGGCTGGCGAGTGGCTGGCACTTACCATGCGCAGGTCTCGGTAACGCCAAAACCTGACTGACATGCCCTCACCCCGCCTGCTCGTGCTGCTGCTGTCGCTGGCCGGCGCCGGCTGCGCGCCCATTCCCCATGCTGCAACGACGATGCCCGCCATCTCGGGGTCATTGACCAGCGCCGGAGCACCGGTGGTCGGGCGTGAGGTATGGGCCGCGCAGGGCACGGATGACTTGCCCTGTGGCCAGCCCTGGGTGAAGGCGACCACCGATCAGAACGGCCGGTTCACGCTACCCCGGCAGACGGAATGGCGGCTGATCTACGCGCCTTCGTTCACCTCGTCCAAACTGATCAAGCTGTGCGTCAGTACGGCCGGCCAAGCCCGGCTCATCTTCCGCGTCGGCTTCATTCCGACGACGCCCCAGGCCATTGAACTGGCCTGCGATCTGGAGACGCCGGCATCGCGGCAAACCCATGGCGGCCTGTGCCGGATGGATGGGATGACCGGGAGCGGAGCATGACGCTGCTGGCCGTCTTCACCACCGTCGCCACGCGCGAGCAGGCCGATGCGCTGGCCCGCGCCGCGGTTGAGCACCGCCTGGCCACCTGTGTGCAGGTGGAGGCCATCCACAGCACCTACCGTTGGCAGGGCGAGGTCGTCAGCGAGCCCGAGCTGCGGCTGATGTTCAAGACCGATGCGCCCCGTTATGCCGCGCTGGAGGCGCTGCTGCGGCAGCAGCATCCCTACGAGCTGCCGGCCATCTTCGCGCTGCCGGTGGCTCAGGCCTCTACCGACTATGCCGCCTGGGTGAGCACCGAACTGCGCTGAAGCTCAGGGCTGCAGCGTCCTGGTGCCGCCCAGCTCCGGCCGCAGCTGGACCAGCCCCTCCAGCACCTGCTCCGAGAACAGCGCCGCGCCCTTCGGGCCGACGTGCGTGCGGTCGAAGCGCGGCGGTGCCTCGGCCAGCGTGTCGGCCGCGGCCTGGCCCATCGCGGCGACGGCGGCGTGGCTGATGGCGTTCAGGTCCAGCACCGGCACGCCCTGCTCGGCCCCCACCTTCAGGATGGCCTCGGCCCAGGGCCGCAGGTCGCTGGGCAGCCCGCCGTCCTTGAAGGTACGGCGCGTCAGCGGCGTCAGCAGGATGACCTCGCCGCCGGCGGCCTTCACGTCCTTCACATAGCCGGCCATGTTGGGGCCGAACTCGGTGGCCAGGTCCGTCGAGCGGCCGGGCTTGCCGGGCTGGTCGTTGTGGCCGAACTGGATCAGCACCAGCGTCTTCTGCCGCGCTCCCCCGTGGGCCTTGCCTTCGTTCAGCAGCGCCAGCACGGTGTCCCACAGCCCTTCGGCGCGGAAGCTCATGCTGGACCGGCCGCCGCGCGCGAGGTTGATGCAGGCAACCTGCTGCACGCGCGCGCACAGCGCATTGCCGTAGCCGCTGCGCGGCGCCATCGTCGAGTCGCCAACGAGGATGAGGCGCGGGCCGGTGGCGACGTTGGCGGTGGTCTCGCCCGCTTTCGGGGCCGACGCGGGAGGTGCGGACTGCGCAAAAGCCGTCAGGCACAGGCCCGCAGCGATGAGGGGAAGGAGTTGCTTCATCTTCATGGCCGTCGTGAATTTTGCATGTCGGGACGAGCGCCGGGCCGCCCCAAGCCGGCCCGGCGGGCGATGTGCTCGCGGCTCGATGCCGCGAGCATCGCCGCCCCCTCGGGGGGCCGGCTGGGCACGCCCGCGTTCAGCAGGGCGAGACCGGACGGGGGGCTCACAGATTCGGCCAACCGGCCTTAGGAGACATGTCGTCGAGGTTCCAGTCTTCGGCCTTGAACGCGCGCTTCGTCGGTGCGTGGCGCGGGTAGCCCAGCGCGTTCTCCACTTCCGAGTCGATCAGCCGGCCCTTGCCCTCGGCCATGTCGGCCAGCAGCTTGGCGTCCAGCGGGTCGCGCGCCCAAGGGCGGGCGCCCACCAGCGGTGGCAGCGCGCGCGCCAGGTCGGAGGCGGGGCGGATGGCCAGGCCGGGCGGCAGGTCCGCCTGCGGCAGCACGATGAGCTTGCCCGTCGTCTGCGCGTTGTTGCCCAGCAGCGGCACGGGGCGGCCGTGGGCGTCGTGCGCGAGGTTGTCGGTCATGTGCAGTTCCAGGTCGCCCTGACCCAGCATCGTGAAGAAGGCCGTGCCCGCCACCGTGCTGGGGCCATGGCGCATCGCGTTGCCCACCAGCGTCAGCCGGCCCACCTGCCAGGGCTGGCCGGCCCACTCGTTGGCGAGCAGGTTGTAGTGCACGCCGCGGTCACCGGGGTTGAAGATGACGTTGTTGACCATGGCCCCCTGCGCGCCGCCCTTGAACAGCGCGTTGCGCTGGCGGTTGGACGCGTAGACGTTGCCGTAGAGCAGCACGCCGCTGGTGTTGTCGTGGATCAGCGAGCCCTTGCTGTGCTCGCCCTTCGCGTGCACCGAGTTGCCCAGGCCCTCGTAGATCAGGTTGTGGCTGTAGGTCATGCGGTGCGACGTGGCGCGGCGCCAGTCCTCGGGCGTCTTGCCGTCGAAGCGCGGGCCGCTGGCCGACAGGTTCTCGTCGGTCGCCCACGAGAAGCTGCAGTGGTCGACGATGACGTCGTGCGCGCCGGCTATGCCGGAGATGCCGTCCTGGTCGCCGCCGCCCTTCTTGGGCCGGCCGAACTCGCCGGGGCGGAAGCTCAGGTGCTGGATGACGACATCGTGCGTGGCGATGGTCGTCTCGGCCTTGATGATGTGGATGCCGGGGTCGGGTGCAGTCTGGCCGGCCAGCGTCAGGAAGGGCTGCGTGATCTTGAGCGGCTGGCCGCCCATGTCGATGACGCCCCCCACCTCGAAGACGACGATGCGCGGGCCGCTCGCCTCGATGGCTTCCTTGAGGCTGCCGGGGCCCGAGGGCGCCAGCGTGGTGACCTTGATGACGCGGCCGCCGCGGCCGCCCTGGGTCTGCGTCCAGCCGCGTGTGGCGATGCCGGCGGTGGCCGGCACGGCCACGGGTTCGGCGGCACTCAGCGACGCGGCCAGCGCCAGCGCGGAAAGGGCAAGGGTTCTGATGAGCATGGGGCTTGAATGAAAAAGGCGCGCAAAGACCGGTGAGCCCTTGCGCGCGTGTCAGCGGAGAAGCCGGCTTAGAAGAACGTGTACTCGGCCGAGAAGCGGTAGCTGCGGCCCAGGATGTCCGCACCGCTGGTGAGGTAGCCGTTGTAGTTGCCGTTGGCCGTCAGCACCGGGTACACGTTGGTGAGGTTGTTGATGCCGAACACCAGCTTCACGTTCTTGATGCCCGAGAACGCGGCGCTGACGTTGTACTGCTTGTAGGGCTTCACGTCGGTGTAGGTGGAGCCGGCGCGCGGGGTCAGGTCGGTCAGGCCGCTGCTGTAGCGCTGCGACAGCTGCGTGGACCAGTTGCCCAAGCGCCAGTTCACGGCGGCCGTGTGCTTCCAGCGGTAGATGATCTGCTGCGTCGTGGCCAGGCCGGCGTTGGGGCCGGTGTAGCGCGCGTCGGTGGTCAGGATGCCCACGTCCTGCAGCATCTCGCCGCCCTTCTCCACCGAGAAGGCGTACTTGTCGTAGTAGGTGCCGTCCAGCTTGAAGTTGAAGACGCCCCAGCTGTTCGTGCGCAGCTGGTAGGTGGCGGCGACGTCCAGGCCGCGCATGTCCATGTCGCCGCGGTTGGCCTGGCTGGTCAGGATGTGGTCGATGGTGCCGTCGGCCTTGCGCAGGATGTTCGCGCTGTACTTGCCCGGCTGCTGCTGCACCTCGGCCAGCGTCAGCGCGCCCAGCACGTCGTTGAGCTTGACGCTCCAGTAGTCCACCGTCACCAGCAGGCCGCGCACGGGCTCGAACGCGCCGCCGACGGCCCAGCCCTTGGACTTCTCGGGCTTCAGGTGGCTGTTGTCGGGCGACTTGGTCCAGTAGTCGGTGGTGGCGTTGCAGACCTTGACCGGGTCGGTGTTCGGTGCGGCGGTGCCGGAGCCCGCGATGAGCGGCGTCGGGCTGGGGCACAGCACCGGGTCGTCCATGACGATCTGGCGCACCTCGGGCGTGGGGTTCTGGATGTCCATGATGGACGGTGCGCGGAAGCCCGTGTTGGCGGACGCGCGCAGCATCACTTCCGTCGTGGGCTGGAAGCGCACCGACAGCTTGGGGTTGACGGTCGTCGTCTTCAGGTCGCTGTAGGTGTCGGAGCGCACGGCGCCGTTGACGCTCCACTGCTTGGTCAGCGGCGCGTCCAGCTCGATGACGGCGGACTTGATGTTGCGGTGCAGCTTGGCAGCCACGCCGGTGGGGTTCTCGCCGACGATGTCGTCCTTGACGACGACGCCGGCGCTGCTGATGTTGTAGTTGCCGTTGGGCAGCTTGGCGACGTAGTCCAGCGGCGCGGCATGCACCTTGGCCTCGTCGCGACGCAGCTCGCCGGTGACGGCCAGCGTCAGCGGGCCACCGCCCAGCTGCATCAGCTCGCGCGTCAGCGTCGCGTCGACGGACTTGTTGAAGGCCTCGTTCTTGCGGTAGACGTAGTCGCGCAGTTCGATGCTCTTCAGGTACTCCAGGCCGGCGGCGTCCTGCGGGCCGAACGGGTTCAGGATGCCGTTGGTGAAGCCCTCCTGCGCCTTGCTGAACAGGATGTAGCCGCCGCCCGTCGCGGTGTTGCGCTGCGAGTGACCGTAGTTCAGGCCCACGCGGTAGTCCCAGTTCCACACCGAGCCCTCGGCGGCCAGCACGAGGCGATCATTCACCTGCTCGTCGTTGCGGTAGGCCGACCCCAGCTCGCCCGGCCCCCACTGGAAGTACACCGTCCGGTTGTTCATGTTCAGCGGGCTGACGACGCCGGGCGTCTTCACCGGGTCGATGAACATGGTGGGCGAGTTGGTGCCCAGACCCGTGTTGCTGCCGATGACGTTGACCAGCGGCGTGATGCCCTTGCCGGGGTAGAACTTGCTGGTGGAAGGAATCGTGTAGTAGGTGACCGGCTCGTTGGACGAGCTGTTGATCTGCATGCCGCGATACTTCTTGACCGTGAAGGCGGAGTGCAGCAGTTCGGCACTGATCCGATGGCCCTGGCCCAGGTTCATCGTGGCCTTGCCGAACATGTTGGTGATCTCGCTGCCGTCGCTCACCGCCGTGAAGAAGTTCGGGTCGCGGTAGCAGCCGGGCGCATAGGTGGGCGGCGTGTTCAGGCTGGCCGCGCCCAGCGTGGGCAGCGAGTACGGTGCCACGCAGCCGGTGGCGAAGCTGGAGTTGTAGTTGTTGTTGTTCGCACCGCCGGACGCCGATGCCGGCGCGAAGCCGTAGTTGGCGATGGGGCTCTGGTTCTTCGCCGAGGGCGCCACCAGCAGGCCCAGTTGGTTCAGCGCCGAGCCGTCGAACAGCTCGGGCCGGTCGCCCTGCATCAGCGCGCCCTTGCTCTGGAAGTCGTAGGCGCCGTAGACGTTCCAGCCATCGGCAGCGAGGTCGCCGATGCCGGCGATGAAGCCGATGGCGTTGGTCTGGCCCACGCTGGAGCGGCGCGGCGCGTTCAGCTCGACCTTGATCTTGGCGCCCTGGAAGCTGTCCTTGGTGACGAAGTTCTGCACGCCGCCGATGGCGTCGGAGCCATAGATGGACGACGCGCCGTCGCGCAGCGTCTCGGCGCGGTCCAGCGCGATGCGCGGGATGACGTTGGCCGACACGTACTGGTCCTGCAGCGGCTCGTTGGCCAGGCGGCGGCCGTTCAGCAGCGTCAGCGTGCGCATCGGGCCCAGGCCGCGCAGGTTCAGCACCGGGCCGGCCGCGCCGGAGTTGGTGCCCAGCGACTGCGATTGCGGCAGCTCCAGCAGCAGGTCCTTCAGCTCGGTATGGCCGCGGGCCTCCAGCTCCTCGGACTTGTTGACCGACACCGGCAGCGCCGTCTCGCCGGCCAGGCGCTTGATGGACGAGCCCGTCACCGAGATGCGCTCGATGGTGTTGACCGGGGTGGCGGGGGCGTCGGCCGCCTGGGCGTGTGCGCCGTGGACAAGGCTGAGCACGGCGGCAGCACAGAGGCTGAGGCGGGCGGTGGCGGGCAGGCGGTTCGAGGTCATCTTGTCTCCTTGAGTCGTTGGTGTTGGATTGGGCCGAGCGCCGGGCCGCTCCCAAGCCGGCCCGTCTGGCGATGTGCATGCGGCTCGCGGCCGCATGCATCGCCGTCCCCTCGGGGGACCGGCCGGGCACGCCCGCGTTCAGCGGGGCGTGACCGGACGAGGGGCTTCAAGGAGCGGGCACCCAGCCGCCGGGCGAACCGGTGGCGATGGTGGAGCGCTGGAAGATGTCGGCGCGGCTGGTCAGGCCGGCGGTGCTGTCCAGCGTCTTGGCGAGCTGCACGGTGGCGGGTGAACCGCCGACAGTCACCGTCGCCAGGCCCAGCCGGGCGCTGGTGTCCAGCGGGTTCCCGTCCAGGTCCTTGCTGCCCCACTCGCGCCAGCCGGCGGCGTCGGTGGCGCCGCCGTTGGCGGTGCCGGCCCACGGCGGCGGGTTGCTGCTGCAACTGCCCTGCCCCGTGCCGGTCTTGCTGGTGCCGGTGCCGCTGCACCAGCCGACGGGCAGGATGTGCGGGCCGATGCGCGTGTTGATGAAGGCGATGTTGTCGACGTAGGCGGTGCTCGTCGTGCCGCCGCTGCGCGCCAGGTAGGCCGACGTGACACCCGGGCCGGCCGTGAGCTGACTGTTCAGGAACACGAAGCCCGTGTCACCCGCCGTCGCGCGCGCCTGCAGGATGTAGCCCGGCGAGCTGCTGGACGCGTCAAGCACGCTGCGGATCTCGCAGTCCTCGAACAGCGCGGCCATCACGTTGCCCCAGATGAAGTCCACGTTGCCGGCTACCAGCGACTTGTAGACCCACGCATAGCCCTTGAGCTGCAGCGTGTCCTGCTCGCTGATGAAGTTCATCTCGCGCGCCACCAGGCGGTGTGCGGCGGCCGTCGTGCTGGTGTTGAAGTAGATCGCCTCGGCCTGGTTGTCGTAGAGGGACGCGCGGGCGTGCGGATTGATGAGCGTGAAGCCGCGCAGCGTGAGCAGGTCGGCGTTCTCGACCAGCAGCACCGCGCGGCCGCCACCCAGCACGCGGTGGCCCGCCACGCGGCCCGTGCTGAGGGCCGTGCCGGCCGACGCGGCGCTGGCGCCGCTGCCGCTGTTCAGCGACTCGAAGTTCAGCCGGCCCACCTGCACGCCATCACGGCTCTCGCCGACGAGGCTGAGGTTGGCGACGTTGCGCAGCACCAGCAGCTCGGGGTACAGACCGTTGCGGATGGCGATGGTCTTGGGCGTGGCGACGGTGTTGCAGCCGTTCGCCGCCGGGCTGCCTGTGGAGCACCAGGTCATGACCCAGTTCAGCGCACCCTGCACGGTGCGGAAGTCCGCCGCCGTGCCGTCGTCGTCCACCGTCACGCTGGTCTTGCTGGCCGGCGCGCTGCGCGTCGTGAAGTTCCAGGTCAGGCCGGTGAAGGCCGAATTGTTGATGCGGCCGTTGAATGCGGCGGCGTCGACCGTGACGGTGTAGGCCGTGTCGAACGCGAGCCGGTTGTTGTGCAGGCGGATGACGGCCTGGTTGCCGCTGAGGCTGACCGGGCGGTACCAGACGAAGCGCGCCCGCGCGGCGTTCTCCGGCATGGCGCCCAGCGCCAGCGCGTCGATCTCCAGGTTGGTGCGTGCGATGACGGTCTGCGTGTCGGTGGCCGACGGCGCGGTGGACAGGTCGATGCGGTCCACCACCGCCCCGTCGCTGGCGCGGCGCACGGTGATGGCGCCGTTGCCAATCGTCGGGGCCGCGTCGAACGCGATGGCCAGCAGCGTGTCGGTGTGTACGCCGGTGGCGTTGCGTGCAGGCTCCACGCTGCCGGGCGTGACGCCCACGTTGCCGCTGCCGCTCACGTTGGTCGTCAGCTTGCCGGCACCGGCGCGGGCCAGGTTGTTGGCCTTCACGAGGGCCGCCGGCCGCGGTGTGAACGCGTAGGGCACCGTCCAGCCCACCGACGTGGGCACCGCACAGGCGCCCAGTGGCGCGCCGTTCAGCGTGGAGCCGGTGTCGGCGAAGCTGCTGGCGGCGTCGGGGTTGAGCGTCTGCACGACGCTGGCGCAGCCCGGTGCGGCGCCGGCAATGGCGTGTACGTTGGCGTGAGAGATCACGCGCGCGCCGGCACCGACGCCCACGCTGTAGCTGTGCCCGTAGGGCGACACGCCCTTCGTGCCGACGTGGTAGTTGTTGAACAGGTGGACCTGGCCGAAACGCACGCGTGGGCTGCGCTGCGTGACGTTGGAGAACACGTTGTTGGCAATCGTGATCTTCAGGCGCCCGATGTCGGCCGTGTAGCTGTCGGAGTGGCCGATCAGCATGGTCTTGTCGTGGCGGTCGATGACGTTGTGGCTGACCGTCACGTAGTTGGCGCCGCGCGTGATGTCGATGGCGCCGTCGTGGCACTGGCGCAGCTTGCCGTTCTCGATGGGCAGTTGGTCGTCGGTGATGGGCGCGTCGGTGATGGTGTTGTGGTCTATCCATACGCGCTCGGCGCCCTGCAGCGTGATCGCGTCGTAGGCCGAGTTCCACGCGCCGGTGGCACCGTCGGTCGGGTCCCACACGGGCGCCACATCGCACGGCGCCATGATGGCCAGGTTGCGCACGATGACGTTGGCCACGCCGATGATCTCGATGCGGCCGTTCACCAGCCCCGCACCGGGGCCGGCGCCGATCAGCGTCGTGTTGGAGGGCAGCCTCACCATCGCGCGCTGATCCTGGTCGGCATGGCTGGCGAAGGGCACACCTTCGCTCATGTCGATGCTGCCGACGACCTTGACGATCTTGGGCAGGCTGCCGCCGTTGGCCAGCGCCGTGAGCAGCTGCTGGCGGTTGGTGACGGTGTAGACCTGACCCGCCGCAGCCGCCGCGCCGCCCGTGGTGCCGCCGCCTAAAGCGGCGAAGCCGTCGGCCGGGGCCACCTCGCGGGCTGGGTCGGTCTGGGAAAGTGCCGGCAACGGCAGAGCCAGCAGCGCGCTCAGCGCCGCAGCGAACATCTTCATGACGGTCTCCTGAAAAGGAGGAAGGCGTTGTTTACCGGCGGATACGACGTCGCGCGGCGAGACTGAGCAGCCCCAGGGCCAGCAGGGCCGCAGGCTCGGGCTCGGGCACGGGGGCCAGAGCCAGTTGGGCATCGACGTAGGCGTAGGACGCGTCGATGCGGGCATCCGTCAGCGTGAGGCGGACGGACTGCGGGCCGAGCAACTGGAACTGCACGGTGCCCGAAAGCAGTTGCGCTGGCGCGCTGAGCGTGGGCAGGCCCAGCCTCAGCGACGCATCGGCAAACCTGAGGTCGATGACGTGGGTGCCCAACAGGCCGGTGCCCGAGTTGTCCCACAGCCGCAGCGAGCCATCGCTGCCGAGGTCCAGCGCGAGGCTGTAGTCGGCGGAGACGAACTCGATGTCGCTGTCGATCAACGGCACCGCCAGCCCGGCGACGTAGGCCTGGGCGGCCTCATCGAAGCCCAGCAGGCCGGCGGCATCGCCGTCCAGCGCGCCGGCGACGGGCGTGCCCGGCACCAGCACGGCGGCCGAGGCCGCCGACGCCGCCATCAGAACCCCGGCCGCGGCAAGCAGTGAGAGGCGCTTCATGGCGTGCCCGCTCAGAACTTGTAGCGACCGCCGACGATGAACTCGCGGCCCGTGTAGTTGTTCACCACCACGTTGTCCATGGCGCGCGAGATGAACTGGTCGTTGGGCTGGTTGGTCAGGTTGGTCGCCTCGAAGGTGACTTCCAGCTGCTTGTTGATCTTGTAGCCCATCGACAGGTCGACGTTGAAGGTCTTGTTCTTGCCCGCCACGTCCTGGTTGTTGCCGGCCGGCACGGCCGTCAGGAAGGCCGAACGCGCCGAGGTGGACACGCGGCCGCTGAAGGTGCCGTCGTCGTAGTAGACCGACAGGTTCCAGGAGCGCGGCGACAGGTTGACCAGGTCTTCGGTGACGGTGGCGGCACCCACGGCCGTCGTCGACAGCGAGTACTCCATCTTGGACTTGACCTGCGTGTAGTTGGCCAGCAGACCGAAGTTCTTGCCCCAGCCCGGCAGGAAGGTGAAGGGCTGCTGCACGTTGATCTCGAAGCCCGTCAGCTTGCCGCCCTGCGTGTTGACCGGCGCACTGAAGCGGAAGACCTCGTCACCCGTGAAGTTGCTGGGCAGCAGCGACAGCGGCAGGCCGCTGCTGCGGAACGGCGCGTCGAAGCCGCGGGTGAGCACATAGCTCTTGATGTCCTTCTGGAACACCCCCAGGCCGATGAACGCGTTCTTCGAGTGATACCACTCGGCGCTGGCGTCCAGCGTGGTGGCGCGGAACGGGTCCAGCTGCGGGTTGCCGCCGGTGTAGGTCAGGGTGCCGGTGGTGCTCAGCGTGCCACCGGGGTTCAGGCTCTGCAGCGGCGGGCGGGACATGACCTTGGCCGCCGCGGCGCGCACGATCAGGTCCTTGGCCAGGTTGACGGCCACGTTGGCGGACGGCAGCCAGTCGTTGTACTGGCGCGAGGCCGTGACGAGGCTGCCGCCGCCCGTGGCGAGGTAGCCGCTGGCGACGATGGACGTCTTCACGTGGCGCACGCCGGCGTTGCCGCGCACGGGCAGGCCGCCCAGCTTGGTCTCGTACTCGGCCATCAGCCAGGCACCGGTGTCGGTCTCGGTGATGGCGCGGTTGCCGCCGCGGGCGTTGCCGTTGGTGATGGAGGTCAGGCGGTAGTCGCCCGGGCCGCCGGCCGCGCCGCTCTTCAGGCAGTTGCAGTAGATGTCATAGGCCGCGGCGATGGCGTCCAAATTGGGGATGACCCAGGACGTGACGGAGCCGGCCGGCAGGTTCTGGCCCTTGCCGAAGCCGCTCAGCGTCGTCGTCAGGCCGTTCGGCAGCACGCCGGCGGGCAGCGTGTTCATCGTCTCCACCGTGCGGCGGAAGTCATAGCTGGTGAAGCTGAAGCGCTTGTAGCTGACGCCGCCGCGGACGGTCAGGCCGTCCATCGGGTCCCAGGACAGGTCGAAGGTGGCGACGTCCTGCTTGTTGGTCACACCGTTCGGGCGGATGCGCACCTCGCTGGGCGTGAAGTTGGCGATGCTGGTGGAGCCCACCGGCACGCCACGGATCTGCAGCGCGCCGTTCGGGTCGGCCGGGTTCAGCGTGCCATAGCCCAGCAGCGGTGCGCGGTCGTCGCCGCGGGCGTCGAACACGTAGCCGTCGACGTTGGGCGCGTCCAGCGTCGTGGTGGTCTGGATGGGGTTGTTGAAGCGCGACTTGGCCGTGCCGATGCGCACGGTGGCCTTCAGCGTCTCGCCGATGTCCTGCTCGATGGTCAGCGTGGGCTGCGTGAACTCGGTGGTCAGCTTGTCGAAGCGCGACTCGGAGCGGATGTCCACGCCGTTGAACTTGCCGTAGACCATCTGGCCGGCGGCGTTGTACTCGGCGGCCAGCACGCTGGTCTGCTGCTTGCCGCCCTGCGACAGGTTGCGGCTGAAGGAGATGGCTTCCAGGAAGTCTTCCTGGCGCGTCGCATCCAGCTTGCTGTACAGCATGTCGGCCGTGATCAGCGTGGTGTCGCTGGGGCGGACCTGGATGGAGCCCGTCAGGCCCAGGCGCGACTGGTCATGCGTCAGGCGGCCGTAGCGCGGCAGGCGCGGGTGGAAGTTGGTGGCCAGCGAGGCGGTGTTGAACGCGGCCAGGTTCTCCGGCGTGTTCGGCAGGCGCGCCACGCCCTGGGCGGCCGGGCCGCAGGTGGTGGCGGTGGAGCCCACCGGCAGCGCGGTGTTGGCCGGCAGCACATAGCCTTGCGGCGGGCACCAGCCGGTGGTCACCGTGGTGACGCCACCCGCCGTGGTGGAGGTGCTGGACGACGGGCCGTTGTCCCAGCGCACGGTGCTGAAGCCCTCTTCGTACACCTTGCGCTGCGAGTAGGCGCCCGACAGCAGCACGCCGATCTTCTTGTCGGCGAAGGTGTTGGAGATCAGGAAGGCCGCCTTGGGCGTGGCCTTGCCGGAGAGGTCGTTGTAGGTGCTCTTCACCGACACGGCGGCAGCGAAGGTCTTCAGGTCGAAGGGACGGGCCGTCTGCAGGTCGATGGTGGCGCCCAGCGAGCCTTCGTCCACGTCGGCCGAGCTGCTCTTGCGCACGGTCAGCGAGTTGAACAGGTCGGCCGCGAAGACGTTGAAGTCGAACGCGCGCGTGCGGTTGGCGCCGCCGGAGCTGTCGGTGCCGCCGGTGGTGGCCAGCGCCTCGATGCCGTTGATGCGGGTGCGCGTGAAGTCGCCGCCCAGGCCGCGCACGGTGATGTTGCGGCCTTCGCCGGCGTCGCGGTCGATGACGACGCCCGGGATGCGCTGCAGCGACTCGGCCAGGTTGGTGTCCGGGAACTTGCCCATGTCCTCGGCCTTGATGACATCGACGATGCCCTTGTCCTGGCGCTTGGCAGTCAGCGCGCTCTCCAGCGAGGCGCGGATGCCGGTGACGGTCACGGTCTCCAGCTGGTTGGCCGGTGCGGCGGCCTCCTGGGCCCAGGCGGGCGCGGCAACGAGGGTGGCGGCCAGGGCCACCGGGCGGAGGGCCAGGCGGCGATAGGAACGGAATGCGGGCATGAAGGTCTCCTGGTGCGAGGCCGCCTGGGCGCTCAGGCGCTGGCAGCTCTGGGGTTCTGGGTAGGGCGGTTACCCGGGCGCACGCAGGGCACCCGACGTTTTTCTGTAAGCCGACTCCGCTGCAGTGCGGGCGCCGGTCATTCGCAACGGCTGTCTTCAGCCGCCGCGGCGCGGAAAGAACGGGTCCGGCCGGTTCGCACCTTGCGGGAGGCTGTTGCTCACGCGGATGCTTTTTTGGCTGGCTTGTGGACGATGATAGGGGGAAGCGTGCAAAATCGGAACAGTGGTTCACTAAATAGAAACCATGATTCCGCAACACCTCGCGCACCACCTAAGCTTCGGGCAGCCGAAATTTGGAACCGCGTTTCAACTCTAACGATCTCTCGCGGCAAATCCGACGGACCGTCGGCAAATCCGCCACAAGTTCACGGCGGCGCTCCGTCGATCCCGCCAGCTTCATTCGACGCAACTGGTGCCCCCGCACCTCGGACAAAGACCATGGTTCTTCACAACTTCAATCTGGCCGGCAAGACGGCCATCGTCACCGGCTGCAACACGGGCCTGGGCCAGGGCATGGCCGTCGCGCTCGCGCAGGCGGGTGCCGATGTCGTGGGCGTCAACGTGTCCGAGCCTGACGAGACCAAGGCGGCCGTCGAGGCGCTGGGCCGCAAGTTCCTGGATCTGCGCGCCAATCTGGGCGACGTCAGCTGCATCCCCGACCTGGTGGCGCAAGCCAAGGCGCTCAACGGCGAGGTGCACATCCTCGTCAACAACGCCGGCATCATCCGCCGCGAGGACGCCATCAAGTTCTCCGAGGCCGACTGGGACGACGTGATGGACCTGAACCTGAAGTCGGTGTTCTTCCTGTCGCAGGCGGTTGCCAAGGTGTTCATCGCCCAGGGCAAGGGCGGCAAGATCGTCAACATCGCGTCGATGCTGAGCTTCCAGGGCGGCATCCGCGTGCCCTCCTACACCGCCAGCAAGAGCGGCGTCATGGGCATCACGCGGCTGATGGCCAACGAATGGGCGTCGCACGGCATCAATGTGAACGCCATCGCCCCGGGCTACATGGCCACCAACAACACCGCGCAGCTGCGCGCCGACGAGCAGCGCAACAGCGCCATCCTGGAGCGCATCCCCGCCGGCCGCTGGGGCAAGCCGGACGACCTGGCCGGCCCGGTCGTGTTCCTGGCCTCGCCCGCGTCGGACTATGTGAACGGCTACACCATCGCTGTCGACGGCGGTTGGCTCGCACGATAAAACGCCCCTCGTCCAGGCTCGCCGCGCTGAACGCGGGCGAGCCTGGCCGGTCCCCCGAAGGGACGGCGATGCTCGCGGCATTGAGCCGCGAGCACATCGCCACGGTGGGCCGGCTTGGGAGCGGCCCGGCGCTCGGCCCGCAAGTCAATGCACCCACGAGGATGCCGCCATGAAATCCACAGAACGCCAGTTCCAGTTCCTCACCCGCGAGGACCCCGACACCGGCAAGCGCGTCACGCGGCTGACGCCGCCGGACGTCACCTGCCATCGCAACTACTTCTATCAGAAGTGCTTCACGAACGATGGCCGCAAGCTGATCTTCGGCGGTGAGTTCGGCCCGCACCCCAGCCCCAACTGGAACTACCACCTGCTGGACCTGGACACGCAGCGCGCCGTCCAGCTCACCGACGGCGCCGGCGAGAACACCTTCGGCGGCTTCCTGAGCCCCGACGACAACTACCTGTTCTTCGTGCGTGACAAGCGCCAGTTCATCCGGCTGGAACTCGCCACGCTGCGCGAGGAGGTGCTGTACGTCGTGCCCGACGACTGGGTGGGCTACGGCACCTGGGTGCCCAACAGCGCCTGCACCAAGATCGTCGGCATCGAGATCGCAGCAAGCGACTGGTTCCCGCTGAACACCTGGCAGAAGTTCAACGAGATGTTCCACAAGCAGCCGCTGTGCCGGCTCTTCAGCGTGGACCTGGCCACCGGCCAGCGCAGCGTCATCCTGGAGCAGCGCGGCTGGCTGGGCCACCCGCAGTACCGCCCGTTCGACGACAACACCGTCGCGTACTGCCACGAAGGCCCGCACGACCTCATCGACGCGCGCATGTGGTTCATCGACGAGGACGGCACGAATCGCCGCTGCGGCAAGGAGCACGCCGACGACGAGAGCTGCACGCACGAGTTCTGGGTGCCCGACGGCAGCGCGATGATCTACGTCAGCTACAACGCGAACTCGCCCGAGCGCTGGATCTGCAGCCTCGACCCGGTCACGCTGCAGAACAAGGTGCTGACCACCATGCCACAGTGCTCGCACCTGATGAGCAACTTTGATGGCACGCTGATCGTCGGCGACGGCGTGGGCAAGGTCAGCCACGACAGCACGGCCAGCAATGCGATGCTGGTGGGCGACCCCTACCTGCACCTGTTCGACCTGAAGGCCGGCACGACACGCCGCATCGCTCGCCACGACAGTGGCTGGGACGTCTACAAGGATGACCGCCAGGTCACGCACCCCCACCCCAGCTTCACGCCGGACAACAAGCAGGTGCTGTTCAGCTGCGACAAGGAACGCGCCAGCGGCGTCGAGCCGGCGCTCTACCTGGCCGACCTGTGAAGCTCGCGCTGGCCGCCCTGCTGCTGGTCACCGGCGTCAGCCCGGCCGGAGCCCAGGCGCAGACCCGCCCCCAGCTCACACCCGAGCAGGCCGCCGCCCACACGACGGCCGCCTACCTCGGTGACTGGCAGCCGGCGCCGCTGGCCGACCTGTCGGCCGCCGCGCCGGACTTCATCGTCAAGGCCGGCGAGTCCGTGCAGGCCGCCATCGACAAGGTGCCCGCCGAGGGCCAGTCCGGTGCCAAGCGCTGGGTCATCCACGTCCAGCCGGGCACCTACCGCGGCCCCGTCTGCATCAAGGACAAGGCGCCCCTCGCCATCGTCGGCACGGCGCTGGATCCGGCGACCGTGGTGCTCGTCGACAACCGCTTCTCCGGCAAGCCCAAGGGCGAGCAGGAAGCCGCCCACCCCTGCTGGCCGGAGCTCGGCAAGACCACCATCGGCACCAGCGGCAGCACCAGCGTGCTGGTGCAAAGCCATGACGTGCAGCTCATCTCGCTGACCATCGCCAACGACGCGATGGACGGCGTTCGCCGCGGCGAGGCCTACCCGACCGGCGTCGGCGAAAGCGGCGGCGCGCAGGCCGTGGCGCTGACGCTGAACGGCGACCGCCTGCAGCTGGAGAACGTGCGCCTGCTGGGCCACCAGGACACGCTGTACGTGAAGCGGCCGAATCCGAGCCGGCCCGACGTCCCGTCCCGCCAGTTGATCCGCCACAGCCTCATCGCCGGCGACGTGGACTTCATCTTCGGCAACGCGACGCTGGTCATCGAGCACTCGACGATCCTCACCCGCGCCAACCGCCGCACGCCCGGCCACGGCGGCATCATCCTGGCGCCCAGCACGGCACCCGACGTTCAGCAGGGGTTTCTCGTCACGCACAGCCGCCTCATCGCCGAGCCCGGCATCGCGCCCGGCGCCACGGCGCTGGGCCGCGCCTGGGATGCCGGCGTGAAGGCCGGCACCTGGGCGGCCGGCAGCAGCCCCAACGGCCTGGCCGTCGTGCGCGACAGCGAGATCGGCGCACATGTGGGCCCCTGGCAGGCCAGCACCTCGCGCCGCCCGTTCGACGCCGCCACGAACCGCCTCAGCGAATTCAACAACCGACCATGACCGTCCCTCGCCGCCACGTCCTCGCCCTTGCCGGACTCTCCGCCCTGGGCGGCTGCGTTTCCACGCCACGCGCGGCGGCCGAATCACCGCTGGGCTGGGCCGGCGTCGGCAAGACCACCGGCGGCGCCGCGGCCATGCCGGAGCATGTCTTCGACGTGCATGACCGCGCGGGCCTGGATGCCGCGCTGCGGCTGGGCGACAAGCCCAAGATCATCCGGCTGCACACCTTCATCGACCTCTGCCCCGGCGGCGCCGAGGCTTTCCGCGACCCGGCGTTCAGCTTCGACGCCTTCGACCGCGCCTTCGACCCCGCCACCTGGGGCCGCGACGACCCCAAGGGCCCGCTGGAAGACGCGCGCAAGCGCTCCGAGCAGCGCCAGGCCGCCGTGTCCATCGTGCGGCTGCCGTCCAACACCACGCTGCTGGGCGCGGCCCCCGGCGCCGGCTTCCAGCACGGCATGGTGCTGCTGGACAAGGTCAGCAACATCGTCATCCGCGACCTGCGCTTCTCCGACGCCTACGACCACTTCCCCGCCTGGGAACCACGCGACAACGGCCATGGCGAGTGGAACTCCGAGTACGACGGCCTGTCGCTGCGCGGTGCCGAGCGGGTGTGGGTGGACCACTGCGAGTTCGACGACGGCGATCACCCCGACAAGGCCGAGCCCATCCGCCTGGGCCGGCGCGTGCAGCACCACGACGGTCTGCTGGACATCACGGGGGGCAGCGACCTCGTCACCGTGTCCTGGTGCCGCTTCCAGGCCCACGACAAGACCATGCTGATCGGCAGCAGCGACAGCCGGGCCGCGCTGGACACCGGCCGGTTGCGCGTGACGCTGCACCACAGCCACTTCCACGCCTGCAAGGAACGCACGCCGCGCGTGCGCTTCGGCCGCGTGCACGTCGTCAGCAACCTGTTCAGCGCCGACCAGGCCGAGGACGTCGGCTACACGCTGGGCGCGGGCATGCAGTCGCGCCTGTACGCCGAGCACAACCGCTGGGAGCTGCCGGCCGGCGTGGCGCCGGGGCAGCTGATCCGCCGGCTCAAGGGCAGCGCCATCGTCGTGCGCGACAGCCGCCTCAACGGCCAGCCGGTGGACCTGCTGCAGGCCTGGCAGGCCGCCCACCCGGCGGAGACGCTGGCCGCCGACGTCGGCTGGCGGCCCGACGAGGTCTACGACGCCGCCGCGCTGCGGCCCGCCAGCCCCGATCAACTGGCTGACCAAATCCGCGCCGGTGCCGGCCCGCGCCGGGCCTGAGTCAGAATCCGGACTTCCGCTCCTGGAACAAGCGCCCGAAAGAATCAAAACATGGACGAGGACATTGGCGATTCGAAGCAACCGGAATCGGTGGCCGCGGTACTCAAGGTGTTCGCGATCCTGAACGCCCTGGGCGAGCGCAGCGACATCGGCATCACCGACCTGTCCGTGCGCCTGGCCATGCCCAAGGCCACGGTCTACCGCTTCCTGCAGACGATGAAGAGCCTGGGCTATGTGCGCCAGGAGGCCGACAGCGAGCGCTATGGCCTGGCCATGCGCATGTTCGAGATCGGCGCCAAGGCCCTGCCCGCGCCCGAGCTCGTCGACCTCGCCAAGCACCACATGCAGATGCTGGCCGACGCCACCGGCGAGACGGTCCACCTGGGCAGCCTCATCGACAGCGAGATCATCTACATCCACAAGGTCGACTCGCGCCACATGCTGGGCATGTACTCGCGCATCGGCCGCCGCGCGCCGCTGCACTGCACGGCCATCGGCAAGGTGCTGATGGCCTGGGAGCACCCGGCCCGCCGCGACCGCATCCTGGACGGCGCGACGTTCACGCGCTTTCGCGACAAGACCATCACCGAGCGCCCGGCCTTCCTGGCCGAGCTCGAGCAGGTCAAGAAGC
This sequence comes from Pelomonas lactea, assembly GCF_043555885.1. NCBI lineage: Bacteria > Pseudomonadati > Pseudomonadota > Betaproteobacteria > Burkholderiales > Sphaerotilaceae > Roseateles > Pelomonas lactea. Next base: position 611,469 of record NZ_JBIGHX010000003.1, on the reverse strand, counting down.
AGGGCTTCGGCGAGGACCGCGAGGAGTTCGACGACCACATCCGCTGCCTGGGCGTGCCCATCTTCGACCGGCTGGGCCAGCCCATCGCCGGCATGAGCGTGTCCTTCCCCACCTTCCGCTTCGACGTCGAGAAGGCGCCCGAGGTCGTCAAGATGCTGCAGGACGCCAGCCGCGACATCTCCGAAAAGCTCGGCTGCACGAACTTCCCGATCCAGCCGACGCAGACCTGAAAAGCACGACCGTGCTTTTCTGTCGCCCGCGGGACGTGACCCGCGGCGGCCCCCATGCTTCAATGCCCTCCGCTGGCCGGGACGCCCCCGGCCCTGGAGACCCGCATGAGCAACACCAACCGCCAGATCGTCCTCGCCTCCCGCCCCAAGGGTGAGGTCACGCCCGACAACTTCCGCCTCGTCGAGGCCGCCCTCGCCCCGCTGGCCGACGGCCAGGTGCGCGTGCGCAACCACTTCCTGAGCCTGGACCCGTACATGCGCGGCCGCATGAACGACAGCAAGAGCTACGCGGCGTCGCAGGCGATCGACGAGGTCATGATCGGCGGCACCGTCGGCGAAGTCGTCGAATCGAAGAACGCCCACTTCGCCGTGGGCGACAAGGTCGTCGGCATGGGCGGCTGGCAGGAGTTCCAGACCGTCGACGCCAGCCAGCGCGGCGTGCTGCAGAAGGTGGACACGACGCACATCCCGCTGTCCGCCTACCTCGGCGCCGTCGGCATGCCCGGCGTGACCGCCTGGTACGGCCTCGTGAAGATCATCAACCCCAAGGCCGGCGAGACCGTCGTGGTGAGCGCCGCCAGCGGTGCCGTCGGCTCGGCCGTCGGCCAGCTCGCCAAGGCGCGCGGCGCGCGTGCGGTGGGCATCGCCGGTGGCGCCGACAAGTGCCGCTATGTCGTCGAGGAACTGGGCTTCGACGCCTGCATCGACTACAAGCAGCATCGCGACGTGAAGTCTCTCTCCGCCGCGCTGAAGGCCGAGTGCCCGAACGGCATCGACGGCTACTTCGAGAACGTCGGCGGCTACATCCTGGACGCCGTGCTGCTGCGCGCCAACGCGTTCAGCCGCGTGGCCATGTGCGGCATGATTTCCGGCTACGACGGCCAGCCCATCCCGATGGCCGCGCCGCAGCTCATCCTCGTCAACCGCATGAAGGTCGAGGGCTTCATCGTGTCCGAGCACATGGAAGTCTGGCCGGAGGCGCTGAAGGAGCTGGGCGGCCTCGTCGCCACGGGCAAGCTCAAGTACCGCGAGTCCGTCGCGCAAGGCCTGGAGAACGCGCCCGAGGCCTTCATGGGCCTGCTCAAGGGCAAGAACTTCGGCAAGCAGCTCGTCAAGCTGGTCTGATGCACTGGACCTGCGTCCGGTTCGATGAGCTGACCGTCGAGCAGCTCTACGACCTGCTGCAGCTGCGCTCCCAGGTCTTCGTCGTCGAGCAGAACTGCGTGTTCCTCGACATCGACGGCCTGGACCGCCAGACGCTGCACCTGCTGGGCACCGGCGAGGACGGCGCGCTGCGGGCCTACACGCGGCTGATCCCGCCGGGCGTGAAGTCGCCCGACGCGCTCATCGGCCGCGTCGTCACGGCCCCCGCCGCGCGCGGTGGCGGCACCGGCCGCGCGCTGATGGCCGAGTCCGTCGCCCGCTGCGAGCAGCTGTGGCCCGGCCACGCGATCACGCTGCACGCGCAGGCCCACCTGGAACGCTTCTATGCCGGCTTCGGCTTCGCGCCCGTGGGCGAGCCCTACATGGAAGACGGCATTCCCCACATCGAAATGAGAAAGCCCCTGCAATGAGCAAGCAAACCGCCGTCATCACCGGCGCCGGCTCCGGCTTCGGCCTGGAAACCGCCCGCCTCGCCGCCGCGCGCGGCATGAACCTCGTGCTCGTCGACGTGCAGGCCGATGCGCTGCACAAGGCCGCGGCCGAGTTCACAGGCGTGGAGGTGCTGGCCCGCGTGGTCGACGTGGCCAAGGCCGATCAGATGCAAGCCCTGGCAGATGCCGTGCAGGAGCGCTTCGGCGCACCGCACTTCGTCTTCAACAACGCCGGCGTCGGCTCGGGCGGGCTGATCTGGGAGAACGCCCTCAGCGACTGGGAATGGGTGCTGGGCGTGAACCTGATGGGCGTCGTGCACGGCGTGCGGCTGTTCACGCCCATGATGCTGGCCGCGGCGAAGGCCGACCCCGCGTATCGCGGCCACATCGTCAACACCGCCTCCATGGCCGGCATGCTGAACCCGCCCAACATGGGCGTGTACAACGTGTCCAAGCACGCGGTGGTGTCGCTGTCCGAGACGCTGTATCAAGACCTGTCGCTGGTAACCGACCAGGTCCACGCGTCGGTGCTGTGCCCGTTCTTCGTTCCCACCGGCATCAGCCAGAGCCACCGCAACCGGCCGGCCGAGTTCGCCAGTACCAAGCCCACCAAGAGCCAGCTCATCTCCCAGGCGCAGACCGACAAGGCCGTGTCCTCGGGCAAGCTGACCGCGGCCGACGTGGCGGCCATGGTGTTCGACGCCATCGACCACGGCAAGTTCTACATCTTCAGCCACCCGCAGGCGCTGGCCGGCGTGCAGACGCGCCTGGAAGACGTGATGCAGCTGCGCAACCCCACCGACCCGTTCATCGACCGGCCCGAGATCGGCGCCGCGTTGCGGGCCAAGCTGCGCGCCGAGTGAGGCGGGGACAATCGGGGGCATGAGCTCCCCCGATTCCATCGCCGTCATCGGCGGCGGCCCCGCCGGCCTGATGGCCGCCGAGGTGCTGGCCGCCGCCGGCCACGCCGTCACCGTCTTTGACGCCAAGCCCAGCGTCGGCCGCAAGTTCCTGCTGGCCGGCAAGGGCGGCCTCAACCTCACGCACTCCGAGCCGTTCGAGCCCTTCGTCGGCCGTTTCGGCACACGCGCGGCGCAGATCGCGCCGCTGCTGCGCGGCTTCGACGCCGACGCGCTGCGCACCTGGGCCGCCGGCCTGGGCGTGCAGACCTTCGTCGGCACCTCCGGCCGCGTATTCCCCACCGACCTCAAGGCCGCGCCGCTGCTGCGCGCCTGGCTGCAGCGGCTGCGCGCGGCCGGCGTGAAGTTCGCGATGCGCCACCGCTGGACCGGCTGGGCCGACGATGGATCTCTGCGCTTTGCCACGCCGGACGGCGAACGCCTCGTCACGCCGCGCGCCACGCTGCTGGCGCTGGGCGGCGCCTCCTGGCCGCAGCTCGGCTCCGACGGCGCCTGGGCGCCCTGGCTGGCCGCCCGCGGCGTGGACGTCGCACCGCTGCAGCCGGCCAACTGCGGCTTCGACGTCGGCCCCACCGCGGCACACGCGGCCGGGCCGGGCTGGAGCGAGCGCTTCGCGACCGAGTTCGCCGGCCAGCCGGTCAAGCCTGTGGCGCTCGCAACCGACGGCGTTGCAAGCCGCCCCGGCGAGTTCGTCATCACCGCCACCGGCATCGAGGGCTCGCTGGTCTATGCCGCCAGCAGCGCGCTGCGCGAGCAGATCGCGCGCACGGGCACGGCCACGCTGGCGCTGGACCTGCTGCCGCAGCTGACGCCCGAGCGCGTGCTGGCCGAAGTGAAGCACCCGCGCGGCAGCCGCTCGCTGTCGTCGCACCTGAAGAGCCGGCTCAACCTCGGCGCGCTGAAGCTGGGCCTGCTGCACGAGCTGCTGACGCGCGAGCAGATGCTCGACGCCGCCACGCTGGCCGCGGCGCTGAAGTCGCTGCCGCTGACGCTGCACGCACCGCGCCCGGTGGCCGAGGCCATCTCCACCGCCGGCGGCGTGCGCTTCGAGGCGCTGACCGACGGGCTGATGCTGACCGCGCTGCCCGGCGTGTTCGTCGCCGGCGAGATGCTGGACTGGGAGGCGCCCACCGGCGGCTACCTGCTGACGGCCAGCCTGGCCAGCGGCCGCGCGGCGGCCCAGGGCCTCGTGGGCTGGCTGGCCGGGCCGCGCTGAGCGGCGCCGTTCACAGACGGTTGCAACTCGGCGGGCCGGCGCCCCCAGCCTTAGGGGCCGGCCGCGGCGCTGGCGCAGCGGCGCGCTTTCTAGACTCGCGCGTCTTTCACGCCCACCCCGCCCATGCGCCTGCCCCGCCCCACGCTGCTCGTCCTGAGCCTGATCGCCGCCAGCCTGCCGGCCGCCGCCCAGGCCACGCTGCCGCCCACCCCGCTGGGCACGCCGGACCCGGCCTCGTTCTACGGCCTGCTGCTCAACCAGTGGTACGTGTCGGTCAAGCAGGTCAGCGCCGGCACGCTCATCGACGGCACGCCGACGCAGGACGGCAGCTTCCTGACCTTCCCCACCTCGGCGGCCACGCCGAGCCGGGCCGAGTCGGGCCAGACGGTGGGCGGCAAGAGCGCCAGTGCGCTGGGCGTGGCCTCGGCCACGCAGCTGGGCGCCGCGGCCAGCGCACGCGCGCCGCTGACGCCGGACGCCACCGGCATGGCCGCGGTCGGCTACGCGGCGCTGTCGTACTGGGCCGTGCTGGACCAGGACGCCGCCGTGCGCTTCAACCTGGGCCTCAAGGGCTCGCTGTCCACCACCGGCAACGTGGCGCTGGGCGCCGACGCGACGACCGCCGGCGTGGCCGTGCTGGCCCACGGCTCCGAGGCCAACTTCTCGAACGCCAGCCAGGCGGCCCTGTTCGCCAACGCCGGCCTGGACGTGAACGCCGAGGGCGAGACGCTGCTGCGCCAGCTGAGCGTGCTGCGCCCCAGCACGCAGACGCACCTGGACGTCTTCGGCGCGCAGGCCGACGCGCTGCACACCGCCGTGGACGTGGACACCACGCTGGGCGTCACCGCCAGCGGCACGCAGATCCAGTGCAACGGCACCGAGCCCGCCCCCATCTCGGCCGTCTGCGGGCGCTACTTCTACTTCATGAACGTGTTCCTGTTCACCGGCGCGCAGAACGGTGCGGCGGCCGATTTCTCGCACACGCTGGGCGTGGACAGCATCAGCATCAACGGCGGCCCCGCGCAGGCGTTCAATGCCGTGTCGGCCGTGCCCGAGCCGGGCTCCGCGCTGCTGCTGGCCGCCGGCCTGGGCCTGCTGGGCATGGCGGCGCGCCGCCGCGGCAACGGGCGCCGCTGAGCCCCCTCAGCGCCCGGGCGGTGGCGGCGTGCCCGCCAGCTGCGCCTCCAGCTCGCTGACGTCGCGGTTGAACTCGGCCAGGTAGCGGCTGCGCTCCTCGCTGCTCCACTCCGCGTCGGAGAAGGCCGTGAGCGCGTGACGCGCGCCAGTGAAGACGACGCCCTCGCGCCGCGCCAGCATCGCGCGGTCGGGGAAGCGGTCCGGCAGCAGCAGAAAGCCCTGCAGGTCGCGCAGCCGCAGCGGCAGGGCCGGTGCCGCGTCGCGCAGCAGCTTGCCGAACACGCGCAGCCGCGCCGTCTGCTCGCCGCCGCCCAGTTCGTCGTTGAACGACACCAGCGCGAACGGCTGGCCGCGCGCATCGTCCACGCGGCCGGTGACGACGTAGCGGCCGGGCTGCTTCACGGTCAGCGCGACGTTGAAGTCCAGCGAGCCGTCCGCCACCCGCTCGGTGATGCCGCCCCACTCGGCCGGCACCAGCGGCTGGTAGACGACGTCGAAGTTGACGACGCCCTGCCGCCCGTCCTGGCTCAGCGTGACCTGCAGCCTCAGCGTGCCGGCGAAGTCGGCGAACGCGGTGCGCGACGGCTGGAAGCTTGCGCTGTAGATGCCGTCGCTGCCGGTGAAGTCCAGCGCCAGCTGCGGCCGGCCGGCGGCCTGGCGAGGGTCGGGCAGGTCGAAGGCCACGGCCCGCGTGACCAGCAGCGGCAGCGCGCGGCCCGCGTCGTCCTGCGCGGCCACGCTGACCCGCACGGTCTCGTCGCCGCTCATGAACACGCGGTCCTGCGTCGTCACGATGCGCACGCCCGGCACGGCCGCCTTGGTGCCGGGGAAGCGCAACGGCAGGCTTTCGCGCACGGGGTCGAAGGGATGGACCTGGTCCGGGTGCTCGGCCAGCGGGCGCGACTCGTGCGGGTAGCGCGTCTGCTGGCGGTAGGTGTCCAGCGTCACGCGGGCGCGCTCCAGCCGCTGCAGCAGCAGCTCGCGCTGCGCCCGCCGCTCGCGCAGCGCGGCGTCGGTGAACGGCGAGCCCGCCGGGCGCGATGCGGCTGCGGACGCGCCCGCCGGCAACGCCAGGTGTGGCCGGGCGGCCTCGGCGATGGACGACGGCGCGGCCGCCTGGCCCGGCCAGGCCCACCAGGCGACGACGACGGCCAGCGCCGCGCCGGCCGCCCACGCGGCGAACCTCACTTGGCGTTGTTCACCATGTCGGCCCGCACCAGGCCCACGGTGCCCTGCCAGTTGCCGTTGGTGTAGTGGTTGTAGGCCTCGGCCGTGTCACGGAAGACGACCGAGTGGTTGGTCCACTTGGCCTTGCCGCCCTCGGCCGGCGCGGTGCCCAGCGTCAGGTCGTTGCACAGCCAGTCGCTGGGGTTGCAGTAGCTGCCGCCGCCGCTGCCGGAGATGCCGCCGGCCGAGTGGTAGGCGATGGCCTCGTCGTCCTGGCCGGGCAGGACGAAGGAGTAGGCGGTGCCCTTGGCGCCGGCCCACAGGTAGAACATCTTGCCGCGGGTGTTGTTGTGGTCGTACATGGCGCGCGCCGTGGCCGTCTTCAGGTCGGACACCAGCGGCTCGGACAGCGCCCAGTCGCCCGCATTCGCCAGCTCGCTGCCGCCGGCCGCCCCGGCGGCCACGTTGACCCACTTGATGTTCCAGCCCGTCTGCGTCGTGCCGTCGCTGTTGGCGCAACTGCCGTCGCTGCCGGGCGTCGCGTTCTTCTTGTAGCGCGCCGTGCCGCCGTACAGCGACAGCGCGTAGCCGATCTGCAGGTTGCCGGCGCTGTGCGCGGCGACGTAGCACCAGTTGGGCCCGGTGCAGTAGCAGTCCAGCGCGTTGCGGATCAGATGATTCGTGTCCGACACATGGTTGTAGCCGTCCCAGTTGACGGCCTTCTTGTTGACGCCGGCGGCCGTGCCGGCCGGCCCCCAGTAGGTGAAGTCGGCATAGTTGCCGGCCACGCCGCCGCCGGTGCGGCCGTTGATCCACAGCGAGTAGTTGGCGGCGAACGCCGCGCCGGCGAGGGCCGCCGCCGCCAGCAGGGTCGTCAGAAACCGTGTCGAGCGCAGAACTTTCATCGTTGTCTCCGTGGTGGGGGGTGTCGGTCTGGTGCCGGTGTGTTGTGCGAGGCACTGTAGGAAGCCGCCCCACTGCGGCAAACCCGCAGTAACCCGCGGAAACCCCGGCAAGCCCGGCCCTGGCGACGCAGCACGCGGCCCTAGACTGCGCCGGCTTTCCCAAGGCTGCGCCCTGCCCCTCGCCATGCACCGACGTCGCGCCCTGCTGCTCCCTGGCCTGCTGCTGCCCGGACGCGCCGTCGTGGCGCAGCCGCAGCAGGTGGTCATCGGCGCCGAGGACGACTGGCCGCCCTACTCCGCGGAGGTGGACGGGCGCATCCAGGGCCTGACGGTGGACCTCGTCACGGCGGCCTTCGCCGCGGCCGGCGTGCAGGCCCGCTTCGAGCCCATGCCCTACGTGCGCTGCATGGCGCTCACGCGGGCCGGCACGCTGCTGGCCTGCTTCAACACCACCCGCACGGCGCTGATCGAGAACGACTACCTGTGGCCGGCGCGGCCGATGTTCGACGAGCGGTTCCTGATCTGGGCCCGCGCTGACGCGCCCACGCCGCGCACGCCGCTGCGGGCGCGGGACCTGGAAGGCCAGCAGGTCGCGGTGACGCGCGGCTATGAGTACGGTGCCGAGTTCGACGCCAACCCGCGCATCTCGCGCGTCGTGACGGCCCACGACGAGAACAACTTCCGGCTCATGCTGCGCGGCCGCGCCCGCTACACGCTGGCCCCCGACGCCAACACCCGCCTGCTTTTCAAGCGCCACCCCGACCTGGCAGGGCAGTTCAAGGTGGTCGGCCAGCTGGATGCCTTTGGCATCTACACCGCGTTCTCGCGGCTGCACCCGCAGTCGCCGGCCATGCTGGCGGCGTTCAACGACGGCATGAAGGCCATCCAGGCCAACGGCGTGGCCAAGGCCATCCAGGAGCGCTGGCGCCAGCGCACCGCCGCGCCCTGAAGCTGCGCCGGCCCGCGGCGCCGCTTTGGCAGAATGCAGGCCTCGCGTATTACCCAGGGCGCCAAGCAAGAGGCGCCCTTTGTGTTTGTGGACACCATCGTTATCCAGATTGCCGCCGAACTGAAGGTTCGGCCCGCCCAGGTTCAGGCTGCCGTGGAGCTGCTGGACGGCGGCGCCACCGTGCCCTTCATCGCCCGCTACCGCAAGGAGGCCACCGACGGCCTGGACGACATCCAGCTGCGCGAACTGGACGCCCGCCTGGCCTACCTGCGCGAACTGGCCGACCGGCGTGAAGCCGTGCTGAAGAGCATCGCCGAGCAGGGCAAGCTGACGCCCGAGCTGGAAGCCGCCATCCGGGCCGCGCCCACCAAGCAGGAGCTGGAAGACCTCTACCTGCCCTACAAGGTCAAGCGCCGCACCAAGGGCTTGATCGCCCGCGAGGCCGGCCTGGAGCCGCTGGCCGACGCGCTGTTCGCCGACCCCACGCTCGACCCGCAGGCCGAGGCCGCCAAGTTCCTGAACCCCGAGGCCGGCTTTGCCGACAGCTTCGCCGTGCTGGACGGCGTGCGCGACCTGCTCAGCGAGCGCTGGGCCGAGGACGCCGTGCTGGTGGGCAAGCTGCGCGAGTGGCTGTGGGAGGAAGGCCTGTTCCAGAGCAAGCTGATGGACGGCAAGAACGGCGAGCTGCCCGACAACGCCAAGTTCCGCGACTACTTCGACTACGCCGAGCCCATCAAGACCGTGCCGTCGCACCGCGCGCTGGCCGTGTTCCGCGGCCGCACGCAGGAGCTGCTGGACGCCAAGCTGGTGCTGGACGAAGAGCCCGTCGCCGGCCAGCCCGGCCTGGCCGAGGGCCGCATCGCGTCGCACCTGGGCTGGCGCCACGCCAACCGCGCGAGCGACGCACTGATCCGCAAGACCGTCGCGTGGACCTGGAAGGTCAAGCTCTCCTTGAGCCTGGAGCGCGACCTGTTCGCCCGGCTGCGTGAAGCGGCCGAGGCCACCGCCATCAAGGTCTTCGCCGAGAACCTGCGCGACCTGCTGCTGGCCGCCCCCGCCGGCAAGCGCGTCGTCATGGGGCTGGACCCGGGCATCCGCACCGGCGTGAAGGTGGCCGTCGTCTCCGACACCGGCCGCGTGCTGGACACCGCCACCGTCTACCCGCACGAGCCCCGCCGTGACTGGGACGGCAGCCTGCACACGCTGGCCAAGCTGTGCGCCACGCACGGCGTCAACCTCATCGCCATCGGCAACGGTACGGCCAGCCGCGAAACCGACAAGCTGGCCGGCGAGCTGATCAAGAAGCTGCAGGCGCTGGATGCCAGCGTCAAGATCGAGCGGGTCGTCGTCAGTGAGGCCGGCGCCTCGGTCTACTCGGCCTCGGAGTTCGCGTCCAAGGAGCTGCCCGACCTGGACGTCAGCCTGCGCGGCGCGGTGTCCATCGCCCGCCGGCTGCAGGACCCGCTGGCCGAGCTGGTCAAGATCGACCCCAAGAGCATCGGCGTCGGCCAGTACCAGCACGACGTCAACCAGAGCGAGATGGCGCGCGCGCTGGACGCCGTCGTCGAGGACTGCGTGAACAAGGTGGGCGTGGACCTGAACACCGCGTCGCAGGCGCTGCTGGCCCGCGTGTCGGGCCTGTCGGCGTCGGTCGCCAGCAGCATCGTGCGCTGGCGCGATGCGAACGGCGCCTTCCGCAACCGCCAGCAGCTGCTGGACGTGACCGGCCTGGGCCCCAAGACCTTCGAGCAGGCGGCCGGCTTCCTGCGCATCCGCGGCGGCGACAACCCGCTGGACTTCAGCGGCGTGCACCCCGAGACCTACCCGCTGGTCGAGAAGGCGCTGGGCCTGCTGAAGCGCCCGGCCGAGGAGGTGATCGGCCGCAGCGAGGTGCTGCGCACGCTCAAGCCCGAACTGCTGGCCGACGACAGGTTCGGCGCCATCACGGTCAAGGACGTGCTGGCCGAGCTGGAGAAGCCCGGCCGCGACCCGCGCCCGGACTTCAAGGTCGCCCGTTTCAACGACGGCGTCGAAGACGTGAAGGACCTGCAGCCCGGCATGCTGCTCGAAGGCACGGTCAGCAACGTCGCCCAGTTCGGCGCCTTCGTCGACCTGGGCGTGCACCAGGACGGGCTCATCCACGTCAGCCAGCTGAGCAACAAGTTCGTCAACGACGCGCGCGAGGTCGTCAAGACCGGCGACATCGTCAAGGTCAAGGTGCTGGAGGTGGACCTGGCGCGCCAGCGCATTTCGCTGACGATGAAACTGGACGCGCAGGCGCCGCGGGGCCCGAAGCAGGACAACAGCTTCCGCCCCGCAGCCCGCAACGAGCGGTCGGGCGCAGGCTCGCGTGATGCGCAGCCGGCCGGCGGCAACGCCATGGCGGCGGCCTTCGCCAAGCTCAAACGCTGACCTTCGACACCGGCAAGCGCGGCTGTCAACATGCGGCCCGCGCCGCGCGTTGGCGCGCCACCCCCCTCAAACTGCAACTGGTCGCAGACCACCTGCGGCCCGTCGCCCCCGCGGCTATGGTGCGCGCCGCCCTGCATCCTCGGAGTCCTTCTTGAAAACCCCTGCCCTCGCCCTGCTGCTCCTGCTCAGTCCCGCCCTGGTCCTGGCCCAGCAGGAGGTCGACCGCGCCTCCAACAACTCGCCCACGCCCAGCAACAACCAGCTCGAGCGTGTGTCCGTGACGCGCACGCAGACCGACACGGACCTGCGCCGCCGCGAGCCCGTGGCCAAGCAGCTGTACGGCCGCGACGAGCTGGACAAGTACGGCGACACACAGCTGTCCGACGTGCTCAAGCGCCTGCCCGGCATCAACGTCTCCGGCGGCCAGCTGCGCATGCGCGGCCTGGGCGGTGCGTACACGCAGATCCTCGTCAACGGCGAGCCGGCGCCCCCGGGCTTCAGCCTGGACAACCTGAACCCGGCGCAGGTCGAGCGCCTGGAAGTCACCAAGGCCCCGACGGCCGACCAGAGCGCTCAGGCTATCGCCGGCACGCTGAACATCATCCTGAAGGATGCGCCGCGCGTCGTGCAGAAGGATCTGCGCGTGGGCCTGGCGTACGCCAGCGAGAAGCCGGTCGTCAACGGCGGCTTCACCTACGGCGATCGCGTCGTCGGTGGCGTGGGCTTCGTGCTGCCGATCTCGGTCTACCAGTGGAACTTCAAGAACGAGCTGGCAGGCGAGCGGCTGACCAACGCGACACCCGCCGCGCCGCAGCAACTGCGCCAGCACGTCACCAACGAAGGCTGGGACCGCGCCCACGGCCGCGGCTTCAACGTATCGCCGCGCCTGAACTGGAAGCTGGGCGACGACGAGACGCTGTCCGTGCAGGGCTTCTTCGTGCAGAACCGCTTCCGCAACGAGGGCGCCAACACCGTCACCCGGCTGGCCGACAGCGACGCGGCCTACACCCCGCGCACCATCGACGAGACGACGAACAACCGCGGCACGTTCTCGGCCAACCGCATCAACCTGCAATACAACAACCGCTTCAGCGAGGATCGCCGCATCGAGCTGCGCGCGGGTACCGGCTCGGGCGGGGCGGACTTCCGCTTCGCCTTCAACGGCCGCAACGGCTCCGCGCCGCAGCCCATCGAGCGCATCACGTCGGGGGACAACAGGAACCGCACCAGCACCCTGGGCGGCAAGTACAGCCAGTACGCCGGCGAGGCGCACACCGTGACGGTGGGCAGCGAGATCGAGCGCCGCGTGCGCGACGAAAAGCGCACCACCACCGAGAACGGCGCGCTGCTGCTGCCCGGCGTGGAGGGCCAGCCCTTCAACGCCACCATCACGCGCACGGCCTTCTACGCGCAGGACGAGTGGGAGATCAACAAGCAGTGGTCCGCCTACTTCGGCGTGCGCCACGAGCAGATCAAGATGGACAGCGAAGGCAACCGCGACGTGGCCGGCAGCAGCGATTTCCGCAGCACCAGCAAGGTCACGACGCCACTGCTGCACCTGAACTTCAAACCCGACCCCAAGGGCCGCGACCTGGTGCGCGCCAGCCTCACGCGCAGCTACAAGGCGCCGGACATCCAGCAGCTGATCAACCGCCCGTCCATCAACCTGAACGACCCGATCGAGAAGGGCAACACCGACACGACGCCGGACCGCAGCGGCAACCCCGCGCTCAAGCCCGAGTTGGCCACCGGCCTGGACATCGCCTACGAGAGCTACCTGCCGGCCGGAGGCCTGGTGTCGGTGGGCGTATTCCACCGTCGCATCACCAACCTGATCCGCACGGACAAGCCGCGCCTGATGACGGTGCCGTGGGCGCCAACGGACCGCTGGGTCATCACGCAGGTCAACCTCAGCAAGGCCACCACGCAAGGCCTGGAGCTGGAGGTCAAGGGCCGGGCGGGCGAGCTTTTCCCGAGCCTGTTCGAGCCGACCACGGCGCTGTCGCTGCGCGCGTCGCTGAACCTGTACCGCTCCTCGGTCGGCGACATTGCCGGCCCGCACAACCGGCTGGAAGGCCAGCAGCCGTGGCAGTTCAACTTCGGTGCCGACTACCGCATGAAGAGCCTGCCCATCAGCATGGGCTTCAGCGCACAGATCGCGCCGGACTACGAGGTGCGCCAGAGCGATGTGCAGAGCCAGGAAAGCTTCGCGTCCCGCTCGGTGGACGCGTTCGCGATGATGCAGGTCAGCAAGCAGGACAGCGTGCGCGTCAGCGTCAACGGGCTGTTCCAGCCCAAGCAGGGCTCACGCGTGTTCTATGCCAGCAAGGCCGACTTCAGCCTCAACGAGCGCGAGCCGGCGCCCTGGTGGTCGGTGAACTGGGAACACAAGTTCTGACCCCGCGCGCCGTCCCCGCCGCGTCACGCCGCGCGGCCGGCGTCGGCTATCTTGTCGGGCGATGACCGCTCCCGCCCTCCAAATACTTGCCGGACCGGCCGCCCGCGCGCGGCTGGCCCAACGCGGCTTGCGCGCCGATGACGTCGGCCTGATCCCCGCCGCCGCCGGTGGCCCCAAGGGGTTGATCCTCAACGGCCTGGATCGCCACATCTTCGGCGACTGGCTGCCTCAAAGCCGACAGCCCGTGCATCTCGTCGGCGCCAGCATCGGCGCCTGGCGCATGGCCACGGCAGCTCTCGCCCACCGCGATGTGGCCGACGCGTTCAACACGATGGCCGAGGCCTACGTGACCCAGGAGTACGACGTGCTGCCCGGCGAGAAGCGCCCGCGGCCCGAGGGCGTCAGCCGGCGCTTCGGCGAGATCCTGGCCGAGATCTTCGAAGGCCGCGAGGCCGACGTGCTGGCCCACCCGCGGTATCGGTTGCACGTCGTCACGTCGCGCGGCCAGAACAAGGGTCTGGGCCTGCTGGCGCGCGAAGGCCGGCTGCGCACGCCGCTGGGCTACCTTGGCGCCTTCGCGGCCAACGCCATGTCGCGCCCGCTGCTGGGTCGGTTTCTCGAACGCGTCGTCTTCTCCGACCCGCGCGACCGCCTGCCGCTGCGGCTCAACGACTTCACGACGCGCGAGGTGCATCTGTCGCGCGCCAACCTGCGCGGCGCGCTGCTGGCCAGCTGCTCCATCCCGTTCTGGCTGCGCGCCCAGCACGACCTGCCCGGCGCGCCACGCGGCGCCTACTGGGACGGCGGCATCACCGACTACCACCTGCACCTGGACTACCGTGAGCTGCAGGCCAGCGGTGCGCCGCTGGTGCTGTACCCGCACTTCCAGCGCCAGGTCGTTCCCGGCTGGCTGGACAAGGCACTGAAGCACCGTCACCGCTCGACAGCCTTCCTCGACAACGTCGTCCTGCTGTGCCCGTCGCCCGGGTGGATCGCCACGCTGCCCGGCGCCAAGCTGCCCGACCGCAACGACTTCATGGCCCTGGACGCCGACGAACGCCGCCGCCGCTGGCGCGTCGCCGTCGGCGAAAGCCAGCGGCTGGCGGATGAATTTGCCGCGTTGGCCCAGCGCGACTCGATTCCGGCGTTGCCGCTTTAGAATCCGGGCTCCCTCCCCTCACAAGAGCGAGAAAGGCACCCTGGTTATGACACCGCGAACTACGACCACCACCTTCACCGGTAACTAGTCGGCCGCGGCACGTCACGTCTTCTCGCCCTTCCCGGGCACGAACCAAGCGCGGCACCTGGCCGCGCTTTTTGTTTTCTGCCCCTGATCGGAGCAACCCCATGATCTCGATTCAACTCCCCGACGGCTCGCGCCGTGAATTCCCCGCCCCGCTGACGGTCGGCGACGTCGCCGCCAGCATCGGCGCCGGCCTGGCCAAGGCAGCGCTGGGCGGCAAGGTCGATGGCAAGGTCGTCGACCTCTCCCACGTCATCGACAAGGACGTGCAGCTCGCCATCGTCACCGACAAGGACGCCGATGGCCTGGACATGATCCGCCACTCGACGGCCCACCTGTTGGCCTACGCCGTCAAGGAGCTCTACCCCGAGGCCCAGGTCACCATCGGCCCGGTCATCGACAACGGCTTCTACTACGACTTCTCCTACAAGCGCCCCTTCACGCCTGAAGACCTGGCCGCGATCGAGTCCAAGATGACCGAGCTGGCCAGGAAGGACGAGAAGGTCGTGCGCCGCGTGCTGCCGCGTGACGAGGCCGTGGCGCATTTCAAGGCCCTGGGCGAGCACTACAAGGCCGAGATCATCGGCAGCATCCCGGCGGGCGAGGACGTCTCCCTCTACGCCGAGGGCAAATTCGAGGACCTGTGCCGCGGCCCGCACGTGCCGTCCACCGGCAAGCTCAAGCACTTCAAGCTGATGAAGGTGGCCGGCGCCTACTGGCGCGGCGACCATCGCAACGAGATGCTGCAGCGCGTCTACGGCACGGCCTGGGCCAGCAAGGACGACCTGCAGAAGTACCTGACGCTGCTGGAAGAAGCCGAGAAGCGCGACCACCGCAAGCTGGGCAAGGAACTCGACCTCTTCCACATCGACGAGCACGCGCCGGGCGTCGTGTTCTGGCACCCCAAGGGCTGGACGGTGTGGCAGGAGGTGGAGCAGTACATGCGCCGCGTCTACCGCGACAACGGCTACCTGGAGGTCAAGGGCCCGCAGATCCTGGACAAGGGCCTGTGGGAGAAGACCGGTCACTGGGACAAGTACCGCGAGAACATGTTCGTGACCGAGTCGGAGAAGCGCGACTACGCGCTCAAGCCGATGAACTGCCCCGGCCACATCCTGATCTTCAAGCAGGGCGTGAAGAGCTACCGCGACCTGCCGCTGCGCTACGGCGAGTTCGGCCAGTGCCACCGCAACGAGCCCTCGGGCGGCCTGCACGGCATCATGCGCGTGCGCGGCTTCACGCAGGACGACGGCCACATCTTCTGCACCGAGGACCAGATCCAGGGCGAAGTCACGGCGTTCACGACGCTGCTGCAGAAGGTCTACAAGGACTTCGGCTTCACCGACATCATCTACAAGCTGTCGACCCGCCCCGAAAAGCGCATCGGCACGGAGGAAAGCTGGGACAAGGCCGAGGCCGCGCTGGCTTCAGGCCTGAAGGCCTCCGGCTGCGACTTCACCTACCTGCCGGGCGAAGGCGCCTTCTACGGCCCCAAGATCGAGTACACGCTCAAGGACGCCCTCGGCCGCGAGTGGCAATGCGGCACGATCCAGGTCGACCCCAACCTACCTGAGCGTCTGGACGCCGACTTCGTCGACGAGAACGGCGAGCACAAGCGCCCGCTGATGCTGCACCGCGCCATCGTCGGCAGCCTGGAGCGTTTCATCGGCATCCTGATCGAACAGCACGCCGGCGCGCTGCCCACCTGGCTGGCTCCGACGCAGGTTGTCGTCGCCAACATTACGGATGCGCAGGCCGATTACGTGGCTGAAATTGTGAAATCGCTGCAAAAACAAGGGCTTAGGGCCTCAGCCGATTTGCGCAACGAGAAGATCACCTATAAAATCCGCCAGCATTCCATGCAAAAGCTGCCGTACATCCTCGTCGTAGGCGACAAGGAAAAGGCGAATGGCAGCGTTGCGGTGCGCGCCCGTGGCAACCAGGATCTCGGCGTGATGCCCCTGCAGGACTTCCTTGACCGGATCTCCGCAGACATCACCAACAAGGTCTGACAGCCTCCCGGGCGCGCTTTGTTTTGTTTGGGGCCCCTCGCCTTGGGGCCTTGTTGAAAGGTCCACACCATCGCTACGTTTGCCGACCGTCGTGCGATTCCGGAGCGCAAGCACCGGTTGAACCGCGAAATCATGGCTCCCGAAGTCCGCCTGAACGGCCCCGAGAATGAACCCATCGGGATCGTCAGCATCCAGGAAGCCCTGCGCATGGCGGGCGATCTGGACGTGGACCTGGTCGAGATCTCCGCCACCGCCAATCCGCCGGTCTGCCGGCTGATGGACTACGGCAAGTTCAAGTACCAGGAGCAAAAGCGCGCCGCCGAAGCCAAGTCCAAGCAGAAGATCATCGAAATCAAGGAAGTCAAGTTCCGCCCGGGCACGGACGAAGGCGACTACCAGATCAAGATGCGCAATCTGCGCCGCTTCATCGCCGAAGACGGCGACAAGGGCAAGGTCACGCTGCGCTACCGGGGCCGCGAAATCACGCACCAGGACATCGGCATGCGCCTGCTGGAGCGGATCCGCGACGAGCTCGCCGACGTGGCGGTGGTCGAAAACATGCCGAAGCTCGAAGGTCGGCAGATGATCATGGTCCTGGCGCCCAAAAAGCGCTGAGGTTTTTGAGCCGCTCACAAAAGCCAGCGAAGCGGTTCTGGCTAGGCGGCTCGGCGAAGACAGTACGCAAGTACGGCGAGCCGAGCCAACGACGCCAGAAGGTTTTTGTGAGCGGCTCATGAGTTCAACCGGCAGGTTTGGTCGCCTGCCGGTTCACAAGTCTCCTGAGGCCAACAAGCGTGACGGGCTCACCGTCACCGCCCCAGGGACACACTTAAAAGGAGCATTCACATGCCCAAGATGAAGACCAAGAGCAGCGCGAAGAAGCGTTTTCGCGTTCGTCCGGGTGGCACCGTCAAGCGCGGTCAGGCGTTCAAGCGCCACATCCTGACCAAGAAGACCACGAAGAACAAGCGTCAGCTGCGCGGCGCTGTGAACGTGCACGAAACCAACATGGGCCACATGGCTCAGATGTTGCCTTTCGCCGGCCTGTAATCCACCAAGACTAGAAGGAGAAACATATGCCTCGCGTCAAACGTGGTGTTACCGCTCGCGCCCGTCACAAGAAGGTCCTGGCCCTGGCCAAGGGCTTCCGCGGTCGTCGTAAGAACGTTTTCCGCATCGCCAAGCAGGCGGTGATGAAGGCGGGTCAATACGCCTACCGTGACCGCCGCACCAAGAAGCGCGTGTTCCGTCAGCTGTGGATCGCCCGTATCAACGCCGCCTCGCGTGGCCTGGGCCTGTCCTACAGCAAGTTCGTGGCGGGTCTGAAGAAGGCCCAGATCGAGATCGACCGCAAGGTCCTCGCCGATCTGGCCGTCAACGACCCGGCTGGTTTCGCCAGCATCTTCGCCAAGGTGAAGGCCGCGCTCGCCTGATTGCGAACCATCCCGACTCGTCGGGATACGCAAACTTTCGGGGCCGGCCCACCAGGGTCGGCCCCTTTTCATTTTCAATTCCGAATGTCTGATCTCGACGCATTGCTGGAGTCCGCCAAGGCTGACTTCGCCGCCGCTCCCACGCCCGCCGAGCTGGAAAACGCCAAGGCCCGCTTCCTCGGCAAATCCGGCCGCGTGACCGAGCTGATGAAGGGCCTGGGCGCCCTCAGCATCGAGGAGAAGAAGACCCGCGGCGCCGAGATCAACCAGACCAAGGTCGCCATCGAGGCCGCCCTGACCGCCCGCCGCGACGCGCTGGCCGCCGCCGAGCTCGAGAAGCAGCTCAAGGCCGAAGCGCTGGACGTCACGCTGCCCGGCCGCCAGCGCGGCACTGGCGGCCTGCATCCCATCACGCGCGCCATGGAGCGCATCGAGGCCATCTTCGCGTCGATGGGCTTCGACGTCGCCGACGGCCCCGAGATCGAGACCGACTGGTACAGCTTCTCGGCGCTGAACAACCCCGAGAACCACCCCGCCCGCTCGATGCAGGACACGTTCTACGTCGACATGAAGGACGAGAACGGCAGCTGGCTGAACCTGCGCCCGCACACCAGCCCGATGCAGATCCGCTACGCGCAGGCCCACGCCAAGCGCTATGCCGGTCAGGAGACCATGCCCGAGATCCGCGTCATCGCGCCGGGCCGCACCTACCGCGTTGACAGCGACGCCACCCACTCGCCGATGTTCCACCAGGTCGAAGGGCTGTGGGTGGGCGAGAACATCTCGTTCAAGGACCTGAAGGCGGTCTACCTGAACTTCATCACGGCCTTCTTCGAGACCGACCAACTGCAGCTGCGCTTCCGCCCCAGCTACTTCCCGTTCACCGAGCCCAGCGCCGAGATCGACATCATGTTCGAGAGCGGCCCGCTGAAGGGCCGTTGGCTGGAAGTGTCCGGCTCCGGCCAGGTGCATCCGCAGGTCATCCGCAACATGGGGCTGGACCCCGAGCGCTACATCGGCTTCGCCTTCGGCTCCGGCATCGACCGCCTGGCCATGCTGCGCTACGGCGTCAACGACCTGCGCGCCTTCTTCGACGGCGACCTGCGCTTCCTGTCGCAGTTCAAGTAAATCGCCCAGCCACCGAGTTCACGAGTCACCATGCAATTCCCCGAGTCCTGGCTGCGCGAGTTCTGCAATCCGCCGCTCAACACCACACAGCTCGCCGAGCTGCTGACCATGTCCGGCATGGAAGTCGAAGAGCTGCGCCCCGTCGCACCGCCCTTCCACGGCATCGTCGTTGCCGAAATCCTCGAAGCCGAGCAGCACCCCAACGCCGACAAACTGCGCGTCTGCAAGGTCAACGCCGGCCCCGCCTTCAACAATGGCGAAGCGCTGCAAATCGTCTGCGGTGCGCCCAACGCCCGCGCCGGCATCAGGGTGCCGCTGGCCACGGTCGGCGCCGAACTGCCCCCGGGGGAAGACGGCAAGGCATTCAAGATTGGCGTCGGCAAGCTGCGCGGCGTCGAGAGCTTCGGCATGCTGTGCTCGGCCCGCGAGCTCAAGCTCAGCGAAGACCACGGCGGCCTGCTGGAGCTGGCTGCGGACGCCGTCATCGGCGAAGACATCCGCAAGCACCTGAACCTCGACGACACGCTGTTCACGCTGAAACTGACACCCAACCTGGGCCACGGCCTGAGCGTGTTCGGTGTCGCGCGTGAAGTGGCTGCGCTGACCGGCGCACCGCTGCTCAAGGCCGAGTTCCCGGCCATCAAGCCGACGCTGGATGACAAGCTGCCGGTGCGCGTCGAAGCCACCGACCTGTGCGGCCGTTTCTCCGGCCGCATCGTCAAGGGCATCAACACGAAAGCGCAGACGCCCGCCTGGATGGTCCAGCGCCTGGAGCGCTGCGGCCAGCGCTCGGTCACGGCGCTGGTCGACATCTCGAACTACGTGATGTTCGAGTACGGCCGCCCGTCGCACATCTTCGACCTCGACAAGATCAGCGGTGAGCTCATCGTGCGCTGGGGCAAGCCCGGCGAGCAGCTCAAGCTGCTGAACGGCAACACCATCACCGTTGACGACAAGGTCGGCGTCATCGCCGATGCGCGCGAGGTCGAGTCCCTCGCCGGCATCATGGGCGGCGACCACACCGCCGTGTCCGACGACACGAAGAACGTCTACGTCGAAGCCGCCTTCTGGTGGCCCGAGGCCGTCATGGGCCGTGGCCGGCGCTACAACTTCTCGACCGACGCCGGCCACCGCTTCGAGCGCGGCGTCGACCCGTCGCAGACCGTCGAGCACATCGAGCGCATCACGCAGCTCATCCTCGACATCTGCGGCACGCCGGACACCAAGGTCGGCCCGATGGACGACCAGTCGCCCAACGTACCGGTCGCCAAGCCCGTTCTGCTCCGTGTCGCCCGCGCCGCCAAGGTCATCGGCATGCCGGTGACGCAGGCCGACTGCGAACAGGTGTTCACGCGCCTGGGCCTGCCGTTCACCGCGGCTGACGGCGTGATCACCGTGACCCCGCCGAGCTGGCGCTTCGACATCCTGATCGAGGAAGACCTCATCGAGGAAGTCATTCGCGTGATGGGCTACCCCACGCTGCCGTCCACCGCGCCGCTGGCCCCCATCGTCGGCCGCACCGGCTCGGAGTCGCGCCAGGCCAAGCACGCGCTGCGCCGTGCCGTGGCCGCGCGCGACTACTTCGAGACGATCAACTTCAGCTTCGTGGAAGAGCGCTGGGAGCGCGAGCTGGCCGGCGTCACCGATCCGATCAAGCTGCTGAACCCCATCGCCGCGCCGCTGTCGGTGATGCGCACCAGCCTCATCGGCAGCCTCGTGCAGGTGCTGCGCCACAACCAGGCCCGCCGCGCGACGCGCGTGCGCGTATTCGAACTGGGCCGCGTGTTCAAGCGCGACGCGTCGGTGGCCAGTGGGCCGCTGGCCGTGGCTGGGATCGCCCAGCCGCTGCGCCTGGGTGGCCTCGCCTGGGGGCCGGCCGAGCAGCAGCAATGGAGCCAGCGTGACCGCGCCGTCGACTTCTTCGACGTGAAGGGTGACCTGGAAGCCCTGTTCGCCCCACAAACGCTGACCTTCGACGCCGCCGAGCACCCGGCGCTGCACCCGGGCCGCAGCGCCCGCGTGAGCCTGAACGGCAGCGTCATCGGCGTCGTCGGCGAACTGCACCCGCGCTGGCGCCAGGCCTACGAGATCAGCGGCGGCGCGCCCGTCGTCTTTGAGCTGGACCTGGACGCCGCGCTGACCCGCACGCTGCCGCAGGGCCAGCCGCTGCCGCGCCAGCAGGCCGTCCAGCGCGACCTGGCGCTGGTCGTGAAGGACAGCGTCAGCCACGACGCGCTGATGGGCAGCATCAAGACCGCCGGCGGCGCACTGCTGCGCTCGGCGCGGCTGTTCGACGTCTTCAAGCCGGCCGCTGGCGCCGCAGCCGACCTGCAGGCCGACGAGCGCAGCCTGGCCGTGCGCCTGGAACTGCTCGACGACGACGCGACGCTGACCGACGAACGCATCGAAGCAGCCGTGGCCGCCATCGTTGCCGCGGCGGGCCAGCAGGTCGGCGCGCGCCTGCGCGGCTGACCCCGTCGGAGGAGGAATCAAGCAATGGACGCGAACGACGTCAAGAAACAAGCCGCGGCGGTGATGATCGGCAGCCTGGAGACGCCCACGCTGACCAAGGCGGAACTCGCCGAGCTGTTGTTCGACAAGCTGGGCCTGAACAAGCGCGAGTCCAAGGACATGGTCGAGGCCTTCTTCGACATCCTGCATGACAGCCTCGTCAAGGGGCAGGACGTGAAGCTCTCGGGGTTCGGGAACTTCAACATCCGCCGCAAGGCGCCACGCCCGGGTCGCAACCCGCGCACCGGCGAGTCCATCCCCATCAAGGCCCGCAACGTCGTGACTTTTCACGCCTCCCACAAACTCAAGGGGCAGGTGCAAGGCGATGCGCCCGCCGAGGAAGACTTCGAGTAGAGTCTGTCCTCCCCTCGCGAACTTGTTGATTTGCAATGGAAAAGGCGCTTCCCGCCATCCCCGCCAAACGTTACTTCACCATCGGTGAGGTCAGCGAGCTGTGCGGCGTGAAGCCCTATGTGCTGCGCTACTGGGAACAGGAGTTCACCCAGCTCAAGCCCATGAAGCGCCGTGGCAACCGGCGCTACTACCAGCACCATGAAGTGCTGCTGATCCGCCGCATCCGCGACCTGCTCTACGACCAGGGCTTCACGATCAGCGGCGCGCGCAACCAGTTGAGCGAAGGCCTGCCTCCCGCTGCAGCGCAGAACTTCCGTGACGAAGCCGAGGCCGCTCACGCGCTGGACGGGGACGTCGACGGCGACGACGACCTCGAGGTGCCGGACGAACTGCTCGCGCAGGCTCCGGTGGCGCGTCTGCCCGCCGCTCACGCAAAACCCCTCAAGGCTGCGGAGGCGTCGTTGACGCTGCCGGTGTTGGCCGTCGAGAACATCACATCGCTGGAGCAGGTGCGCGCGGAGCTGCTCGCCATCCGCGCCACCCTTCTCACCTGAGACAGCAACGAAATCTGGCCTAAATTGGATTAAGGCCCGAATTCCTGGGTTATACTGCTTGGCTCAGTCGGGGCGTAGCGCAGCCTGGTAGCGCACTTGCATGGGGTGCAAGGGGTCGCGAGTTCGAATCCCGCCGTCCCGACCATTTTATTGAAGTAGATCAACGGGCCACGTCGCAAGACGTGGCCCGTTTTTCCTTTCCGGGTCGTCATCGTCGGACGATGCCACGAGCAGCCCCGCCGGCCTGGGTCGCCGCACGCCTCACAACCCCTCATCGATGAAATTTGCGCCCGCCGGGCGCTTCAGCTACGTCGCCGCCACCCAACCTGGTTGCGCTACCACACAATGCGCGCCAAAACCAAGGAGACGCGCTTTGAAGATGCAAGCACTCATCGGCCTGGGCTGCAGCGTGGCGCTGGCGGGCCTGGCGGCGGCGGCCCCGGCGGCCGATGTCGACGCGCAGGCCCGCGACATCGTCGCCCGGCTCACGCCGGACGAGAAGGTGGAACAGCTGCTCAACGGCGCGCCGGCCATCCCGCGGCTGGGCATCCCGGCCTACAACTGGTGGACGGAGTCGCTGCACGGCGCGTTCGGCCCCGGGCCGACGACCAATTTCCCGCAGCCCATCGGCCTGGCCGCCGCCTTCGACGCGGCGCTGATGCAGGACGTGGCGGCCGGCATCTCGGCCGAGGTGCAGGCCGTGCATGCGCTGGGCCGCGGCAAGGACAACCCGAACCGCATCGGCGGCGCGCTGAACACCTGGTCGCCCAACATCAACATCTTTCGTGACCCGCGCTGGGGCCGTGGCCAGGAGACCTATGGCGAAGACCCCTTCCTGACCGGCGAGCTGGGCAAGGCCTTCGTGCGCGGCATGCAGGGCCCGGAGCCCGCGCGGCCGCGCGTCATCGCCAGCCCCAAGCATTTCGCCGTGCACAGCGGCCCGGAGTCCACGCGCCATTCGGCGGACGTGTGGGTGTCGCTGCAGGACCTGGAGGACACCTACCTGCCCGCCTTCCGCGCGGCCATGGTGGACGCCCATGCGGGCTCCCTGATGTGCGCGTACAACCGCGTCAACGGCGAGCCTGCCTGCGCCAGCCACAGCCTGCTGGTGAAGACGCTGCGCGAGGACTGGCAGTTCAAGGGCTACGTCGTCTCGGACTGCGATGCGGTGGTGGACATCCACGCCCACCACAAGGTCGCGCCCGATGCCGTGGCCGGCGCCGCCGCTGCGCTGAAGGCCGGCGTGGACAACGAGTGCAACGTCGCCACGCTGTCACACACGCCAGGCCTGGGCGACCGCTACCGTCAAGCGCTGCAGCGCGGCTACCTGCGCGCGGCCGACATCGACCAGGCGCTGGTGCGGCTGTTCTCGGCGCGGCTGCGCACCGGCGACCTGCCGGGCCTGGCCGAGCGCCCGGCGCCACCGGCCAGCGTCATCAACGCGGCCGAACACCGCGCGCTGGCGCTGAAGGCCGCCGTGCAGAGCCTGGTGCTGCTGAAGAACGACGGCACGCTGCCGTTGCCGGCCGCCAAGCGCATCGCCGTCGTCGGGCCGCTGGCCGACGCGCGGCGCGTGATGCGGGGCAACTACTCGTCGGCGCAGACCGGGCCGACGCTGACCGTCCACGAGGCGCTGCGCCAGCAGTTCCCGGCCGCGCAGGTAGCGCTGCTGCCCTTCGGCCCGTCCATCACCGACGGCGACCCCGTGCCTGCCAGCGCCTTCATCGGCCCCGACGGCCAGCCTGGCCTGCGCGCCAGCTACTTCAATCTCGCCGCCGGCTCGCCCCGGGCGCCCGGCCAGCGCCGCTTCGAGGCGCGCCCCTTCGCCAGCCACGACGTGCCGGCGCTGGACTCGCGCCCGCGCGACTTCCCGCTGGCCGACGACGTGACGCGCACCGTCTGGACCGGCCAGTTCATCGCGCCCGAGACCGGCAGCTACCGCCTCGGCCTGGCGGGCATGCGCGGGCATCTGCGCATCGGCGCGCGCGACGTCGTGCTGGCCCGCCGCGCCACGCAGTGGGCCGAGCCCGTGGCCCTGACCCGGGTCGATCTCAAGCAGGGCCAGCGCGTCGCGCTGCGCTTCGAGACCGAGTCGGGCGTGTCCGCGCCGCCCGGCATGGTGTGGAAGCGCGTGTCGCGCCAGCCGCTGGCGGAGCTGGCCGCCGCCGCGCGCGAGGCCGACGTCATCGTCGCCACCGTGGGTCTGACGTCGGACCTGGAGGGCGAGGAGATGCCCGTCAAGATCGACGGCTTCTCGGGCGGGGACCGCACCCATCTGCAGCTGCCGGCCGACCAGCGCGCCTACCTGCAGGCGGCCGCGAAGCTGGGCAAGCCGCTGGTGGTCGTGAACCTCAGCGGCAGCGCGGTGGACCTGTCCTGGGCGCATGCCCACGCGGCGGCCGTGCTGCAGGCCTGGTACCCGGGCGAAGGCGGCGGCCAGGCCATCGCGCAGGTGCTGTCGGGCGCCGCCAACCCGGCGGGGCGGCTGCCGGTCACGTTCTACCGCAGCGCGGACGACCTGCCGCCCTTCGACGACTACCGCATGGCCGGCCGCACCTACCGCTTCTTCGACAAGCCGGTGGTCTACCCCTTCGGCCACGGCCTGAGCTACTCGAGCTTCCGCTACGAGCCGGCGCGCATCGAGGTGCTCGACGACGGCCGGGACATCGCGCTGCAGGTGCACACCGCCATCACCAACACCAGCAGCCGGGACGGCGACGAGGTGGCCCAGCTCTACCTGACCCCGCCCGCCTTCGACGGCAGCCCGCGGCTGGCGCTGCGCGGCTTCCAGCGCCTGCACCTGAAGGCCGGCGAGCGGCGCGAGCTGAGCTATCGGCTGTCGGCGCGTGACCTCAGCTTCGTGGACCGCGACGGCGTTCGCCAGGTCATGCCCGGCAGCTACCGCCTCAGCGTGGGTGGCGGCCAGCCCGGCACCGGCGCGCCCGTCCAGGCCGCCACGTTCACGCTGCCCCGCCAGCAACTGTTGCCGCGCTGAGCGCGGCCCCATCTCCGAAAGGCCCTGCCCCATGCGCCCTCTCCGCTCCGCGCTGTTCGCCCTGCTGATCGCCTGCACGGGCGCCTTCGCCCAGGACGGCACCATCCGCCCCATCCCCGCCCCGCCGCAGCCGCCCGCCATCCCGCTGGGCACCGGCGGCGTGGACGGCCAGCCCGCCGCCGAGAGCTGGTTCCACCAGTGGGGCCAGCCCATGGTGCGCAACGTCAGCGCGGCCACGCTGACGCCCTTCCTGCCGGCGCCTGGCAAGGGCAACGGGGCCGCTGTGCTGGTGGCGCCGGGCGGGGGCTTCCGCTGGCTGGCGATCAACCACGAGGGCTGGCAGGTCGCCCAGGCGCTGGCCGACCAGGGCATCGCCGCCTTCGTGCTCAAGTACCGGCTGCAACCCACGCCCGAGTCGGTGGCGGGCTTCAAGGACTCGATGGACCGCATGTTCTCGGCCGCCGGCAGCAGCGACACCAACCCGCGCGCGCTGCTGCCCGACCTGGCCAACCAGCTCGCCGACGCCGAGGCCGCCCATGCGCTCATCCTGTCGCGCGCCAAGGAATGGGGCGTGGACCCGCAGCGTCTGGGCATGGTCGGCTTCTCGGCCGGCGCGGGGCTGACGATGCACGCCACGCTGAACTCCAAAACCATGAAGCTGGCCTTCATCGGCCCCATCTACGGCGGCATGGGCCCGGTCACGGTGCCCAAGGACGCGCCGCCGATGTTCAACGTCATCGCGAGCGACGACTTCCTGTTCAAGGGCCAGTTCGGCGTCGTCAAGGCCTGGTTCGACGCCGGCCGGCCGGTGGAGTTCCACCTGTACCAGAACGGCGGCCACGGCTTCGGCCTGGGCTACCCCGGCAACACGGCCAACGGCTGGTTCCCGGTGTTCCTGCGCTGGCTGGACGTCAACGGCTTCCTCGCGCCGCGGCGCTGAGCGCTCAGGGCTGCGGCGCGCGCAGCCGCCGCTGCGCCCAACGGGCCAGCACGCCCAGCACGGGCAGCTTGGCGTAGAGCTCCTCCGCGGCGTCCCAGTAGTCGCGGTGCAGCGTAACGAGGCCGGCCTCGTCGAACACCAGGTGGCTGGCGCCGCGGATGAGCAGGGCCGGCGCGCTCGCCTGCCCGCGGCAGTGGAACTCCCAGGTCAGGAAGGCGTCATCGCCCTGGCACACGGTCGTCGCGACGACGAAGCGCGCCTCGTGCAACGTGTCGAACATGTGCGTGAACACGCGCTCGATGGCGGCGCGGCCGGTGACCTCGTTGAACGGGTCCTTGAAGTGCGCCGCGGGCGCGTACAGCGCCAGCAGCGCGGGCACGCTGGCGCGCGTCAACTCCGTGTAGGCAGTGGCCAGCGCGGCGACGCGCGGATCGGTGGTGACGGGGGCCATCCGGTCAGGCCCCCGTGGTGCGCCGCACGGCGGCGAAGTACCAGGCGTCGGGCAGGCAGCGCAGCAGCCGCATCCAGGCCGTGAAGCGACGCGGGAAGTTCATCTCGAAGCGGCCGCGCGCCCAGCCGGCCAGCATCGCGCGCGCCGCTTCCTCCGGCGTGATCAGCGCGGGCATCTTGAAGCCGTTCTGCGCCGTCAGCGGCGTGTCCACGAAACCCGGGTTCACGATGGACACGCCCAGCCCCTGCGGGTGCAGGTCCAGGTACAGGCTCTCGGCCAGGTTGTTCAGCGCCGCCTTCGTGGGCCCGTAGGCCAGCGACAACGGCAGGCCGCGGTAGCCCGCCACGCTGCCCACCAGGCTGAGGTGACCCTGGCGCGCCGCCAGCATGCGCGGCAGCAGGCCCTGCAGCAGGTACAGCGCGCCGCTGTAGTTCACCGCCAGGTGGCGCTGCATCTCGGCGAGGTCGAAGTCCCTGGCTCCGACGGGCCGGTAGTGGCCGGCGCAGTACACCACCAGCGCCGGCACCTGCCCCGCCAGCGCGTGCACCGACTGCACGGCCTGCGCCACCGCGTCGGCGTCGGTCACGTCCAGCGGCAGCGCGTGGCAGCCTGGGTGGGTGCCGACGAAAGCGCCCAGCGCGTTGGCGTCGCGCGCCGACACGATGACGCGCGCACCGCGCTCGTGCAGCGCCGCCGCGGTGGCGCGGCCGATGCCGGTGGAGGCGCCGATGATCCAGGCCCAGCGGCCCTGCCAATCGGTCAGCGGGGGATTGAGCGGCACGGTCAGTCCTTCGTGAAGGACAGCGTCACGTCGCCCAGGTGGACGCCGAACTTGCTCATGGCGGTGCGGTTGAGCACCGTGCGCGCATCCATGCGGTACATCCAGTCGTCCATCGTGACGTTCCAGACGCGGCCGTCCACCGGCAGCGCCAGCGTGTAGGTCCAGCGGAAGGCGTTGCCCGAGCTCTCGCCCAGCGCCTCGCCGACGACATCGTCGGCCCGGCCGCTGAAGCGCCCGTTGCCCAGGTCCTTCAGGTGCCAGACGCGGCGCTGCTTGCTGCCGTCGCTGTACGTGAAGTGCTCGTCCAGCGTGCCGCTGTCGCCCTGCCAGGTGCCGGTCATCGTGACGGTGAAGCGCTTGACGACGCGGCCCGAGCGGTCGGTGAACATGCCGTGCGCCGTCAGCGGGCCGCTGAGGTACTCGCGCAGGTTGATGGGCGGCGTCTCGCGGGCGTAGTCCTGCACCTGCGGGCCGGCACAGCCGGCCAGCGCCAGCGCGGCGCCCGCGGCCAGCAGCGTGGGGGTGAATTGACGGCGCTTCATTCGCGTTCCTTCCAGTCGATGTGGCGGCGTTCGGCACGCCACAGCCAGCCGGCTGCGGCGATCTTGAGCAGGCAGGGCAGCCCGCCGTAGGCCCAGGTCAGCGCCTGCAGGCCCGTGCTGTCGCGCTGGCCCGGCGTGTAGCCGGCCAGCGCCAGCAGCGGCAGCGCCAGGCCGGCGGCCAGCGCGAGGTTGAGCTTGGTCATGCAGGCCCACCAGCCGAGGTAGCGGCCCTCGCCGCGCTGGCCGTCGCCGGCCGCCTGGATGACGCCCGTGAGCAGCGCACCAGGCAGGGCCAGGTCGGCGCCCAGCATCAGGCCGCTGGCGGCGCAGACGATGCCGAAGGCCCAGGTGTCGCCGGCACCCAGCAGCGGCGTCACGGCAAAGGCCGCCACCGCCGCGGCCATGCCCGCGCGCCAGGCCGGCGCCAGGCCCCAGCGCGCGCCGGCCTTGACCCACAGCGGCAGGCCCAGCACGGCCGCGCCGAAGTAGGCCAGCAGCAGCACGGGCTGCAGGTCGGGCGCCTGCAGACGGTCGGCGATGAAGAAGGGCAGCAGCGTGGCCGGGATGGCGGTCGCGATGCCGTTGAGCATGAAGACGACGGCCAGCCGCCGGAAGGCCGGCTGGCGCCAGGGCGTGGCGGTGGCCGCACCGTCCTCGGCGGCCGGCTGCGGCGCCGGCACGCGGCGCAGGCCCAGCAGGCCCAGCAGCAGCAGCCCGGCCAGCACGGCGCTGGTGACGCCCCAGCCGGCCAGGGCCGGCAAGGCGCTCGCGAACAGCACGCCGGCCAGCGTGCCGGCCTCGCGCCAGCCGGCCACGCGGGCGCGCAGCTCGGGCCCGCCGCCCCAGCGCGTGCCCCAGCTCTGGTGCAGGATGCTGACGCCGCTGTAGGCCAGCGTGCACAGCAGCAGCGCGCCGGCCAGCCAGGGCAGCACGACGGCCGGCCCGCCCTGCGGTGGCCACCACAGCGCGGCAAAGGCCAGTGCCATCAGCAGCGCACCGAGCGCCGCCGCCGCCCAGGCCCGGCCCCGGTTGAACAGGCCGTCAGCGAGACGGCCCAGTGCGGGGTCGATGACGGCGTCCAGCGCGCGCACGGCCAGCACCACGCCGCCCAGCGCCGCCAGCGGCATGCCGAACGCCGTGGCGTAGTGGTAGGGCAGGTTCACGTACAGCGGCAGCGACACGAAGGCCAGCGGCACGGCCAGGCCCGCATAGGCGAGGCCGCGCGGCCAGGGCAGGCCGGGCAGTGCAGCGGGCGCGGTCGCAACGGCTGGCATGGTGTTCTGCCCTGCTCTGCCCGCGCCTCAGCGCGCCAGCCCCAGCAGCGACTCGCGCAGCGCGGGTGCCGAGGTCTGCGGCGCCAGCCAGATGCCGAAGAACAGCCGCGCGTACTCGGCGTCGCTCACGGCGGCGGTCTGGCGGCCATTGTGGAAGAAGCGCACGCTGCCCCCGCCGTCGTGCAGGCCCAGCAGCCGGTCGCCGGGCACGACGTCGGGGAAGGCCTGCTTCATCAGCGCCAGCCAGCGCGCGGCCTGGGCGTCCTCGAACTTGCCGACGCGGCGCATCTCGGCCACCGAGCGCTCGGCGATGGCGGCGCCTTCGAGCTTGCGGTCGTAGCTGAGCTCCAGCCCCAGCGGCTGGCGCGCGTAGTCGGCCGGCTCAAAGCCGGGCTTGACCCACAGCCGCGCCTCGTACACGCGCAGCCCGAAGAAGCGCAGCACGCCGCTACCGCGCAGCTGGGGCTGCGGCACCACGGGCTGGAGTTCGGCGGGTGCGGCAGGCGCGCTGGGTTGGGCGTGGGTGGTGGTCATGGCAGGCAGGGCAAATGCGGCAAGGGTGACAAGGGCCGCGCGGCGCGGGGTGGTCATGGTGCTCAGGCCGCCGGCTTGCGCAGCGTGAACTGGACGACGTCGGTGCTGCCGGCATCGAACGCGGCCTCGCAGTAGGCGAGATAGAAGGTCCAGATGCGCTGGAAGCGCAGGTCGAAACCCTGGCGCTGCACGGCGTCGATGTCCTTCAGGAAGGCGTCGCGCCAGCGGCGCAGCGTCTCGGCGTAGTCGCGGCCGAAGGCCAGCTTGTGCTCAACGACGAAGCCGGCGCGGCGCGCCTCGGCCTCGAACGCGCTGGGGCTGGGCAGCAGGCCGCCGGGGAAGATGTATTGCTGGATGAAGTCGGTGGAGCGCAGGTAGCGCTCGAACAGGTCGTCACGGATGGTGATGCTCTGGATGCAGGCACGACCGCCGGGCTTGAGGCAGGCGTTCAGCGTCTCGAAGTAGCCGCGCCAGTACTCGCGGCCCACGGCCTCGAACATCTCGATGGAGACGATGGCATCGAAGGGCTGGTCGGCGTGCTGCTTGGGCAGGTCGCGGTAGTCCTGGTACAGCAGCTCGACCGCCTGCTGCAGCCCGGCGTTGCGCATGCGCGCCTGGCCCCACTGCAGCTGCTCGCGGGACAGCGTCACGCCGGTCACGCGGGCGCCGAACTCGCGCGCCGCCATCTCGGCCAGGCCCCCCCAGCCGCAGCCGATCTCCAGCACGCGGTCGCCCGGCTTGACGCCGGCCTCGCGCAGCGCGCGGCGCACCTTGGCGTCCTGCGCCTCGACCAGGCCCACGTCGCGCGGGTCGCGGCCCTCGAACCAGGCCGAGCTGTAGCTCATGCCGGGGTCCAGCCACAGGCGGTAGAAGTCGTTGCCCAGGTCGTAGTGGGCATGGATGTTCTTGGCGCTGCCGCTGCGCGAGTTGCGGCGCAGCAGGTGGCGCAGCCGGTAGGCCAGGCGCCCCCACCAGCGGCCGTAGATCAGGCCCTCGATGTGCTCACGGTTGGCCAGCGCCAGGCGCAGCAGGCCGGCGAGGTCGGGCGTGTCCCAGTCGCCGTCGATGAAGCTCTCTGCCAGGCCGATGTCGCCGGACTTGAGCACGCGCTCGAACAGCGACCAGCGCTGCACGCGCAGCGCGGCGCGCTCGCCGTCGCCGCTGCCGAGGCTCAGCTGGCGGCCGTCCGGCAGCTGCAGGTCCAGCCGGCCGTGCGGCAGGCGCTCCAGCATGCGCAGCAGCCGGTGCGCGGCGGCCGGTGCGGTGGCGGGCAGGGCCTGGGGATTGGCGAGAGTGGTGGCTTGGGTCATGTCAACGACTCACGAGGTGATCGGGGGCCTGGGGCTTGCTGAAGAACGGCACGCGCCGGGCCCACAGCCGCAGCGCCTGCCAGTGAATGCGGGCGACGACGCCCATCGTCATGAAGGGCATGCGCCACACGGCGAGCCGGGCGCTGGCCGGCGTCAGCGGCTGCAGCACGCCGCCCACGCTGGTCTGCAGCAGCGGGCCCTGCGCGTCGTGCAGGTCCACGCGCACCAGCGTGCGCTCGGCCGTGCGCTCGAAGCGGAAGCGGTACTGGCCCTGCGTGCTGCAGAACGGCGACACGTGGAAGACCTTGGCCGCCCGCTGCTCGACGCCGAAGGCCAGGTCCGGGCCGGCCAGCAGATAGACGTGCCGCTCGCCGAAGGTGTTGTTGACCTCGGCCAGCGCCGCAGCCAGCGAGCCGTCGGCGCGGTGGGCGTACCAGAAGCTCACCGGCTTGAACGCATAGCCCAGCATGCGCGGGAAGGTGTGCAGCCAGACCTCGCCATCGGCATCGGTGATGCCTTCGCGGGCCAGCAGCTCGTCGAACCAGCCCAGCGCGTCATCGCCGCCGTCGCCATGGTCGCGGTCCTGGAAGCTCAGCCAGCCGCGGCCGTTGCGGTTCAGCGCGGCGCAGCCCTGCTCGCGCAGCCGGCGCATGGGCAGCAGCAGGAAGCAGCCGCCGTAGCGGAACTCATGCGCGACCGGGCGCAGGCGCCGGTGCCAGACCGGGCCGAAACCGATCAGCGGCTGCGCACTCACGCGGCACCCCGTTCCGCCGCCGGCGCGGCCGCCAGCTGCGCCAACACGCCGTCGGCCGCCTCGAAGCCCGCGCGCAGGCCGTCCTCGTGGAAGCCATAGCCGCACCACGCGCCGCAGAACCAGGTGCGCTGCTGCCCCTGCAGCCCGCCCACGCGCTGCTGGGCCTGCAGCGCGGCCAGGTCGAACACGGGGTGGGCGTACTCGATGCGGCGGTGCACGTGGCGCTCGTCGATGTCGCGCACCGGGTTCAGCGACACGATGACCGGCTGCTGCCACGGCAGCGGCTGCAGCCGGTTGATCAGGTAGTGCAGGCAGACCTGCGCCTGCTCGCGGCCGGCGTCGGTGGCGCGCTCGTAGTTCCACGCCGCCCAGGCGGCCTGGCGCCTGGGCAGCACGCCGGTGTCGGTGTGCAGCACGGCCACGTTGGGCTGGTAGCGGATGGCACCCAGCACCGCGCGCTCGTCGGCGCTGGCGCCGTCGCCCAGCAGCGCCAGCGCCTGGTCGCTGTGGCAGGCCAGCACGACGCCGTCGAAGGCCTCGCTGCCCGCCGCGGTGCGCAGCAGCACGTGCGAGCCGGCGCGCTGCAGGCCCAGTACCGGCGTGTCCAGCCGCGCGTCGGGCAGCTGCGCCACCAGCCGGCGCACGTACTGGCGCGAGCCGCCGCGCACCGTGCGCCACTGCGGCCGGTCGCTGACCTGAATCAGCCCGTGGTTGTGGCAGAAGCGGATCAGCGTCTCGATGGGGAAGTCCAGCATCTGCTCCGTGGGACAGGACCAGATGCAGCCGATCATCGGCAGCAGGTAGCCGTCGCGAAAGCCCGCGCCGAAGCGGTGGCCGTCCAGGAACTCGCGCACGCTGCCCTGCGCCATCGCGCCGCCCTGCCCGGTCGCCAGCGCCGTGGTCAGCCGGTTGAAGCGCAGGATCTCGGCCAGCATGTGCAGGAAGCGCGGGTTCAGCAGGTTGCGCTTCTGCGCGAACACGGTGGCCAGCGAGCTGCCGCTCCACTCCAGCCCGCCGCCGCCAGCGCGCGGCGCCTGCACGGAGAACGACATGTCCGAGTCGGCCACCTCCACGCCCTGCTCGGCGAACAGCCGGGTCAGCAGCGGGTAGGTGCGCTCGTTGTAGACGAGGAAGCCGGTGTCCACGCCATGGCTGACGCCGTCCAGGCACAGGTCCACCGTGTGCGCATGGCCGCCGAAATGGCTGCCCGCCTCGAACACCGTGACGCGCGGCCCGCCGGGCGACGTGGTCAGCCGCCAGGCGGCGGCGAGGCCGGCGATTCCCGATCCGATGACGGCGATGCGCTGCATGGGCTTACCTCCTGAACTATTGAGATCAAAACTTGAACTCATCAGTTCACACAATAACTCATGAGTTCAAAAATTGCACCAAATAGTTTTTTTCGACTCGCCGCCACCTAGAATCGCGGCATGGGAGTACGTCAGTCGATCCGTGAGCAGATGCAGCGCGTGCGCGAGGACGCCATCGTCACCGCCGTGAACCGCCTGCTGGCCCGCAAGGGCTACGACGCGATGACGGTGGACGAGGTGGCCGCCGAAGCCGGCATGGCCAAGGCCAGCCTGTACAAGCTGTTCACGTCCAAGGAAGAGCTGGCCGGCGCAGCCATGGTGGGTGTGCTGGACCGGGCGCTGGCCTTCGTCGACGAGCTGCGCGCCCGCGGCGACGCCGGTGGCGTGACGCCGCTGGACCAGCTCAAGGCCGTGACCGGCTGGGCCATGCAGACGCAGCTGGAAGGCGAGATGCCGTCGCTGCCGGCGCAGAACTCCAGCCTCAGCGCGGCACTGCAGGCCAACGACGCCTACATGGACCGGCTGATCTCGCTGAGCAACCGCCTGAGCATCTGGATCGCCGAGGCCCAGACCGGCGGCCAGCTCAAGGCCGATGTGCCGGCGGAGCTGGTGCTCTACACGCTGTTCGCACGCGCCTGCGACCCGGTCGTCGCGCTGCTGAAGGACTCGGGGCAGTACACCCACGCGCAGATCATCGAGTGGGTGAACGGCACGACCTTCGACGGGCTGGCGGGCTGAAGCCCATCAATCCTCTTCCAGCGGCGCCAGCAGCAGGCTCAACTCGGGCGCGCTGAACTTGGTCAGCAGCGCGCCGTCGTCGCTGCCCAGCAAGCCGTCGGCCAGCGCCTTCTTGCGCGCCTGCAGCTCCAGCATGCGCTCCTCGATGCTGCCCTGGGCCACCAGCTGGTAGGCAAACACCGGCTGGTCCTGCCCGATGCGGTGCGCCCGCGCGCTGGCCTGGGCCTGCACGGCGGGGTTCCACCAGGGGTCGACGTGGATGACGGTGTCGGCCGCCGTCAGGTTCAGCCCCACGCCGCCGGCCTTCAGGCTGGCCAGCAGCACCGGCACCTCGCGCGCCTGGAAGCGCCGCACGATGTCACCGCGCTGTGCGGCCGGCGTGGCGCCGGTCAGCCGCAGGTGCGGCACGGGCACCTCGGCGGCGATCAGGTCCAGCATCTCGGTGAACTGCGAGAACACCAGCACACGCCGGCCCTGCGCCACCAGGTCCGGCAGGTGCTCGCGCAGCCAGTCGAGCTTGGCGCGCTCGGTGTGCGGCGCCATCTCTACGCCCTTCACCAAACGCGGGTCGCAGCAGACCTGGCGCAGCTTCAGCATCGCGTCCAGCACGCTGATGAGGCTGGTGGGCGTGAAGCCGTCGCGCTGCAGGATGCGGCGCACCATGTGGTCGGCGGCGACGCGCACGCTCTCGTACAGCTGCTTCTGCTGGCCCACCAGCGGCACACGCTTCACCAGCTCGGTCAGCGGCGGCAGTTCGGTGGCCACCTCGGTCTTGAGCCGGCGCAGGATGAAGGGCCGCACGCGCGCCGCCAGCAGCCGCGCGCGCGGGCCGTCGCGGTTGACCTCGATGGGCTTGCGCCAGTGGCGCGCGAACGTGCGCGAGTCGCCCAGGAAGCCGGGCATCAGCAGGTCGAACAGCGACCACAGCTCGCCCAGGTGGTTCTCCAGCGGCGTGCCGGTCAGCGCCAGCAGGTGCCGCGCGTCCAGGCGGCGCAGCGCGCGCGCCGCACGAGCCTGCGCGTTCTTCACCGACTGGGCTTCGTCCAGGATGAGCAGATGCCAGGGCCGGGCCGACAGCGCGCGCAGGTCGCGCCAGACGAGGTTGTAGGTCGTCAGCACGACATCGGCGCCGGTGAGGTTCAGCGCCGCACGGTCCGCGCCGTGCCAGGTCTTGACCGCCAGTCCCGGCGCAACGCGCGCAGCCTCCTGCTGCCAGTTGAACAGCAGCGATGTGGGCACGACGACCAGCGCGGGCCGGTCCAGCCGCCCGGCCTGCTTCTCGGCCCAGACGTGGGCCAGCGCCTGTGCCGTCTTGCCCAGACCCATGTCATCGGCCAGGATGCCGGCGAGGTTCTGGGCACGCAGGTATTGCAGCCAGGCCAGGCCGTGGAGCTGGTAAGGCCGCAGTTGCAGGCCCAGGCCGGGTGGCTGCTCGAACGCAGTCGGTGCGCCCGCCGCCAGCAGCCGCCGGCCCAGCGCCTTCAGGCCCGCGTCACCATGGATCTGCCAGCGGCCGCGCGCTTCGTCCTCGATGACACGGAGGCGATCCGCGTCCCATTCGTTCAGCTTGAGCGGCTTGCCCTTCTCCAGCTCGGCGGGTTTGAGCAGGTCCAGCAGCGCCAGCATCATGGCCTTCAGCGGCGCAGCAGCGGCGTGATAGCGCCGCCCGCCCGGTGCGCGCAGCGACACGATGGCGTCGTCCTCGATGGCGGCGATGGCCACGGCGTCCAGCCAGCGCTTGTCGCGGCGCAGCAGGTTGGCGATCAAGGGTGCCAGGTCCAGCGTCCTGCCGTCGACCTCCATGCCCAGGCTCACCAGCCAGGCGCCTGTGCGGCGCTCCAGCGCCAGACCTTCGACGCGGCGGCTGGGCTTGGGCGCCTCTTGTTCGGTGTCTTCCGTCAGCCCCAGTTGCCAGCCGCTGACGAACTGGCTGTGGTGGGCAAAGCCGGGCTCGGTCGTGACCTGCCAGCCCTGGGCCTGCAGCTCGGGCACGGCCTCGGCATGGAAGTCACCGAAGAACTCTTCCTGCGGCGTGGTCCAGAGTGACTCGCCGCCCAGTGGCTGCGGCGTGCCGCGCCACTGCAGCAGCGCGGGGTCGAGGGCGATGAGGCCCAGCTTGATGAGGATTTGCTCGGCGTCGGCATCCCGCCGCGCCAGCGTCGCCACCGTCACCTGCTCGCCGCGCGGGCCTAAAGCGCCGCGCGGACGCAGGCCCAGCAGGCCATCGCCGCGCGTCAGCGTGCGCAGCGTCAGGTGGGGTGGAGCAACAGACATCGCGACAGTCTCGCAGGCCGCGAGACCGTCGCGAGGGTCGGGCACTTAGGCCAGCACGCCCTTGATGTGGGCGGCAATGGCGTCATCCTGGCAGTTCGTGAAGAACAGTTCCTGGAACTTCTCGCCCGACACGGCGGCCTTCAGCAGGTCCTGGTCGACGCTCTTCAGCACGGTCAGCATGTCCTTGCAGGAGGCGGCCTTCAGGTCCTTCAGGATGCCGCGGTTCTTGGCCATGATGGCCGCGCGCTCCTTGGGGTAGCCGGCGCCGCGCTCGTTCTCCAGCAGCTTGCGGTAGCAGTCCTGCAGGTTCAGCTCGGCGGCCCAGCCGAAGCCCTTGGCATAGGGCATGGACATGGCGTTGCCGTCGTTGATCTGGCCGAACAGGAAGGCGTCGGTCGGGTCGATGACCAGGCCGCAGAACACGCCGGGCATGCTGTTACAGGCCAGCATGGAACCCATGCCCGTGCCGCAGCCGGTGATGACGAAGTCGGCGGCCTTGCTGTTCAGCAGGATGCCGGCCAGCAGGCCGTTCATGACGTAGGTCAGCGAGGCCTTGTCTTCCGGCGTGTACATGCCGTAGTGGTGGACTTGGTGGCCCAGCGGCTCAGCGACGGTCTTGAGCGCGTTGTGGACGATCTCGGACTTGGCGGCCTGGCTGTTCTCGATGATGAGGGCGATCTTCATGGCGGGGGCTTTCTGAGGCGAATCGGGTGGGGGCAAAGCCGGTTCGGCTCGGGCCAGAGGGGCCGCAAGCGCAGACCGTCGGGCCAGGGGTTGGTCCCCCGCAGGGGCGGACGGCATGGTCCGGGTGCCCACCTGGCCCGCCGCGCACCTCATCGTCGAGGTGCTGGCGCAGCGCTATTGTGCCCGTTATTGGAACGTCGTTTCAGAAAACCGCCAATCCCGGGGCGGCGCAGGGTCAGGCGGGCCCGGGCGTGCCGCCCGCCTCGGCCGGCGTGAGCTTGTTGAGGCGCCGCCCCTGCGTGGGCAAGGCCTTCAGGTACTTGAAGGTGCCGGTGGCGTGCGCGCAGAGCTTGCCGTCGCCGCCGAACACCGAGCCCTCGCAGAAGGCCATGGTGGCGGTGCGGTGCAGCAGCCTGGCGTGGCAGCGCAGCTCGCCCTCGCCGGGACGCATGAAGCTGGTCTTCATCTCCACCGTCACCACACCCGGCCCCATGCCTGGCTGGTGGCGGTGGATGCTGCGCGCGGCGTGGGCCATGGCCACGTCTAGCAGCGTCATCAGCACACCGCCGTGGGCCACCTCCCAGGAGTTCAGGTGGCCTTCCTGCAGGTCGACGCGGATCTCCGCCTCGCCATCGCCCAGGCTGTGCAACTCCAGCCCCAGTTGCTGGACGAAGGGGATGCGAACCGGGAAGTTCAGCGGCGGGGGCGGGCGGTGGCTCATGGGTCAGTTCCCGTGCACGGCGCTGACGCCGCCGTCCACCGCCAGGATCTGGCCGGTGATGTGCTTGCCGGCCTTGGAGGCGAACAGCAGGGCCGCGCCCTTCAGGTCTTCGTCGTCACCCAGGCGGTTCAGCGGCGCGTGCGAGGCCATCTTCTCGGCGCCCACGGCGGCCAGCAGGCCCTGCGTCATCTTGCTGGGGAAGAAGCCCGGCGCCAGCGCGTTGACAGTGATGCCGTACTGGCCCCACTCGCCCGCCAGCGCGCGCGTGAAGTTCACGGCCGCGCCCTTGCTGGTGTTGTAGGCGATGGTCTTCATCGCGCCCGAGTTGCCGGACAGGCCGGCGATGGACGCGACGTTGATGATGCGGCCCGACTTGCGCGGAATCATGCTGGCCTTGGCCACGGCCTGGGCGAACACGAACAGGCTGCGGATGTTCAGGTCCATCACCTTGTCCCACGCGGCAATCGGGTGCTCCTCGGCCGGCGCGCCCCAGGTGGCGCCGGCGTTGTTCACGAGGATGTCGATCTGACCCAGCCGCTCCATGGTCTCGGTGACGACGCGCTGGGCCTCGTCTTCCTTGGCCGCGTCCGCCGCAATCCAGCGGGCGTCGATGCCGCGCGCCTGCAGGTGGGCCGCGGCCTCTTCCAGGTCGGCCGCCTTGCGCGAGGTCAGCATGATCTTGGCGCCGGCATCCCCCAGCGCCTCGGCGATCTGCAGGCCGAGGCCGCGCGAGCCGCCGGTGACGAGGGCCACTTGGCCAGTCAGGTCGAAAAGGTCTTGGACTTTGGTGCTCATTGACGTGTCTCCTCAGAGGTATTCAGCTTTGATGTCCCGGCACAGCGGCTCGCGACGAGCCACGACGTCCAGCCACGCGGCTATCTTGGGCAGCTCGTACGCGAAGAAGTAGCGGGCCGCGGCGCGCTTGCCGTGGGCGAAGTGGCTGTCGCCGCTCACCGCCAGCACCACGTCCAGCCACAGCCAGGCCAGCACCGTGTGGCCGAAGGCCTGCAGGTAGGGCACGGCGTTGGCCAGCGCTTCTTCCGGCTCGCCGGTGCTCCAGGCCTTCTTCGTGGCGCCACCCACCTGGGCCAGGGCCGCGGCGAGTTGGTTGGCCTGCGGTGCCCAGTCGGTCTGGATGGCGCGCTCGATCGTCTGCTGCACGCGCGCGGCCAGCGCGGCCAGCGACGCCCCGCCCTGCTGCACCACCTTGCGGCCCAGCAGGTCCAGCGCCTGGATGCCGTGCGTGCCCTCGTGGATCATGTTCAGGCGCTGGTCGCGCCAGTACTGCTCGACCGGGAAGTCGCGCGTGTAGCCGTAGCCACCCAGCACCTGGATGGCCAGCGAGTTGGACTCCAGGCACCACTCGCTGGGCCAGCTCTTGGCGATGGGGATCAGCACGTCCAGCAGCGCCTGCGCACCGGCCCGGTCTTCGCCCGTGGCGAGCTCGTCGACCAGGCGCGCGCAGAACAGCTCCAACGCCAGGCCGCCTTCCACATAACTCTTCTGTGCGAGCAGCATGCGGCGCACGTCGGCGTGTTCGATGATGGGCCGCTGGGGGCTAGCGGCGTCTTTGCCCGCGGCCGTCATGGGCCGGCCCTGCGGGCGCTGCTTGGCGTAGTCCAGGCTGGCCTCGTAGCCGGCGTAACCGAGCATCACCGCGCCCAGGCCGACGCCGATGCGGGCCTCGTTCATCATGTGGAACATGGCGCGCAGGCCCTCGCCGGGCTTGCCGACGAGGTAACCGATGGCGCCCTTGCGCCCGCCCGGCGTGAAGCGACCTTCGCCGAAATTCAGCAGGCAATTGGTGGTGCCGCGGTAGCCCAGCTTGTGGTTCAGGCCAGCGAGGCTCACGTCGTTGCGCTCGCCGGTCAGCTCGGCGCGCTCGTTCACCAGCTTCTTGGGCACGATGAACAGCGAGATGCCCTTGGTGCCCGGGATCAGCCTGCCATCCGGCCCCGGCACCTTGGCCAGCACCAGGTGAACGATGTTCTCGGTGATCTCGTGCTCGCCGCCCGAGATCCACATCTTGTTGCCCGTGAGCCGGTAGCGCGGGCCGAGTGCGTCAGCCTCGTCCTCCAGCTCGGCGCGGGTGGCGATGTCGGACAGCGACGAGCCGGCCTGCGGCTCAGACAGGCACATGGTGCCGAACCAGCGGCCGGCGAACTCGTTCTTCGCAAAGACTTCGCGCTGCAGCGGCGTGCCGTGGGCCATCAGCAGGCTGGCATTACCCGAGGTCAGCATCGCGTAGCCGCCCATGGCCACGCTGGCCTTGCTGAAGAAGGCGTTGCCCGCCATCTCGATGACGCAGGGCAGCTGCATGCCGCCCACGTCGTAGTCCTGCGCCGCGGCCAGCATGCCGGACTCGGCATAGGCCCGCGTCGCGTCGTGCGTGGCCTGCGGCAGGTGCACGCGTTCGCCGTCGAAGTGAGGCTCCTGCGTGTCGGCCAGCCGGTTGAACGGCGCGAACTTCTCGCGGGCGATCTTTTCGCAGGTGTCCAGCACCGCGGAGAAGGTTTCCGCCGAGTGCTCGGCGAAGCGCTCACGCGCGGTCAGGTCGCCGGCCTTCAGCCAGTCGAACAACAGAAAGTCCAGCGTCTCGCGCATGCCTCAGCTTCTTTGCGATGTGATGATGAAATTCAGCCGCCAGGCGGGGTCCAGTCCGTCGGGGCGCGGGTAGCGCTTCAGCGCGTCGGCGGCCAGACGGTCGACGCGCGGCGCCAATGCCTTCAGTTCCTCGCGGGCGCGCGCCTTGCCGGTGTCCGGCTGCGACCACGACTCCGCGCGTTGGAAGCCCGGCGCCGAGCCGCGGATGGCGCCGGCACCGACGCCCGCGTCCATGGCCTCCTGCGTCAACTGGTCGGTTGCCAGCGTCAGCTGGCCGCTGGCCGGCAGGAACAGCGCCGGCAGGCCCTCCCCGGTGCGGGTGGTGACGAACTCGGCACCCACCGAGGCCAGCACGCCCACGACGTACACGCAGCCGTCCAGCCGGGCCGCGCTCCAGCCACCCAGCGCGGTACTGAAACGCTCCACGTCCTGTCGGGCCTCCGGCGCGACCTCGCAGTCGCGCGGCAGCGGCAGTTCGGCCCGCTGGCCCCACCACAGCGCCAGGCCCTTGTCCGGTCCGGCCGCGGGCGAGGCGTACAGCGCCGCCAGCCGCGCCGGCACGCCGGGCTGCTCCTGCGCACGCAGGTAGAAGCGCGCCGCGCGTTCGGCGCTGGGCTTGAGGCACAGCCCCTGTTCGAACATCGAGCCGGCCAGCACCAGCACGGCCGGCGACGGCTTCTCAAGAGCGCTGTTGAGCGCGCGCGCGGCCGACGCGCAGTCCTTGGCCTCGATGGCCTTCACGATGGGCGTGGTGTCGGCAGCAGGCACCGTTTGCGCAGTGACGGTGCCACAGACGGCCAGCAGCACCGAGGCGGCCAGGGGAAGGGCAAGCAGTTTCATCAGCAGACTCCGTGCAACGGTGGGATGGGGATCGCTGCACTGTGCCAGCATCTCCCGCGCCAGGACGGGAGTCACACCCCCCATGACGCGAACCCGGCCATCGCGCTGCTCGTCAGTCCTGGGCCAGGCGGACGATGGTGCCTTGCGCCAGCGCGCACAGCTTCTCGCTGCCATCCTTGACCGCGAACACCTCGCAGCGGCAGACGGCCTGCGTCTTGCTCACTGCCTGGGCCTCGGCCCGAGCAATCAGCCGCTCGCCCACCGCGGGACGCACGTAGTTGATCTTGAACTCGGACGTCACGACGGGCACCTGCATCGCGGTGCCACCGGCATAGGTCAGCGCGTTGTCGGCCAGGTAGCTGACGACGCCGCCATGCGCGAAGCCGTTCTGTTGCAGCAGGTCCTCCCGCAGCGGCAGCTGCAGTTCGACCTGCCCCGGCGCCAGCGCAGCGAGCTCCGTGCCCAGCAGGCGGCTGAAGGACTGCTGGGCGAGGATGTCTCGCCCCATCGCCAGGAAGACTTCGGGCGAGACACTCATGGCGTCACAGCACTTCGAACACGCCGGCCGCGCCCATGCCGCCGCCGATGCACATCGTCACGCACACGCGCTTGGCGCCGCGGCGCTTGCCTTCGATCAGGGCGTGGCCCGTCAGGCGCTGGCCCGACACGCCGTACGGGTGGCCCACCGCGATGGCGCCGCCGTTGACGTTGAGCTTGTCCATCGGGATGCCCAGCGTGTCAGCGCAGTACAGCACCTGCACGGCGAAGGCTTCGTTCAGCTCCCACAGGTCGATGTCGGCGACGGTGAGGCCCAGCTTCTTCAGCACCTTGGGCACAGCGAAGACGGGGCCGATGCCCATTTCGTCCGGCTCGCAACCCGCCACGGCGAAGCCGAGGAAGCGGCCCAGCGGCTTGAGGTTGTGCGCCGAGGCGTACTGCTCGCTGACCAGCGCGCAGGCGCCCGCGCCGTCGCTGAACTGGCTGGCGTTGCCGGCCGTCACCAGGCCGCCGGGCACGGCGGAGCGCAGGTCCTTGATGCCTTCGTAGGTGGTGCCTTCGCGCAGGCCTTCGTCGGCACTCACGGTCACTTCCTTGCTCATCAGGCCCATGACCTTGTCGGCCACGCCCATGGTGGTGGTCACAGTGATGAGTTCGTCAGCGAACTTGCCGGCCGCCTGAGCGGCGCAGGCCTTTTGCTGGCTGCCGGCGCCGTACTGGTCCATGCGCTCGCGCGAGATATTGTAGCGCTTGGCCACGTTCTCGGCGGTCTGCAGCATGTTCCAGTAGATCTCGGGCTTGATCTTGGCCAGCGACGGGTCGGCCAGCATGTGCTTGTTCATTTCCTGCTGCACGCAGGAGATGCTTTCCACGCCGCCGGCAATGTAGACATCGCCCTCGCCCGCGATGATGCGCTGCGCGGCCATGGCGATGGTCTGCAGGCCGCTGGAGCAGAAGCGGTTGATGGTGACGCCGCTCACCGTGATGGGCAGGCCGGCCTTCAGCGCGATCTGGCGGGCGACGTTGGCGCCCGTGGCGCCTTCGGGGTTGGCACAACCCATCAGCACGTCTTCGATGGCGCCGGCGTCGATGCCGGCACGCTCGACGGCGGCCGCCACCGCCCAGCCGCCCAGCGTGGCGCCGTGGGTCATGTTGAACGCGCCCTTCCAGCTCTTGGTCAGCGGGGTGCGGGCGGTAGAGACGATCAGTGCGTTGCTCATGTCTTGTTCCTAGTTCGTGTGCGGGCAGCGATCAGGTGAAGGACTTGCCTTCGGCCACGAGGCGGGCCAGCAGCGGCGCCGGCTTCCAGAATTCGCCGTCGTCCATCGGGTTCTGCGCAAAGCGCTTCATCGCCTGCACGACGTTGAACAGGCCCAGGGTGTCGGCGTAGCACATCGGGCCGCCGCGCCAGATCGGGAAGCCGTAGCCGGTCAGGTAGACCATGTCCACGTCGGAGGCGCGCTGGGCGATGCCCTCTTCAAGCAGGTGCGCGGCTTCGTTGACGAGCGCGAACACCAGGCGGTGCACGATCTCCTCGTC
Organism: Pelomonas lactea; assembly: GCF_043555885.1. Classification (NCBI taxonomy): domain Bacteria; kingdom Pseudomonadati; phylum Pseudomonadota; class Betaproteobacteria; order Burkholderiales; family Sphaerotilaceae; genus Roseateles; species Pelomonas lactea. Next base: position 568,516 of record NZ_JBIGHX010000003.1, on the reverse strand, counting down.
GCTGATGTCGCGCTTCTTGGCGCCGATGGCTTCGCGGTGCTTGGCCAGCATTTCGTCCACCACCGGCGACGGGATCGCATCGCGCTTGCCCGGCAGATAGTCGTACCAGCCGGCGCCGGTCTTCTGGCCAAAGCGGCCCAGCTCGCACAGGCGGTCGGCGCTGGCCGAGTACTTCATCGTGGCGCGCTCGACGGCGCGGCGCTTGCGGATGGCCCAGCCGATGTCGTTGCCGGCCAGGTCGCCCATGCGGAACGGGCCCATCGCGAAGCCGAACTTCTCGACGGCCTTGTCCACCTGCTGCGGCGTGCAACCTTCATCCAGCAGGAAGCCGGCCTGGCGGCTGTACTGCTCGATCATGCGGTTGCCGATGAAGCCGTCGCAAACGCCGGACACCACCGCCGTCTTCTTGATCTTCTTGCCAATGGCCATGACCGTGGCCAGCACGTCCTTGGCGGTTTCCTTGCCGCGCACCACTTCCAGCAGCTTCATCACGTTGGCCGGGCTGAAGAAGTGCATGCCCACCACGTCCTGCGGACGCTTGGTGAACGAGGCGATCTTGTCGACGTCCAGCGTGGAGGTGTTGGAGGCCAGGATGGCGCCGGGCTTGGCGACCGCGTCCAGCTGCTTGAACACGGCTTCCTTGACGCCGATCTCCTCGAAGACCGCCTCGATGATGAGGTCGCAGTCCTTCAGGTCGTCATAGCTCAGCGTCGTGGACAGCAGCGCCAAGCGGGCGGCGTACTTGTCTTCCTTGAGCTTGCCCTTCTTGACCTGGGCTTCGTAGTTCTTCTTGATCGTGGCCACGCCACGGTCCAGGGCTTCCTGCTTGGTCTCCAGGATGGTGACCGGCAGGCCGGCGTTCAGGAAGTTCATCGAGATGCCGCCGCCCATGGTGCCGGCGCCGATGACGCCCACCTTGGCGATGGTGCGCAGCGGCGTGTCTTCGGGCACGTCGGCGATCTTGCTGGCCACGCGCTCGGCGAAGAACAGGTGGCGCAGGGCCTTCGATTCCGGCGTCAGCATCAGCGCGGCAAAGCCTTCGCGCTCGGCGCGCATGCCGTCGTCGAACTTCAGCTTGACCGCACCGGCCACCGCCTCCAGGCAGCGCAGCGGCGCGGGGTAGTTCTTGCTCATGCCGCCCACCATGTTGCGGGCGAACTGGAAGTAGGCGTCGGGGTTCGGGTGACGGGCCTTCAGGTCACGCACCTTGGGCAGCGGGCGCTTCTCGGCCACTTCCTGCGCGAACTGGATGGCCGCACCCAGCACGTCGGCGTCCACGACCTTGTCAAACAGCTTCTGGCCGGGAACCATGGCCAGCATCTGCGCCTCCACCGGCTCGCCGCTGACGATCATGTTCAGCGCGGGCTCCACGCCCAGCGCGCGCGGCAGGCGCTGCGTGCCACCGGCACCGGGCAGCAGGCCCAGCTTGACTTCCGGCAGGGCCACCTTGGTGCCGGCTTGCGCCACGCGGTAGTGGCAGCCCAGGCTCAGCTCCAGGCCACCGCCCATGCACACGCTGTGGATGGCGGCCACCACCGGCTTGCTGCAGTTCTCCACCACGGCAATCAGGCTCAGCAGGTTGGGCTCGGCCAGCGCCTTGGGGCTGCCGAATTCCTTGATGTCCGCACCGCCCGAGAAGGCCTTGCCGGCCCCGGTGATGACGACGGCGGTCACGGCCGGATCGGCCTCCGCGCGTTCCACGCCCGCGGCACAGGCCGAACGGGTGGCGAAACCCAGACCGTTCACCGGCGGGTTGTCGAGCGTGATCACGGCGACGCTGCCGCGAACTTCGTAATGGGCTGTCATGGGCACGACCTCGGTTGAAGGGCCGTGCCGCGTCTCCTGCAGCCGGCCCAGAAATAGAACGACCGTTCGATTCTAGGCAGCGGCTTTGACGCCGTCTTGTCCCGGCAGTGACAAGGGCGGGCGCGCTACTCGGCGCGCTTGAGCACCACGGTGTCCTTGAACGCCTTCGGGACTTCCTTGGGCGCCGGCGGCTGCATCTTGGCTTCGGCATACCGGCGGGTGGCTTCCGCGGCGTCCACCACGGGCTCGGGCGGTGGCGCCGGGCGCGGCGCCGGGCGCACGGCCAGGCGCAGCTCGTGGTTCTCGCGCTGCAGCTGCTCGATCTGCTTGCGCGCCTGCGTGAGCTGCTGGCCCGCGAGGTGGTAGGCCTGCTCGAGCTGCAGCCGGCGTTGCGCGTCGCGCTTCGCATGGCCCGACAGCCAGGCGTACACGCCGCCCGCCGCCAGCAGGCCACCCAGCACCAAGCTCCCCATCAGCATCAGCCATTGGCCTTGATCCATGCACCTCTCCCCTTGCGTTGTGTCAGCAAATGTAGTGGCGCCGCTGCGCTGACGGCAGCCGGCCAGGGTTTCCCACGAGGCGCGCCCTGGTCAGGCGCGCACTGGACCGATGCCATGGCGCGACTAGAGTGCAGCCCATGCTGATCCCGGTCGTCTACCCGCCCCACGACAATTCGCCGCCGCCGCAGTTCTCGCCGCTGCCGCAGCCGCCGGGCCCGCCCACGCCGGAGCCGCCCCCGCCGCCGCCCCGTCCGGACGAGCCCGCGCCGCCCGCCGAAGGCGACGTGCCCCGCGTGCTGTACCTGCTGCGCGTGCTGTGGCTGTGCCTGTTCCCGGTCGGCATCGTCGCCGCCGGCGTGGGCACGCTGCTGGGGCTGGAGCAGGCGCGCGAGACGCTGCTGGCGCTGGAGGTGGGCAGCGCGCAGACGGCTGTGCTGGTGTCCGCGTTCGGGCTGTGGCTGCTGCTGGCCTGGTACACCAGCCGGCTGCTGCTGGACCGGCGCTTCGAGCCCGACACGCTGGGCGAGTGCACGCACGCGGGCTTCGCTGCGGGCCTGCGCCGCTGGCTGCCGCGCTTGCTCATTCCGGGCGGCGGGCTGCCCATCGCGCTGTTCTTCCTGCTGCAGACGCGCGAGCGCCTGATCGGCGCCGGCCTGCTGGCCGTCACGGCGGCGCTGTACGTCTTCGTCGTCAAGCGCCGCGCCTGGCTGCTGCGGCTGAGTGATGGCTCCTGGCTGGCACGCTGGCTGGCGCTGGACGTGCGCCGCGACGCCATCGCCGCCATGGTGCGCGAGGACCGCATGGCCACGCCGTCGCGCGTGCTGGTGGCGCTGGTGATGCTGCTGCAATGGGCGCTGCTGGCCGCGCTGCTGGCCTGGCCCGAGGCCACGGCGCGCGCCATCGGGTCGCCGGCGCTGGTGCTGCTGGCGCTGGGCAGCTGGATTGTTTTCGGCGGCATCCTGCTGACCTACGTGCCCAAGGCGTTGATCCGCGTGCCACTGACGGCGTTGCCGGCACTGCTGTTCGTCGCCTTCGCGCCGCTGAACGACAACCACCGCGTGGCCCCGCCCGAGCGCAGCGCGGCCCGCGCCGTGGCCAACCGCCAGCCGGCCGATGCCTGGCTGCAGGCCTGGCTGAGCACCGCAGGCGCCGATGGCAAGCGGCCGCTGGTGCTCGTCGCCTCGGCCGGCGGCGCATCGCGCGCCGCTTACTGGAGCAGCGCGGCGCTCGCGCGCCTGCAGGACCTGGGCGAGCAGGAAGGCGTCAACTTCACCGATTCGGTGTTCGCGATCAGCGGCACTTCGGGTGGCGCGCTGGGCGCGGCCAGCTTCGTCGCCGCCGTGGACGCACGCCGCCAGGCGCAGGATGCCGCCGCCTGCACGCCGTGGCAGCTGGTGCGCGATTTCGCCGGCCAGGACCACCTCGCCGCGCCCGTGGGCGGCCTGCTGTATGGCGACCTCGTGCAGCGCCTGCTGCCCGTGCCCGTCGCCGAGCTGGACCGCTCGCTGACGCTGGAGCAGGTCTGGGCACGTGACTGGCCGCGCAGCCTGGCCCGCCGCTGCGCGCCCGGCCCCGGCGCCCGCCCCAACCCGTGGAGCGAACCGTTGACCGCGCTGCACGCGCGCACCACGCCCACCGAATGGCTGCCGCTGCTGGCGCTGAACACCGCCGCACTGGCGCGCGGGCAGCGCGTCTACCAGGCCGACTTCCTGCTGCCCAGCGGCGATGGGCTGGACCTGCTGGACCCGTCGCTCGGGCTGGACGTGGACCGGCTGACGCTCGCGCAGGCCGTGCACAACAGCGCCCGCTTCCCCTACATCAGCCCGGCCGCGGCCGTCGTCTTCAAGGAGGCACACAAGGACGAGGAGACCGGCGACGTGGGCCGGGTATGGGACCGGCTGGGCGATGGCGGCTACGTGGAGAGCAGCGCGACGCTGATGCTGTCGGACCTGCTGCGCGACCTGGAAGCCAGCGGCAAGCTCAAGGCCTGCAAACCCGAGGACGACTGCGCCGCGCAAGGCATCCTGGACCGCTCGCGTCTGCGCCTGCTGCTGCTGTTCAACGGCCCCTCGCGGGTGGATGACTGGCTGTGCCGCGACGCGCCGCAGGCGGCAGACGCCATGCCTCAGGATGGCCAACGCTACCGCGCACGCAACGTCACGCTGCACGAGGTTGGCGCGCCGCCGCGCGGCATCCTGCACAGCAACGGCGCGCGCGGGCAGGACTCGACGGTGGAACTCATCAAGCGCGTGGGCGGCTGCGGCCAGGTGGCCGAGCTGCGCCTGCCCGCCACGCAAGGCCAGCGCCCGCCGTCGATGAACTGGATGCTGAACCGCGCCTCGCGCGACTTCATTGACGCAGCGCTGCTGCAGAAGCTGCCGGTGGCGGACGCCGACGTCGGCCCGGCACAGGCCCAGTTGAACGCCCATCTGCGCCAGGCCAGGGGCTGGCTGCTGCAGATGAAGTGATGCCGACCGGCTGGCGGGCCGGCAGGCCACAATGCCGCCCGCCATGAACTACCTGCTGCCCCTCTTCACCGCCCCCGCGCGCCGCCCGCTGTGGCGTGCGCTGCTCGCGCTGCTGGTGGCCGTCATCACCTGGCTGGCGCTGTCGCCGGCGCCGCCCAAGACAATGAACACCGGCTGGGACAAGGCCAACCACGCGCTGGCCTTCGGCGCGTTGGCCTTCAGCGCCGTCTGGGCGCTGTGGCCGAGCCCCCGCCAATGGGTGTGGCTGGTGCTGGCGCTGCTGGCCTACGGCGTGGGCATCGAGATCGCCCAGGGCTTTCTGCCACCGCGCGAGGCCGACTGGCATGACGTGATGGCCGACGGCGTCGGCATCGCACTGGGGCTGCTGGCGGCCTGGCCCATCGCTGTCCTCGTTGCCAGGGACAGGTAGGGCGGTCCAGTCCTACAGCCAGTGCCTCTGCACTGACATACCGTTGGCAGCAGACTGCGATACGGTACCAACCCATGTCGACCCGCCTGCTGCCGGACCTGCTCCGCGCCACCCGCGCCCATTCGCTGGCCCTGGCCGCGCCGTTGTCGGACGAGGATGCGCAGCTGCAGTCCATGCCCGATGCCAGCCCGGCCAAATGGCATCTGGCGCACACCACGTGGTTTTTCGAGACCCTGGTGCTGCAGCCCCACCTGCCGGGCTACCGCGTCTTCGACGAGCGCTGGCCGCGCCTGTTCAACAGCTACTACGAAAGCCTGGGCCCGCGCCACGCACGCCCGCAGCGCGGCCTGCTGAGCCGGCCGTCGCTGGACGAAGTCAAGGCCTATCGCCGGCATGTGGACGCCGCGCTGGCCGACCTGCTGCCGGCAGCGTCGGCCGAGGCCCGGGCGCTCATCGAGCTGGGCTGCCACCACGAGCAGCAGCACCAGGAGCTGCTGCTGACCGACATCCTGCACGCGTTCTCCTGCAATCCGCTGCTGCCCGCGTATGACGCGGCACCGCCCGCCCCGGCGGCGCCGCCCGCGCAGGCCTGGCTGCAGCACCCCGGCGGCATCGTCGAGATCGGCTTTGACGGCGCCGCCGGCGATGGCTTCGCGTTCGACAACGAGGGCCCGCGCCATGCTGCGCTGCTGGCGCCGTTCGAGATCAGCAACCGCCTCGTCACCTGCGGCGAGTACGCCGACTTCATCGCCTCCGGCGGCTACCGCGAGCCGCTGCTGTGGCTGTCCGACGGCTGGGCCACCGTACAGGCGCAAGGCTGGCAGCGACCTGCGTACTGGCTGCCCGACGGCAGCGTCTTCGGCCTGCACGGCGTGCAGCCACTGGACCCGGGCGCTCCCGTGTCACAGCTCAGCTTCTACGAGGCCTGCGCGTTCGCCGAATGGGCCGGCGCGCGGCTGCCGACGGAGTTCGAGTGGGAGGCGGCATGCCGTTTGCCCGGATTCCACCAGGCCGCGGACCAGGCCTGGCAATGGACACGCTCCAGCTATGCGCCCTACCCCGGCTTCAAGCCGGCGCCCGGCGCGGTCGGTGAATACAACGGCAAGTTCATGGTGGGCCAGCAGGTCTTGCGCGGCGGCAGCGTCGCAACGCCGGCCGGCCATGCCCGCCCGAGCTACCGCAATTTCTTCCCGCCGGCCGCGCGCTGGCAGTTCAGTGGAGTGAGGCTCGCACGATGAAACCCGGACTCGATTGGCGCCAGCCCCGTGCCTCGGCGGAGAGCGACCAGTTCGCCGCCGACCTGCATGCGGCGCTCAGCAGCTCGCCCAAGGCCATCTCGCCCAAGTACTTCTACGACGAAGCCGGCTCCAGGCTGTTCGAGCAGATCTGCGACCTGCCCGAGTACTACCCGACGCGCACCGAACTCGCGCTGCTGCAGGCGCACGCCGCCGACATGGCTGCGCAGTTCGGGCCGCAGGTGCAACTGGTGGAGTACGGCGCCGGCGCGCTGCGCAAGGTGCGGCTGCTGCTGGACGCGATGCCGCGCGACGCCGTTCAGTTCGTGCCGGTGGACATCTCCGGCCCGCACCTGCTGGCGGCCTGCGACGGGCTGGCTGCCGACTACCCCGGCCTCGCCATCCAGCCGCTGGTGGCCGACTTCACGCGTCCGCACACGCTGCCGCCCTGCGCCGACGGCACGCGCCGCGTGGGCTTCTTTCCCGGCTCCAGCATCGGCAACTTCACGCCCGCCGAGGCCGATGCCTTCCTGCGCCTGGCTGCCGCCGAGCTGGCCGGTGGCGGCCTGCTGATCGGCATCGACCTCGTGAAAGACCACGGCGTTCTGCACGCGGCCTACAACGATGCCGCCGGCGTCACGGCTGCCTTCAACCTCAACGTGCTGCGGCGGGCGCGGTGCGAGCTGGGCGCGGAGTTTCCTTGCGACGGCTTCGAGCACCTGGCTTTCTACAACCCCGCCTACCGACGCATCGAGATGCACCTGCGCGCGACGCGGGCACTCGAGCTGCAGCTGGGTGGCGAGGTCTACGCCTTCCGCGAGGGCGAGACGCTGCACACGGAGCATTCGCACAAATACACCGTGTCGGGCTTCCAGGCCATGGCGCAGCGCGCAGGGTTCCGCCCCGGGGCCGTGTGGACCGACCCTCAGGGCTGGTTCGCACTGCTGTGGCTGCAGGCCTGAAACAGGGACGGGCCAACGCGGAGTGCAAACGGCGAGGGTGTGGTGACAATGCCGGCCGGCCCAGGTAGTCACCGCCGCGCATGACCCCGCCCTTAGCAACGCCACCAGTTCCTCACGACCAGCGTCCCCTCACACAGCTGCTGCATGACTGGCAGGCCGGCGACGCGCAGGCGCTGCGCCGGCTGCTGGACTGGGTGCAGGGCGAACTGCTGCGGCTGGCGCAGTCGCGGCTGCGCGGGCACGACAGCCCGTCGCTGGCCGCCGAGGACCTGCTGCAGGAGGCGCTGCTGCGGCTGGTCAACCGCACGCCGGACTGGCAGGACCGCCAGCATTTCTTCGCCACCGTGTCGCTGGCGATGCGCCAGGTGCTGGTGGACCATGCGCGCCGCCGCCAGGCCGCCAAGCGGGCCGGCGGCGCCGGCTGGCAGCTGGTGGACGGCACGCTGTCCGGCCTCGGCGAGGACGCCCAGACCGCCGACCTGCTGACGCTGGACCGGCTGCTGCAGCAGCTGGAGGCCGAGGACCCGCGCGCCGCGCAGATCGTGCAGCTGACCTACTTCGTCGGCCTGGAACGCGAGGAGATCGCGACGCTGATGGAGCTGTCCGTCGCCACCGTGGACCGCGAGCTGCGCCATGCGCGCGCCTGGCTGTCGGCCGGCCTGGGCCGCGCCAGCCTCGAAGCCTGACCGTGGCCGCGCCCAGCCGCTACGCGCGTAGCAAGGCGCTGTTCGACGCGCTGGTGGACCTGTCCGACGCCGCCGCGCAATGGCAGGCACTGCAGGCCGCCGACGCCGACGACGCGCTGCGCAACGACGTGTGGGCGCTGCTGCAGGCGCACCGCCAGACCACGCGCATCGGCGCGCCCATCGCTGCCGCCTCGCGCGCCTGGCAGCCGCCGGCCGAGCCGCTGAAGCCCGGCGACCGGCTGGGCCCCTGGGTGCTGCGCGGCGACCTCGGCGAAGGCGGCATGGGCCGCGTGATGCGCGCCGAGCGCGCGGACGGCGCGTACGACCAGCAGGTGGCCATCAAGCTGCTGCGCGGCCTGGCCGATGCCGACGCGCTGGCCCGGCTGACCCGCGAGCGGCAGATCCTGGCCGGCCTGCGCCACCCGCACATCGCACGCCTGCTGGACGGCGGCAGCACGCCGGCCGGCCAGCCCTACCTCGTCATGGAGCTAGTCGACGGCCAGCCCATCGACCGCTGGTGCGACGCCCGCGGCGCCGACCTCGCCACCCGGCTCGCGCTGTTCGACCAGGTGGGCGACGCGGTGGCCCACGCCCACGCACGGCTGGTGGTGCATTGCGACATCAAGCCGTCCAACGTGCTGGTGGATGCCGACGGCCAGGTGCGGCTGCTTGACTTCGGCATCGCCCGCCTCACGCAGGGCGACTCGCCCGACATGCAGCCCGCGCTGACGCCCGCCTACGCCAGCCCCGAGCAGCTGGCCGGCGCCACGCCCGGCACGGCCAGCGACATCTACAGCCTCGGCCGGCTGCTGCAGCGGCTGCTGGCCGACGTGCCGACGGGCGGCCTGCGCGGGCAGGCACTGCAGGCCGTCCTCGCGCGGGCGCAGGCGGCCGAACCGGCGCGGCGCTACACCACCGTCGGCGAGCTGCGGGCCGACCTGCACCGGCTGCAGCAGGCCCGGCCGGTGCAGGCCTGGCCGCCCGGGCCGGCGCGGCGCCGCTACGTGGCCGCGCTGGCGCTGCGGCGGCACTGGCTGGTGCTGCTGGCCGCCGCCGGCGCGCTGGCCATGGCCGGCGCGTTCACCTGGGGCCTGGCCCAGCAGCGCGAGAACGCCCGCCGCGAGGCCGAGGCCGCGCAGCAGATCAGCCGCTTCGTGATCCGGCTGTTCGAGGGTGCCGACTCCGAGAACGGCGGCCTGCGTGCGGCCGACACGCCGGTGCGCCTGCTGCTGGACCGCGGGCACGCGCAGCTGCAGCGCGAGCTGCAGGACCAGCCGGCCCAGCGCGCCCGGCTGCTGGACGTGCTGGGCACCGTGTACGAGAACATCGGCCAGCTCGACGCCGCCGCCAGCGCCTACCGCGAGGCCATCGCGCTGGAGGCCGCCGCCGGCCCCGACCGCCGCGCCCAGGAAGCCGCGCTGCAGTACAAGCTGGCGTTCACGCTGAACCGCCAGGGCCACTACGAGGCCGCGGCCGCGGCGGCCGGGCGCTGCCTGGCGCTGCGCGAGGCGCTGGCCGACGTGCCGCCCGCCGAGCTGGCCGACGCCCACAACGCCGCCGGCATGACGCTCAGCAACCTGGGCCGCACCGCCGCCGCGCGGCCGCACCTGGACCGCGCGCTGGCGCTGCGCCGTGCGCAGTTCGGCGACGCGCACAACCAGGTCGCCCAGCTGCACAACAACCTCGCGCTGTGGGCGCTGGCCGCCGGCCGACCGCGGGACGCCGAGGCCCAGGCACGCCAGGCAGTGGCCATCGGCCAGGCGCTGCCGGCGCTGCCGGGCCTGCACCACCGGCGCCTGACCGTGCTGGCAATGGCGCTGATGGCCCAGGGCCGGCTGGACGAGGCCGAGCCACTGCTGGCCCAGGCGCTGGCCCAGGCCCGCGCACGCTACGGCGCCGACGCCACCTACCTGCACCGCGTGCTGCGCGAGCTGGGGCTGCTGCAGGCCCGGCGCGGGCAATGGCCGGCGGCCGCCGCCACCTACCGCGAGGCGCTGGCCGCGGCCGACCAGGGCGGCGACACCGGCAACCCGGTGCATGCGCTGACGCTGAGCCGGCTGGCCGACGCGCTGGCGGCGCTGGGCGATGCCGCCGGCGCCGAGGCCGCCCACCGCCAGGCGCTGACCGGCCTGCGCGGCGCCGGCGACCCGCTGGGCGAGGCCGACGCGCAGGCCGCGTACGCCCGCTGGCTGCAGGCGCGCGGCCGCGACGCCGACGCCCGGCCGCTGCTGCAGGCCGCGCAGGACACGCGGCAGCGGCTGCTGCCGGCCGACCACCCGCTGCGCCGCACGCCAGCAGACACCCCCTAACTTGATGGCGACGCCGCTGACAGGCTCCCGGGGCAGATCCCGTTAAGGCCTGCGTGGCGCCCAGACGTGGCGCTTTGCCCTGCCGGAGATCCCCATGCCCCTGCCCCGTGCGCGCGCCCGCGCAACGGCCCTGGCCGCCGCGCTGCTGACCTTGCTGGCCCCCGCCGCCCGGGCCGATCTCATCGACGACCTGCAGGACCCCTTCCCCGGCCTGCCCGGTGCGCCGACGCCCGACATCTGGTGGACGAAGGGCAAGACCAACTTAGACCTCGCCGGCACCCAGTGGAGCACCGCAGCCAACTGGACGGGCGGCCTTACCAACGACCGGGCGGTGGGCTTCGGCCGCGGCGGCTCGGCCACCAGCGTCAACGACCTGCGTGACCTGCGCCTGCGCAGCGTCAGCTTCGGCGGCAGCAGCGCCTTCACGCTGCAGGGCGAGGCCTTCACCGTCACCGACGGCCTGTTCAACGGCAGCAGCGTGCTGCAGACGGTGCAGGCGCGCGTCGGCACGGCGTCGCTGAGCCAGAGCCAGTCGTGGAACGGCGGCACGGCGGGCCTGCAGCTGCAGATGAGCGGCACCGTGCACGGCAGCCTGACACTGAACAAGGTGCAGGCCACGGTCGCGGGGGCGCTGACGCCAGCGCTGGGCCACCCGCTGAACCTGGGCAGCGCGCAGGCGCTGACGCTGCGCAGCAGCCAGCTGACCACCACCGGCGCCAACCTGAACGTGACGCCCGCGCTGGAGGGGCTGCGCGTGCAGCTCAACGCCAGCCAGTGGACCAACACCGGCGCGCTGGCCCTGGGCGGCACGACGCGCGCCGCGACGCTGGGCATCGACGCCGCCAGCAAGCTGCGCACGGACCAGCTCACCATCGCCGGCAACGGCACGCTGACGCTGGCCGGCGGGGAGCTGAGCTTCGCGAGCCTCAGCCGCAGCGGCGCGCTGGACTGGCAGCTCGGGCGGGTGCAGGCGCGCGGCGCGCTGGCGCTGGCGGCGCTGGGCACGCAGGTCAGCCTGGGCAGCACACGCCAGCTGGAGGTGCAGGGCACGCTGACCGTCAACAGCGGTGAGCGGCTCGCGCTGGCGGCCGGCAGCCAGGCGCTGAAGACGAGCAACCTGCGGCTGAACGGCGGCACGCTGCAGGCCGACGGGCCGCTGGGCAGCGGCGTGGGCCAGCTGTCGGGCCAGGGCCGCTGGCAGGGGCGCGTCGGCGGCGGCACGCTCATCCAGGCCAGCGGCGGGCGGCTGCAGCTGGGCGATGCGCAGCAGGCCGGCGCCGTGGCGCTGCAGGGCACGCTCAACGTGGGCGCCAATGCCAGCGTGCAGCTGGACGCGCTGGACGTCGCCCAGCTGGGCCCCAGCACGCTGCTGGGCCAGGGCTCGGTGCTGGCGTCGGCGGCCGGCATCGTGCTGGGCCGTGGCGAGACGCTGACGGTCACGACGGCCGCCGAGATCCAGGGCCGCTTCATCAACGACGGCTTGGTGACGGCACAGCAGCGCGCCCCGCTGCGCGCGGGCCTGTTGCACGTGACCGGTGAAGTCAGCGGCACCGGCGCCTTCCGCGGCAACCTGGACCTGCTGGGCGGCCTGAGCCCCGGCGGCGATCTCGGCGCCGGCGTGGGCACGCTGGACTTCGGCGGTGGCGAGGTCTGGCTCGGGTCAAGCAGCGTGCTGACGCTGGACCTCGGCCAGAGCGGCGGGCAGTGGACGGGCGACCGGCTGGCCAACGTCGGCGTGCTGCATGCCGGCGGCGCGCTGCGGCTGCGGCTGCACGGCGCGGACCCGGCGCTGGCCGGCAGCTGGCAGGGACTGAGCTTTGGCCGCATTGCCGGGCAGTTCAGCAGCATCACGCTGGAAGGCGCCGACGGCTGGACGCTGGACACCGCTCAGCTGATGGCCAGCGGCCGCGTCTCCATCACCCCGGTGCCGGAGCCGGCGCCGGCGCTGCTGATGCTGCTGGGGCTGGCCGCGCTGCCCTGGTGCCGGCGCCGGCTGCAGGGCTGAGCCGGTGCGCCCCGCCCTCTCCCGCACCGCACTGGCTGCGCTGGCTGCGCTGACGCTTTGCAACGCCGCCCGGGCCGACAGCGGCGGCGAGCCGCCCGTGGTGGCGCGCGTCTGGTGGACCGGCGCGCTGTCGACGGTGCCGGGCCTGCCGCCCGGCCTGCTGAGCCTGCCGGCCAACTGGAGCGCGCCGCTGCGCGCGGACGATGAACTGGGCTTCGGCGGCGCCGGCCCCAGCCTGCTGACCAACGACATCGCCGCGCTCGGCGTGCGCAGCCTGATGTTCGACGGCAGCCGCGCCTACACGCTGGCGGGCCGGTCGCTGCAGGTCAGCGGCGGCATCGTCAACCGCAGCGGCGCGCGGCAGACGATCAGCGCCGCCGTGCAGGCCAGCGGCACCGGCCGGCGCACCTGGGACGGTGGCGACGCCGGCCTGAGCCTGACGATGGCCGGCAGCCTCGACCAGCAGTTGCGCGTGCTGCGCAGCGACGTGCGGGTCGACGGCCGGCTGAACCTGGTGCGCCGCAGCGCCCGTGCAGGCGACAGCGCGGCCGTGCAGCTGACGCTGGCCAGCAGCCGGCTGCACACGCCCGGCGGCGCCACCCTCGAAGGCGGCCTCGTGCCGGCGCTCGTCACGCTCTACGACAGCCAGTGGAGCGGCGGCGGCGTGACGCTGGGCGGCGCCGGGCAGCCCGTGTCGGTGCAGCTGGAACTCAGCCGCTGGCAGGCCGACAGCCTGGCGTTGCGTGCGGGCGCGGCCATCACGCTCAAGCGCAGCGAACTGACGGTCGGCCGGCTCACCGGCGCCGGCGGCATCGACTGGATCAGCGGCGTCATCACCGTCGACAGCGACCTGCAGCTGGGCGCCATCGCGCCCACCGTCACGGTCGACCGCGACCGCCAGCTCTACGTGCACGGCACGCTGACGATCCATACCGGCGAGCGCGCCATCATGACCGGCAAGAGCCTGCTGCAGGCCCGCGAGCTGCGCCTGGCCGGCGGCGTGCTGCAGGCCGGCGTGCTGGGCGGCAACACACCGCTGCTCAGCGGCCATGGCCAGTGGCTGGGCCGCGTGGCGGGCGCCACCGGCATCAACGCCAGCGGCGGCCTGCTGCGCCTCGGCGACCCGGCCCAGGCCGGCGCCGTCGACCTGACCGGCACGCTCACGCTGGCCGCGGGCGCGCGCGTGCAGCTGGACAGCCTGGACCTGGCCCGGCTCGGCAGCCGCACGGTGCTGGCGGGCGACAACCAGCTGGCGGCGGCCAACGGCATGGCGCTGGGCGACGGCGATCAGTTGACGGCCGGCAACGGCGGCCGGCTGCAGGGCGCGCTGGTCAACGACGGCCTGGTGCTGACGCGGCGTTCACAGGGCGGCGCCGGGCTGCTGGTGCTGGACGGCGAGGTCAGCGGCAGCGGCCGCTTCGACGGCGCGTTCAGCTTTCTGGCCGGCGCGAGCCCCGGCGCGGCGCGTGGCAACGGCCTCGGCAACCTGACGTTCGGTGGCAGCGAGCTGTGGCTGGGGCCGCAGTCCCGCCTGACGCTGGACATCACGGCCGGACCGGACGGCTGGACCGGGGACCGCCTGACCGGCATCGGCCGCCTGCATGCCGGCGGCGAGCTGCTGCTGCGCTTTCACGGCGTGACGCCCACCGACGGCGACGGCTGGCAGGCGCTGGGCTTTGCCCAGCTCGACGGCGCATTCAGCCGCATCAGCGTGCAGGGGCTGGACGGCTGGCGGGTGGACACGCCACAGCTGCTGGCCAGCGGTCGCGTCAGCATCAGCCCGGTGCCCGAGCCGGGCGCAGCCGGCCTGATGCTGCTGGGCCTGGGCGTCGTCATCGGCCTGGGGCCGTGGTGCCGGCGGCGCGCCGCGATCACAACGGCAGCGCGGCCATCAGCGAGCTGGCGGACGAGGTGATCAGCACCACGCCCGCCGCCAGCGCATCGTCGCGCAGGTGCGTGGCGCCCCACTTGCCGCAGTAGATGAACACCGGGACGCCGGGCGCCACCGTCTTCATCTTCAAGGCAAGGTCGATGCCGGCCGTCTCGCCTTCCGGGCGGCCCATGTCCGAGATCACCGCGTCATACCGCGCCTGCTTCAGCGCCTCCAGCCCTTCGGTGGTCGACAGGGCGATGTCCACCTGCACGCCGCGATCCTGCAGCGATGCAACGAGAAAGCTGTTGTTCCTGGGGCGGTCATCCACCCAGAGAACACGCTTGCCGCGCGGCCTGGCCTCGGTGGCCGGGGCGACAGCCACCGGGGACGCGAGGCCTTTCTCCAGCTGCGCCAGCTTGTTCTGCAGGTCGGCCAGCAACACGCGCTGCTGCTCGGAGGCCTCCTCCATCGTCAGCTCGTTGCCCGCCACCTTGATGGTGAACTTGCGGCCACGCGCCGACTCCACCAGCGCCCGGATGGGCCCGAACAGCTTCACCAGCAGCACGGCGAAGACCGCCGGCCAGGCCAGCGCCGCCAGCGCCGAAATCAGCTTTGCCAGATCGTCCACGGCGCCTCCCCGATGCAAGCCCGGCGAGCGGCCACCCGCCGCCCGAATCGATGCGCCACGATAACGCCGCCGCAGAACCCTGCACGGCGAGTTGGAAGCCGGCCGCAGCGGCCGTCCTGTCGGCGCAGGACGAATGGGAACTCGTCGGCAAACCACTGACGCGGACCAACCCGGCGGCGACGACGCGCACGCCACGGCCTGACACGGCCCCGCGCGCTCAAATCGCCAGCCGCTCCCTCACCCCATCCGCCTTCATGTCGGCCCCGCGCCCGCGCATGACGATCTCGCCGCGCTGCATCAGCAGGTACTGGTCGGCCAGTTCCTCGCAGAAGTCGTAGTACTGCTCCACGAGCACGACGCACAGGCCCTTGTCGTGGGCCAGGTGCTTGATGACGCGGCCGATGTCCTGGATGACGTTGGGCTGGATGCCTTCGGTGGGCTCGTCCAGCAGCAGCACCTTGGGGTTGGGCGCCAGCGCGCGGGCAATCGCCAACTGCTGCTGCTGGCCGCCCGACAGGTCGCCACCGCGGCGCGTGCGCATCTTGGCGAGCACGGGGAAGAGCTGGAACAGCTCGTCGCGCAGCGGCGTGCCGGCGGGCTGGCTGGCCAGGCCCATCTGCAGGTTCTCGATGACGGTCAACCGGCCGAAGATCTCGCGGCCCTGCGGCACATAGCCGAGGCCGGCGCGCACGCGCTGGTGGGTCTTGAGCTTGTCGATGTTCTCGCCGGCCAGCGTGAGGCTCCCGGACGTGACGGGCACGACACCCATCAGGCTCTTCAGCAGCGTGGTCTTGCCGACGCCGTTGCGGCCCATGACGACGGTGATCTCGCCCGGCTTCAGGTCGAAGCTCAGGCCGCGCAGGATGTGCGAGCCGCCGTAGTGCTTGTGCAGGTCCTGGACCTTGAGGAGGTCACCCGCCGCCGGGCCGCCCCAAGGCGGGTGAGCGCCCCCTCGGGGGGCAGCATCCGCAGGATGCGTGGGGGCTGCGTTATCTGCCAAGGTACACCTCGATCACTTTCTCGTCGGACTGCACCGTCGCCATCGTGCCTTCTGCCAGCGTCTTGCCTTCATGCAAGACCGTCACCGTGCGGTGCGCGCCGGCCAGCGTGGCGACGAAGCTCATGTCGTGCTCGACGACGACCAGCGAGTGCTTGCCTTCCAGGCTCAGGAACAGCTCGGCGGTGCGCTCGGTCTCCTCGTCGGTCATGCCGGCCACGGGCTCGTCCAGCAGCAGCAGCTTAGGCGTTTGCGCCAGCAGCATGCCGATCTCCAGCCACTGCTTCTGGCCGTGGCTGAGCAGGCCGGCGACGCGGTGCTGCTCGTCGGCGAGGTGAACCGTCTTCAGCAACTCGCCGAGTCGGTCGCGCTGCGTGCCGCTGAGCTTGGCGCGCATCGCAAAGCGGGCGCGGCGGTCGCCGGCCAGCGCCAGTTCCAGGTTCTCGGCGACGGTCAGCGCCTCGAACACGGTCGGCTTCTGGAACTTGCGGCCGATGCCCGCGCGGGCGATCTGCTGCTCGTTCATCTGGCGCAGATCGAGATTGCTGCCGAAGTAGACACGGCCGCTGTCGGGCCGGGTCTTGCCGGTGATGCAGTCCATCGTCGTCGTCTTGCCAGCGCCGTTGGGGCCGATGACGCAGCGCAGTTCGCCCACGCCGATGGTGAACGAGAGGCCGCCCAGCGCCTGGAAGCCGTCGAAGGCGACCTTCAGGTCTTCGACGTACAGGGCCACACCCTGGTTGAAGATGGGTTCGCCGGCGGTCGCGATGCGGGTGATGGCGCGCGAGCGCGTCTCAGCGCCGGCTTCGAGAAGTTCTGGTGTCATGTCAGCCCCTCGTTCGATGAGTACATCGACCGATCCCCCGCGGGGATGCGAGTCGGCTCGGGAGCGGCCCAGCGCTCGACTCGCTTCATTTCTTGAACCTCTTCGCCAGCCCCATCAGGCCTTGCGGCAGGAACAGCGTGACGGCGATGAAGAGGCCGCCGAGGACGTAGAGCCACCCCTCGGGCCACACGGCCGTAAAAACCGACTTGGTGCCGTTGACGAAGAAGGCGCCGAGCACCGGCCCGATCAGCGTGCCGCGGCCGCCGACGGCCGCCCAGATGGCCATCTCGATGCTGGCCGCCGGGCTCATCTCGCCCGGGTTGATGATGCCGACCTGCGGCACGTAAAGCATGCCCGCCAGCGCGCACATCACCGCGGAAATGACGTAGGCACTGAGCTTGAACGCGACCGGGTCGTAGCCCAGGAAGCGCACGCGCCCCTCGGCGTCGCGGATGGCCTGCAGGATGCGGCCCCAGCGGCTGTTCGTGAGCCAGCGGGCGACGAGGTAGCACCCGATCAGCGCGACACCACTGGCCACACAGAGCGCGACCTTCATTCCGGGCGTGTTGATCGCGATGCCGGCGATGCGCTTGAAGTCGGTGAAGCCGTTGTTGCCGCCGAAGCCGGTCTCATTGCGGAAGAACAGCAGCATGGCCGCCACCGTCAGCGCCTGCGTGATGATGGAGAAGTACACGCCCTGGATGCGCGAGCGGAAGGCGAAGTAGCCGAACACCGCGGCCAGCAGACCGGGCACCGCCAGCGCCAGGAAGATCTGGCCCACCAGCGAATCGCTCAAGCCCCAGTGCCAGGGCAGCTCCTTCCAGTTCAGGAACACCATGAAGTCCGGCAGGTCCGACTGGTACTGCCCTTCGCGGCCGATCTGGCGCATCAGGTACATGCCCATGCCATAGCCCCCGAGGGCAAAGAAGAGCCCATGGCCCAGCGACAGGATGCCGCCGAAACCCCAGATGAGGTCCAAGGCCAGGGCACAAATGGCAAAGCAAAGGAACTTGCCCAGCAGGCTCACGTAAAACTCGCTGAGGTGCAGCGCGTGGCCGGCCGGGAAGGCGAGGTGCAGGAACGGCACGAGCAACACCAGCACGGCCACGACGATGAGGAGAGGCTTCTTCATTCGACCGACCTGCCCTTCAATGCGAACAGGCCTTGCGGCTTTTTCTGGATGACGAGCACGAGCAGCAGCAGCAGCGCGATCTTGGCGAGCACCGCGCCCTGCCAGCCTTCCAGCAGCTTGGACAGCACGCCCAGGCCCAGGCCCGCGTAGACGGTGCCGGCCAGCTGGCCCACGCCGCCCAGCACGACCACCATGAAGGCGTCGACGATGTAGCTCTGGCCCAGGTCGGGGCCCACGTTGCCGATCTGGCTCAGCGCGCAGCCGGCCAAGCCGGCGATGCCGGAGCCCAGCGCGAAGGCCATCGTGTCGACCCGCGCCGTGTTGACGCCCACGCAGGCGGCCATGCGGCGGTTCTGCGTGACGCCGCGCACCATCAGCCCCAGCCGCGTGCGGGACAGCAGCAGCGCCATGCCGACGAGCACGAGGGCCGCAAACGCAAGGATGGCCAGGCGGTTGTACGGCAGCGTCAGGTTGGGCAGCAGCGCCCAGCCGCCGGACAGCCACGCGGGGTTCTCGACGGCCACGTTCTGCGCGCCGAACAGCGTGCGCACCGCCTGCATCAGCACCAGCGAGATGCCCCAGGTGGCCAGCAGCGTTTCCAGCGGCCGGCCATAGAGCCAGCGGATGACGGTGCGTTCCATGGCGGCGCCCACCAGCGCCGCGACGATGAAGCTGGCGGGCAGTGCCAGCCACAGGTAGTAGTCGAAGGCGGCTGGCAGCCAGGCGCGGAAAGCCTGCTGCACCATGTAGGTGGCGTAGGCGCCCACCATCAGCAGCTCGCCGTGGGCCATGTTGATGACGCCCATCAGGCCGTAGGTGATGGCCAGGCCCAGCGCCACCAGCAGCAGCACCGAGCCCAGGCTCAGGCCCGAGAACAGCAGCTGCGCGCGCTCGCCCCAGGC
This sequence comes from Pelomonas lactea, assembly GCF_043555885.1. Taxonomy (NCBI): domain Bacteria; kingdom Pseudomonadati; phylum Pseudomonadota; class Betaproteobacteria; order Burkholderiales; family Sphaerotilaceae; genus Roseateles; species Pelomonas lactea. Next base: position 549,757 of record NZ_JBIGHX010000003.1, on the reverse strand, counting down.
GAGGCGGTCGCCGATGTCGTTGACGGCCTGCTGCATCGCGGCCTTGGCGGCGGTGTCGCTTTCGGCGCCGAGTTTTTCCAGCAGCAGCGCACGCGTGGCGGGGTCGGCGCTACCGGCCAGTTCGAGCGCCGCGGCCTTGCGCTGCGCGGCGTCGGCGGAGGACAGCTTGGCACCGGCCACCAGGGCGTTCAGTTGGCCTCGCAGCCCGGCGTCTGTCTCGGCGGCCAGCGCCTTCTCGAACAGCGGCAGCTTGGCAGCGTCGGCATCGTCGCGCAGCGTCGCCAGCGCCTTGGCGCGGGTGCCCCGGTCGGTGGACAGCAGGTCCAGCCCGGCCAGCGCCGCATCGATCTCACGGCGCATGCGGTTGTTGAGCATGGGCTCTTCGGCGTCTGCCGGCGCCGTGCCCCCCGCGTCGATGACGAGGGCCTGGCCGGCCTTGACGCGCACGCGGCCGTCCTGCAGCGCCCGCAGGAAGGGGCCGAGCGACGCATCACCCGCGGCCAGCGCCTGCTGCAGCGCCGCCACGCGGTCGTCACTCTCGCCCGCGGCGATGCGGTTGGCCAGCTCGGGCGACAGCGCCCAGGCCGACCAGCCGCTCAACGCCAGCAGGCATCCAAGAAGAAGTCGTTTGATCATCACGATCCAAGCGAACCAAAATTAGCGCCGTGCGAAGCACGCGCGCCCCTCAAGCGGCCGCCGTGGAACTGGCTTTGCCAGGCCACTGGCGGCGCCCCCTGGGGGGAGGCGCCTTGGCGCCTCGGGGGGGTCTTAGTTCACTTCGTGGGCTCGTCCTTCTTGCCCTTGTTCTCGGGGATGTAGGGGCTCCACGGCTGGGCCTTGACCGGGCCCGGCGTCTTCCACACCACGTTGAACTGGCCGTCCGCCTTCACCTCGCCGATGAAGACCGACTTGTGCAGGTGGTGGTTCTTCTCGTCCATCTTGGACGTGATGCCCGACGGCGCCGTGTAGGTCTGGCCGGCCATGGCGGCAATGACCTTGTCGGTGTCGGTGCTCTTGGCCTTGGTGACGGCCTGCGCCCACATGTTGATGCCGATGTAGGTGGCCTCCATCGGGTCGTTGGTCAGCGGCTTGTCCTTGTGGCCGGCAATGCCCTTGGCCTTGGCGTAGTCGCTCCACTTCTTGATGAAGGCGTCGTTGGCGGGCGCCTTGATGGACATGAAGTAGTTCCACGCGGCCAGGTGGCCCTGCAGCGGCTTGGTGTCCACGCCGCGCAGCTCTTCCTCACCCACCGAGAACGCCACCACCGGCACGTCCGTCGCCTTCAGGCCCTGGTTGCCCAGTTCCTTGTAGAAGGGCACGTTGGAGTCGCCATTGATGGTCGACACGACGGCGGTCTTCTTGCCTTCGGCCGAGAACTTCTTGATCTTGGCGATGATGCTCTGGTAGTCGGAGTGACCGAAGGGGGTGTACTCCTCCATGATGTCCGACTCGGGGATGCCCTTGGACTTCAGGAAGGCGCGCAGGATCTTGTTCGTGGTGCGGGGGTACACGTAGTCGGTGCCCAGCAGCACGAAGCGCTTGGCACCGCCGCCGTCCTTGCTCATCAGGTATTCCACGGCGGGAATGGCCTGCTGGTTGGGCGCGGCACCGGTGTAGAACACGTTCTTGCTCAGCTCTTCACCCTCGTACTGCACGGGGTAGAACAGCAGCGAGTTGGTCTGCTCGAACACCGGCAGCACCGACTTGCGGCTCACCGACGTCCAGCAGCCGAACACGACGGCGACCTTGTCCTGCGAGATCAGCTGCTTGGCCTTCTCGGCGAACAGCGGCCAGTTGGACGCCGGGTCGACGACGACGGGCTCCAGCTTCTTGCCCAGCAGGCCGCCCTTGGCGTTGATCTCGTCGATGGCCATCAGCACGGTGTCCTTCAACACCGTCTCGGAAATGGCCATGGTGCCTGACAGGGAGTGGAGCACGCCCACCTTGATGGTGTCGGCGGCAAAGGCGGCATGGGTGCCAAACAGGCTGGCGGCAGCGGCCAGGGCAAGTGCGGAACGGCGAAGCATCGGGAAGCCTCCAAAGTTGGATGTGAGAGGTCGGGTAGCCGAGCAGCACCGAGCGCAAGCCCCGTGCCAGCTCCGTGCACTTCGTCACACCCTGCAGCACCCGCCTGCCCGCACGGTTTCGGGCGATGACAGCCCTGTCACGGTGCGCGACGCACCGCAGCCGTACCCCGACCATCGTCTTCCGCACAAAAGCGGGCGGGCCGCGCCCCGATTTGTGGCCGCACAAGCCCCAATCGCCAGACGGGCGCCCCCTCCCGACAATCGCGCCCCTTCCGGCCTTTGCAGCAGTAGGCGGCCCCCTTGAGTCACACAACCTTACGCAAGTCGTACAAAACGCAAGACGGGCCGTGCCGGGCCGCACGCAAGATGCGCCGCATGCTGGCGTTGGCTTTGTGGCTCTGGGGAAGCGCGGCCATGGCGGCCGGCTCGCTCGCGGCTGCGCAGCCGCCGGCCGAGGGCGCGGGCGAGCTGAACGTGCTGCACTGGTGGACATCCACCAGTGAGCGCGCCGCCGCCAACCACGTGGCCGCGCGCATGGCCGAGAACGGCCTGAAGTGGGTGGACGGCGCCGTGGCCGGCGGCGGCGGCGGCCCGGCCATCAAGGTGCTGAACGAGCGCATCCTGCGCCGCATGGCGCCCAAGGTGGCGCAGCTCAACGGCCAGTCCATGACCGAATGGGCCGACATGGGCCTGCTGCTGGAGCTGGACGGCGTGGCCGCCCGGCGCAACTGGGCCAAGGTGATGTTCCCGCAGGTCATGGCGCAGGTGACGGTGCGCGGCCACGTCGTCGCGGCGCCGCTGGGCATCCAGCGCATCAACAACCTCTACCTGAACAAGACGCTGTTCAAGCGCCTGGGCATCGACCTGCCCGCCGACTGGGACGGCCTGGAGCGCGCCGCCGCCAAGCTGCGCGCGGCCGGCATCACGCCGGTGGCGTTCAGCGACGAGCCCTGGCAGGTGGCCACCGTCTTCGAGGCCCTGCTGCTCAGCGAGGCGGGCCCGGCGCTGTACCGCCGCATGATCGAGCAGCGCGACCTCGGCGCGTTCGACGACCCGGCGCTGGAGCGCGCGCTCAAGCGCCTGCGCAACTGGCGCAACCTCGCACTGCCGGCCGGTGCGGCCACCAGCACCGTCGGCGAGCGGCCGTGGACCGACGTCGTCGCCGACTTCGCCGCCGAGCGTGCCGCCATGCTCATCACGGGTGACTGGGCCCGCGGCGAGCTGGGCGCGATGGGGCTGGAGGGCGAGCGCGACTTCTCGTGCCGCGCCGTCCCCGGCACGGCGCAGGCCCATCTCTACAGCATCGACACGCTGGCCATGCTGGCCGGCAACGGCGGCACCACCGCCGACCAGGAAAAGATGGCCGAGCTGCTGGGCAGCGCGACGATGCAGCTGGGCTTCAACCGCATCAAGGGCTCCATTCCCGTGCGCCGCGACGTGCCGGTGGACGAGCTGGACCCGTGCGCGCAGCAGTCGTTCCACCTGTTCGCCAACCCCGCCACGCCGCGCGTGCCCAGCCTCGTGCACCGCATGGCGTTCGGCGAGGTGGGCAAGAACGCCATCATCGAAACCGTCCACCGCTTCGCGCTGGACCCGACCCAGACGCCCGCCGCCGCGCAGCGCAAGCTGCAAGGCCTGCTGCGCGCGCTGGCGCCGAAGAAGACCCCGTCATGACACCCCGCAAGATCCTCATCGTCGACGACGACCAGAAAATCCGCTCGCTGCTGAAGACCTACCTCGAGAAGAACCAGTACGAGGTGCTGCTGGCCCACGACGGCGCCAGCTTCATGGCCGAGTTCGAGCGCCACCGCGACGAGATCAGCCTGTGCATCCTGGACGTGATGCTGCCCGACACCGAGGGCTTCACGCTGTGCCAGTCGGTGCGCCGCCGCTCCGAGGTGCCCGTCATCATGCTGACCGCCAGCGCCGACGAGACCGACCGCATCGTCGGCCTGGAGCTGGGCGCCGACGACTACCTCGGCAAGCCCTTCAACCCGCGCGAGCTGCTGGCGCGCATCAAGGCCATCACGCGCCGCACGGGGCAGGACAAGCCGCGCGAGCCGCGCTACTACGCCTTCAACGGCTTCACGCTGGACCTGCTGGAGCGCAGCCTCATCGACCCCGACGGCGCGGCCACGGCGCTGTCGGGCATGGACTTCCAGCTGCTGAAGCTGCTGGTGGAGCACCCCGGCGAGGTGCTGGACCGCAGCCGGCTGGCCGAGGTGACGCGCGGGCGCGACCTCGGGCCGCTGGACCGGTCGCTGGACGTGCAGGTCAGCCGGCTGCGCCAGCGGCTGCGCGACGACGGCAAGCAGCCGGCGCTGATCAAGACGGTGCGCGGCTCGGGCTATGTGTTCTCCACCACCGTGACGCCCAAGCATGCTCCCTGAGGCCGAGCCGGCCCTGCCCGCGCGGCGCTGGCGGCAGCGCGCCAGCAGCTTCCTGTTCGACAGCCTGCAGGGCCGCTTCGTGCTGGCCATGCTGGGCGGCCTCGCGCTGGTGCAGCTGGCGGTCAACCTGGTCTGGTACAGCCAGGTGGAACAGCGCGTGAGGCGGCAGACCGAGCTGGCCGCGCACCACGTGGCCAGCGGTGCGATGGGTGCCGTGCGCGCACTGCGGGAGCTGCCGGCCGCGTACCGGCCGCTGCTCATCGAGCAGCTGCGCACCATGGGCGGCACGCGCTTTCTCGTCTTCTTCAACAACGCCGAGGTGAACGTCGCCCCGCTGCCCGGCCAGCCGATGGCGCGCATGCTGGAGCAGCAGGTCACGCACGAGTTGAACGCGCAGCTGCCCAAGGGCACACCGCTGCGCGTCGTGCTGGCCTCGCCGGTGGGCCTGGCCGTGTCGCCCGGCGGCGCGCTGCTCAGCGACCTGCCGGAGAGCTGGGTGGAGCCGTCGCTGATTGCCGCCGAGCGGCCCGCGCCCTTCCTCGTCATCCAGGCCGAGACCGAGCCGGGCCAGTGGCTGTACCTCAGCAGCACGCTGCCCGACCCCTACTTCCTGGAGCAGCTGGAGTTCTTCACCTGGCAGCGCCTGACGCCGCAGCTGCTGGCGCTGGGCTTGGCCGTGCTGCTGACGCTGATCGCCGTGCGCGCCATCACGCGGCCGCTGGCGGGCCTGAGCCAGGCGGCCGCGCGCGTGGGCCGGCGCGTGGCGCCCAAGCCGCTGCGCGTGAGCGGCACGCAGGAGGTGCGCCAGGCCATCGAGGCCTTCAACGACATGCAGGAGCGCATCCGCCGCTACATCGGCGACCGCGAGCGGCTGTTCGCCTCCATCTCGCACGACCTGCGCACGCCCATCACGCGGCTGCGGCTGCGCAGCGAGCTGCTGGACGACACCGCCGTGCAGGACGAGTTCCACGAGGACCTCGACGAGCTGGACATGATGGTGAAGACCGCGCTGCAGATCGTGAAGGACACCGACATCCACGAGAACCGCGCGCCGCTGCGCATCGACCTCGTGCTGCAGAAGATGGTGCGCGACGCCAGCATGGGCGGCCACCAGGTGGCGCTGCACAGCGAGCCGCTGACGGTGTTCGGCAAGCCGCTGGCGCTCAAGCGCGCCATCGGCAACCTGCTGGACAACGCGATGTTCTACGGCGAGGGCGAACAGCCCGTGGAGGTGAGCCTGGGCCGCGACGACGACGGCGCCGTGCTCGTCACCGTGCGCGACCACGGCCCCGGCGTGCCCGACGCCGCGCTGGCCAGGCTGGGCCAGCCCTACACACGGCTGGACCACGGCGCCGCGATGCGCAAGGAAGGGCTGGGCCTGGGGCTGTCCATCGTGCGCGAGATCGTGGCCGACCACGGCGGCACGGTGCGCTTTCGCAACCACCCAGAAGGCGGCTTCGAGGTCCGCCTGTCGCTCCCCGCGGCATGAACGTGAGCCCCTCGTCCAAGGCGTACCTTGGCCGATCCCCCGAGGGGATGGCGATGCTCGCGGCGTCGAGCCGCAAGCACATCGCCAAAGCGGGCCGGCTTGGGAGCGGCCCGGCGCTCGGCCCGCCAAGTTCACGACGCCCATGACCCGCTGACATGACCCCACCAAAACACATCGCCATCGTCGGCGGCGGCACCGCCGGCTGGATGACGGCCAACCTGCTGCGCCACCGCTGGGCCGCGCTCGGCGTGGCGGTCACGCTGATCGAGTCGGCCGACATCGGCACCATCGGTGTCGGCGAGGGCTCCACGCCCTTCCTGCGGCACTTCTTCCGCACGCTGGGCATTGCCGAGCGCAGCTGGATGCCCGCCTGCGATGCCACGTACAAATGCGGCATCCGCTTCCCCGGCTGGAGCACCGTGCCGGGCTACGAGAGCTACGTGCACCCGTTCTTCGGCGAGCCCGACCGCGAGCTGGGCAACCTGTTCTTCACCAACGCCTGCCTGCGCCGGCGCGGCCAGGCCGCGGATGCCAACCCGCAGGACTTCTTCCTCGCCGCCGAACTGGCCCGCCAGCGCCGCGCGCCCATCCTGCAGGCGGACGCCGGCCCAGGCACCGACTACGCCTACCACTTCGACGCCGGCAAGCTCGGCACCTTCCTGCGCACGCACGCCGTGGGCCTGGGCGTGCGCCACGTCGTCGACACCGTGGCCCGCGTGTCGCAGCAGGAGAACGGCGACATCGCCGCCGTGCACCTGGCCGGCGGCGCCTGCATCGAAGCCGACCTGTTCGTCGACTGCAGCGGCTTCAGAGGCCTACTAATCAGCGAAGCGTTGGGCGAGCCCTTCCACCCCTACCGCGACAACCTGTTCAACGACCGCGCCATCGCCATCCCGACGGCGCTGGCCGACGGCGAGGACATCCCGTCCGAGACCGTCTCCACCGCGCTGCGCCACGGCTGGGCGTGGCAGATCCCGCTGACCGCCCGCTACGGCAACGGCTATGTCTACAGCAGCGACTTCGTCAGCGACGACGAGGCCGAGCGCGAATTGCGCGCGCACCTGGGCCCTGCGGCCGAGGGCATGCCCGCGCGCCGCCTGCGCATGCGCGTGGGCCGCGTGCACCAGCACTGGCGCCAGAACTGCGTCGCCATCGGCCTCGCCCAGGGCTTCATCGAGCCGCTGGAGGCCACGGCGCTGATGCTGATCCAGCTCAGCGTGGAGCAATTCATCGCCGCGCTCGAAGACGACGGCTTCGGGCGCGCGCGGCAGGAAGCATTCAACGAGCGCGTGAACGCGATGTTCGAGGGCGTGCGCGACTACGTCGTGGCGCACTACCAGCTCAACACGCGGCACGACACCGACTACTGGCGCGCCAACCGCGCGAACCGCCACATCTCCGACCGCCTGGCCGGCCTGCTGGCCGTGTGGGATGGTGGCGGCGACTTCGAGGCCGAACTGGCGCGCCACGGCGCGGGGCTGATGTACCTGAGGCCGTCCTGGTACGCGCTGTTGGCAGGGATGGGTCGGTTTCCCGCGGGGCTGCGGGCGGCGCCGCAGGCGCTGACGGGGCCTCAGGCCAGGGCGCGGCTGGGGCAGATGGCGACGGCATTCGGCTCGCACCTCAGGCAGCTGACGGGCATGTGAGGCGGCTACGCCACCGGTTCAGATGCTTGGGCGCACCCAACGCGGCCCTCACTCAACTAGCGCGGTTGGGCTGGCATCATCAGGGCTCGAGATCAGCTGTTTTTCGTGCCGAAGGCATTTAACAGCACGCCGCTTTTGTCGAAGATTGAATGGCCGTTTCGCCCATCAAGTTTTCAAGGAAGTCTTATGAGTCAGTCATTTGCAGAACGCCAACACAGGCGTGTTGTGGCGCGGCCAAGCGGCTCAATCGGCGCAGGCGGTCTTCCGGGAACGCGTGCGGCCTCGCAACCACGATGATGATTGCCGCGCAGGAAGTTCAGTCGCAAGTCGAAGCCGTCTACGCGAGGGAGCGTGCACTCGGTTTTCTTTCCCTTGACGCACTGAGAAGCGACTGCACGTTTGCAGTTGTTGAGGCTCTGGCTGCTGGCGAAAGCCCTGAACTTCTCTCGTACTGTCCAGCGTGGCTTTTGTCGGAGCTCTACGCTTGGCTCAAAGCGTTCCACGACCAGGGCCACTTCGGGTTCATCTCGAACCTTGGCGAAGTGGATCACTCCCATCTCATGGCTGCAGTTGCGGCAGCCGTGCCCTTATCAACGGCATTTGGCCCGCGCGCGAACCTGCGAGCGCAAACCACTACACACCCTACTGGACGGGTTCACCTTCACTACACCTACTACGTCCACCCCACTCAAGGTACTCCCGTGCTTCATGGGCTGCATCGCGAGTACGCCGAAGACGGCGCCATTCGCGAAATCGAGTACAGAGACGGAGAACCGCTCGCCGGCTCACGCGCTTTCAATCCGGCAGGCGAACCTTGCGACACGCAGTGAGGCCCAACCGATCGCTGGAGCTGACTCACAGCGGCTGGTAGCGACTCAGCTTCAACGTTGAGTCACGGCTTTCCGCCTTCCAACTGCTGGCGTCAAATTCGAAGCGGTAGGAGGCAGCCGCGAGCAGGACGCCCGCAGCGCCACGGCGTGCGGCACGAGTCGAGCTCTCTACCTGAGAACCGCCGCCGGTCGGTAGGGAGCCGCTAGCCACAGCACCTACCAGCGTCGCAGCCGGCTGCCGAACAGCGCATAGAACAGGATCAGCCCGTACCACGGCAGCATGACCCAGTAGCCGCGCTGAGGCGTCCAGGCGTCGGCGAAGTGCCCGTACAGCATGGGGATCAGCGCGCCTCCCGCGATGCCCATGATGAGCAGCGCCGAGCCCGCGGCCGTGTACCTGCCCAGCCCCTCCAGCGCCAGCGGCCAGATGGACGGCCAGACCAGGGCGTTGGACAGGCCCAACAGCGCGAGGAAGAACACGGTGTCGGGCACGGCCGGCACGCCAGCCCAGCCGAGCAGCGCCTGCGAGAGGCCGCTCGAAGTCGTTGAGGACAGCGCGATGCCCAGCACGAAGGCGATGCCGGTGACGGCCGAGAACAGCAGTGCCGTGCGCTGCGACATGAAGTGCGGGATCAGCGCCACGCCCAGCAGGTAGCCCAGCACCATGAAGCCCATGGTGTACGACGTCAACACGCCGTAGTGCGCCACGCCCAGTTGCTGGCCGTACAGCGCAATGGTGTCGCCGGCGATGACTTCCACGCCCACGTAGCCGAACAGCGCCAGCGCGCCCAGCACGACCTGCGGATGCCGGAAAACGCCCCAGCGCGTGACTTCGCCGGACGCTGAAGCCGACGCGTCGGCCGACTCCAGTTCGGGCTCGCGCAGCGACGAGAAGTGGATCAGCGCCATGAAGGCCAGCAGGCCGGCGCCCATCGCCGCGTAGGGGAACACCAGGCGCTGCGCCAGCTCGGCGCGCAAGGCCTCGCGGCCGGCAGCATCCAGCGCAGCCATCGCGGGCTCGGAAAAGCGCTCCATGCCCGACAGCATCAGCGCCGTGAACACCAGCGGCACGACGATGCCGGCGCCCTTGTTGAACAGCCCCATGATGGAGATGCGCATGGCTGCGCTCTCGCGCGGGCCGATGCAGACGATGTAGGGGTTGATGGCCGTCTGCATCAGCGTCATGCCGCTGGCGAGCGTGAACAGCGCCAGCAGGAACACCGGGTACAGGCCCGACTTGGCGGCCGGGATGAAGCACAGCGCGCCCAGCGCCATGACGCCCAGCCCGGCCGTCATGCCGTTCTTGTAGCCGATGCGCGCCAGGATGGCCGCCGACGGCAGCGCCATGACCGTGTACGCGATGTAGAAGGCAAACGCCACCCACAGCGCCTGGAAGTTGTTGAGCTCGCAGACGATCTTCAGGAACGGGATCAGCGACCCGTTCAGCCAGGTCGCGAAACCCAGGATGAAGAACATCAGCCCGATGAAGAGCATGGGCAGCAGCACGCCCTGGCCTGCGGTGGGAGTGAGGGTTTTGGTGTGCATTGGAAAAGGCGTCACGCAGGAGATGGCGGCGGTTTGGCCGCGGGCCGAGCGCCGGGCCGCCCCAAGCCGGCCCGTGGGCGATGTGCGTGCGGCTCAACGCCGCACGCATCGCCGCCCCCTCGGGGGGCCGACTGGGCTGGCCCGCGTTCAGCGCGGCCAGACCGGGCGGGGGGCGTCAGAACTTTGCGCGCACGCCCACGCTGTAACGCGACCCGTTCTCGTACACACCCACGGGGATACCGTCCACCGTGTTGGACTTGATGACCTCGTTGTTGAGGTTCACCGCGCTGGCGTAGAGCGTGACCTGCTTGGTCACGTCCCAGCTGGCCGAGGCGTCCCACTGGCCGTAGGCGGCGTTGACGACCTGGCCGCCCATCTCGACGTTGCCGTAGCTCTTGGAGCGGTAGTTGTACGAGACGCGCAGGCTGATGGGGCCTTGCTCGTAGTAGCCGCTGAAGTTGAACTGGTCACGCGAGTTGCCCAACACCTTCAGGCGCGGCTGGCCGCTGACGGCGCCGGCCTTGGCGTCGGTGAACGTGTAGTTCACGACGGTGCCGAAGCCGGTGTTGCCGAAGGGCTGCTGCCACTGCAGCTCGAAGCCCTTGATGTCGGCGCCGTTGTCGGCGTTGTAGGGGCGCTCGATGGTCAGCGTCTCGCCACCCACCTGCTCGGACTTGGACGCCTTGTACGTGAACGTGTCCAGCTTCTTGATGAAGAAGGTGCCGGAGACCAGCGCCGCGTCGGCGTAGTACCACTCGGCGCCGATCTCGGCCTGGTTGGCGTGCACGGGCTTGAGCAGCGGGTTGCCGGCATAACCCTTGGACAGCACGGTGCCGTCGCGGCGCATGCCGGGGCTGAGCAGGTCGAACGTCTGGCGGGCCATGGCGCGCGACACCGAGCCGCGCACGATGACCTGCTTGCTCAGGTCGTACACGACGTTCAGGCTGGGCAGCGCGTCGGTGTAGTTGTTGCCGACGCTGGTGGGCGAGAAGCCGCCGCTGGCGTTGCCGAGGTAGCCGTCCGACGTCTGCTGCGTGCGCACGAAACGCAGGCCGAAGTCGCCGCGGAACTTGTCCACCGCGAAGTCCGCCTTGGCGTAGACGGCCGTGATGCGCTCCTTGATCTTGTAGGTCTCATTCAGCACGTCCTTGTACGTCATGGCCTTGTCGTACATCGGGATGGCCTTGCTCGCCACCAGGCCGTCGTCGAACCACGCGTACTGCGTCAGCGCGTCGGCCGTGGCGGCCTGCTGGCTCAGCCGCGGCGAGGCGCCGGTGGACAGGTCGGCCAGCGTGAACGACTGCCAGCCGGTGGAGCCCGGGCCGGCCGTGCCCTGCGTGCGGAAGTTCTTCAGCGTGTTGTTGCGCAGCTTGAGGCCGACCTTCACGGCCGTGATGGGGCTGTTGTCGATGTCCCAGGTCACGTCGCCCTGCGCGTAGTTCTCCTTGGCCTCCATGCGGCGGATGCGGTCGTCACCGGCCTTCAGTGTCAGCGCCTTGGGGTCCAGCGGGCTGATGTCCAGGTATTTCACGCCGTACTTGTCCGGGCCCAGGCTGATGGTGGTGCGCGTGTCGCCCTCCATCCAGAAGTGGCGGTCGTGCGAGCTGCCGCCCGAGCTGTTGGTGGTGCCCACCTGGCCGTGCAGGCGCAGGTTGCCGGCCTGGTAGCTGCCGTCCAGGTCCGCCACGCGGCTCTTGATGTAGCTCTGGCGGTAGATGGGCTCGAAGGAGACACCGGTCTTGGGGCCCACGGTGCCGCCGACGAGCGCCTTGCTGCCGTCGGAGGTGGAGATGAACTTCGGGTCGGTGACGCTGATGACGCCGCCCACCGCCAGGCCGCCGGCCTGCCAGAGGTAGTTCTGGTTGTTGTTGTTCATCTTCATGTCCGAATCCATCAGGTTCAGGACGATGTCGGTGGCCGGGCTGGGCTGGAACTGCAGCGCCAGGTTGGTGGTGGTGCGCTCGCGCTCCTGACGGAAGATGGCCGAGCCGCCGCCCCAGGAGGCGTAGGCGTTGGTCACCGCGCCGTTCTGGTCCTTGATGTCGTACTTGCCGTCGGAGAACTGCTCCAGGCCGTCGCGGCGCATGTGGCGCTTCTGGCTGCTCACGGCCAGCAGCACGCCGAAGGTCTTGTCGTCGCTCTTCCAGTTCAGCAGGCCCGAGACCTGCGGGTCGGTCTTGCCGGGCAGCTTGCTGTACATGGCCTCGGCCGAGGCCTGCAGCGTGAGCTGGTCCTTGAAGGCCAGCGGCTTGCGGGTCTTCACGATGACGAGGCCGCCGATGGAGCCTTCATCCAGGTCGGCCGACGGGCTCTTGAACACGTCCAGGCTGCCGACGATCTCGGACGGCAGCACGTCGTAGTTGAAGCTGCGGGTCTGCGGCTCGTTCAGCCACCACTCCGACGACGCCACGGCCTGGCCGTTGAGCTGCGTCATGTTGAGGTTCTTGTCCGTGCCACGCACGAAGATGGCCTTGCCCTCGCCCCAGATGCGGTCCACCGAGATGCCGGGCACGCGCTGCAGCGAGTCGGCCACGTTCTTGTCGGGGAACTTGCCCACGTCCTCGGCGCTGATGGAATCGACGACGCCCACCGCCTCGCGCTTCTCGGCGAGGTTCTTCTTCAGCGTCGCCCGCACACCGCGGATCTCGACGGTCTCGAGCTGCTGGTTGGCTTCCTGGGCGGCGGCGCCGAGGGCAATGCCCCCCAGCGACAGCGCGATGAGTTGGGGCAACAGGTTCTGCTTGAAGTGAGGCTTGGCCACGTAGGTGCTCCTGGGCAACGTTTTTGTCGGACAACAAGCGGCCTGACCCGTCGGCTGGTGCCATCGGGCTGGGCGCGTCTCTGGATTGGCCGGGCTGCGTTGTCTCTCGGGTCGTCAGGCCCAGGCCAGTGCCCGCAATCTAGCGGCGGCGCCCGTGGCCGGCGCGCCGCGTTGCGCTTTGAAGGACTTCATTGCGCCGACGTTACGTTGGCGCAAGACAAACGTCCGGGAAACCCGAACGTTCATGCCGGAATCCATCTCGAGGGCCCCTGAAAGGGCCGCGCTGGTATGCAACCAGCGCCCTCCCACAAGCTCGCCAGACTCGCCGCGGCCGCTGCACTGCCAGCCCTGGCCTCGACCGCCGTGGCAGCGCTGATCCACTTCCGCGCGGACAGCGGCGTGCAGCGGCTGACCGGCGGGACCGCGCCGGCCAACGCAACGCGGCCCCAGCCTCCAGCACGTGCCGCGCGGTGGCGGGCTGAAGGTCATCGCACGGCGTTGGTGCGCCGCACAAACGTAGACACGGCCAGCGCGTCCGGCGAGCCTTTTCTTTTCACTGTCTGAAGCCCATGTCAGCCATTTCTTAAGAAACCAGTTTGATACCTTAAAGCTTCATTTGAATACCTATTGCATACCAACCGGGAGATTCACAGAATCCGCTCACCTTTCACGAAGGAGCAAGCGAATGAATGGTTCCCGTTCCCTGCTGCTGGCCGGTGCCGGCTTCATGGTCGCCTCGGCGGCCTGGTCACACGGCTATGTGTCCAATCCGCCATCGCGCAGCATCCTGTGCAAGGAGGGCGGCAACAGCGGCTGCGGCGCCGTCCAGTACGAGCCGCAGAGCCTGGAGTACACGTCCGGCTGGCCCACCGGCGGCCCGGCCGACGGCAAGATCGCCAGCGCCAACAACGCCAGCTTCGGCAACCTCGACGAGCAGACCAGCACGCGCTGGAAGAAGACCTCCGTCAAGGCCGGCGTGACGCCCATCACCTGGACCTTCACGGCCAACCACGCCACCCGCAACTTCCGCTACTACATCACCCGCGCCGACTGGAACCCCAACGTCAAGCTCAGCCGCGCGTCGTTCGAATCCACCCCGTTCTGCACGCATGACGGCGGCGGCAAGCAGCCGCCCAAAGTGCTCACGCACAACTGCTCGCTGCCCGCGCGCAGCGGCTACCAGATCATCCTGGCGGTCTGGGAAGTCTCAGACACGGTGAACAGCTTCTACAACACGCTGGACATCGTCTACGACGGCAACCCGCCGCCCGTCACCTGGGCCGCCAAGGGCACGATCTATCCGTCGGTGGACCTGAGCGCCGGTGACAAGGTCAGCACGCGGGTGTTCGGCGCGGCCGGCGAACTGGCCCAGTACAAGACGCAGATCAGCATCGCGAACGTCAACGACGGCCTGCGCAACAACTGGGCCTACAACCTGGCCAGCCGCATCAACGCGGAACAGACCGTGCTGCGGGCCGGCCAGAAGGCGGCCGACGGCAGCATCAGCCCGGCCTATGGCCAGAACGAGGTCTACGTCCGCAGCGACAGTGGCCTTGAGCGCGTGGAGATCCAGGTCGACAAGGCACCGGCCGGCAACGTCGACCTGCTGGTCAGCGGCCTGAGCAGCGAGTACACCATCCCGGCTAGCGGTCCGCTGTCGATCAGCCTGAACGTGACGGCCGTCGGCGAGCTGGACGTGGCGGCCACGCTGCTGGACGCCGCGGGCACCAACAAGGGCCAAGCCACCGCCGCGCTGAACAACAGCGGCCAGACGCTGGTCGTGCCGGTCAACCAGCCGGCTGCCGGCACCTACAGCATGGTCGTCAAGGGCACGCCCAGGGCCGGCGGCACGGTGCTGCAGAAGACCTACGCCGTGACGCTGAAGGCCGGTGGCGGCACCTCGCCGAGCTACGACTATGTGTTCCCGAACGGCCTCGCCAGCTACAAGGGCGGCACCAAGGTGCTGGCCAGCAACGGCAAGGTCTATGAGTGCAAGCCGTTCCCGTACGAAGGCTGGTGCCGCGTGTGGAGCAGCAGCAACAACGCGTACGAGCCGGGCGTGGGCGCGAATTGGCAGGACGCGTGGATCGCACGCTGAGCGCGGCACACGCCACTGACGAAGGCGGCCCGCACGGGCCGCTTTTTTTGTGGCGCGCCGGCGCCGATGTGGCGCCGGCGCCCGGCCGCATCAGCTTGCCGGCGTGATGACGCCGTCGCAGGCGCCAAAGCCGATGCGGCGAAAACCCGGCTTCTGCGCGAACGCGCGCAGCCCCAGCGTGTCGCCGTCGAGCACGAAGGTGCGCTGCTCGCCGTTGGGCAGCGTGATGGGCTGCTTGCCGCCCAGCGTCAGCTCCAGCAGCGAGCCGGCCTCCTCCGGCGCCGGGCCGCTGATGGTGCCGGTGCCCAGCAGGTCGCCGGGCTGCAGGTTGCAGCCGTTGCTGGCGTGGTGGGTCAGCATCTGCGCGAGCGACCAGTAGGCATGGCGCAGGTTGGAGCGCGACAGACGCGTGGGCTCGGCCATCGCGGGTGTCTTGAACCAGACCTCCATCTCGATGTCGAACGCGGCGTTCGCACGGTGCGCGGGCGAGTCGAGGTAGGGCAGCGGCTGCGGGTCTTCGGCCGGCCTCGTGAACGGGATGCGGAACGGCGCCAGCGCCTCCATCGTGACGATCCACGGCGAGATCGTCGTGCCGAAGTTCTTCGCCAGGAACGGGCCCAGCGGCTGGTACTCCCAGGGCTGGATGTCGCGGGCCGACCAGTCGTTCAGCAGCGTCAGGCCGAACGCGTGTTCGTCGGCCTCGTCGATGGAGAACGGCTCGCCCAGCGCGTTGCCGGGGCCGACGAACAGGCCCAGCTCCAGCTCGCAGTCCACGCGGGCGCTGGGCTTGAAGACGGGCGCGTCGGCGTCCGGCGGCTTGACCTGGCCCTTGGGCCGGCGCAGCGGCGTGCCGCTGACGACGATGGAAGAGGAGCGACCGTGGTAGCCGATGGGCACCCACTGGTAATTGGGCAGCAGCGGGTTGTCCGGGCGGAACAGGCGGCCGACGGCGCGGGCGTGGTGGATGCCGGTGTAGAAGTCGGTGTAGTCGCCGATGCGGCAGGGCAGCGCGAATTCGGCCTGGGCCTGCGGCAGCAGCTCGACCTCGGGCGCGCCGGCCTTCAGCGTGTCGAACAGGCGATGGCGCAGCGCGCGGCGCTCGGCGCTGGGGCGGGCCATCACGGCGTTGAGGTCGGCGATGCCCCAGGCGCTCAGGTCCAGGATCTGGTCGCCGATGCCGACACCGACACGGAAGGGCTCCAGCGTGCCGGCGCGGCGGAACGAGCAGAACGGCAGGTTCTGCAGCGGGAAGTCGGTGGCGGGGTCGTTGGCGGACGCGACCCAGGAGAGGGCGGCGGCGTCATGGGTGTGATCAAGCATGGAAGTGGTCTTTCAGGTCGCGCCAGCAGTCGGCGTAGGTCGTCTCGAGTGGCGCGTCGTTCATCGCCCAGGCCGTGGGCTTCAACGGCCAGCGCGTCTCGAACATGAAGGCCAGCGTCGCGTCCAGCTTGTGGGGCTTGAGCTCGGCACCGCTGGCCTTGTCGAAGGCCTCGGCGTCGGGGCCATGCGGCACGTAGCTGTTGTGCAGGCTGGCGCCGCCGGGCTTGAAGCCCTCGGGCTTGGCGTCGTACTGGCCCAGCACCAGGCCCATGAACTCGCTCATCACGTTGCGGTGGTACCAGGGCGGGCGGAAGGTGTCCTCGGCCACCATCCAGCGCGGCGGGAAGATGACGAAGTCGACGTTGGCCCAGCCGGGCGTGTCGCTGGGGCTGGTGAGCACCGTGAAGATGCTCGGGTCCGGGTGGTCGAAGCTGACGGTGTTGATCGTCATGAAGCGCGCCAGGTCGTAGCGGTAAGGCGCGAGGTTGCCGTGCCAGGCGACAACGTTGAACGGGCTGTGCGGCTGCGTCGCCCGCCACAGCTGGCCGCCATGGCGCTTGACGATCTCGTAGGCGCCGGCCTCTGCGCCGCCCGCCGGGCCGCTCCCAAGGGCGGCGGCGCCCCCTCGGGGGGCAGGAGGCGTACCCGCCGACGTGGGGGCCTCATCTTCGTGCCAGGCGGTGGGCGCCTCGAAGTCGCGCGCGTTGGCCAGGCCGTTGGAGCCGATGGGGCCCAGCTCCGGCAGGCGGAACGCGGCACCCAGGTTCTCGCAGACGTAGCCGCGCGCGGGCAGGTCCAGCGGGTCCACCTTGAACGCCATGCCGCGCGGCAGCAGCGCGATGAAGCCGGGCGCCACCTCCAGGCGCCCCAGCTCGGTGGTGATGAGCAGCCGGCCCTGCTGCGGCACGACGAGCATCTCGCCGTCCGCATTGACCAGCGCGCGGCGGCCCATGGGGCGGGTGGCGACGAAGGCCAGCGCCGTCATGCCGCCCACACCGGGCTCGCCGTTGACGGCGTAGCTGCGCAGGCCGTCGATGAAGTCGCCGTCGCTGACGTCCAGCGGCGTGGGGCCCCAGCGCAGCGGGTCGGGCGGCGCGGCCTCGCCGTGCGCGGCGCCGCTCTTCCACGTCGCATGCGGCAGCGGCCGGTAGCCGCCCACCACCACCGACGGCTGGCGGCGGTACAGCCAGGTGCGCTGGTTCTCGGCGCGCGGCGCGGTGAAGGCGCTGCCGGACAGCAGTTCGGCATACAGGCCATGCGCGCAGCGCTGCGGGCTGTTGCGGCCCACGGGCAGCGCGCCGGCATGGGCCTCGCTCTGGTGCTGGTTGCCGAAGCCGGCCAGGTAGTTCAGGTCATTCATGGGGTGCGTGGGTGTGATGCGCGAGCGCGAAGGCCTGCCGAAGCACCTCGCGGTCGCCGATGTGGTTGCACAGGATGAGGGTCAGCCGCGCCAGCCAGTCGGCCGCGGCTTCATCGGACAGGTCGGCCTGCGCGGCGATGAACTCGGCGTAGAAGGCATCCGCCTCCCCACCAAAATTTGGGGTCAGAGTCAATTTAGACATGCGTCCTCCCGAGCGCGCGGGCCAGCGCCTGCTGGACGGCGGCGGCGTCGAAGCGATGCCAGCGCGCGGCGACGATGGCGTCGGGCCGCACCAGGTAGACGCTACCCGGCGCCGCGCCGTAGCGCCGTGCAGCCAGACCGTCGGCCGGCAGCGTGAGGACGCGCAACCCCGGCAGTTCCACCGCCCAGCCGAAGGCCAGCAGCGCGAAGCCGCCGGCCAGCGCTTCCAGCAGCCAGCCGCCCTCCTCCAGCGGCGCATCGGGCGCAGGCCAGCCGGGCGCGGGGCCGGCGGCCCAGTGCGCGTCGTCGGGCGTGCTGAGCGGCGATGCCAGGTGCTCGGTGGGCAGCGACAGCCGCCCGCTGTTGACCAGCGGCTTGGCGAAGTCGGCATGCGCGGCCAGGTCCAGCACGGCCTTGCGCAGGCGGCGGCTCAGCGCGGTCTTGGGGCTGATGAAGTCGGTGGCGCGCGTGGAGTGGCCGATGTTGTCGTCCGCAGCTTCCATGCGCTCGAACTCGTAGGCGTCGAGCAGGCCCTCGCCGCCCTCCCCCTTCAGCACCGCCGCGAGCTTCCAGCCGAGGTTGTCGGCGTCCTGCACGCCGCTGTTGGCGCCGCGCGCACCGAACGGCGAGACCTGGTGCGCCGCATCGCCGGCCAGCAGCACGCGGCCCACGCGAAAGCGCTCGGCGCGCCGGCAGGCGAACTGGTAGATGGACGACCAGGCCAGCTCGAACGGCGCGCCGTCCAGCATGGCAGCCACGCGGCGCTGGATGCGCTCGGGCTGGCGCTCGGCTTCCACGTCGGCATCGCGGCCCAGCTGGAAGTCGATGCGCCACAGGCCGTCTGCCTGTGCATGCAGCAGCACGGACTGCCCGGGGTGGAACGGCGGGTCGAACCAGAACCAGCGCTCGGGCCGGGCCGGGTCCAGCCCGCGAGGCCGCGCGCCGGGCGCCAGGCGCACGTCGGCGATCAGGAAGCGGTCCTCGAACACCTGGCCCGCGAAGCCCAGGCCCAGCAGCGTGCGCGTGGGGCTGCGCGCGCCGTCGCAGGCCGCCACCCAGTCGGCGCGCATGTCGAACAGGCCGTCGGGCGTGCGCACGGTGAGCGTCACGCCCTGAGATGGGTCATCGGCGTCCTGCTCCAGCCCGATCAGCTCGTGCCGCCCGCGCAGCTCGATGCGCTGCTCCAGCTGCACGGCGCGCACCAGCCGCGCCTCCACCTGGTCCTGCTGCAGGTTGACCATGGCCGGCATCTTGTGACCCGCCTCGGGCAGCAGGTCGAAGTGATAGGCCTCGCGCTCGCCGTGGAACACGCGGCCGCGCTGCCAGCGCACGCCCTCGCGCGCCACGGCCTCGCCCACGCCGAGGCGGTCGAACACCTCCAGCGTCTTCTTGGCCCAGCAGACGGCGCGCGAGCCGCTGCCGATGTGGTCGCTGTCGTCGATGACGACAACGGGCACGTCGCGCCTGGCCAGGTCCAGCGCCAGCGTGAGCCCCACCGGGCCGGCACCAACGATGACGACCGGCCGGCGCTGCGGCTGGCCGGCGCGCTGCTCCAGGCTCTGGTGGTAGGGGTAGCGGGGCAGGTCCATCGCGGTCAGGCGCCTTCGAGGGCCTTCCACATCTGCACATCGCGCTCGGCCGTCCAGATGCGCGGGTGCGCCGTGCCGCCGGCCTCGTCGTAGGCGCGGGTCACGTCGAACGGCATGCAGTGGTCGAAGATGACCCAGTGCCCGTACTTGGGCCGCAGCGATTCAAGAGTGCGCTGGTAGACGGCCTTCAACGCCTCCCCCGCCTGCACACCGGCCTGCACGGCCGCGTACAGCTCGCTGACGAAGGCGCGCGTGCCGGCCAGCCCCGCGGCCACCTGCTCCGCGCCCTTCAGCGCCGGGCCGCGACCGGGCACCAGCGCGGCGGCGTCCAGCGTGGCGATGGCGTCCAGCGTGGCCGGCCAGTCGGCAAAGTGCGCATCGCCGCAGTACGGCGTGGCGTCGAACTCGACGAGGTCGCCGCTGAACAGAACCCGCTCGCCCGGCAGCCAGGCCACCGTGTCGCCTGCCGTGTGGCCGCGGCCGGGCGAGAACATCTCGACCTTGACGCCGCCCAGGTCCAGCGTCAGCCGGCCGCTGAACGTCAGCGTCGGCCAGGTCAGCCCCGCCGGCACCGACTCGACGTTGCGGAACAGCCGCGGGAAGCGGCCGATCTCGCTGGCCTTGTCCTGCTCGCCGCGCTCCTGGATCAGCGCCAGCGTCGCATCGCTGGCGATCACCTGCTCCAGGCCCTCGGCCTTGAACGCCGACGCGCCCAGCACCCGCACCGCGTGGTAGTGGCTGAGCAGCACGTACTTGATGGGCACCGCGCTGACCTCGCGGATGCGGCGGATCACATCGGCCGCCATGACCGGCGTGGCCTGGGTGTCGATGACCATGGCCGCATCGCGGCCGATGACGATGCCCGTGTTGGGGTCACCCTCGGCCGTGTAGGCCCAGGCGTGTTCCGAGAGGCGCTCGAAGGTGACCTGCTTCTCTTCCAGGTCCGCCTGCGAGGCGAAGGCTTTGGTCGTGCTCATGGCATCTCCGGCTGCGGGCCTGAAATTTATCCTATTCCAAATGAATTCAGCAATATAGAATTTTTGCCATGAAAGAACCGCGCGGCATCCAGAGCATCGAGGTGGGCGGGCAGCTGCTGCTGGCACTGGCCCACCACGGCCGGCCCATGGCGCTGAAGGACCTGGCCCGCGAGGCCGGCATGACGCCCGCCAAGGCCCACCCCTACCTGGTGAGCTTCATCAAGCTGGGCCTGGTGGAGCAGGACGGCGGCAGCGGCCCGTACGGCCTCGGCCCGCTGGCGCTGCAGCTGGGCCTGATCAGCCTGCAGCAGTACGACCCCGTGCGGCTGGCCACGCCGGTGATCGAGGAGCTGGCGCTGCGGCTGGGCCACACGGTGGCCATCGCCGTGTGGGGCACGCGCGGCCCCACCATCGTGCGCGTGGCCGAAGGGCCCACACCGGTGCACATCAGCATGCGGCACGGCACGGTGATGAGCCTGGCCGGCACGGCCTCGGGCCGGCTGTTCGCCACCTGGCGCCGCGAGGACGCCGCCATGCTGGGCGAGCCGCTGCCGGACGACGCCGCCACCGCGGCCGTGCGCGAGGCCGGCCTGGCGACGTCGCGCGACGGCGTGGTGGCTGGCGTCAGCGCGGCCGCGGCGCCGGTGTTCGACGCGGCCGGCCGGCTGGTGCTGGCGCTGACGGCCATCGGCCCCAGCGCCAGCTTCGACACCGCGCTGGACGGCTCGCTCGCAGCCGCGCTGCGCGAGGCGGCCGGCCAGCTGTCGCGGCGCCTGGGCCACTGACGGCGTCACCCGCGCCGCAAGGCCGCCGACAGGATTCTTTTGGCAATCTCGCGCAAACTAATTTTGCAAATCCATTGCCACCGGCGCGGGTCATTTCATTCCCGCAAGTCAGCCATTTATCAAACCACCCAGCACAAATTATCCGCGACCCACCGGAAAAATAACAAATGGGCGCAAAAATACTTACAAACATTGCTGTGTCGCGAAGCAATGTGAAAATGCTTCTCCATTTGGCAAAACACATCACCGTCGCACCGCAACATTGCGCAGCGTCTGCCAAAAACTCTTTTTTAATCAATGGATTAGCGAGCCACCCCAAAAGCTCGCAGGCGCTACCAGCGCCGCCTGGGACATTCCCTAGTCCCATCGGGTTTTTACTGCCCAGGAAAATTTGTCAGCCAGCCAGCACCCCGACCGGGACCGCTTTTTTGGCTGAACCCTTTGGCAAACCACCCGCTTGCCAAGACTTCCTGGAGCAGAAATGCATAAGCAAACCCGAATCGCCGCCGCGGTCCTGATGACCGTTGGCGGTTTCAGCGCTTGGGCGCA
Organism: Pelomonas lactea; assembly: GCF_043555885.1. Classification (NCBI taxonomy): domain Bacteria; kingdom Pseudomonadati; phylum Pseudomonadota; class Betaproteobacteria; order Burkholderiales; family Sphaerotilaceae; genus Roseateles; species Pelomonas lactea. The sequence continues at coordinate 528,190 of NZ_JBIGHX010000003.1, read as the reverse complement.
AACCCCGTCGGACGCCCCGACCACCCAGATGGAGCGCGTGACGATCACCGGCTCCGCCATCAAGCGCCTGGACGCCGAGACCGCCGTGCCGGTCACCGTGTTCCGCATGAAGGACATTCAGCAGCAGGGCCTGACCACGGTCGAGCAGATCCTCGGCACGCTGACGGCCAGCCAGGCCTCGCTGGGCACCAGCCAGGCGGTGGGTTCGTCCACCGGCGGCGCCTCGTTCGCCGACCTGCGCGGCGTCGGCGCCAACAAGACGCTGGTGCTGCTGAACGGCCGCCGCATCGCGAACAACGCGTTCGACGGCTCGGCACCCGACCTGAACATGATCCCGATGGCGGCCATCGACCGCATCGAGGTGCTGCGCGACGGCGCGTCGGCGCTGTACGGCACGGACGCCATCGGCGGCGTCATCAACTTCATCACCCGCAAGGAATACCAGGGCGGCACGGTGACCGTCGGCGCCGAGGTGCCGCAGCACGCCGGCGGCAAGTCGCAGAGCGCCAACGCGGGCTTCGGCTTCGGCGACCTGGAGACCCAGGGCTTCAACGTGCTGGGCTTCGTGGACTTCCAGAAGCAGGACCGCATCAACGGCAGCCAGCGCCCGTTCAACACCCGCTATGACGGCGGCATCTCCGGTTCGCCGTCGCCGGGCAACTACTACCAGGACCCGGACGTCTGGTACAACCCCGCCGCCCCGGACTGCAAGAACGGCACGTTCATCATCCCAGCCGGCGACGGCACCTCGTGCTACATGACGACGTCCAACTTCGTGGACTACATCCCGAAGACCGAGCGTGTCTCCGGCATGATCAAGGGCGAGCTGAAGCTGGGCGCCGACCATGTGCTGGGCGCGGAGTACTTCGTCACCCGCAGCAACGTGAAGACGCTGATCGCGCCGGTGCCCTTCGGCTTCCTGCCGATGAACCGCCTGCGGCCGGACGGTACGCCCAACCCCTACTTCCCGACCAACGCGGCGCTCGACCCGGCCTTCAACGGCGTCAAGCCGGACAACTCCGACGGCCTGGTCGGCGAGACCGTGACCGACGGCGGCGCCACCATCCAGCCGGGCTACGTCATCGCCCGCTGGCGCGACATGCCCAACGGCCAGCGTGGCGACAGCAACACCAACACGCAGCAACGCCTGACGCTGTCGCTGGAAGGCAATATCTCCGGCTGGGACTATGCGGTCGGCATCAGCCGCAACCAGAACAAGGTCGACGAGAAGCTGATCAGCGGCTACGCCAACGGCCCGCTGATCTATGAGGGCGTGCTGACCGGCGTGATCAACCCCTTCGGCGAGCAGAGCGCCGCGGGCCAGGCGCTGCTGGACAAGGCCGGCGCTGCGGGCCTGATCCTGTTCGGCAAGGGCACCACCACCAACATCGACGCACGCGCCAGCCGCGAGGTGGGGGACTGGTTCGGGGCCGGCCGCCAGGCCGCGCTGGCCGTGGGCACGGAGTTCCGCAAGGAGAAGTTCGTCCAGCAGGCCAATTCCGACTACGCCACCATCGTCGTCGACTCCACCGGTATCGACCCGGCCACGTACAGCGCCGGCTCGCGCAAGGTGTCGGCGGTCTACAGCGAATTGAATGTGCCGCTGCTGAAGTCGCTGGATGTCACGGCGGCTGTTCGCTACGACAAGTACAACGACTTCGGCAACACCACCAATCCGAAGTTCAGCTTCCGCTTCCAGCCCCTCAAGGAGGTGCTGGTGCGCGGCTCCTACTCGACCGGCTTCCGCGCGCCATCGCTGTACGAGTTGAACGCCGCGCAGACCTACACCAACTCCGGCACCGTCAACGACCCGCTGCTGTGCCCCACCGGCACGGGCAGCCCGGCCGTCTGCAAGGCGCAGTTCATGGTGCTCAACGGCGGCAACCTGGAACTGCAGCCCGAGAAGAGCAAGAACGCCACGCTGGGCCTGATGGTGCAGCCCATGCCCAACCTCAGCGTCGGCCTGGACTTCTGGTGGGTGCGACTGAAGAACCAGATCGGCGTCATCGGCGACGACTCGCTGTTCAAGCCGGAAAACTACGCGCTCTTCAGCCAGTATTTCTACCGCAACGCGAGCAATCAGCTCTCCACCAACGGCAACCAGTGCCCCGGTGCGAACTGCGGCTATGTGGACGTGCGCCAGCAGAACCTGGGCGGCGCCAACACCAACGGCATCGACATCACCGCCAACTACCGCCTGAACACCGGCGTGGGCACGTTCACGCTCGGCATGAACAGCACCTACGTCGCCAAGTTCGAATACCAGGACTTCCGCAACGGCCCCTGGAACCAGAACGTCAACGTCTACTCGGGCACGGGCCCGGTGTTCCGCTGGCAGCACACGCTGACGGGCAACTGGAGCAAGGACGATTTCGCAGCCGGCGCCACGCTGCACTACAAGTCGGGCTACTTCGACGTGCTGACGAAGGACTACGGCCCCAACAACGTCGCCAACTACGCGACGCTGGATGTGTTCGGTTCCTGGAAGCCGATGAAGGGCGCCACGCTGACGCTGGGCGTGCACAACCTGACCGACCGCGACCCGCCGCTGAGCTACCAGACGCAGGTCTTCCAGGCCGGCTACGACCCGCGCTACGCCAGCGCGATCGGCCGCGCCTACTACGTGCGCGCGTCGTACGACTTCTGAGCGCGAGGAGCGCCAGGCATGCGAAGGGGCCCCTCGGGGCCCCTTTTTTTCATGCGGACTGTGCCGCCGCGAGATGACCCGACCGGGTCGTCAGCTGATCTTGGCCAGCATCGCGGCCTCGGTGGCCTCGTCCCAGGCCAGCGGGTACAGGCAGCGCGCCTGGGCCACCAGCTCCGGCCGACCGCCCCACAGCGCCACCTGCTCGCGCACGGTGGCGAAGTCGATGCTCATCAGCACGGCCGGCGCGTTCACGCGCGGGTTGTGGCGGGCCGCCGTGTACGGCAGCAGGCCCAGCCAGCGGCGGTAGAAGGCCACATGACGCGGGTTGACCTCAATGATCAGCCGCTCGCAGCGCGCGCGCCGGTGCGCATGCAGGTAGCCCAGGTGGAAGACCTGCGCCAGCACGCGCTTGGGATCGTGGGAATGCTTGTCCACTGCCAGGCTGCCGAACTCGCACAGCTTGATGCCGGCGGCCCGCCACTCGGACAGCTCCTCCTCGAACAGCAGGTCAGCCTTGAGGCCGCCGACACCGTCGAAGCGCACCGTCAGCGTGCCGACGATCTTCTCGCCGTCGCGCGCCGTGCAGACCACGTCGCCGTCCTCGTTGCGGCTGCTGAAACGCTCGCGCGTGACAGCGAGCCCGCGGTCGCCATAGCGGCGCTCCACGAGGCCCAGCGCGTCGCCCTCTAGCGCGCCGAAGTCGCTGTTGAGCTCCAGCGGCGGCCCTCCGAACGGGTTCAGCGGCGCGCGCTGGCTTTCTTTGAAGAATGGGATCATGACTGCGTCCTGGCGCACCCGACGTGCACCGAGGCGGCAGAGTCTAGGGAGAGAAATGTGACTTTTCCCGAGCGGACACAGACGGATACATGTGCTTTCCCGGGCAAATCGGGTTTGTACGCCCCACAAACCGGGGACGATGTTGCGCCGCAGCGATGCAGGCAAACGACGAAAAAAAGGCCACGCGATGCGTGGCCTCGTGTCGGGGCGCTGCAGCGCAGCGCTCAGGCTGCGTAGCGGGCCGCCAGGCGGTTCATGTTGGTCATGGACAGGCGGTGCATCTCGATCAGGCCGATCAGGCCGTTGCGGTGCAGCTGCAGCACCTTGTCGTCGGCCAGCTCGCCGTACTTCTTCTCGTCCAGCGCCAGGAAGCCTTCGACGTCGATCTTCTCGCCGCTGGGCAGCGTGGCCTCGAAGCGCATGTCCTGCAGCAGGTCCAGCTCGACCAGCAGGTTGCAGATCAGGCGGGTGCGCTCGGCTTCCTGCTCAAAGTTCTCCAGGAAGCTGCGGGCGTTCAGCAGGAACTCGGTGGGTTCGCCGTTGCTGAACAGCGCCTCGCCGGTGGTTTCGTTGAAGCCGGCCCACTTGCTGTCGTAGCAGACGGCCAGGTTGTTGGCGTTGCCGTCCAGGCGCGCCATCGCGAACGGGTAGCGGCGCACGTAGGCCGGCACGTAGTTGGCGGTCCACTTGTCGCCGTCGATGAACAGGTTGGAGCCGGCCTTCAGGCCCAGCACGGCCAGCGGGGCCACGGGCGGCTTGCCGTCGGCGCCGGGTTCACCCGCGCGCACGAAGACGATGGGGAATTCCTTGCAGGCGTCGCCGAACTCGACGGCCGCCAGGAACACCGAGTTCTGGTCGGCCACCTGGCCGACGACGGCCTTGGCCGTGTCCAGCTTCAGGTTCTTGTGGGCTTCGCGGTCCAGCGGCGCGAGTTCGCCGTACATCGGGGGGTTGCTCATGTTCTTTCTCCAGTTTCCTCGGCCAGACGACTGACCAGCACTTTGTCCACACGTTTGCCGTCGAGGTCCACGACCTCGAATCTCCACGCGTCCCACTCCACGACATCGGTCGTGCGCGGCAAGCGCCCCAGCAGCAGCATGATCATGCCGGCCAGGGTGTTGTAGCGCCCACGGTCCTCTTCGGGCAGTTCCTTGAGCTCCAGGCGGTCCTTCAGCTCGGGGACCGGGATCAGGCCGTCGATCAGCCAGCTCCCGTCCTCGCGCTGCACCGCCCAGGCGTCGCCGTCGCTGGGGGCGTTGAACTCCCCGGCAATGGCTTCCAGCACGTCGCGCACGGCAATGACGCCCTGGACCTCGCCGTACTCATCGACGACGAAGACCAGCGGCGCGTCCGAGACGCGGAAATGTTCCAGCAACTCCATGCCCGACAGCGTCTCGGGCACGAACAGCGGCGGCTCCAGGCCCGCCGTCAGGTCCAGCGGCAGGCCTTCCAGCATGCCGGCCAGCAGCGCCGGTGCGTTGGCCACCCCCAGCACCTCGCTCAGGTCGCCACGGCAGACGGGGTAACGGCTGAAGCCATGCTCACGCAGCACGGCCAGCACCTCCGCCGGCGTCGCGTCGACGTCCAGCCAGGCGATCTCGGCGCGCGGGATCATCATGGAGCCGATCTGGCGCTCGTCCAGGCGGAAGACGTTGCGCACCATCTGGTGCTCATGCTCCTCGATGACGCCGGCGTCCAGGCCTTCCTCCAGGCTGGCGGCGATCTCTTCTTCGGTCACACCGCGCTGGCCCTTGTTGCGCAGGCCCAGCAGGCCCAGCGTGAACTCGGTGGCGAAGCTCAGCAGCTTCACCAGCGGCCGCGTAGCCGTCGAGATGACGTTCATCGGCGGCGCCACCAGGCGGGCCACCGTCTCGGGGTAGATCTGGCCGATGCGCTTGGGCACCAGCTCGCCGAACACGATGGTCAGCAGCGTGATGATGACCACCACCAGCGCCGTCGCACCGATCTGCGTGGCCTCGGGGTTCAGCCGGAAGGTGTCGGACAGCCAGTGCGACAGCGGACCGGAGAAGGCCGCGTCGCCGACGATGCCGTTCAGCACGCCGATGCCGGTGATGCCGATCTGCACCGTCGACAGGAACTTGGTCGGGTTCTCGTGCAGGTCCATCGCGGCCTGCGCCCCGCCCTCGCCGCTCTCCACCATGACTTGCAGCCGGGCCTTGCGGCTGGCGGTCAGCGCCATTTCCGACATGGCGAACAGGCCGTTGAGAAGAATCAGGAAGAGAACGAGAGCGGTGTCCATCGAAAGCGCCTGCCGGTAGACCCGAGGCGGCGCGGGGTCAAAACGAAGCCCGGGAGACTAGCAGATGCCCATGACAGCGCCCAGCGAACATTCCCGGGGAGCCTCACACCGGCACCAGCAGGGCCTCGCAGCGGTCGGCCACCGCGCGGATGGCGTCGACCTGGTCGAAACCGGCGTGGCTGGCCGCAAAGGCCTGCGCGGCGGCCTGCAACGTCGCATCGGCCAGCGCCCGCTTGACCAGGCGCGGGAACTGCCCTGCCGCCGCCTCGGGGATGACCACCGCCGCCCCCAGCGCCTCGACACCGCGGGCAAACATCGTCTGCTCCAACTGCTGCGGGAACAGCAGCAGCGGCTTGCCGGCCAGCAACATCGCGCAGACGGTGCTGACGCCGGCGTGCAGCACGGCAACGTCGCAACCGTGGCGCGCCTGCTCGATGTCCAGCGGCTGGCGCGAGATCCAGAGGTGGTCGCTGGAGAACTTCTCGACGGTGCGCTTGGCCACGCCGGGGATGTGCACCAGCACGCGGGCGTCCAGCCCGGCCAGCACCGCCAGCAGCGCATCCAGGCCGCCGTAGTCCGGCTTCAGGTAGGCGAACACCTTGAGCGCGCCCTTCGGCGGCCAATGCACCGCCTCACCGCGGCCGAGCGCGTAGATGGGGCCGACGAAATGGCCGCCCACGCGGCCGGGATAGTGATCCAGCGCGGCGAAGGTGGCAAACACGTCGGCGCCGCCGGACAGGATGTCCAGCACCCCCTCGACGGGCGGCGCTCCCAGCTCGTACAGCACCTGGTTGGCCACGCTGAGCACCTGCTGCTCCGAATCCAGCAGCCGCGCCGGCGGCGGCGGCTTCTGCCACCAGCGCAGCGGCGGCAGCGGGCGAGTCGCCGGCGGCACCTGGAACCCGTTGGCCAGGTTGATGCCCGGCAGGCCCAGCCCGCGGCTGGCCAGCACAGCCGTGGGCGCGTAGTCGAACAGCAGCGCATCCACCTGCAGTGCGGCCAGCAGGTTGCGCCAGGCGCGGCACATGCCCAGCAGCGCCGGCGGGTCCAGGAAGCCCACCCCCATCAGCAGCTCTGGCAGGCTGAGTGGGTCCGGCAGGTTCATGACGCGCCCCACCCACAGCGGCGCCTGGTACCACTTGAAGCCGTGCGGCCCCAGCAGCCGCTCCGCCTCCACCAGCTCGCGGATGATGAACACGACCTCGTGGCCGCGCTGCTGCAGCGCCCGGGCCACCGGGATCATGCGTCCCAAGTGCCCATAGGCGCCGCCGAGTTCCCAGATGAATGCGTAGCGAGCCATGGCGCGCGAGTCTAGGGTTGAAAGACAAGCGGCACCCGCAGGTGCCGCTTGCAAGTGGCGCTGGCGCCGTCAGCGGGCGGAGCCGCCGCGCCGGCGTCGGCTCACCAGCAGGCCGCCGCCGGCCGCCGCCAGCAGGGCCAGGCTGCCCGGCTCGGGCAGGGCCACCGCCTCGGCGGTCAGCAGGAAGTCGGCGCTGACGGACGGCTCGTTGCCGTTGAACGGGTCGCCCGAGCGGGAGATACCGTTGAAGTTCACGCACGGCACATAGGGCTGCTCAACCCCCTCTTCGGCAACCAGGGCGTAGCCGCCGTAGTTGTTGCAGCTGCCGGAGCTCTGGGCGCCGTCGATGTACTGGCCGCTGACCGTCGAGATGATGTCGTAGTCGATGGTGATGGTCTCACCGGCCGCCACCAGCCCCATGTCCACCGAGTAGGCGCCGCCCGAACCCCAGACCGAATTGGAATCGGCCGCGGCGCAGGAGGCCCAGGCACCCAGCGCACCGATGTCGCTCTCGGAGCAGTTGACCGTGGCGCCAACCTGCGTGATCAGCGTATCGCCCTGGCTGACGACGCTGCCGTTGCGACGGATCTGCAGGCGCAGGTTGGCCGAGCCATTGCCCGTGCCCCACAGCCCCACCTCACCGCCGTCCAGGTTGAAGCTGAAGTTCAGCGCGACGGCACTGCCCGACGTGTTCGTGTATGTGCCGCTGTAGAGGGCGCTGGTCTTCGCGTAGAAGTCCAGGCCTTCGCCGGAAGCGCGCGCGCCGAAGTAGGTCGGGCTGCTCGTGAAGCCGTAGGTGTGGAAGAAGACGCTGGAGCCGGCGGCACTCTTGGTGTTCAGGTAGTCGCCGCCGGTGCTCGGCGGGGAGAAACCGTCCTCCGCCATCGCATCGACCTCAGGCGCGCCATTCAGCGCGTAGACGGCGGTCAGCGAAATGGAAGGATCGGCAGCGGCGGGCAGTGCCACGCCGGCACAGGCCGCGGCGACCAGCAGGCTCAGCAGCTTCGCGCGCGGGGCAAGGTTGTCGTTGTACATGGGAGGTCTCCAAGATGAAACGGGTCCAGGCACCAGCCTGGGGCGGGCCTCTTCTGCAAATTTCGAGCCACTATTAATTTCTTTGACGGCACAAGCACTTGGCGATCACTTGCGGAATTTTTTCGCGCCCATGTCAGGAATTCCGACATCCCTAGTCCGTTTAGCATGACGGGATGAACTACCTCATCGGCGACGTGCAGGGTTGCTGCGATGCGCTGGAGCGCCTGCTGACCCGCATCGACTTCTCCCCGTCGAGGGACCGGCTGTGGTTGCTGGGCGACCTCGTCAACCGCGGCCCGCAGTCGCTGGCCACGCTGCGCCGGTTGCAGGCGCTGGAGGCTGCCGCCACCTGCCTGCTGGGCAACCACGACCTGCACTTGCTCGCCGTGGCGCATGGCGTGCGGCCCGCGCACCGCAGCGACACGCTGACCGCATTGCTGGAGGCGCCCGACCGCGACGCGCTGCTGGCGTGGCTGCGCCAGCAGCGACTGGCCGTGTACGAGGCTGGCTGGCTGATGGTGCACGCTGGCGTTGTGCCGCAGTGGAGCCGCGACGACACGCTGGCCGCCGCCGCCGAGGTCGAGGCGGTGCTACGCGGCCCGGCCCTGCCCGACTTCCTGCATGCCATGTACGGCAACGAGCCCGCCCGCTGGGACCCCGCCCTGACCGGCACGGACCGGCTGCGAGTCACCGTCAACGCGCTGACGCGGCTGCGCTTCTGCACGGCCGACGGCCACATGGACCTGAAGACCAAGGACGGCACCGGTGCCGCGCCCGTGGGCTACCAGCCGTGGTTCGACGTGCCCGGCCGGCGCACCGCCGACACACCCATCGCCTTCGGCCACTGGTCCACGCTGGGTCTGCTGGACCGGCCGACGCTGCTGGGACTGGACACGGGCTGCATCTGGGGCGGCCGGCTGACGGCGGCGCGCATCGACGGCACATCGCGGGAAATCATCCAGGTCGACTGCGAACAAGCGCAAAAGCCTGGCGGCTGAGCCGGCACCCTTAGAATGCGACTCCCTCCGGAAGCGTGGGAGAGTGGTTTAATCCAACGGTCTTGAAAACCGTCGAAGGTGTGAGCCTTCCGTGAGTTCGAATCTCACCGCTTCCGCCACCCCGCTTGAGGCGTGGAAATGCTGAGTGCGACTTGAAGCGATGACTTGCACCAGGTGCAAGTCTTAAGTTCATTTCGCAGGTGCAAGTCTTAAGTTCAACAGCCCCGTCAGGGGCTGTTTTCTTTTGTACTTGCGCAACTTTCCTACAGCCGATCGCCCTCAAGGGATCAACTCAACCTCGCTTTGATCAAACTGAACCGCCCCGGGTTTCGAGGAGGCTCAACACTCTGAGAGGATTGAGCCATGAGCAAGTCGAACAAGTTCTCGCCCGAGGTGCGTGAGCGCGCGGTGAGGATGGTGCAGGAGCACCGAGGGGAGTACCCGTCGCTGTGGGCGGCCATCGAGTCCATCGCGCCCAAGTTTGGCTGCGTGCCGCAGACGCTGAACGAGTGGGTCAAGCGCGCAGAGGTCGATGCCGGCGTGCGCGAGGGCGTGACGACCAACGAGGCGCAGCGCGTGAAGGAACTCGAACGCGAGGTGCGCGAACTGCGCAAGGCCAACGAGATCCTGAAGCTGGCCAGCGCGTTTTTCGCCCAGGCGGAGCTCGACCGCCGCATCAAGTCCTGAAGGCCTTCGTCGACCGGAATCGCCAGCAGTTCGGGGTCGAGTCGATCTGTCGCGTTCTGCAGATCGCCCCGTCAGCGTATTGGCGCCATGCTGCTCGTCAGCGCAGCCCGGTGCTGTGCTCGCGTCGCGCGCAGCGCGATGCGAGCCTGGCGCCCCAGGTACAACGCGTGTGGCAAGCCAACTTCCAGGTGTACGGGGCTGACAAGGTCTGGCGTCAGCTCAACCGCGAGGGTGTGGCGGTGGCGCGCTGCACTGTCGAGCGATTGATGCGTCAGCAAGGCCTGCAGGGTGTGCGCCGAGGCAAGGCGGTGCGCACCACCGTCCCCGACCCCAAGGCGCCATGCCCGCTGGACCGGGTCAACCGGCAGCTCCGCGCCGAGCAGCCCAACCAGCTCTGGGTCTCAGACTTCACCTACGTCTCGACTTGGCAGGGCTGGGTCTACGTGGCGTTCGTGGTGGACGTGTTCAGTCGGCGCATCGTGGGCTAGCGCCAGAGCAGTTCGATGCACACCGAGTTCGTGCTCGACGCGCTGGAGCAGGCGCTGTATGACCGCAAGCCGTCCGACGACGGCAGCCTGACGCACCACTCCGACAGGGGTTCGCAATACCTGTCCATTCGCTACAGCGAGCGGCTGGCCGAAGCCGGCATCGAACCGTCAGTGGGCTCGAAGGGCGACAGCTACGACAACGCCCTGGCCGAGACCATCAACGGGCTCTACAAGGCCGAGGTGATCCACCGGCGCCGGCCGTGGAAGACCAAGCAGGCGGTGGAGCTGGCAACGCTGGAATGGGTGGCTTGGTTCAACCACCATCGATTGATGGAGCCGCTGGGCTACATCCCGCCGGCCGAGTTCGAGGCCAACTACCATCGACAACGCGCTGGTCAGGCCGCGACCGTCTGACTTAAACCAACGGGCCTCCGCAGAACCCGGGGCGGTTCAGAACGCCTCGTCGCTTCGCCAGCGCCCTGGCCAGACTGCAGCGTCCAGCCCGCCGGCGTACTTCCTGGACGATGCCGAAATTGAAGAGTCCCAACAGGATGCGCTGCCCGCTTCATACCGGCCTGTGTGCGTTCGGCGCTTGTCAGCGACGGGCAACGTGGGCTACGGTGGCGTTCCGCTCAGGCCGTTGAACCTGCTTCGTTCGACGAACTCGAAAGCAAATGGCGAGAAGGCCGGCTGAGACGAGTGCGAGGCTGGATGGCTCGGGGACGCTGGGGACCGGGGGATGGTCGGCCATGAACACACCGGATTGGCTCCAGTAGGTCAGGCCGGCCGGAAGGTCCCAACTGAAGCGGGCAGTGTGCGAGTAGTCCGCTGAACCGCCGTGATAGGCATAGGTCGCGAGGCCGGCCGTCACCCACAGTTCGAGCGTGGACTCCGGCCCGCCCGGCATCATGATCTCGCCTGCAATGGTGTCGCCGTTTTGCACGTAGTGCCAATTGAGGTTCGATGCGGTCAACCCGATCGACGCTCCAAACTGCGCCCAGGCATTGCTTCGGCTATAGCCCCCGGGGCCGTCGTCTTCGCTGCCGTCGATGGTGAACTTCCATTTGATGACGCCTGGCTCCTTGAGTTTGCTGCCGTCGAAGACAAGCTTGTCTCGGAAGGTCACGCTGGAGGTGGCTGCGGATGGATTGCAAGGGCCTGTCCCCAACTTCCAATTGCAGCTCGCAGGTTGGTTGGGGGTGGAGAAGGACATCGAATGCAAGGAGCCGTCCGCCAGGCTGCCGAAGGACGTCGCCTGGTTGCCGTACTTGTCCAGCAAGTCGATGGTTGCGCTTCGGTACCAGTCACCTCCACCCTGAGTCAGGCTCCCGTTGCCGCCAGGCTTGGCGTCAACCCAGACGCCAGGAACAGGCACAGCGTGGACACCCAGACTGGCCGCGGCGCATCCGGCGACCAGCAGACCTTTAAAGATTCTTGACCTATGCATCTTTTTACCCATGTCTTGCGTTCACTGGTGACAGCGCGCCACGCGACGCTGTCAGCTTGCCGGGCGCCCGTTGCGAGCGCCTTGGCTGCACGTACTTTGCAGGACCCGGCTGGCGCTGACATCGCCCATTGGAACCATTGAGTTCCAATTGCGCCCGCGCGTTGGCCCGCGGGCGGGCATCGGCAGGCGCATACGCCGATCGCTGCTATCGGTGCTGGTTCCTTTACCGCGCTGCCGCCTTGCCGATATTCAAGTCAACGCGTCGGAGCGGGCACCTGTCTTCGAGACTTGAGGCTCACCGCGTGTCGACAACAAGTGGACGCAGCGCGTTCAAGGCCCACGCGCCGAGCGCCATGCCCCAGGCGATCAGCGCGAACCCGGTCGTTCGTTGGTCGTCGACGAGGTAGTTGACACACAGCTGCTGCTCAGCATCCAGGTAGAGCAACCCTGCCGATGCGGTCATCCAGCCCGCGTTTGCCAAGAAAAAGGCAGCGATGACGGGCGTGAAGCGAGAGCGTGCCGTTTGGAGCACGCCCCCTGCCAACACCCACATCCCGTACTTCAGCAGTGCGGCAGCAGGATCCAGCACCGCCATATCCAACGCGGCAGGCACCATCCACAGCGCCAATATGCAGGAGGCCGTGGTCGCTGAGAACAGTCCACTGGCATCGACACGCGCCAGAAATGGCCAGCGGCGGGGAGCAACGCTGCCAATCAGCCAACCGGCGAAGAAGAGCAGCGGCAGCTCCAAGGCCATATGCAGGCTCATTCGGCTCTCCATCCAGGCACGCACTTCGGGCAGGCAAAGGAGTACGAGCAGCAGCAACAAACCGAGACCGCCAGACCTCTTCATGGCCGCGCCTCGTCAAGCTGCTTCGCCAGTGCCAGCGCGCGCTGCCACTCGGTGGTGTCGAAGATGCCAGCCAGCCGGCCGCTGCGATCGACGACGTGCAATGCGCCGTTGTGAGCAAACCCGCCGGAACCATCGGCCACGGCGATCACACCCAGTTTTCGACGCGCCTGCTGCCCATCGTCTGCGGTTCCTGGTGCGGCGAGGGTCCACAGCCGCTCGTCCGCCCGGTGACGCTTGCCGTAGGCGGTCAATGCTGGCGGCGTGTCTCGCAACGGGTCGACGGACACGGACAACAGGCGAACACCCGATGCATCCTGCTGAATCTGCTGCTGCGCCTGAAATAACTCCACGCCGAGTGACTGGCAGACCGACTCACAGCTCGTGTAGATGAAGTCCACCAGCATCACCTGTCCATTGCCACCGGCTTGAAAACGCAGCGGTCGGCCGGACGAGTCGATGAGTTCCATCGCCGGGAAATGCATCTCGCCGTTGGCAGCAGCCTGACGACGCAGCCCTTCAAAGGTCCAATGCTCGAACCCTGCAGTGAGTCGACCCACGGCGGTCACGAAGGCGGCCAGCAGTAGCGCGCAGGCCAGCAGCGTGATCCCCAGGCGACCCTGCATGGCGCGGCCCGCCTACACCGCCTCGTAGTCGACGGCGACGCCGTCCACGACGATGAAACGGGCGAACTGCTGGAAGAAGCCGTAGAACAGGTTGCGGCCTATGCCCTGAGCGGTGAGCTGCAACTCGTCGGCAACAGGCCCGGGGAACAGCTTTGAAGTGTTGGCGTTCCACAGCGAGACCCACCGCAGGAAATGCGCCGGCCTCACATCGGCGATCTCCGCAAGCGCGACATGCTTCTGGAATACATTGCCCCTGAAGCTGCGGGTGCCCAGCATCACGGTGCTCCAGAAGTCCGTCATGCGTTCCAGATGCGCATCCCAGGCGGCCGGCGGGATGGCGGCTGCGAAGACCGGACCGAGCAGATCGTCCTGCTGCACGTCGTCATAGAACGCTCCGACCAGGCGGCGCAGCGCCGGGCGGTCCACCGCCTCCAGGAGTTCCGCATCCAGGTTGGCCATGTCAGGCTCCAAAGGCCTGCGCGGCACTCAGGGCCAGCGCGACGGCCAGAAACACGCCGAACCAGGACTCGCGCCGGCCACCCTTTTCCTCCTGAGCAAACTCGATATCGCAGCGCGTGCCGCCTTCATAAATACATTCGCAATACATCAGTCAAACTCCATGTCGCCCCGTGGGCGATCCAATCAATCGTGGGGTGGCAGATCCTTGTCACCGGTGAAGGGGGTCGTGCGCTCCTTGTGCGCCTCGCGCACTTGCGCCACGGTCTCGGCGCTGACAGCCGCAGCGCTGTTCCCCCATTGGGAGCGCACATAGGTCAGCACCGCCGCAACCTGCTCGTCACTCAACTGGCCACCGAACGCAGGCATCGCGCCGTTGTAGCTGCTGCCCTTCACCGACAGATTGCCCGTGATGCCGTGGAGCACGATGGCGGAGGCCGTGCTGTCCTTGCCACTGACCCACTCGCTGCCGGCGAGCGGCGGGAACACGCCCGGCAAGCCCTGGCCATTGGCCTGATGGCAGGCCGCGCACAGTGAGGCGAACAGCGCAGCACCGTCTGCCTTCGCGGCCCCCCTGCCCTTGCTACCGCTGAGCTCGGCCGCCTGTCGGCCATCTCCCCAGGCCGCCGGGCTTTCGATGTCCGCTTGGCTGATGTAGGCGATGCCGAACGCAAACAGCAGCGCCACCAGCATGATCAGCGGCCAGGGAACGGGCTGCGTCTGCTCATGGGGGTCGGGGTTTTCGCGCTGCTGTTGCGCCGAGATTTGAGGATCGGGTGTCATGTCGGCTCCTGTCGATCAAGGCTTGGCGGCGGCCGAGGCTGCGGGCATGGGCGCCTCCAGCACCGGATAGCTGTGGTTGAGGGCCTTGAGATAGGCCACCAGATCCAGCGCATCGCGGTTGGCGGCGACGAACTTGCCCGGCGGGGCGTAACCGGGTGGCAGCTTGACCTCGACGTCACCGCTGTCGAGCTTGACCTTGACGTCGAACAGATAGGGGTAGCTCGGCATGACGCTGCCCTGCACATAGGCCCGTGGCTGGTAGAGGTGGCCAAGATGCCACTGGTCGCTGGGCTGACGTGCGCCGATGTTGAACAGATCGGGGCCGGTACGCATCGTGCCCAGCAGGTGCGGCGTGTCGTAGGCATAGTCCGCCGCGACGCTGGCGCGCCCCCAGCCTCGGGCGGTGTCAGGTGCGAAGCTCTTGGCACGCGGCTGCTGGGAATGGCAGTAGACGCAGCCGTTGGCGATGTAGACCTGGCGGCCACGCAGCTCGGTGCTGGTGTAGGGCTTGAGCCCTTCCGGCGCCTTCACGTCCCGGACCGTCATATAGGGCACCACCACCAGGATGCTGGTGGCGACGCTCAGCATCGTCATGCCACCGGCGATGAGTTTGGTTTCGTTGTGCATCGCCGTCCCCTTACAGCGTCTTGAGCAATGTGGGATCGCTGCGCCCCGCGGACCACCCGGCGAGCAGCATCAGGAAATGCACGGCGAAGACCACATGGCCCAGTCCCATCAGCGCGCCGCCGATGCTGCGCGCCTTCAGGTAGGGCAGCGTCAGCGACACGGAGTCCATGAAGGGTCGGCTCTCGTCCAGCATTGCCTGGCCCTGCAACCAGCCGCCCACGGTCAGCGACACGAAATAGATCGTGATGCCTATCGCCGCCAGCCAGAAGTGCGCGGCGATGAGGCCTTGAGACGGCCACTCTCGACCGCTGATGCGCGGCATGATGAAGTAGATGGCGCCGAAGAACACCATGGTCACGAAGCCGTACAGGCCCAGGTGGGCGTGCGCCACGGTGAAGTGCGTGAAATGAGCCACCACGTTCACGCTGCGCAGGGCCTCGAAGCTGCCCTGGACGGAGCTGGCTGTGTACATCAGGCCGCCGAAGCCGATGAAGCGCAGCGTCGGCGACGTGCGCAGCGCATCGAGGCGGCCCTTCAGCGTCTGATGCTGGTTGACCGTGAAGGCGACGACCGGAACGATCATCATCATGCTCTGCACGATGGACAGCGTGATGAGCCAACCCGGCACCGGCCCGCCGATCAGGTGGTGGCCGCCGACCTGGCCGTAGAAGAAGGCCAGCCCCCAGAAGCCCAGCAGCGACAGGTTGTAGCTCTGCACCGGCCGACCGACGACCTTGGGCAGGAAGTAGTAGACCGAGGCCAGCGCCAGCGGCGTGTAGAACAGGCCGAGCACGTTGTGGCCGAACCACCAATTCGTCGCCGCCTGCTGCACGCCGCGGTGCAGGTCCGGAATATTGCCCACCAGGAAGAGCACCGGAAACCAGAACAGCGCGCAGCCCATGTACCAGACGGACACATAGAGGTGCTCCACCCGGCGGTTGAGCAGCGTCAGCACGAGAGGCACGCCCACCAGCGCACCGCCGATGACAAACAGGATGTCGATCTGCCAGGGAATCTCCAACCACTCCAGCCCATCGCTGAAGCCGGCTGCAATGGCCCCCAGCCCGGCAATCAACGCCGCGTTCCACAGCGCCGCGCCGAGGAAGGCGTACCTGGCGCCCACGAGTTCCGTCTTCAGCAGACGCGGGATGACGAACAAGGCGATGCCCAGGCCCGCCATCGGCGCCCAGCCATAGGCCACCGCGTTCAAATGGATGGTGCGGATGCGACCGAAGGTCAGCCAGGCCTGGGCCACCAGCCAGTCGGGCTCATGCAGCTTGATCGAGGCAGTGAGGCCGGCCGCCGAGGCGACCAGCAGCCAGGCGAAGGCGCAGGTGAAGAAGAAGAACACGAGTGGCGCCGTCGAGGCGTCGGCCCGCGCGCGCTGCACCAGCTCGTCGTTGACCGCCGGCGGGACGCGGCCGGCAGCGGGGTCCTCGACGCTGCCGATCTCGCCCGGCGCGAAGATGACCTCGGCCCCCTTGGCGCTGCGTTCGAACATGCCGCTGCGCTGCGTCCAGATGAAGACCAGCAACGCAACCACCGAGAGGACGAAGGCCGACAACAAGATGCCAACAGTGCTCATGCGAGCCCTCCTTGAGACCGAATGGAAGAACGCTGCCGCGCCAGCACGACGAGTGCGGCCAGCTTGAACAATTCGAGAACCACATAAACCGCGTGATGCGGCGAAGCAGCCGGGGCGGCACCTTCAGTCAGCAGCGCAAGCCGCAGGTCCAGTGCCGGCATGAGCACCCGCTGCTGCACGGCCAGGAAGCCGCAGGCCATCAGCAGGCAGCACCAGGCCGCACGCCCATCGGCCTTGGTCGGCACCACGACGACTGCCAACACGGCAAAGGCGACCCATTGCATCCCGTGCGACCCATGGAAGATCGTGGAGCCGACTGACACCAGTTGCGCGGAGGTCAACCCAGGCGTCAGGAACTTCACCGGTTGAGCGAAGAAGGAAATGCCGGCCAACATGCAGATCAACAGCCAGGGCAGCACTGCGGCGAATGAGAAAGAAGATGTGGCCCTCATGTCAACCGTCCTGCCCATCCGCTCTAGGGCCCAACAGCCACTTCGCATACACGGCCAGGTAGAGCGCGAACGCCGTGGCGAAGCAGGCACCGGCAGCGACCAGCGCCCCAGCGGTCGCCGCCGGCCAGACCAGCGGTACCGCCACCCGAAGGCAGGCTGAGGCAGCCACCAGCGCATAGGCCAGCGTTTCCGCCCTGCCGACCTGCAAAGGGCGACCCGTGTGGCCGCGCGCGGTGCGGGTCATCATGGCGACGAGGAGCCCCGCCGTGGCACCTACGGCAAAAGCATGCAGCGCCGGGGACACCGGCAACTGCAGCCACAGGGAGAGGGCCAGCAGCAGCAGCCCCAGGGGTATCCAGGCATAGGCCAGGTGCAGCGACCACAGGATGGGCCTGCGCAGGGTCACCTGCGGCGCCCAGCTGAGCAGACGCCAGGCGTGCAAGGCTGCCGCACCGCCCAGCAGGACCGCCGTGAGTCCGACCGGCCCGTCGAGCAGCCAGGCAGCAAGACCCAACAGCGTGGCCGCCATCAGCAGGCGCTCGCGCCAGGCGGGGATGGCATTGTCGAGACCCGGTGTCACATTGCGCGTGAAGAAGGGGATGACCCGCCCGCCGATCACCGTCTCCAGCACCACCAGCAAGGCGAGGGCCGCCTGCAGGGCGCGGTGCGGCGACCAGTCCAGCGCTCCGCTCGCACCCAGATGGAAAGCCAGGTTGGCCAGACCCAGGCCCGACAACACGACAGCCACGCCGGCGTTGCGCAGATTGCGGGACCGCACCAGCAGGTCACCGAAGAGCGCGGCCGCGAGCGGCAGGAGGACCACGTCCAGAACGAAGAAGACGGGATAGGGCGCGGCAAGTGCAGCCACACGGGCCAGCAGCCACAGCAGCGCGAACGAGGCCAGTTGCGAGCCACGCGGCGTCGGCAGCCCTGTCCAGGTCTTGCCGGCAGTGAACAGAAAGCCCACGACCACGGCGGCCACCATGCCGAACAGCATCTCGTGCGCATGCCAGAGCGACGGCGCCAACCCCGTGGCGGGTGCGAGCCGGCCGGTGAACACGGCCCACCACAGCGGCATCAGCGTCGCCCCGGCGAGGGCAGCCAACAGGTAGAACGGTCGGAAGGCCAGCCTCAATGGCGGCCAGCCGCGCGGCGCGAGCGCCGGCCCCTGATTCAGCAGCGGCAGCTGGGGATGCATCGGCTTCATGGCTTGCTTCAAAGATGTATTGCTTATGCCAGTTTAAGACGACAACAGGCAAGTCAGCAAGCAGATTTTCGTTCCGCAAGCTAGAATAAAGATGCATTCATGGAGATTGTTCGATGCGCCTGACGGTCTACACCGACTACACCTTGCGCGTGATGATGTACCTGGCCGTCCGCTACCGTGAAGGCGGCTTGGCGACCATTGACGAGATCGCCAGGGCCTACGACATCTCCCGCAACCATCTGACGAAAATCGTCAACGAGCTGGGGCAGACCGGCTTCGTGATGACGGTGCGGGGTCGCTCGGGCGGCCTGCGCCTCGCGAAAGACCCGACGGAGATCTCGATCGGCGCCATCGTCCGCATGGCCGAGAAGGACTTCGCCATCGTGGCCTGTCATGACCCCGAGACCCCTGCCCAGTGCGCCATCCAGCCCAGTTGCAATCTGCGGCGCCGGTTGGCGCGCGCGATGGACGCCTTCATGGCCGAGCTGGACTCCATGACGCTCGCAGAATCCATCGCGGCGCCAACGGTCGCGGCCTCGCTGCTGGGCATGACAACGCAGCCCGTCGTCATGATGCCCAGGAAGTCGGCGCGGGCCACAACGCCAGCGGGCAAGCGCTGACGAGGACCCGCCCCGCCTGGATCTCAGTGCGTATGGCCGGCAGGCGCTGCAACAGCAGGCCTGACGATCAGTCTCACCGCCGGCGCACGCGGGCGCGGGTTGTCTGCGGTCGGTCGCTCGGCCCAGTTCCACTCCCCCTCGGTGCAGACCTGCCGCACCGCAAAGGCGAGTTCACCCGCCTCCACTGGCAGCGAAGTACGCAACACGAACTCGTCGTACCAGGCGTCCTGCAGCTGATTGGCCTCGCCGTTGGCTAGCCAGCGCACCTCGGCCAGCTCATCGATGATGGGCTGGCCGTGGCTGTCGTAGGGCGACTTGAGCATGCGGCGCTTGGTGGTCAGCGTCCAGCCGGGCTTGGGGCTGGGCTTGGCGCCGCGCAGGCCCTCAGGCAGCGTGACGATGATCTCCTTCGTCGCCGCGCCGTTGCAACCGTGGCCCACCTTGAAGACAGCGCGGTAGCTGCTCCCGGCCATGGCCTCGGGCTGCTCCAGCGTAATGTGGGCCTGGGCGCTACCCGCCAGCGCGAGCAGCATGGTGGTGAGGGTGGTTCTCATAGATCGAACTTCAGCTCGGCCGAATAGCTGCGCTGCGGATAGGGGTGGAAGTTCCAGTACTTGTCGTTGTTCAGGTTGTCGATGCCGAAGGCGGCGTTCCACTGGCGGTCGATCTTCCACAACACACGCAGGTCGGCCGTGGCGTAGCGACTCACGCCCATATAGGCATGGCCATTCACGTCGGCGTTGTTCAGCGTGCGGTACTGGCGGCCGCTGTAGCGGGCCGCGAGGCTGGCACTCCAGTGATCGTCGAAGCGGTAGGCGGCCAGCGCCGTGGCACGCCAGCGTGGGATATTGGGCTGCCAACGGCCGAGGGTGTCGCCCGGCACGTTGACGAAGCCGGCATTGGCCTTGATCTTGGAGTCCGCATAGGTGGCGCTGGCCGTCAGGTCCAGCCCCTTCAACAGCCAGTCCGTCGCGGCCAGCGTCGCCTCCAGCCCGGTCGTGGCGATCCGATCGATGTTCTGCACGCGGCTGATGTTCTTGTTGGCTGCGGCGTCGAAGCTCGTCTGCGAGTACAGCGAATCGCGCGTCGTCTCCGCAAACAGCGTCAGGCGTGACTGCAGTGCGCCCCAGGCCTGTTCGGCGCTGAACTCCGCCGTCCAGGACTTCTCGGGCTTCAGGTCGGGGTCGTTGATGTACTGCGAGTTCGTCGTCGACGTGGCGCCATAGAGCTCGCCCACCGTCGGCATTCGGACCGCACGACCCACCGAAGCCTTGAGCACCGTGTCCACCGTGGCCTGCCAGGCCAGGGCGGCCTTGGGCGAAACGAAGTTCTCGCGGCGCGCGGCGTAGCCCTGGCTGGCCGTGGCCGAGAAGTCCGTGCGGCCATTGCGGGCCTGCCAGGATTCGGCGCGCAGCCCCAGCACGGCCTTCCAGTCTTCAGCCAGCAACCAGGCGTCCTGCGCATAGGCCGCCTGCAGCCGTGTGTCACCGCGCACCGCCGAAGCCAGCGTGCCGGGCGCATCGGCAAGATAGTTGCCGCCGATGTTGGACGTCTGGTAGCGCAGCTGGTAGCTGTCCTGCTGCAGGCCCAGGTCGACGACATGGCCCGTGCCGGCGGGCCGCCAGATGCCCTTCAGGGCCAGCGTGTGCCAGCCCGTGCCGCCACCATCGGCCAGCGTGCCGGCGCCACCTGTCCACGCGCCAGGCTGAGGGTTGCCTGCGGCGTTTTGGCGCTTCTCATCGCGCTGGTAGTCGTAGAGGCTGGCTGCCAGCTCCCAGTCCCATTCACCGCCGCTGCGGCTCTTTACCGAGACGCCGTGCATGACGTGCATCAAGCGCTCCCGCGTAAGCGCGAAGTCGCCGCCCGTCAGCGGGGCGAACTGCTTGCCGTCGATGACGATGGGGCCGCTGTAGACGGGCTTGCCAGCAGCGTCGCGCAGCCAGCTCTCGGAGTTACCGTCGGCGTCGTTGCGCCAGCTGCCCAGCACATAGCTAGCCCGCAGCGTCGGGCTGATGTCATAAGCCAGCTTGAGCTTGAAGTGGTCCTGGCGCGTGCTGTAGGTCGTTGCCGAGCCCAGCATGTACCAGGGCTGGCCGTTGCTGTTGGGCACGAGCAGGGCACCGGTCACGGGCGTGCCGTTGGTTGCCGCAATGCCTGTGCTGGCCAGGCGGTTGGCAAAGGTCAGCGGCTGGCCGTCGCTGTCGGTGTGGTTGAGGTTGAGCCACCAGCTGAAGTCGCCCGCACGGTCGCCGATGGAGGCGCTGGCCTGCCAGGCGCGGTAGGTCGCCTTACTGCCGTACAGCTCGAAGGGTTGGGTGACATAGCCCAGCTTGGCGTGAGCCTCGAACTTCGTCGGCATGCGGGTCACATAGTCGACGACGGCGCCGGCAGAGTTGCCCGGATAGGCCGCAGAGAACGGCCCGTACATGACATCGACGCGCTCGATCTCCTCGGGCGTTACCAGCCCCCAGCGCGGCGGAAAGCTCAGGCCACCGACGCCGTTGCCGAGGTAGTTGGACAGCAGGATGCCGTCGGCGTAGACGGCCGAGCGCGCGCTGTTGCCAGTGCCCGAGGCCCGGCTGGAGAGGATGGCGTGGTTGTAGTCGCCGATGTAGCGCTTGCGCACCAGCAGGCTGGGCAGGTATTTGAGCGCATCCTCGGCATCGGTCGCGTTGATGCAGCGCTCGATGTCCTCACGCGTGACGGTCTCACGCGTGGTCGGGATATTGGTGGGGAGGGAACTGGGCGCCGCGCCCTGCACGCGCACCAGCGCGAGTTTCTGCACCGGTGCATGCTCATCGGCACATTCATCGCAGGCGAATGCGCTGCCGGCGTAGAGGGCTGCCAGCACCACCGACAGCTGGCCGGCGAGCGGATGGAGGCGGGGAGCGCCTCGACGGAGTTTGCTTTTCATTGGAGAGCCTGAATTTCGTTGGGACGCGACCACCCCTGGCGCAGTCGTGATGCACCACGGCGGGCGGTATCGGAAGAGGTTTTAGGCCCGAGGAGGGCCGCGGGACAGCGCCCGCCGGGGCGGCGGGACGATCCCTTCGGAAGGCAGGGTCGCAAGCTCGGCGTGGCGCAGGGCGGCTCCCATGTCGACGCCGACTTGAGCCGCAGGGGGCGCACTTCCCAGCCCCGGGATCACGCAGAACGCGCAGTAGTCAAGCCCCGGCAGACCCTTCACGTGGCAATGCGGGGCGGCCGCCGACGCCAACCAACGCCCAGCTTCGGTCCTCAGGCAGCGCGAAACGCTTGGCGCAACGCAGACAAGCACGAGCAGCAGCAGGACCAAGCTGCGGCGCAGCCCGGTGATCTTGCTTTGCTTGCCAACGTAAAGATGCATAACAAATTCACTTTAACATGTGCGAGCCAAGCATGTTCAACAACCACTCAAGCCTTGAGACATCTGCGAAATCCCCCTTAAACATGCACGGGCTTTGCTTGTTTAAATTGCATGATAAATGTATCTTTTGGCTTCACCCAATGTTCGGAGGTCCCATGAATCCAGGCCAAACCGCAGGCCGCCCGGGGCGCAAGTCCATCGCCGCAGCTGCACTGCTGGCAACGCTGATCTCAGGTCAAGCCTGGGCCGCCAAGCGCGAGTTCGAAATGAACATCGAGGACACGCGCATCACCCTGGTCGAGAAGCAGCAGTTCCACACCTTCGCGTTCGCCGGCCAGGTGCCGGGTCCGCTCTTCCATGTCGACGAGGGCGACGACATGGAGGTCAAGGTCAACAACATGACCGCCCTGCCCCACACCATCCACTGGCACGGCATGCTGCAGCGCGGCACGTGGAAGATGGACGGCGTGCCCGACGTGACGCAGGAGGGCATCAAGCCCGGCGACAGCTTCACCTACAAGTTCAAGGCCGAGCCGTCGGGAACGATGTGGTACCACTGCCATGTCAACGTCAACGAGCACGTCGCGCTGCGCGGCATGTGGGGCCCCTTCATCGTCAAGCCCAAGGCGCCAACGGCGCTGGAGAAGCGGGTCACCAAGGACTTCATCCTGATGCTGTCCGACTGGGACTCGAAGTGGGCCAACAAGCCAGGCTTCGGTGGCCTGCCCGGCGACAAGTTCGACTACTTCACCATCAACGGCCGCGCCTACCCGGACACCGAGCCGCTGCGCATCACCAAGGGCGATGTCGTGCGCATCCGCCTGATCGGCGCCGGCGACCTGGTGCACTCCATCCACATCCACGGCCACGCGTTCAAGATCGCATTCAAGGACGGCTTCCCGCTGCCGCAGCCCATCACCGGCGACACCGTGCTGGTGGGGCCGGGCGAGCGCTACGACCTGATCTTCGAGGCGGACAACCCCGGCCGCTGGATGGTGCATGACCACGTCGACAGCCACACCATGAACGGCGACCGCCCGCACGGCGGCCTGATGACGGTCATCGAATACACCGAGGTCAAGAGCGACGACGCCTTCTACCCGTGGAACAAGCGGGTGCCCAAGCCCAACTTCTACTACCAGGACTCGCTGAAGAAGGGCCCCGGCATCTACACCAACGAGACCTTCCAGGGTCAGGCCGTGCAGTGAGGGCGCCGTGATCAAGCTTCTCCTCTCCACACTGGCGGCAGCGGCGGCATTGGGCGCCGCCGCGCCTTCGCACGCCGCATCGGGCGCCGAACTGCTCAAGAGCCAATGCGTGGCCTGCCATGCGGTCACGAAACCGGCCGAGGCCAGCGTCGAACGCCTGCTGCAACGCAAAGGCCCCGACCTCTACTACGCCGGCAGCAAGTTCAACCGGGACTGGCTGACGGCCTGGCTGCAGCAGCCGACCGTGCTGCGCCCGGGTGGCGCGATGTTCCTCAACGCGGTGAAGCCGGGCGAGGCCGGCAGCGCCGATGTCGTCGACGCCGCCAAGGTCACGCCGCATCCCAAGCTCAACGCCGCGGATGCCGCCGCCGCCGCCGACGCGCTGATGGCTCTGACGACGCCAGACCTCGTCGCCAAGGGCGCGTTCAAGGGCGATCCCGTCAACGCCTCGATGGCATCGCTGCTGTTCAACAAGCTGCGCGGCTGCGCGTCCTGCCACTCGGCCAAGCCGGGCGCAGGGGGCGGCTCGGGCCCCGAGTTGTTCAGCGCGGGCGATCGGCTGCAGCCGGACTACGTCGTCGAGTACATCCGCAACCCGCAGAAGTTCGATCCGCACGTCTGGATGCCTCGCCTGGACCTGACCGACGCCGACGTGCAAAAGCTCAGCGGCTACATCAACACCCTGAAGCAAGGAGGCGCCAAATGACGCGCTGGCTCGCTCTCATGGCAGCCTGCCTGGCCGGCGCCGTACAGGCGGCCGAACCGCCTGCCCGCGCGGTGCGCAACTACAACGCCTACTGCGTGCAATGCCACGGCATCAACCGCGACGGCAACGGCATCAACAGCCGCGACATGGCCGTCAAGCCACGCGACCACACCGACACCAAGGGCATGGGCGACACGCCCGACGAGCTGCTGTTCAAGGCCATCAAGGGCGGCGGACTGGCAGTCGGCAAATCCGTCCTGATGCCCCGTTGGGAGGGCGTCATGACCGACGAGGAGATGGGGGAGCTGGTGGCCTATCTCCGCATCGTCAGCAAGACCACCGCGAAATGAAACCCTCGACCGAAAGGAACCCCGTGAAAAAGACGACCCTGGCCCTGGCGCTTGCCCTGGCCGCCCTGGGCGCTGCCCAGGCCAAGACCGTGCAGGTCACCCTGACCGCCAAGGAAGTGGAACTGCCCATCGACAACAAGGGCACCATGTACCGCGCCTGGACCTACAACGGCCAGATCCCCGGTCCCGTGGTTCGCGTGACGGAAGGCGACATCGTCGAGTTCACGCTGGTCAACGACAAGACCAGCAAGAACTCCCACTCCACCGACTTCCACGCCGCCCGCGTCGACGTCGTCAAGGAGTTCGAGTCCATCAAGCCGGGCGAGAGCAAGAAGTTCAGCTTCCCGGCCACCTACCCGGGCACCTTCTTCTACCACTGCGGCTCGGATCCCATGATCCAGCACATCGCCCGCGGCATGTTCGGCGTCATCATCGTGGACCCCAAGGATCCGAACGCACTGCCCAAGGCCGATCGGGAGTACGTGCTGGTCCAGTCCGAGCTCTACCCGAACCCGGACAACCAGGCCGAGATGATGGCCGGCAAGTGGACCAACACGATGTTCAACGGCGGCGTCTTCAAGTACGACCCCGTGCACGACCCCGCCGCCACCCGCATCCTGCAGGCCAAGCCGGGTGAGCGCGTGCGCATCCACTTCGTGAACGCCGGCGTCAACGAGTTCTCGTCCTTCCACCCCATCGCGGGCATCTGGGATCGCGTCTACGTCAGCGGCAATCCGAAGAACGTCATCCACGGCGCGCAGAGCTTCACCGTCGGCCCCGGCGACGGTGCCGCCTTCGACATCATCTCGCCGGTCGAGGGCGCCAACGCACTGGTCAGCCACGTAATGAAGCAGGCCCTCACAGGCGCCATCGCCATCCTGCAGTTCAGCAACGACGCCGACCCCAAGGCCGGCAAGGGCGACAACATCGTCGTCCGCTGACGGCGCCACGCTGAGCGGCCCGGCAGGGCCGCTCAGCCACGGAAGCAACCCATGTACCACCGACTGGCAATCGGCGTGGCCCTCGTGGCCATCGCTGCGACCGGCTTCGTCATCACACGCCACCAGGCATCGCACGGCGTCGGGCTCAAGCCCGTGCCGCAGGCTGCCGGCGAGGTCGTGCCGGGCGGCTGGACCTGCCCCATGCATCCCGACCTGCTGCGCGACGCGCCGGGCTCCTGTCCCATCTGCGGCATGGCCCTGGTTCGCGCAGCCGGGCCTGCAGCGGACGCCAATCCGGCAGTGCCGGTCAGCGTCGCGCAGCAGCGTCGCATCGGCCTGGTGCTGGAGAAGGTGGGCACTTCCGCAATCACCGCTGGCGACCTCGTCAGCGGCCAGATCGTGCAGGACGAAAGCGCCAGCGTGCAGCTGACTCCCAAGGCGGAGGGCTGGGTGCGGCGGCTAGCCGTAGGTGGCGTTGGCGACAAGGTGAGCAAGGGCCAGTTGCTGTACGAGCTCTATTCACCCGAACTGCAGCAGCGCCAGCGCGACTACCTGGACCTGCTGACGCGCCGCGACGCCCTCACCAACCGCCCGGGTGGCATGGGCCCCATCGGCAACACCGCGCCGGAGATCATGCTCGCCAGCATCGCGAAGGAACGCTTCCGGGCCCGTGCACGTCTGGTTGCGGCCGACATCCCGGAGGACGTACTCCAGGAACTCGAAGCCAGCCACCGCGTTCGCGAGCTGCTGCCGGTACGGGCCGAGCATGACGGCATCATCACCAGCCTGACGGCGCGTGAAGGTGCCGCCGTCGGCCCGGCACAGCCGGTGCTCAGCTATGCGGACACCAGGCGCGTCGCCGTCGAACTCACGCTGTCGCCCCGGCAACTGGGCGCCCTGGGCAGCCAGGCCCGGGTCAGGCTGCAGTCCAGCGTCGACCCGCATCAGACCCTGGTCGTGACCGCTCGCGCGCAGCAAGCCGTCGTCGACCCCGTCTCGCGCCAGGCCAGGCTCAGGGCCACGTTGAACCCGGGCGCCCATGCCGCGGCCTTTCCGCCGGGCAGCCTGGTGCGCGCGCAGCTGGCCGACGCCATGCCAGCGGTCATCACGGTGCCCAGCGACGCGGTGCTGCGCATGGGCGACACCGAGCAGGTCATCGTCGCCGACGGTGACACGGGTTTCCGGCCGGCCACGGTCATCCTGGGCCGCAGCGACGGCGAACGCGTCGAAGTGCGCGAAGGCCTGGCGCCCGGACAGCGCGTCGTCGTGAACGGCCAGTTCCTGATCGGCGCCGAAGCCTCCTGGGCGGCGGCCCGGGCCCGTTTCGCAGCCCACGCCAAGCCGCGCGACAACGCAGCACAGCACCACCATGCGCACTGACCGGCTGCTTGCCCGCATCATCCGCGCCTCGCTGGCGCACGGCCGCTGGGTCGTGCTGGCCGTGGCCGCACTCACAGCGCTGGCCGCCGGCCTGGCGTCGCAGCTGAAGCTCGATGCCCTGCCCGACCTGTCGGACGCCCAGGTCATCCTCAAGGTCGAAGCCCCGGGCCAGCCGCCCCGCCAGGTCGAGGACTTGTCGGTCTACCCCGTCACCACGGCGCTGCTGGGTGTGCCGGAGGCGGCCACCGTCCGCGCGGTGTCGATGTTCGGCGAGGCCTTCATCTACGTCGTCTTCCGCGATGGCATCGCACCCGCCCAGGCGCGTGCCGCTGTCCAGCAGCGCCTGTCGCAGCTGCAAGCGGCGCTACCTGCCGGCAGCAAGCTCGTCCTGGGCCCCGACGCCGCCGGCACGGGGTGGATCTACCAATACGCCCTCACCGGCCCGCTGCCCGTGGACCGCCTGCGCGCGCTGCAGGACACCGTGCTGCGGCCGCAGCTGCAGAGCCTGCCGGGCGTGGCCGAGGTGGCCAGCATCGGCGGCGCCGCCAGGCAGCTGCAGGTCGACCTCGACCCGCTGCGGGCCACGGCGCTGGGCATCACGCCCGACGCGGTGGCACAAGGCCTGCGCGACGCCAACCAGTTGCGCGGCGGCGGCGCTCTGGAACTCGGCAGGCAGCGAACGATGGTCACGCTGGATGCCCGCTCGTCGGCGCCGCGCGACCTGGCGGGCGCCGTTGTCGGCCAGGATGCAAACGGCCAGCCGGTGCGGCTGGCGCAGATCGCACGCGTGGGCTGGGGGCCTGCCCCTCGCGAAGGCGTGGCCGACCTCGACGGCCAGGGCGACGTGGCCGGCGGCATCGTCGTCATGCGCCAGGGCGAGAACGCCGAGCGTACGCTGAGGGCGGTCCACGAGCGCGTGGCCAGCCTGCAGGCCAGCCTGCCGGCCGGCGTCCGGCTGGAAACGACCTATGACCGGGCCGGACTGATCCACGCCTCTGTCCGTTCGCTGGCGCTGCGCCTGCTGGAAGAAGCCATCGTGGTGGGGGCCGTGTGCCTGCTCTTCCTGCGCCGCCTGCGCTCCGCATGGGTGGCCGTGCTGAGCCTGCCCGTCGGGCTGCTCGTCGCGCTGGCGGTGCTGGAGCGACAAGGCATCACCGCCAACATCATGTCCATGGGCGGCCTGGCCATCGCCGTCGGCGCCATGGTCGATGCCGCCGTCGTCATGGTCGAGACCCTGCACCGCAAGCTCGAGAACGCCGACGGCCGCGCCAGCCACCACGAGCTGGTGCTGCAGGCGGCCCAGGAGGTCGGGCCGGCGCTCTTCTTCTCGCTGCTCGTCATCACGGTGTCCTTCCTGCCGGTCTTCTCGCTGCAAGGCCCCGAGGGCCGGCTGTTCACGCCGCTGGCGCTGACCAAGACCTATGCAATGGCCGCGGGCGCGGCGCTGTCCATCACGCTGGTCCCGGTGCTGATGCTTCGCTTCGTGCGCGGCCCGGTGCAGCCCGAGCTCGGCAACCCCATCAACCGCGTGCTGCAAAACCTGTACAGCCCGCTGCTGCGCGCCGCGCTCGCGCATCCCCGCCGCACCGTAGCCGCTGGCGCGCTGACCAGTCTCACACTCGCCTGGCCGCTGCTGCACATGGGTAGCGAGTTCATGCCGCCGCTGGATGAGGGCGACCTGCTCTATATGCCCACGACGCTGGCCAGCGTGTCGGTGGACGAGGCGGCCGACATCCTGAGCCGCAGCAGCGCACTGATCAAGCAGCAGCCCGAGGTGGCCTCGGTCCACGGCAAGGCCGGCCGCAGCGATTCCGCCACCGACCCCGCACCCCTGTCCATGCTGGAGACCACCATCCAGCTCAAGCCCCGTGCCGAATGGCCCGATCCGGCCCTGCCCATGCCGGATCTCATCGCCCGGCTGGACGCCGAGCTGCGGCTGCCTGGCCTGACGGCGAGCTGGGGCCACCCCATCCGCACGCGCATCGACATGCTGGCCAGCGGCAGCAAGACGCCACTGGCACTGCGCGTCACGGCCCCCGACCCGGCGCTGGCGGCCCGCGTCGCCGAACAGGCGGAGGCGCTGCTCCAACAGGTGCCCGGCGTCAGGCACGCCGTGGCCGAACGCAGTGCGCAAGGCCGCTTCCTGGAAGTGCAGCTGGACCGCGCCCGCCTGTCGCAGGCCGGGCTGCGCGCCGCCGACGTCGCGCAGTGGGTGGCGGGCCCGCTGGGCGGCGAGGTGATCGACACCGTCGGCATCGGCCGCGAGCGGGTGCCCATCGTCGTGCGCCTGCCCCGCGCCGACCGCGACTCCATGCAAGCCCTGGAGCGCCTGCAGTTGCGCGCCGGCACCGGTGCCATCGTGCTGCTGGGCGACGTCGCCACGCTGCGCCTGACCGAAGGGCCGGCCGAGCTGAAGACCGAGAACGGCCAGCCCGTGGTCGACGTGCAACTGGATCTGGACAGCGGCGACATCGGTGGGGTGCTCGAACATGCCGGCCTGGCGCTGGAGCCGCTGCGGCCGCGGGCCGAAGGCGCTCAATGGACCTTCGTCGGGCAGCAGCTGCGGCTCGCGCAGGGGCGCTGGAGGCTGGCCGCCATCAGTGCCGCCACGCTGGCCCTCGTGGCAGCCATCCTGGCCCTGCACTTCCGCCGCACGCGGCATGTGGTGGTCGTGCTGTCCAGCCTGCCTGCCGCAGCGGCCGGCGCGTTCTGGCTGTGCTGGGCGCTGGGGCTACAGTGGTCGTTCGCCGTTGCCGTTGGGCTGCTCGCGCTGGCAGGGTTGGCGGCCGAGTTCTGCGTGGTGATGCTGCTCTACCTCGACCAGGAGCGGCAGCGCCACCCCGAGCTCGCGCTGGCGGACACCATCACGCGGGGCGCCCTGCTGCGCCTGCGCCCCAAGGCGATGACGGTGGCCGTCATCCTCGGCGGCCTGATGCCCCTGCTCTGGTCGGACGGCGTCGGCGTGGACGTCATGCGCCGCATCGCGACGCCCCTGGTGGGCGGCATGCTGACGGCACCGCTGTACACCTTGCTGGTGGTGCCGGCCCTCTACCGTTGGGTGGTGCGCGCATGAACCGGCTGCTGCGCCTGCTGGGCTCCATGCCCTTTGCCGTGGGCGTTCTGGCCGTGGTCGCCATCGCGGCGAGCATCGGCTCGCTGGTCGAACAGAACCAGCCCCTGGCGGCGGACGTCGGCCGCTACGGCCTGCTCTGGGCCACCAGCTTTCGCCTGCTCGGCCTGCACGACATCTATCACGCCGGCTGGTTCCTCGCGCTGCTCGGGTTCCTGACGTTCTCGACCGGGCTGTGCGTCTGGCGCCAGACGCCGGGCATGTGGCGCGAAGCGCGGGGCTTCAAGCACCACCTGGGCGCCGAGGCGCTGCGCCGCCTGCCCGCTACCGTCGAGCTGCAGCTGTCCGAGGGGCAGAAGGCACAACTGCCGACGGCGCTGCGGGCCGGTCGCTGGCGCTGGGTCGGCGACGGCCTGACGCTGTCGGCCACCAAGGGGCAGCTGCGGCGGCTGGGCTATGTCGCCACCCACCTGGCCATCGTCGTCATCAGCGTCGGCGGACTGGCCGACGCCAACCTCGGCCTGCAACTGCGACTGGCAGCCGGCCGACTGCACGCCGCACCGCTGGAGCAGCCGCCATCCGAGCTGAGCCCCGCCAGCCGGCTGGGGCCCGACAGCGGCGCTTTCCGCGGTGCGCTGCGCCTGGCGGAAGGCGGCAGTGGCGACCAGGCCAGCCTGGCTGTGGCGGACGGCTATCTGCTGCGCCGGCTGCCGGTGGCCGTACACCTGCGGGCTTTCCGCGTGGAGACCCACCCGGGCGGCCAGCCCAGCGACTTCGTCAGCGAGATCGAGATCACCGACCCGGCCCGGCCCGGCACCGCTTTCCCGTTGCGCGTCGCGATGAACGCGCCGGCCCGCTACGGCCGCCTGCAGTTCTACCAGTCGGGCTTCGACGACGGCGGCTCCAGCGTGCGCGGGGCCTGGCTGCTACAGGGCGGCCTAGCGCACCAGCCCCTGCAGGCCCAGGTGGGTGTATCGCAGGCCCTGCTGCTGGACGGCCGGCCGCTGACAGCGGAACTCACCGGCTACAAACCGCGCAATCTGGTCGCGCCCGACGCGCCTGCGACCCGGGGCTGGCACGAGGCCTTCCTGTCGGGTGCGCAGGCCGCGCAGCGCGTCGACCTGGGGCCCAGTCTGGAACTGCGCCTGCGCGACGATGCCGGGCAGACGCTGACCGAGACCGTCTACGTCAAACCGGTTCGCCTGGACGGGCGGGCCTATGCCGTCTTCGGCCTCGCCGAGGCCTCGGGAGAGGCGCGCTTCCTGCGCCTGCCCATCGACGAACGGGGCTCGCTGGGTGACTACCGCCGGCTGCTGGCAGCGCTGGCCGACCCAGCCACGCTGCACGCATTTGCCACCGGCGCGCCACCGGTCGTGGCGCAGGCCCTGCCGCATGCACTGGCGCAGTTCCGCCGCGGCGGGCTGACCGCCGTGGGCGACGCCAGCAACCAGCGCGTGCTGATCGAGCTGCTGTCCCGGCTGGCTCTGCATGCCTGGTCGGCCGAGCACCCCGGGCAGCCGCCCGCCGAAGGACTCGCGTTCGTGACAGACGCGCTGCTCGCCTACAGCCACTGGATAGAGGCGGGGAAGCCGGCCCTGCTGCAGGTGGACGAGGTCACGCCCGTGGCGGCCAGCGTGCTGCAGGTCAGCGAGGCACCGGGCGCCGCCATCGTCTACCTGGGCATGGCGTTGCTGGCCCTGGGCGCCGCATTGATGGTGCTGTGCCCGGAAAGGCGGCTGTGGGTGCGCGAATCCCCGCAAGGCGTTCTGATCGCACTGGCTGCCCACCGGCCGCTGGACGGCCTGCCAGACGAACTCCATGCGTTCACGCAACTCATCCTGAAGGAATCCCCATGAACTGGATAGTCGGCGCCACGGCGCTGCTGCTCACCTGCCTGCTGGCCCACCTCGGGGGCGCAGCGATGTTCACCCGCACGCTGGGCAGCAGCCAGGCGCAGATCTTCGGCATGGGCATCGCCACGCTGGCGGCGGTGCCCGCCTACGCGCTGGCGTGGTGGCGGCAGTCCCACGGCCCCTGGCCGGCCCGGCTGACCAAGCTGGCGCTGGTGCTGGGCATCAGCGGCCTCGCGCTGCGATGGGTCGAGTCCTACCGGCTGGGCGGCGGCATCGGCCATGTGCCCATCAGCAACCTCTACGAAGTGTTCGTGCTCTTCGTGCTGATTGCGGGCGCGATGCAGTTGCGCCTGCAGGCCCGCGGCTTGGCGAGCGCCGGTGCGTTTCTCGCCCCGGTCGGCGGCGCGGCAGCGGCGTTCCTGTTCTGGTACGCGCTGGCGCGCGGCGGCCATGAACAGGCGCCGCTGGTGCCAGCGCTGGATTCGTACTGGATGAAGCTGCATGTGCCCGCCAACTTCATCGGCTATGGCGCCTTCTGCCTCGCCGCGATGTGCAGCGCCGCGTGGTTGGCCGCCGGCCAGCCGTTCGCCGCGCGGCGCCTGCCCGCCAGGAAGGCCCTGGAGGAGGCGAGCTACCGGCTCATCGCCGTGGGCTTCGTCGCCTTCACGATCGCAACCGTCCTCGGCGCGCTGTGGGCCGCAGAGGCCTGGGGCGGCTATTGGAGCTGGGACCCCAAAGAAACCTGGGCCCTGGTCGTGTGGCTCAACTACGCGGCCTGGCTGCACCTGCGCCTGGTCGGCAGCCGCCGCCACGCCGGCCTGCTGGCCTGGTGGTCCATGGTCGGGCTGCTCATCACGTTGTTCGCCTTCCTCGGCGTCAACATCTATCTGTCGGGCCTGCATTCCTACGGTGCCCTGTGATGACGTCCATTGCCCCTGTCATCACTTATCTGTGCGCCGGTGCGCTGCTGGCCAACGTGGCAACCGCCTGGGCCTTGTCATCGCATCGCCCGACCTGGCAGCGCCTGCTGGCGCCCGTCGCCTGCCTGGCCGCGTGGCTCGCGGCTTCGGTGCTTCTGGACGACGGCTGGCCCGGCGCCGAACTGCCAGGCCACGCGGCAGCCGTAGCGACCGCCATCTTCTGCGTGGCCGGATTCCCGGTCTTCGTCGTCCAGCGCTGGCGCCGCCGATGACGGCGCCGCGCCCTCAAGCCTTGTCGATCGCCGCGTAGAACTCGGTGTTCTCGCGCCGGATCCTCTCGTTCAAGGCCTTGATGATGTGGCGGGACTCGTTGGCGAAGCTCAGCGCTTCCCGGGCGATGTCCTTGGGCAGCAGCCACTTGTCGCTGTAGGCCTTGAACGCCCCGGCCAGATCGCCCATCTCGGACTGGTATTTCTCGCCCAGCTTGCGCACCGCGGGATCGGCGCTGCCCAGCGCCTGGGGATAGAGCAGCTTGTCCTCGCCGGCCAGATGCAGGCGCAGCTTGCCCGCCAGCTCCGACAGCGCCCGGCGCGCCGGCGCACCGTCCTTGCCGAGCAGCGCGATGTCCAACGTGGTTTCAAAGCCCTTGATCAGCAAGGCCAGGCTGGCGTGTTCTTCACGGTAGCGGGCGGTTTTCAGCATCGTCTTCTCCTGGGTGGGTGATGGATACAAAAAGGGACGGCGGGCCCAAGCCCGCCGGTACTGCATAGGCGCAAGGCGCTCACGGGCTGCTGAACTTCCAGCTCATGCGCAGTTCGGCCGAGCCGTCACCGGCCGGCGCCTTCAGCACGTCCGAGCCTTGCTCGTTCAGATTCAGCAGCCGCTGCCGAAGCGCCCCATCGGCCTCCCACCACTTCAGCGCGATGCGCCCCTCCGTGCGGCGCGTCGGGTGGCCGGATTCCTCGCGGACAGTGATGCCCACGGTCTCCGGGCGCAGCGTGGGAATGCCCAGCCAGACGCGACCCGACCTGGGGTGCAAGACGACCTGGAACAGGCCGCACAACGCGCTGTCTCGCACGGTGCTTTCGCCGCGCTGCGTCTCGGTATACCTGACGACGCCCTGCACGTCGTTGAAGCTGCCTTCGACGCGCGAATCGATCTTGGCCTGCAGGGCCAGCTTGCAGTCCGCCTGGCCCGTGAAGAGCAGGAATTGCGGCTGGGGGCCGGTGTCGTCGTCCACGCGGGCGGCGGCCGGAGTGCCCGTCACGCCGGCCAGCGCGCTGTTCATCGCGGCGCTGAGGGCGGCGCTCTCGCGGGCGATGCACTGGGGATCGGTGCCGCATCGCGCCTGCATCGCCTGCACCTTGGACTGCATGTCGGCCTGCAACTGCCGGCCCTGGGACGCAGACACCCGCTGCTGCGGCCCTCCAGTGCCAGCCGCGGGCGCGCGGGAAGCCTGGGACTGCTGAAAAAGCCTGTCCACGTCTTGGGCATCCAGCGGATTGCTGGGGAACAGCACGCCATCGGAATGCAGCAAGGCATCGACCTTCAGAAGCTGGGTGAGCCGCTGTTCGCCGCTCTCCACGCCCAGCTGAACGGGGCCTCGACGCACCAGCTCAAGGCTCAGGCTGAGCCGGCGGCTTTGCGGCGCCGCGGCAGCTGCCGGGCTTGCGAGAAACGCGCCCGCCAGCACGGCGATGGCCAGCGTGGTGGCCGTGATGAAACGGCGTGGGCGTGGGGTGGCTTGGGGCATGGGCAACTCTCGGGACTCGATCGCAATGAGTTTCTGGGGCGGAGTCAGCGGATGCATCGCCCAAACGGCCCATCGAGGAGCCATGAAGCAGCGTGCCCTAGCCAGCAAGGCTGGTAACCAGCGACGTCGCGCCCTCATGAGCGGATGCAGGCGCTTCCGGCCCGAGCACGAGCGCCGCCACGGTGTCGGCGCCGCGGTCCTGCTCCTCCATCATTCGCCGGCAGCGCAGCCGCCGCATCTCGTTCTGGATATCGGTGAGAGCCCGGCTGATCGCCGTGGCGAACTCGCCGGCCGACCAGGCCGCGCTGCCCATCTCGCCCAGGCCTTCGCGCGCGAGACGGTGCGCGTTGTCGAATTGATCATGGGCGGAAGGCACGGCGAGCTGATGCACGCCAGAGCGCAGCGCTTCGGCCATGGTGCCTATGCCGCCGTGATGAACGACGAGCGAGACCCGCCGCAAGAGCGTCTCGAAGGGCGCGAAACGAAGCCACAGCACGTCGGCGTCGCAGCTCTGCGCCGTCGCGGCCGGGCCCACCGCAATCACCTTCGCGCCCGCCGCCAAGGCGCCGAGGATGCATCGGCTCATCCAGCCGGACACGTTGGCGACGGCGGTGCCGGCAGTGATGAGGATGGTCGGCTTGTCAGGCCGCATGGCCAGGAAGTCGCTCACCGTCCTCGGCAAGGCCACCCCACGCTGCTGTTGCAGCGGGAAACCGCCATGCACGCCCTGCTGCGGCCAGTCCGCGGCGGCTGGAGCGAACCAGGTCGGAAAGGCGTACACCACCCGCCGCGGCGAATGGATCCAGCGCGAGAACACCTGGGAGACCGGCTTCAGCCCCAGCCTGGCGCGGACCTTGTTGACCCCAGGCGCAATCACCGGGTCCAGGGCCAGCCGTTCCACCACGGACAGGGTTCCCTTCTTCAGCCAGAGCGGCCACTCGGCAGGAATGGAGGCCGCCGGCCACCTGGGCGGCGAAACGGCAGAGAAGATCACCGACGGCGACAGATGGACCGTTGCATTGGCAAACCCGTCCCTCTCCTCGGCCAGCCGCGCGGCCAGCGCGAAGCTAGAGCTGACCAGCAGCGTGCGACCCGGCGACCAGCGATGCGCGATCAGTTCGTGGCCGCTGCGCATCGCTGCCGTGTAGTAGCGCCAGGCCGCCGCGGTTCCCTTCTTGGGGTCCCAGACCTCCTCGCCGTCAAAGACGTCCTCGAAGACGTCCTCGGCGCCCATGCTCTCGAAGTCGAGGCCCCGGCTGTCGGCATGCGCCCGGTAGCGGTCCGGGCCCAGCATCGTGACCTGCAGGCCCCGCCTGGAGAGCGCGGCCCCGATCTCGACGAAGGGCAGGACATCGCCGCCCGACCCGGCCGCGCAGATGACGACACGATTGAATGACTCCATGGCCCGACTCCTGAGGGCATCACCCCCCGATCCTGTTTGCGCAGCAAGTCCTCTCGCCACGATTGATGCTTAGCGTATGCAGCATTTCGTTCCATGTCTTGAACGATTCGGCCAAAGGCGGCGCTTCGCGGGAATTCAGCAGCGGTCGGAAGCCGCAAAACCTCATCCGATGGGCCAAAGGAACCATTGATGCCCATCTTATTATGATGTATTGTTTATACATCTTATAAACAGCCGCACCGCGATGAATGAACGTGTCACCCTGCTGCCTGCGCCCGCGTCGCTGCAAGCGCATGTGGTGTGCATCGTCCGGCGCGAGGTGCAGGGCGACGAGCAGGCCGGGGCATTGCCCGGCACCGTGCCGGCCAATGCCTATGCCTGCCTCAACCTGGTCGCAAGGCCGGGTCATGTACGGCTCGACGAGTCGCGCGAACTGCTGCCCCGTGCCTTCGTCACCGGGCCGTTCACCGCCCCGCTGCGGACCCAGGCCCAGGCACCGCTGCGGTCGCTGAGCGTCGTGCTGCAACCCTGGCTGCTTTCACACTGGTTCGGCCTCGCGCCGGCGCGAATGGTGAATGCCCTTCAGGATCTGGAAGACGCCGCGCTCACCGACCTGCTGGCCAGCGTCGACCAGCCCGAGCGGCTGGCGCCGGCGCTGCTGGCACTGGCGACCCGCGGCGAGCGGTTCGAAAAAGAGGCGGCCGAGGCCAGGCGGCTCATCGGCGCAGTCTCTCAATGCACCACGGTGTCCGAGGCGGCAGCCATGGCGAGGCTCAGCGAGCGTCACTTCATGAGGAAGTTCGAAGTTCTCCTGGGCCTGAACCCCGTCGCCTGGCGCCGCGTCAAGCGCTTCGAGTCCGCCCTGGAGCAGATGGCGAACGAGCCGGCGAGCAAGGCGCAGCTCGGGCACATCGCCCTCGACTCGGGCTACTCGGATCAGGCCCATATGACGCGGGAGTTCCGGGCCATCACGGGTTGCACGCCTTCGGCGCTCCGGCTCGGTTTGAGTGCCGACGCTCCCGGCCTGTGGGCGTTCAAGCCCGCCCTCCACACCCCTCGAGCCTCAACTGCGCAGGCAGACTGCCCATGAAGCGCCACGCCAACCTGGTTGCACTCGCCCGAGAACACCACCAGTCTTTGGTGATGGCGCGTTGGGCCAAGGCCGCAACCGCCGACGAGGACGCCGCGCTGACGGCGTCCGAGCGGCTTCGCCTGGCCGAGTTCCGGGGCGCGCTGGCAAGGCATGCGAGCCGGGAAGAGGCCATCGTCGGCGCCATTCCGGAATTCGCCGGCCTTGGCCTGGAAGCGGCTCGGCTGCGGGCCGAGCATCTGGAATTGCTCGATCTGATGGACCGCTGCGGCAGCCAGGCCGACCTGAACCGGCTCGGCAACCGGCTGGAGGCCCACACCCGTTGGGAGGACCGCGAGTTCTTCGCTCAGCTGGAAGCCTACTGGTCAAGGAGCGGCCAATGAACCACACCGCGGCATTCCACGTCGAAAAGGCGCTCATCGGCCGCAGCACCTCCCCGGTCGTCAGCGAATGGCTGGGCTCACCCTGGAGCAGTGACATGTCCGAGATGAAGGCCTCCACGCCGGAGCGGCTGCTGCTGCTCGGCCTCATCGTCGATCAGCTGGTCGATGCGGTGATCACCATCACCCCGGACCAGCGCATCGTCGTGGCCAACAACGCCACCTCCCGGCTCTTCGGCTATGCGCACGAGGAGCTGATCGGCATGTCGCTGGCCTGGCTCATGCCCGAGAGGTTCCGGGCGGCGCACCGCCGCGGCGTCGACGCCTACCTGGCCATCGGCGGCACCCAGCGGCGCACCGAGGGCTACATCGACGTGGTGGGCCTGACCAAGGCGGGCGATGAAATCCCGATGTCCCTGAGCATGACCTGCATGTTCCACGAGGGACAGCCCTATCTGACCGGCGTGCTACGGGACATGTCCGCCATCACCGAGGCCAGAGAGACCATCCATCGCCAGCTCGAGGCGCTGACGGTGGCCAATGCCCAGCTGCAGCAACTGGCCGATCGCGATCATCTGACCGGCGTCATGAACCGCCGCGCGCTTCAACAGGTGCTGCCGGCACTCTGGCGTGACTCGGATCCTCAGTCGGCACCGATGGCCGTGCTGCTCTGCGATCTCGATCACTTCAAGCAGTACAACGACAGCTACGGCCACCTGGAAGGCGACAACTGCCTCATCGCTGTCGCCGCGGCTCTTCAGACCGCGCTGGCGGACGTGGCCACGGTCGCCAGGTTCGGTGGCGAGGAGTTCATCGCCTTGCTGCGGCCGTCGTCAGGACTGACTGCGGCGGCTGCGGCCGAGCGTATGCAACAGGCCGTGGCGTCGTTGGCCATCCCTCACGTCGGCTCGTCCGCCAGCCCCGTCGTCACGCTGAGCATCGGCGTCGCCAGCCACCAGGCACAGGACAGCAACGTGGAAGCGCTGATCCGCCACGCTGACGATGCCCTCTATGTCGCCAAGCGCTCACGCAACCGATACGTCGTCTGGGATCAACGCCTGCTGGGCGGCCCACACGACTGAGCCAGCCCGCCCACCACGCCATCTGCTTCGACTGTCACCCCATGAATTCCGAGATCACCACCGACCTCCGCCCACTGACCACCGCGAACCAGGACCTCCTCGCCGTCTTCAACGGGTATTGCGCTCTCCTGGCCGGCCAGGCCATGCTGCTGGTTTCCAACCGCCCCATGGACCATGTGCAAAGACACCTGGATTCGATGCTGGAGAGTGACTACCTCTGGGAAGTGCTGGACCAGGGTCCGGCGCAATGGCGTGCCCGCGTCACCAAGCTGGAAGCATTCCAGACCTGCTGCGGCGCATGTGGCTGAGGCTGGACGGGAAGCAGCTATGACCCATCTGCTCACCGCCAGGCACAAGGGGCTGGTCGCCTGCGTCGCCCAGGCCCTCGTCCACCTCGGTTCGGAAGGCCTGCTCCACCCTCACGACCGAGAGCAGGCACTGGCCGCCGTTGAAGAGGCGCTGACTGAAGTCGTCGGCCATGTGGAGTCGGAGAACCAGCTGCTGCACAACCCAGGGCCGCCTCCTGCGCCGGGCGCAGCCCATCTGCGGCATGACACCCTGCTCGAAGAGTGCCGGATCATCCGGTTCTCGATCGCTGCGATCCGAGCCTCGACACAGCAGAACTGGCCGCGGGTGGCCGACGTGCTCTACAACTCGCTGGCCAAGCTGCTGAGCATGCTGGTGACGCACACGCTCGAAGAGCAACGGCAGCTGAGATATGCCGGCGTGTCGGTCGAGGCGGCAGCAGCAGCCGACAAGAATCCGGCCGACATACGCCTGGCCAAGGACGCGGTCGCCCGGAATGCGGGGCAGGCCCTTCGTTGGATGGCGAGTGCGTGCAATCTGAAGGAAATCGCCTACGTTCTGCAGCTCATCGCCGCGTATGGAACACGCGACGACTACCGAGCAGCAGCGGAAATCATCCGCGCGCTTTCCATCCCTCGCAGGTGGGAGCAGATCTCGGCGAGCCTGCCCCAGTTCGCCGACACCATCCCTGCGGATCTGGGGGCATCGCCCCCCATGCGAGCGTGAAGCGCGCCGGCTTCGTCGGCCGCGCCACAGCGGCGCGGCGGCGATCAGATCACCCGCGAGACCCCGAACTGCTCCAGCACCTCGGCCATGACGCCCAGGTCTCGCGGCAGTTCCTGGACACGGTCGGCCATGGAGACGAAGAACTTGTCCATCGGACCGCCCACCGTCCAGGCAAGGAAGCGGGTGCGGGCCTGTGTCGGGTTGCGGTAGCCATGCGGCGTACCGGGCGGCAGATGAACCATGTCGCCCGCGGCGAGGGTGTGCTTCTCGGTCGGCGTGTGCATGAAGAGCTCGCCCTCCAGCACGAAATAGACCTCCTCCTCCTTGGCATGGGTCACGCAGGGCGTGCCGCTGTAGGGAGGCACATCGACGACGACGATGGCCATGCCGTGGGGCGAGTCCGACGACGGCACCTTGATGTTGACCTGGTCGCCGAGCACAGCCACCTGGTGGCCCTCGTTCATGCGGATGACTTTCATGGGGATTTCTCCAGTTCGGAAGTGACTTCATGTCTGATGCGGCGGCTGCCGCACAGCAGGCCAAAGAGTAGTCATCGCCCCCCGACAGGACATCGACCAAAAGCACCATCGGTGGACCACCCGAGCTGGCGGCACAGGCAGCAGACGGCAATGACCCATTCAGACCATGCGCGCAGCGAGCTCTTGGTTCACAGTCGGGTGGACCGGCATCCATCTCGCCCACATGAAACCGGATCTGGAGGGACACCCGCATGACTGACTCGACAAGCTGCACCCGCCCACAGCTGCCGGTCAAGCTGTGCCCGCCCCGCCCCCAACTCCACACGCTGGTCGCCCGCGAGCAACTGGGCGGCATGCTCGGCCGCGAGCTGGCCACGCGCCGGGTGGTGCTGGTGCAGGCGGCGGCCGGCTATGGCAAGAGCCTGGCGGTGGCCCAGGCGCTCGAGATGCTGCCGCCGCAGCTCATCAAGGTATGGATCAACCTCGATGAGGGGGATTCCCTGCGCAGCATCGCTCACGGTCTCTCGCAGGCCCTGGAGCCCTACGACCCGCCCTGGACCAGCGACCCCTGCGCCTGGGCGAACAACGTCATCGCCGGCGACAAGGGGTCGCTGATCGCGGAGTCGGCCGAATTCGTGCGCGCGCTGCAAGGCGTCGAGGCCCCGTCCGCGGTGCTGGTCTTCGACGATCTCCATAGGCTCCAGCAGGAGTCCGCCCTCGGCATCGTCCAACTGCTGGCAGAGCGCCTGGGCCACCGTTGGACCGTCGTGCTCGTCAGCCGGTCCCGACCCAGCTTCTCTGTGGCTCGCCTGGCTGCGAGCAGCGACCTGGCCATCTTCAGGGAGGCCGACCTGGCCCTCGGTCAGGACGAGACCCTCAGCATGTGTGCGTCGCTGCCAAGCGATCGTGCTCAAGCCATCTGGCGACGCACCGCGGGCTGGCCCGCGGGTGTGCGGCTGGCCATGGCCGCTTCAGCGGTCGATGCACGTGACGACGCCATCGACGAGTCGGTGTTCGACTTCCTGGCCTCGGAAGTCATCGAGCAATTGCCCCGCGACATGAGAAGGCTGCTGCTCCAGCTCGCCTGCCTGCCCGAGTTCAACCTCGCCCAGGCCGAGGCCTTCACCGGCAGTGCAGACGCGCCCCAACTTCTCGAAGAAGCCACCCGGCGATCCCTGTTCATCTCCCATCTCGGCGACGACAAGGGCACCCTGCGCTTCCACGACCTCTTCAGAGCGGCCTTGCTGCGCCACATCCGCTTTGAGCCCGACCTGGAGCTGCCCGCGCTGATGCGGCGGGCTGCCGAGCACGAAGCGGACCCGGCGCGCAGGATCGACTTCTTCATCAAAGCCAATGCCTGGCAGGAGGCTGCGGCTGAACTGTTTCGGCAAGCGCCGGCGTATTTGCTCCAGGCGGAGGCCGACGAGCTTGAAGGCCTGCTGCGGAAGTTCCCCGATCAGCAGCGCACCGCCATGCCGGACCTGCTGGCCGTGCAAGGCTTGATCGCCTTGAGCCGATGGCAGTGGCCCGACGTGCCGCCTTTGATGCGACGCGCCTCTGAGCTCTACGAGAACGAGCAGCGCAGGGCCGACAGTCTGCAAACCAAGAGCCTCATCCCCATCGCACTGGCCGGCCTCGGGGAGAACCAGTCCGCGCGGGCTCTCGTTCGCCAACTCGACGAGGCCGGCGGCCTGAGCGAGCAGGCCCGGCTCTACCTTGGAATCGCCCGGAGCTGGATCCTGCTTTCCGAGGGTGCGCTGGAAGCCACCGGGGAGTGCCTCACGGCCACCGTGGACTGCTTGAACGACATGGATGCGCCGCCCTTTCTGTGGCAGCAGGCGCAACCCCTGCCTGCGTTCATCGGACTGCCGAACTCGCGCGGCGCGATCTCTCGATGGGTGCAGGGATCGCTGCGTAGGAGCGGCGACGTTCCCACCACGCTCCGCGGCATGGCGCAGGTGCTGCGCGCCTGGCTGCTGCTGCGTGCCGGCGACAGCGACGGCGCCTGGGAGGCTTGCGAGGATGCAGCCAGCGAATGCAGCTGGCTCCACCAGCCCAGGGCGCTGGCATTCCAGCTCGGGCTGCTGAAGGCTCAACTGCTTTCGGTGGATGGGCGCCATGAAGCGCTGGAAACCCAGTTGAACACCATGCTGGTCAGTGCCGAAATGGGCGAGGAGCGCGCCAGCAGCTTCGCGGCACGCGGGCTGCTGCTCTACCTCGGCTGCCGACTCGCCAGCCAGGCCGGCCATACCGCGCTGGCCTCTCGCCTGGCATCGCAGCTGCTGAGAGAACCCGACGTGATGGTGGGTTGGATCCATGCCGACCTGCTGCACGGGATTCGGGCCATCGCCGCGGAAGCGCGCGGTGAAATGCAGATCGCGCTGAGCCATTGGCAGCTGCAGCTGGACATCGAAGGCCGGTCCGACCTGTTTGGTCAGGGCGCTGAGGCCCGCATCCATGCCGCCACGCTCGCCCATGCCGTGCATGGCCCGGGCGCGGCCGAGGTGATCCTGGGCCCGCTGCTGGACCAGTGCATCGCCAACGGTGAGCCCGGGCTGCTGCTGTTTGCAAGCCCACACGCACGCCGCTACATCGCCACCGCCAGTTGGAGCCCCGGCTTTGCCGAGCGATGGGCGGCACTCATGCCCGGCCGGCCCTCAGCGCCCAACACACTCACCCTCGCTTCGGCCAACCTCAACGACATCGATCGCCCGTCTCGATCTGTCGACAGGATGGCCGGGCTCTCTACCCGCGAGATCGAGGTCCTGGACAGGCTCGCCGCCGGGGACAGCAACAAGCAGATCGCCCGCGAGTTCGACATCAGCCCGTTCACCATCAAGAGGCATGTCGGCAACATCCTCAACAAGCTGGGCGTTCAGAGCCGGGGCCAGGCGGCGGCCTGGTACCGGAAACAGTCGAACTAGCACCGACAGCACATCGCCCGGCAACCACGGCGCTGGTTCCTTGGGGCGATGTCCCCCGGCCGGGATCCCCTCACAGTGCATCCACTGGCCTTGAGAGGATCAACATGCCGCGCCCCCCTCACAACTCGTTTCTCCCAAACCGTCGCCAGCCTGCTGCTCGCCGCCTCGTGTGGCGCCAACGCCGCTGCTGGATGCTGGATCGCCGACGCGCCCACGCAGGCCAGTGATCGCTCACCGCTGGGCACACCCTCGACGGTGCCTGTGGACAGGCTGGCGCGCGAGATCAACGCCATCCTGCACCGCAACCCGGTGCTTGCGGCGATGCCGACCGGGCCGACCCCGGTTCAACTGCGCACGCAATGGAGCGTGGGCACCAGGCAGGAGGCGGCCGGCAACCGCTATCTCTGGATCCCAGATCCTCGTCGACAAAGTGCAAGTCATAGCAGCACGGATCGAAAAAGGTGCAATCTGATCGTTCATCGTGAACGAGTCGGGTTGCCCAGACGCGTACATTCGTGGGTGCCGGGCTGATGACAGTGCAAGCTGTTGCTACCGCTCAGGTGCAAAGCAATCCTTCAAGTCACATGAGCGGTTACGCGCATGTCCCGGCCGCAGAGCATGGCATGGGTCTCCAGGCAGGTCCTCGGGTTGATTGCCCGCATCAAGCCCGATTAGCCTCAGCGTCGCGGGCGCGTAAATGTGCCCGTCCGGGTCAGAGCCCGCCGCCAAACAACACGCACGATCTCGACGCTGCCCGCTGCTGCCGGCATCGGCGGCCGGAGAAGCGCCCCTCGCCCCACAAGCGACTCCGGAATGCGGCATCTGACCCGGTTCTCCGGTTGGTCGTGTGCGCCGAATCGCACCACAATCCAGCTTGCCCACCGCTGGAAACGATTGCCGCCGGCAACGCGTACAGGGCGTGCAACCGACCTACGACCCTCGTCGCACCGCGACGACGCTGCACATGAAAGGTTCCATGAACGTCCTCAAGCGCAACAACGTCAGTGTCATGGGCGATCAGGGGCCCGTGTTGCTGTACGCCCATGGCTTTGGCTGCAACCGGGAAATGTGGAACCACATCTTGCCGGCCTTTGCCCAGACCCATCGTCAAGTCGTCTTCGACTACGTTGGGAGCGGCAACTCCGATCGCAGCGCATTCGATCCGCAACGGTACTGCGATCTCAAGGGCTACGCGCAGGACGTGCTCGACGTGTGTGACGCGTTGAACCTGACCGAGGGCGTCATCTTCGTCGGGCATTCCGTGAGCTGCAGCATCGGCATGCTGGCCTCCATTGAACGGCCGGCGCTGTTCGATCGCCTCATCTTGCTCGGGCCGTCGCCGTCCTTCCTGAATGATCCGCCGGGCTATCTTGGCGGCTTCGAGCGGGAAGATCTGGAAGGCCTGCTGGCGTTGCTGGATCAGAACTACATGGGCTGGGCGCAGTACCTGGCGCCCGTGGTGGCGGGCGCCTCAGGGGGCGATGCCGTGGCGGGCACCCTGAATGCGAGTTTCTGCTCCACGGACCCGGGCGTGGCGCGGGTGTTCGCACGTGCCACCTTCTTTGCGGACAACCGTGCCGACCTGAATCGCGTGCCACGGCCGGCACTGCTGCTGCAGCACCGCAAGGACAACCTGGCACCGCTCGGGGTGGGCGAGTACATGCACGCGCAGATGCCGCAAAGCACACTGCAGGTCCTGGACGTCGAGGGCCACTGCGCGCACTTGAGCCACCCGGCACTGGTCATCGACGCCATGCACCAGTACCTCGCGCCCGCCGCTTCGGCCGACTGACACCGGCCTCGAGCGATGAAGCTGCTGGACGAACTCCCCTGCGCGGTCGTCATCACGGATCGCGCAGGCCGGGTGCTGGGTGCGAATGCAGGCCTGGCGGCGCTGGTCGGGGCTCCCCGCGAGAACCTCGTGGGCGGCTCGATCGAAGACCTGCTGCCGCCAGCCAGCCGCATCTTCCTGCAGACGCATCTTTGGCCGACCTTGTTGCGTGACGGGCGCCTGACCGAGATCCATCTGCAGATCAAGGGCGACGGCAGTACCCGGCTGCCCGTCCTGCTGAATGCCCGGTTGGGTGAGCACCAAGGGGCGGCGGCCTATTACTGGACGCTCTTTGCCGCGATCGA
Source organism: Pelomonas lactea (assembly GCF_043555885.1). Lineage (NCBI taxonomy): Bacteria > Pseudomonadati > Pseudomonadota > Betaproteobacteria > Burkholderiales > Sphaerotilaceae > Roseateles > Pelomonas lactea. The sequence continues at coordinate 483,293 of NZ_JBIGHX010000003.1, read as the reverse complement.
CCGGCACCGCTTCGAGGCCGAGTTGGTGGAGCAGCGCAACCTGGCCGAGTCGCGGAACCAGGCGCTGCACCAGGGCCAGCGCTTCATCAAGAGCGTGACGGATGCGATTCCGGGTCTGGTCGCCTACTGGGACAAGGACCTGCGCTGCCGCTTCGCGAACAAGGCCTACGTTGAATGGTTCGGCCGGCACCCTGACCAGTTGCTCGGCACCTCGCTGCGCGAGCTGCTGGGCGACGCCGTCTTCGCATTGAACGAGCCGTACATCCGCGGCGCGCTGGCGGGGCAGGAACAGGTTTTCGAGCGCACGCTCGTCAAGGCGGACGGCAGCACCGGTCACACGCTGGCGCACTACCTGCCCGATGTGGTGGCCGGCGAGGTCCAGGGCTTCTTTGTACTGGTCAACGATGTGACCGCCCTCAAGGAAAGCCAGGTGGTGCTGGAAGAGGCGCAACGGCTGGGCCAGATCGGCAGCTGGACATGGCGCGTTGCGGGCGACGTCGTCACCTGGTCGCCGCAGCTGTTCGCCATCTTCGGGCGGGACCCCGCTGGACCTACGCCCAGCTTCGTCGAGCAGGCGGCGCTCTACCTGCCGGAGGACTTCGAGCAGTTGCGGCGGCAGGTTGAGCTCGCCCTCTCGTCGGGGCAGTCCTACGACATCGAGCTGCGGTACTGGCGCTCCGATGCCTCGGTGGGCTGGTTGGACGCAAAAGGCGAAGTGGTCCGGAATGCGGCGGGTCAGGTCACCGGCCTGCGCGGGACGGTGCAGGAGATCAGCCTGCGCAAGGAGCAGCAACAGGCCCTGCTGGTGGCGAAAGCGCGCTTGCGCTCGATGTACGAGACCACACCGGCCCTGCTCCACTCCATCGACGCTCAAGGGTGCCTGCTGCACGTCAGCGATGCATGGCTGGCCCGCCTGGGCTATGAGCGAAGCGAGGTGATCGGTCGCCCCGTCACGGACTTCCTCACCGACGACTCCCGCAGCCGGGCGCTTGAGCAAGTGCTGCCGGCATTCTTCGAGATGGGCCGCTGCGACGACGTGCCCTATGAGATGGTCAGCAAGAATGGCGAGATCATCGACGTTCTCCTGTCGGCGATCCTGGAGCGCAACGAGCAGGGCCAAGGCGAGCGCAGCCTGTCCGTCATCCAGGATGTGACACTGCGCCGCCGCGCGGAACGCGAACTGGCCCGTGAACACGAGCGCCTGCGAAACCTCATCGAAAGCACGAACGCCGGCACCTGGGAGTGGAACGTCCAGACCGGTGAGGTGATCGTCAATTCGCGCTGGGCGAGCATCCTCGGCTGGTCCCTGGAGGAGCTTGGTGCCGTGACCAACCAGTTCCGCGCCGACATCGCCCATCCCGACGAACTGCCCCGCACAAGGACGCTGTTGCGCGAGCACTTCGCGGGCCGCTCGGACGCCTACATCACGGAGGTTCGGCTGCGCCACCGGGACGGGCACTGGATCTGGGTCGAGGACCGCGGACGGCTGATCTCCCGCACGCCTGACGGGCGGCCTGAGTGGGTTTACGGCATCCACATCGACATCTCCGAGCGCAAGCGCCGTGACGAGGTGCTGTCCACGCTGAGCATGCAGCTGGCGGACCAGCATGAACTGATGCGCGTGACACTGCGCTCGATCGGCGACGCCGTCATCACGACCGATGCCGAGGGTCTCATCAGCTGGCTCAATCCGGTGGCGGAGCGCATGACGGGATGGCTGTCCTCCGAGGCGCTCGGGCGGCCTCTGCTGCAGGTGTTCCACATCGTCAATGAAGAGACCCGGGAAGTGGCGCCCGACCCTGTGGCTGCGTGCATGGCCGAAGGACGGATCGTCGGGCTGGCACACCAGACGCTGCTGATCTCCAAGGACGGCACCGAGTACGGCATCCAGGACTCGGCGGCTCCGATCCTCAACGCGCTGGGCGATATGCTGGGCGTGGTGCTGGTATTCCACGACGTGAGCGAACAGCGCCGCCTCAGCGGCGAGATGACCTACCGCGCCACGCACGACGCGCTCACAGGGCTGGTCAACCGCGCCGAATTCGAGACGCGCATGCTGAGGACGCTGCGGCATGCCCAGGAGAACGACAGCCAGCACGCACTGATGTACATCGACCTGGACCAGTTCAAGCTCGTCAACGATGCCTGCGGCCACTCGGTGGGTGACCAACTGCTTCAACAGGTCAGCAAGCTGCTGGCCGACGCCGTGCGGGCACGTGACACCCTGGCTCGCCTGGGTGGCGACGAGTTCGCCATCATCCTCGAGCACTGCACGATGGAGCAGGCAGCCCGCGTGGCACAGAAGATCTGCGACCGCATGGACGACTTCCGCTTCATCCATGAGGACCGCCGGTTTCGCATCGGCACGAGCATCGGCCTGGTGCCGGTGGACAGGCGCTGGGCCAGCACGGCAGCGATCCAGCAGGCGGCGGACACCTCCTGCTACGCGGCCAAGGAAGCTGGGCGCAACCGGGTGCACGCCTGGTTTGACACCGACGCCGCCATGCGGGCGCGCAGCCACGAGATCCAATGGACGTCGCGCATCGAGAACGCACTCGATCAGGACGGCTTTGAACTGTTCGCACAACGCATCGAGTGCCTGAAAGATCAGGCGCAAGGCGTGCATGCGGAAGTGCTGCTGCGCATGCGCAACGACGATGGCACGCTGGCCCAGCCCGGCTCGTTCCTTCCGGCGGCGGAGCGGTTCCATCTCGTCTCGCGCATCGACCGCTGGGTCTTGAAGCGTGCTCTCGCGTGGCTGCGCGGACTGCCCGAGCCCTGCGTCATCGAGAGCCTGAGCATCAACCTCTCAGGCCGATCCGTGGGCGACCGCGCCTTTCATGCCTGGGTACTCGAACTGCTCGCCGAAGCAGGGGCCGGCGTGTGCCAGCGGCTCTGCCTGGAGATCACCGAGACCGCCGCGGTGACCAACCTCGCGGATGCCGCGGTGTTCATCGGCCAGGTCCGCGCTGCGGGCGTGAAGGTGTCGCTCGACGACTTCGGCGCGGGCGCCTCATCGTTCGGCTATCTGAAGGCCTTGCCGGTGGACTACCTGAAGATAGACGGCCAGTACATCCGCAACCTCGTGACGGACGCGCTGGACGACGCCGCCGTGCGCTGCTTCGTCGACGTTGCTCAGCTGATGGGCATCAAGACCGTGGCCGAGTTCGTCGACAGCCCCGAGGCCTTGAACCGATTGAAGCTGATCGGCGTGGACTACGCGCAGGGCTATCTGCTCCACCGCCCGGAGCCCATCGCCGGGCTGCTGGCGGTGGCGGCTCGACCAGGACACTGACGCCTCAGGCGGGCGCCTCCTGGCGCGGCGGAAGCGACGAAATGGCGGCGCGAAGCCGTGCTGCAGGCAGTTCGAGCTGCTGGGCGATGCTCTCGAGGCAGCGCTCGAAATCTGCTGCGGACGCGGTGGCGTGATGCGCCAGCGCAGACACCGCCGCGATGCGTCGATGACCGAGCGGGCCGGAGAGGGCCAAGGTCGTCTGCGTCTGCACGTGGTGGCGCACGCTGTGCACGGCCGAAGCCTGCAAGCCCCAGGTCTCGCACAAGGCTGCGCCGAGGATGTCGTGGGACGCTCCAAACGCCTGCATTTCGAGCGACACCAGCAACGCGTCATCGGCAGGTGCCTGGGCCCAGATCAAGCGGTAGCGTGACGCCGCGTGGCGGTACAGCAGCGCCTTGCCGCATTCCTCGAAAAGCCCGGCCGAGTGTGCCGCCCAGGCGTCAAAGCCGAGCGCCTGAGCCACGACACCCATCCATCGGCTTCGCTCCGTCGCTCGTTGCCAGAGCGCCTCAAGCTCGGGGGCCGGCGGGAATGCAGCGCGCAGCGCGTTCTGCAGGGTGATCGCGCTGACCTCGCGATGCCCCAGGTAGGTGATGGCCTCGCGCACGGTCTGCACACGGCCAGACAACTTGAAGAACGCGGAATTGACCGTCTTGAGCAGCGCCGAGCTCAACGCCATGTCGGCTTCGATGACGTCGCCCAGCGTGTCCACATCGCAGGTGGGCGCCGCCATCAGGGCAGCCATCCGCAAGAGCGCCGCTGGCGGCGCCGGCAACTGAAGGCTCAGGGCGCTCTGCGCAGCGCCCGCCGTTGACTCGTTCACGCTTGCCTCCCGGTGGGTCCACACGCACTGTCGACATCAGCCCCAAGCCTGCCGCGCCGGCGGACACTCACAGCTGCCTGTCGTTTGCACGAAGATCGCTTCGTCAGCGCCGCGCGCTTGGGGCTGATCATTTCTGAGCCAGTCTACCGGCCGATTGGCGTTTGCATGGAAGTTGACGATGAGGCGCCCACAAGCGCAACGGGGTGCGCCCGCTGGCTCGAGCGACGCGCCGAGCGCCTCCCGCGGTGCCATACCACCCGGATTCGTCATAAAAACCGCAGATGCAGACACCCAATCGTGGATCGACCAAGGGATTGTGAATAAATTCATCATCTTCATCAAATTCGTGTGTGCAACGTTGATCTTCATCAGCCGGAAATCTTCAATTCGGTAAAGATAACGACGCGTCCAGTTTGAACGCACACGACGACTCAACAAGAGAGGTAGGCGACATGAGCAAGATCAGCACTCGATCGTTTCTGATGGTGGCTTTCTGCGCGGCGGTGATGCCGCTGGCCGCCCATGCAAACGATCCCAAAGCAACCATCGCAGAACTGGATGCGCGCTTGACCAAGCTCGGCCCGCCCAAGATTCAGGGCATGGAGAAGGCTGGCGACAAGGAGGCGCCGGGCCTCTACTTTGGCTCACGCAAGCTCAACAACAACTACGACATCGTGGACGATGTGAAGAAGAAGTTCGGTGCGACTGCGACGATCTTTGTCAAACAGGGCGACGAATTTGTTCGAGTCAGCACCAACGTGCTCACGCCCGAGGGCAAGCGCGGCGTGGGAACGAACCTGGCGCGTGCCAAGGCGTACGAGGCGGTCAGCAAAGGCCAGAGCTTCTGCGGCGATGTCGACGTGCTGGGCACAGCGTTCAGCGCTTGCTACAACCCTGTCAAGGACGACAAGGGCAGCGTCATCGGCGTGACGTACGTCGGCTTCAAGAAGGGCTGACATGGGTACGCGCACCGGCAAGTTTCAGGGGCGCCTTCGCCGCCGACTCTCTGAGCTGTCCACGGCCAAGAAGTTCGCCTTGGCGTTCGGCTGGCTGATCCTGCTAACGGCGCTGCTCGGTGGAGGTTCGCTCTACTCACTGAACCGGGTGCACAGCGCGTCGGGTGAGTTGGCCGCACTTTGGCTTCCCGGTGCCGGTCACCTGGCCGCTGGCCGCGCTGCGCTGCTGGAGCATCGCGAGTTCGAAGTCAAGCACACGACCGCGGCCGACGCCGGTTACATGGATGAATACCAGGAGAAGATGAAGCAAGCGTTGGAGGCCGCCGAGAAGGCCTTCTCGGACTTCGCCGCCATCCCCCTTCCGGTAGAGCACAAGGCCATGCACAAGGCTTTCGACGGGCTGCTCAAGGCCTATCTCGCTACTGCTGCCAAGGTGGTCGCCCTTGACAAGGGCGGGAAGCAGGAAGACGGCAAGGAGATCAGCGAAGGCGCCGGAAAATCGACTTTCGACGAAGCCATCCTGGCTCTGGACAAGTTGGCCGCTGCCGGCTTCGAGGCGGGCGCCATCGCCGGTCAGGCGTCCCAGGCGACGTTCGAGAAGTCGAGGCAACTGACATGGGTGCTGCTGGTCGTGAGCCTGATATCCGGCGCCATGCTTGCAGCGGTGCTGTCCAGGGCCATGCTGGGTGAACTGGGCGGTGAGCCGCGCGTGGCCGCCGAGCAGCTCCGCCACATCGCGCAAGGGGATCTGACCCGGCCGGTCCCCGTGAAGCCGATGGATGACAGCAGCCTGATGGCGGGACTGGCTCAAATGCAGCAGCGTCTGATTGCCGTGGTGGCCCAGGTTCGGCAGGGGGCGGACAGCGTCGCCACGGCCAGCCAGGAGATTGCCGTCGGCAACACGGATCTGTCTCAGCGCACGGAAGTCCAGGCCGCCGCGCTGCAGCGCACCGCCGGCGCGATGGATCTTCTGCGCCAGCAAGTGCTGCTGAGCGCGAAGAATGCGAGGGATGCGAGCGGTGTGGCCACCCAAGCCACCTCCGTGGCAGAGCAAGGCGGCAACGTTGTGGGCGGCGTCGTTGAAACGATGCGTGGCATCAGCACCAGCTCCGACAGGATTGCCGAGATCATCGGCGTCATCGATGGCATCGCATTTCAGACCAACATCCTGGCCTTGAACGCTGCCGTTGAAGCGGCACGCGCCGGCGAACAAGGCCGCGGGTTCGCCGTGGTCGCGGGCGAGGTGCGCAACCTGGCACAGCGCAGCGCGGCAGCCGCCAAGGAGATCAAACAACTGATCGTTGCCAGCGGCGAAGAGGTGAGGAGCGGGTCGCGGCAGGTCGACCAAGCCGGTGACACGATGAAGGAGGTCGTCAGCTCCATCCAGCAGGTTGATCGCATCGTGAACCAGATCAGCGCGGCTGGCGCCGAGCAGGCAGACCAGGTGACGAAAGTCGGCGAATCGATCGGGCAGATGGACCAAACCACGCAGCAGAACGCAGCGCTGGTGGAACAAAGTGCTGCCGCTGCGGAGAGCCTGCAATCCCAGGCACAGCAACTGGTTCAAGCAGTTGCCTTCTTCAGACTGGAACGCTGAGCGTCGCCCTCAGGCTCTGAACCGACAGGTTCTCGACCGGCCGGTCCGCCGAATCATCCCCACCACCGCCCCAGTTGCGCCCTGATTGGAGATGCGCCATTCAACGACCCGAGCCGCCGTGACTGACCGAGGCCTCTGGCAGCCTGCCGGGACCTTCCAAGGAATACGTCTTACGCCTGGCTCCGGGTCCGACCTCGTCTGCAGCAGTGCCACACACCACCCTGCCCCGACGTCCGAGTGAAACCAGGCATGATTTGAGACTCTCTGTCCCCGCAACGGATCTCGCCTGACGGAATCCATGGGGGCACCATCATCCGTTCTATTTGCGGCGCGCTGCGTCTTCCGCACGCGCCCGCGTGAAGCGCTCATGACTGATTCCCACCCTCAACCGCTTCGCATCCTGGTGGTGGACGACGACGAGAGTGTCCGCGGCAGCATCGCGTACCACCTGGATCGCCTCGGCCACCAGGTCATCGAGGCATCGAGTGCCGCCTGGGCGCTGGAGCTGTTCGAGCGTCATCGCCCGCACATGGTCCTGAGCGACATCGTCATGCCGGAACACGACGGCTACTGGCTTGCGAACGGCATACGGCAACGAGAAACGCAGACCGGCGCCTGGACGCCCATCATCTTCCTCTCCTCGCTTTCCGAAGCGACCAGCGTCGCCGATGGCATTGCCGCGGGTGGTGACGACTACCTCACGAAGCCCGTGCATCCGCTGGTGCTGGAGGCCAAGCTTCATGCGATGCGGCGCCTCGCACGCATGCAGCGCGAGTTGCACGAGATCACGCAGGAGCTCCAGCGCGCCAACGCCGAGTTGCAGCGTCAGGCGGTGCATGACGCCCTGACGGGGCTGCTGAACCGCCGCGGGTTCAATGAGCAGCTGCAGGAGTCCATCGCGCTTTGCCGCCGGACTCAAAAGCCACTCACGGTGATGATCTGCGACGTCGACCACTTCAAGCAGTACAACGATGCGCTGGGTCACCAATCGGGCGATGACTGCCTGCGCATCATCGGCAGCATGTTGCGTCAGCTGGCGCGCCGTCCGCTGGATTCGGTGGCCCGGTATGGCGGCGAAGAATTCGCGCTGGTACTGCCCGACACACCGCGCTCGGGCGCGCGAACCCTGGCGAATGCGATCACCCGGGTGTTCGCCAGCGCCGCGCTCCCGCACCCCAATTCCGCGACGGCTTCACATGTCACGCTTTCCGGGGGGTTCACGACTTGCAACCCCGACGCCGACTGCCAGCCCGACCAGTTGCTGCGTGCGGCAGACGCGGCTCTCTACGACGCAAAAGCGACCGGCCGCAACCGCTTCGTGGGCGCGTGAGCCCCTGCGCGCTTTCGCTCAAGCCGACGCCGGCACGCGGAAGCGCGACACGACCTCGGCCAACCGCTGGGCCTGGGTGCTCAGGCTTTGCGATGCCGCTGCGCTTTCTTCCACGAGTGCCGCATTCCTCTGGGTCGCGTCGTCGATGCTGGACACTGCGGCGCCTACCCGCGACACGCCCTGGCTCTGATTGCGGCTCTCCGCCGCGATGTCCGACACGAGGTCGCGAACGCGATCAATCGACTTGACGACGGTCTGCATCGCGCCGCCGGCCTGATCGACCTCCACCACACCGTGCCGAACGTTCTCTGCGCTCTCGTTGATGAGGCTGGAGATCTGCTTGGCGGCATCCGCGCTGCGGGTTGCAAGCGCCCTCACCTCCGCCGCAACGACCGCGAAGCCACGCCCCTGCTCGCCCGCCCTGGCGGCCTCGACCGCTGCGTTGAGCGCGAGCAGGTTTGTCTGGAAGGCAATGCCGTTGATGACGTCCGTGATCGCCATGACGCGCTCGGAGCTGCTCCTGATCGAAGCCATCACGACGGAGACTCGGCGCACCGCCTGGTCGCTGTTCATGACATGCGTGGATGCCTCCGACGTGAGCGCCTGCGCGCTGGCGGCATGCTCGGCATTGCGCTGCACCATGTCGCTGAGCTCGCGCATCGTGGCGGCGGTCTCCTGCAATGCTCCGGCTTGAATCTCGGTTCGGCTGCTGAGGTCGGCGTTGCCCGCGGCGATCTGCCCCGTGCCGCTGGCGATGCAGTCACTGCCCTCCCGCACGGTGCGCACGATCTCGCCGAGCTTGCCATTCATGGCGCCGAGCGTGCGCAGCAGATGCGCGACTTCGTCATCCCCGCTCGTGGTCAGTCGAACCGTCAGGTCACCATCGGCCACGGCTTCTGCCAACGAGACGGCGTGGTTGATGGGAATCACGATGGAGCGCGTCACGGCGACCGCTGCCGCGATGGCCGCCACTAGCGCCACGGCGGAGCCGGCGAGCAAGACCACGTAGCCGTGGTGTGTCGTCTCCAACGCCTGATCCAGCCGCTCGACACTGCGCTCGCGCGTGTATTGCTGATACTCCTGACTACCCGCCTGCAGCGCCGCCAGCAGCGGCTGGCATCGCTCAACCAGCTTGGCCGCACCGATCTCCCGTCGACCGGCCTTCAGGTCTGCCACGATATCGACCGCGACAGGCCCGTACTGGTCTTCAAGTTTGCGCAGTTGTGCAATCAGCTCGCGCGCCTTGCTGCTGGCGTCCGACTGGGGCCCGGCGAGCGCTTCGAGTTCCTTGAGACGCTTGGCGACGGTGCCATGCGCGAGCTCAGCGTCGGCCCCGTAGGCCATGACATGCTGCTGGTCCGGCGTCACCACCATGTTGCGAACGGCAAGCGCCCGCTGATCGACGGCTGCCCTGAAGGCATTGGCCACTTCGGCGCGACGTGAAAGCCCGTGCACGAAACCGTCCAGCCGTTGCTGGGCGGCATGCAGCGCCTGAGCGGAAAGCGCCGCGACGAGGAGCGTGGAAGCGGCCAGCAGCCCGAAAACGAGCAACAGCCGGGTCTTGATGCTGAGACGTTCCATGACCTTGCCCTTTCGATGGTGCGCCGTCGCTTGTGACGGGATGCTTCAGAGAATGTCAGATAATTTGATGTAAATGATATTTTTGATCAAGATGGGATGTGTCTCTGACGCCGCTCACACCGCGTGCCCGCCGGGCTTTCAGTGAAAAGTGCACGCTGCGTGGCCCGGTGACGGGCCGACGACGGCACGCCGATCAGCTGGCGCTGGCTTCCACCCGCTGCATTTCAACCAGCGCTGCGAGCGCTTGCGGCCGGTGCAGCAGGTAGCCCTGGGCAAAGTCCACCCCGATCGCGCGGATCATGTCTTTCACCGCCGGGCGATCCACGAACTCCGCCACCGTCTTCACGCCGACGACGCGCGCGACATCGACGAAGCAACGAACAGCGGCTTCATCGAGCGGGTCGTCCACGACATCCCGGATGAACTGGCCATCGATCTTGATGTAGTCCACCGGCAGGCTCTTCAAGTAGCCGAAGGATGATGCGCCAGCCCCGAAGTCGTCCAGTGCCACCTTGATGCCCAGCGCGCGTACCTGCTGGATGAACACCGCGGCGTCGGCCATGTTGGTGACGGCTGCCGTTTCGGTGATCTCCAGGCACAGGCTCCGGCAGATCGCCTCGCCGGCACCCTCCAGCATCTCGAGCGCCTGCCGGTGAAACGCCCGATCGCCGATGGACTGCCCCGACAGGTTGACGTTGAGGCTGGACACGGAGGAGATCACGCCCGGCACATGCAGATAGTCGATCACGGCCTTCAACACCCAACGGTCCACGCGCGACGCGAGGTGAAACCGCTCGGCGGCGGGCAGGAAGGCGCCGGGCATCACGACGTTGCCATCGCTGTCCTGCATGCGCAGCAGCACCTCCGCATGCACGCCGGACTCCGGGTCACCGAGTGATGTGATGCGCTGTGCGTACAGCACGAACAGGTTTTCATCCAGCGCCTGCTCGATGCGCGACGCCCACTGCATCTCGCCGTGCCGCGCACGCATTGCCGCGTCCGTGTCGAACCAGGCGTGCACCCGGTTGCGCCCGGCCTCCTTGGCGGCATAGCAGGAGGTGTCCGCGGCCTGCATCACGGCCGCTGCCGTGCCCCACCGATGGTCGAGCGGCACGAGGCCGACGCTGGCCCCGATGCGGAAGCGCTTGCCATCGTGGACGAACCGGAAGTCATCCATGCGCTCGCAGATCTGCTGCGCGACGCGCTGCGCCTGATCGGCGGAACAATGCTCCAGGATCACTGCGAACTCGTCGCCGCCAAGCCGCGCCAGCGTGTCACGAGCCCGCACCGACTCCGCGAGCAGCTTGGACACCTGCTGCAGGAGCTGATCGCCTACCGAGTGGCCGCAGGCGTCGTTGACCAGCTTGAACTGGTCCAGGTCCAGGTACATCAGCGCATGCTCGCTGCGGTCCTCGTGGGCCTTGTTCAGCACGCGGCGCAGCCGGCTCTCGAACTCCGCGCGGTTGACGAGGCCGGTCAGGGCGTCATGCGTCGCACGGAAGGTCATCTCGCCGCTGAGGCGGCGCTGCTCGGTGACGTCATGGAAGACCAGCACCACGCCGAGGATCTCGCCGCCCTCGCTGCGGATGGGGGCGGCCGAGTCCTCGATGCCGAACTCCTCGCCCTGCCGCGAAATCAGCACCGTGTGGTTGGCCAGGCCAGCCACCTTGCCCTGGTCGAGACAGGTTGCCACGGGGTTCTCCGTGGGCTCGCGAGTCTCCTCGTTGACGATGTGGAACACGATGCCCACCGGCTGCCCGATCGCTTCGGCGTTGATCCAGCCGGTCATGCGCTCTGCCACGGGGTTCAGCCACGTGACCCGGCCGTCGCGGTCCGTGGTGATGACCGCATCACCGATGGATTGGAGCGTCACCTTCAGCAGCTCGTGCTGGTCTGCCAGCTCAGTGTGCAGCGCTCGGCGCTGCGTGATGTCCTGGAAGGCGCCCAGCAACCGCACGGGCTTGTCCCCTTCGAACTCCACGCCGCCGACCGCGCGCACCCAGATCGGCGTGCCATCGGCACGCACCAACGGAAGCTCGAGGTCCCAGCCCTGGCCGGTGGCCATCGACCGCTGGACCGCGGCCTGAATGGCCGGCCGCGCTTCGGGTGCATAGAAGTTGATCGCCGTGTCCAGCGTTGGCGTGTAGTCCGGAGGCACGCCATGGATGATGCGTGTCTGGGCGGTCCACATCAGCGATCCGGAGGCCAGATCCAACTCCCAGCCCCCCACACCGGCCACCTCGCCGGTGCGATTCATGAGCGCCTCGCTCTTGCGCAGGGCTTCTTCCTGCTCCTTGCGGGCGGTGATGTCCAGCTGAGTGCCGAACATCCACTCGGGCTTGCCATCGGCAGTCCAGCTCAGCACGCGGCCCCGCTCCAAGATCCAGATCCAGCCGCCGGCGGGTTGACGCACCCGAAGCTCGCATTCGTAGCGCTCCGTCCCCTCGGCGACATGCTTTTCGAGCAGCGTTTCCGCCCGCTTGCGGTCGTCCGGATGAATCGAGTCTCGCCAATGGTTGGCGCGCAGCGTGCCGAACTGCGCGGTGCAGCTCCCGGCAATCAGCATGCCTTTTTCGTTGAGCGACACCTGCCCGGTCTGCAGGTTCCATTCCCATGTCCCGACACCGGTCCCTTCGATGACGCCGGCCAGGCGTCGCTGCTTGGCGAGCAGTCTCACCTGGATGGCGCGCGCCTCGGTCACGTCTTCCACCGAGCCGACGTACCCCGTGACCTGCCCGGCCGAAGACTGGACAGCCCGGGCCCGGGAGCGTACGTAGCGCTCGCCACCCGACGGATGCAGGATGCGGAACTCCATATCGAATTCGCCCCCCGAAAGGGCCGCGCGCTGCCACTCGCCGAAGACGGTCCCCTTGTCGTCGGGATGCAGCGTCGACGCCCAGCCCTTGCCGAGACTGTCGGCCAGGCTCAGGCCATAGATCTCCTGCCACTTGGCGTTGGTGTAGGTGCAGTTGCCCTCCTGATCGGTGGCGAACACGCCCAGCGGCGACGCATCGCTGAGTGCGCGGAATCGAGCCTGGCTCTCGCCCAGCGACGCGGAAGCGGCGACGACTTGCAGGCCGAGTTCCCGCTCGGCCTTCAGGGCCCGGCGCCCCTCCAGCGCCTGGACTGCGGCGCGCGCCAGATGGCGCAGAACGTCACGCTGGGTCTCGTCGAGCTTGCGGGGCTGACGGTCGATGACGCACAGCGTGCCTGCGTGGGTGCCATCGTTCAGCTTCAACGGCGCGCCGGCATAGAAGCGGATGTTCGGATCACTGGTCACCAGTTCGTTCTCGGCGAACCGCGGGTCGAGCGCAGCGTCCGGAATTTCGAAGATGCCCTCCTGCAAGATGGCGTGCGCGCAGAACGCCAGGTCCCGCGGTGTTTCCGTGACGCCGGGCAGGCCGACATTCGCCTTGAACCACTGCCGCCCCTCGTCGATCAGGCTGATCAGCGAGATGGGCACGCCACAGGTCAGCGCAGCCGCCTCGACCAGCGCATCGAACTCCTGTTCCGGCGCGGTGTCGAGTACATGCAGCCGGTAAAGCGACTTCAGTCGGTCAATCTCATCGAGCGGCAGAGGGGCAGCGGGCATGGGAACCTTCTTGCGAGCAACACGGACAGAGGTTCCAGCGGCACACACCAACTACAACCGATTGCAAGGTTGGGACAGGACCGCGCACCGGTCAATGTGAATACTTCGGACAGCGCCTGCACGACCGAGTGCCCCGCGCGCTTCTGCGCATTAGTGCACGCCCGCCGCCCGGTCCGGCGCCGTGCGCCGCGAGGGGCCGTTCATCGAAGGTTCAGCCATCACCCACTATCCTGCGGCGTTGCCGCGGCCTGCGCGGCCCTACCACCGAACCGCCCGTGACCCCCTACCCGCCCGCCAGCGAAGACTCCGAGGCCTCCGAGCACACCCAGGCCGAGCGTGCCGCGGCCGCCTCGCGCAGCACCTGGGTCAGCGTGGTCGTCAACCTGGTGCTCACCACGACGCAGATCGTCGCGGGTGTGCTGACCAAGTCGCAGGCGCTGGTGGCGGACGGCGTGCATTCGCTGTCCGACCTCGTCGCCGACTTCGTCGTGCTACTGGCCAACCACCACAGCCAGAAGGACGCCGACGCGGACCATCCCTACGGCCACCACCGCTACGAGACGGCGGCCTCGCTGGTGCTGGGCCTGCTGCTGCTGGGCGTGGGCCTGGGCATGCTGTGGACCGCCGCCGTCAAGCTGGAGCAGCCGGACGCCATCCCGCAGGTGCACCTGGCGGCGCTGTGGGTGGCGCTGGGCGCGCTGGCGGCCAAGGAGCTGCTGTTCCGCTACATGCTGGCCGTGGCCAAGCGGGTCAAGTCCAGCATGCTGGTGGCCAACGCCTGGCATGCGCGCTCCGACGCCGCATCCTCGCTGGTGGTGGGCCTGGGCATCATCGGCAACCTGGCCGGCTACCCCATCCTCGACCCCATCGCCGCCGCCATCGTCGGCTTCATGGTCACGAAGATGGGTTGGGCATTCGGCTGGGACGCGCTGCACGACCTGATGGACCGCGCGGTGGACGACGAGGAAGTCGCGGCCATCCGCCAGACGCTGGCCGGCACGCCCGGCATCATGGGCGTGCACGACATCCGCACCCGCAAGATGGGCGACATGGTGGTGGTGGATGCGCACATCGAGGTCGACGCGACGCTGACCGTGGAGGCCGGCCACGACATCGCCGTGGAGGCCCGGCGCCGCGTGATGCAACGCCACCGGGTGCTGAACCTGATGACGCACGTGGACCCCTGGCACCGGCCGGACCGCGACCACGACAAGGTGGCTTCCGCGCCGACGCCCTGAGCCGCGAAGGCGTCAGTCATCATCGTCGTGGTGCCCACGCGGTGCTCGCCGTGCGGCGCCGACGCGCCACGCGCGTCGCCCTGCGCGGTATGCCAGCCGATGAACCCGACGCAGCCCGCCACCAGCAGCAGCGCCAGCCAGCCGCGGTTGGCGCGGACGAGATCCGGGCCCGGGCCCGGCGTGCGGCCCGTCAGCATGGGCGCCGCGAGATTGCGCCGCCGCAGCACCGACAGCAGCGCGATCAGACCCAGGTGCGCGGCCACCAGCGCCAGTGCCGTGTTGGCGAAGAACTCGTGTACCTCCTCCATCGCGTCCTCCAGGCCCAGCCAGTCGACGTGGCCGGCATAGCCGGACAGCACCAGCGGCCCGGCCAGCGCCAGCAGCAGCAACATCGCCGCACCCATGGCCAGCGTGGCGGCACGGGGCAGGTCGGGCCGGCCGGCGCCGGCCTGGCGCAGCCAGTCGCCCAGGCCCGACACGCGCTGCAACAGCCGGGCCAGCCGTGCCTGGCGAGGCCCGACCAGGCCATAGACCAGGCGGAACAGCAGCAGCCCGCCAAAGGCATAGCCCAGCGTCACGTGCAGGCCATGCCAGCGCTCGGACTCGGCGGTGAGCCAGGCGCCAGCGAAGCTCAGCGCGAACAGCCCGTGGAAAGCCCGCGTGGGGGCGTCGATCATCAGCCGCGCCGGGCGCGCGGCTGGCGCATGACCGGCGGCAGGGGCGTCGGGGGTGGTCGTCGAGGTCATCGGGTACTCCTTGCGTGACGCCGCCATCGTGGGCCGCCGCCCTTGAACCCCTGCTGAACCGCCCGTTCATCCTAGGTTCAGCTTCGGGCACCGACACTGCACCCATGAAACCGCCACGTTGGCCCCGCGCCCTCCTGCCCTGCGTCGCCGCGCTGTGGCTCGCCGCGGCCGGCGCAGACGACCGGCGCGAGCACGATCACGACCGGGCCCGCGCCGCGCTGAAGGCTGGCGAAGTGCTGCCGCTGCAGCAGGTGCTGGAGAAGGTGCAGCGCAGCCACCCGGGCGACGTGCTGGAGGTGGAGCTGGAACGCGAGGACGGCCGCTGGATCTACGAGCTCAAGCTGCTGCAAGCCGGCGGCCGGCTGCTGCGCCTGGACGTGGACGCCCGGACCGGCCAGATCGTCAGCACCCGGCAACGCCCAGCCCCCGGCGACAAGCCACCGCCCGCCTCCGCGCCGGAGCGCCGGCCATGAGGGTGCTGCTCGTCGAGGACGACGCGGTGCTGCGGTCGCAGCTCGTGCAGACGCTGGCGCAGGCCGGCTATGCCGTCGACGAGGCCGCAGACGGCGCCGCGGCGCTGCACCTGGGCATGACGGAGCCCTGCGACGCCGTCGTGCTCGACCTCGGCCTGCCGCAACTGGACGGCCTGACCGTGCTGCAGCGCTGGCGCGCCCAGGGCCGGGCCATGCCGGTGCTGGTCCTGACCGCCCGCGACAGCTGGCACGACAAGGTGGCCGGCATCGACGCCGGCGCGGACGACTACCTGGCCAAGCCCTTCCACACCGAGGAGCTGCTCGCGCGGCTGCGCGCGCTGGTGCGCCGCTCGCACGGGCTGGCGTCGCCGCTGCTGCAGCAAGGCGACATCACGCTGGACACCCGCACCGGCACCGTCACGCAGCGGGGTGCCACCGTCGGCCTCACGGCGCACGAGTACCGGCTGCTGGCCTACCTGATGCACCGCGCGGGGCAGGTGGTGTCGCGCGGCGAGCTGGTGGAGCACCTGTACGCGCAGGACTTCGACCGTGACTCCAACACGGTGGAGGTGTTCGTGGGCCGGCTGCGGCGCAAGCTGGGCGCCGGCCTCATCGAGACCGTTCGTGGCCTGGGTTACCGGCTCGTGCCGGCCGCCTGAAGGCCGGGAGCCGCGTTGACCCTGCCCGCCCTGCGCTCGCTGCGGCACCGCCTGCTGGGCGTGACACTGCTCACCGCGGGGCTGACGCTGGTGGCCGCGGGCGTGCTGCTGTCCGCCCTCTTCCGCGACCATGTGCGGCAGCAGTTCATCGAGCGCCTGACGGCCGACCTGGACCAGGTCATCGCCCGGCTGGAGGTGGATGCCCAGGGCCAGCCGGTGCTGGACGCCACCCGGCTGTCCGACCCGCGCTGGACACGCCCCCACTCCGGCCTGTACTGGCAGGTCGACGGTGCCGGCGCGCACGGCCGGCCGGGGCTGCTGCGCTCCCGCTCGCTGTGGGACGAGGACCTCGCCGCGCCGCGCGACGCGCCCGCCACGGGCGAGCTGCACGTGCACGAAGTGCTCAACCACCGCGCCGAACCGCTGCTGCTGATCGAGCGCGGGCTGCAGGCGGAGGGCGCTGCCACGCCTTGGCGCGTCATGGTGGCGGCCGGCACGGGACCGCTGGCGCAGGCCGCTGACCGGTTCGACCGCGTGCTGCTGGCGGCGTTGCTGCTCCTGTTGCTGCTGCTGGCCGCGGGTGCGCTGCTGCAGGTCACGCTGGGGCTGGCGCCGCTGGGCCGGCTGCGCGACGCGCTGGCCGCGCTGCGCGACGGCCGCACGCAGCGCCTGGCAGGCCGCTACCCGGACGAAGTGCAGCCGCTGGTGGACGACCTCAACAACGTGCTGGACCGCCAGGCCGCCTCGCTGGAGCGCGCGCGCGCCCAGGCCGGCAACCTCGCGCATGCGTTGAAGACGCCGCTGGCCATCCTGGGCCAGGGCGCCACGCAGGCGCAGGCCGACTCGGCGGCACTGCAGGCCCTGCCGCTGCTGGTGCAGGACCAGGTGCAGCTGGCGCGCCGCCACGTCGACTGGCACCTCGCCCGCGCGCGCGCGGCGGCGGCCCAGGGCGCCGGCGGCCTCAAAACGCCGCTGCAGTCGGTGGCCGACGGGCTGGTGCGCGTCATGCAGAAGGTGCACGCGGGCCGGGCGCTGGCCATCAGGGCCGACGTCGACCCTGGCCTGACCTTCGCCGGCGAGTCCCAGGACCTGCAGGAAATGCTGGGCAACCTGCTGGACAACGCCTGCAAGGCGGCGCACACGCAGGTGCTGGTGGCCGCCGTGCAGACCGGCCGGCAGCTGCGCGTGACGGTCGACGACGACGGCCCCGGCATCCCGCCCGCGCGCATGGCCCAGGCGCTGCAGCGCGGCCAGCGGCTGGACGAGAGCACGCCGGGCAGCGGGCTGGGGCTGGCCATCGTGCAGGAGCTCGCCGCGCTGTACGGCGGCTCGGTGGAGCTAGGCGTCAGCCCCATCGGCGGGCTGCTGGTGGTGCTGACGCTGCCGGCCGCCTGAAGCCGCCTATCCTGCGCAGCCCGCTCAGGGCTCGCCGGTGTAGCGCGTGTGGAAGCGCCGGCCCTGGGCATCCATGGCCTGCAGCCAGAGCTCCGACGTGACGGTGCTGGTGGGCGTGTAGGCGGTGGCCAGCGTCACGCTGGCCTTGGGCGGCAGCGGTACGGCGGTGTCCAGCACCTTGGGCGCGGTGCCGTCCGTGGGGCGAAACACGCGCTTGATCTCGATGAGGCGCAGGTCCGGGTTGGCCGCGGCCCACGTGGCCCAGTTGATCGCGTAGGTGCCGCCCTGCAGGTCCACCGCGCGCAGCAGCAGGTTGCTGGTCAGCCCGTCCAGCGCCGGGAAGCGCGCCAGCGCCGGCTCGCCCAGCACGTCGGCGCGCAGGTAGGCATTGCGGTTCTCGGTGGCGGTGCCCAGCGTGTAGTTCACGACGAACTTGGCGCCGCGCGTGCTGTCCGCGCCGCCCACCCAGCCCACGGCAGCGCGCTGGATGGCCAGGTCACCGACGCCACCGGTCGCGATGAGGTTGGTGGCACCCGCTGTGGGCGACAGGCACAGCCAAGGCCGGCTGCAATAGGCGAACGGGATGCTGAAGCCGCCCGGCAGCTGCACGGTGGCCGAGCTCAGCAACTGCGTGGGCGGGTTGGTCGGCAGCGGGTCGGGCGTCTGCGCCTGGATCTCCACCTGCAGGCCGATGCCCGGGTTGGGCGACAGGCTGGCGTCGGGCGAGCCGTCGGACTTGCGGGCGGCGAAGGCCAGCGGATGCACAGCCACCGCGAGCTTCTTGCCATTGCCGACGAGGTTCCACTTGTTGGTCGTCGTGGCGGACTTGTTGTAGCTGACGGCGTCGCTGAACACGTCGACGACGGTGCCGCTGGTGTCGCTGATGAGCGCACCGACGAGCACCTTGCTGCAGGTGCCGGTGGCGGGCGCGTCATCGGCGCAGCCCAGCAGCTGCAGGCGGCCGAACTGGCGGTTGGCCACCGAGTAGTCGTACAGGACGGCGCCCAGGTCGGTCTTCACGCGGCCGTTGTGCCTGTCGTAGCCGGTCACCAGCGGGTGGGCCAGCACGGTGGTGATGTCCTTGCCCTGCGCGATGAGCTGGTTCAGCGCGGCGCCCAGGTCGTCCAGGCCGGACAAGGTGCCCAGCAGCGTCGTCGCGCTGGTGGCGGCCTTCAGCGTGGACGTGATGGCGTTGGCCGGCGTGGCGCCGGTGGTCTTGAGCAGCTCGGTCTGCGCCGTGGGCAGCTCCACGACAACCTCGGCCGCCGGGCTGGCCAGGAACTTGTTGCCGATCTGCAGCACCGGCACGTTCAGCCGGGAGCGCGCCAGGTCCACCCGCACGCTCTCGATGAGCAGGTCATGGGCGCTCTTGTTCGCCGTGAAGCTCGCGTCGGCCAGCAGGTCCAGCGTCGTCAGCTTGAGGTCGGAGATCTGCGTCTTGACCAGCGTCTTCAGGAAGTCGCTGGCGGCCGTCGTGGCGGTGGCCATCTGCGTCAGCTGACTGCTGCTGGTGGCCGCGGCCGCGAACACCGGCGCGGGCTCGGTGCCCAGCGCCAGCGCCACGACGGCGTTCGTCAGCGGCGTCACATGGCCCACCATCGCGGCGCTGACGGTCGGCACCGTGGAGTGCAGCACCTGCATGGTGCCGGCGGCGTCCATGCCGCGCGCCTGGATGAACAGCGGCGCGGCGGGGCTGGTGACGGACAGCGTCAGGCTGTAGCTGCCGTCCGCGGCATGCGTGGTGGCCGTGCCGACCGCCTTGCCCTGCCCATCCACGACGCTGACCTGCGCGTTCACCAGAGGCGCGCCGGTCGCGGCCACGCCGCGCAGCGTGGGCGGTGTGGTCGGCGTGGGCGTGGTGCCGGCGTCGCCGCCTCCCCCGCCGCCGCCTCCGCAGGCGCAGAGCAGCAGGGTCAGGGCGAGGGCGGCTAGGCGGTACGGCATGGCACGGTCTGAAACGGGGCTCAGGTCAGTGTGCCGCGCCGGGCGAGCCCGCGGTGGGCCGTTAAGCGGTGGAAATCAGCGGCTGATCTGCACCCAGGACAGCTCGACGAAGTTGTCCGGCCGGTGCACCGGCGTCACGTTGGCGCGCGCGGCCCACGGGATGACCTGGCGGTGCAGCGGGATCACGTTGACCTGCTCGCGCAGCTCGGTCAGCGCGCCGCGGATCTGCTGCTCGCGCTTCTTCGGGTCGGGCTCGACGCTGCTCTGCGCGGCCAGCGCGTCGGCGCGGTCGTTGCGGAAGTTGCCGTAGTTGTAGTCGCCCACACCCTTGGCGCCGCGGTGGCGGAACACCGGCGTCAGCACGACCTCGGCATCGGTGATGCTGCCGCCCCAGCCATACAGGAACAGGCTGCTGTCCAGCTTCTCCAGCTTGGGGAAGTACAGCGCCCGCGGCATCGCGTTGACCTTGACCTTGACCTTGAGCTGCGCCCACATGGCCGCCAGTGCCGCACAGATTTCCTCGTCGTTGATGTAGCGGTTGTTGGGGCAGTCCAGCGTCACCTCGAAGCCGTCGGCGAAGCCCGCGTCGGCCATCAGCTTGCGGGCGGCGGCGAGGTCGTGCGGCAGCCGCGTCTGCAGCGCCGGGTCGTCGAACGAGGCGTTGGCCGACGGCGTCAGCGCACCGGTGGGCACCGCCAGGCCGGCCATCAGCTTGGTCTTCATCGCCTCGATGTCGATGGCCTGGTACAGCGCCCGGCGCACGCGCACGTCCTTGAACGGGTTCCGGTCGCCCGACGCCTTGCCGTACAGCAGCTTGTCGCGCGCCTGGTCCATCCCGAGGAAGACGAGGCGGTTCTCGGGGCCGTCGATGATCTTCACGCCGGGCGTGTTGCGCAGCCGGGTCACGTCGCGCGGTGCCGGGTCGTTGACGAGGTCCACCTCGCCCGACACCAGCGCGGCCAGCCTGGTCGCGTCGCTGGCGATCGGGGTGTAGACGACCTCCTGCAGGTTGCCGTCGAACCTGCCCCACCAGTTCGGGTTGCGCTTGAGCACGGTCTTGATGCCCGGCTGGCGGCTCGCCAGCATGAAGGGGCCGGTGCCGTTGGCGTTGACGGACGCGAAGCTCTCTTCCCTGTTCTTGAAGTCCAGAGGCTTGGTCACGCGGTGCGCCTCGCACCACTTGCGGCTCATGATGGGCAGCTGCTCCACGTGCTGCAGGAAGATCGGGTTGAAGGCCGCCAGCTGGATGTCGACGGTCAGGTCGTCGACGCGCTTGGCCACGCCGACCGCGTTGGCATAGACGGCGATCTGCGACGTGGGCTCCTTGGCCCGCTGCAGCGAGAAGACCACGTCGTCGGCCGTCAGCGGCGTGCCGTCGTGGAACTTGACGCCGGCGCGCAGCTTGAAGCGCCAGGTCAGCGGGCCGGTCTGCTTCCACTCCGTGGCGAGACCCGGCACCAGGGCCAGCTTTGCATCACGCAGGATGAGCCGCTCGTAGACCTGCGAATTGATGTTGTTGGTCAGCGTCTCGTTCTGCGAGTGCGGGTCCATGGTCTGCGGATCGCCCTGGCCGGCCCAGCGCAGCGTCTGTGCCCCGGCCTGCAATGACAACCCCACCGCCAGCCCCACGAGGGCCGCCCCCATCCATCGCTTCATCGCTGATCTCCCAACTGCATAGCGCGCAGTTTAGGAGCGGCCCCAAATTACCTTTTCGAGTTGGGGTTCCAGAGTTCTTCCAAGTGGCTGAAGCCCCAGTTCTCCGGCGGCTCGCGACCGGCGATGCGGTCGGTCGCGCCCGGCGCCGACAGGTCCAGCACCTGCACGGGGATGGGCATGTTGGACTTGGTCGAATAGAACACCTTGACCCGCGGCGCCACCAGCGACGACGGGTTCTGGTCCACCACGACGCCCAGCCGCCCGGACTGCAGCCGCACCAAGGTGCCGGTCGGGTAGATGCCGACGCTCTTCACGAAGGCCTGGAAGATGACGGGATCGAACTGACCCTTCCACTGCGCCATGCGCTGCAACGAACCGGCCGGGTCCCAGGCACTCTTGTAGGGGCGCGTGGACGTGATCGCGTCGTACACGTCGCAGACGGCGCCCATGCGCGCCAGTACGCTGATCTGGTCGCCTGCCAGCTTGTGCGGATAGCCCGTGCCATCCACTTTCTCGTGATGGTGCAGGCAGACGTCCAGCGCCGACGGCGGCACGTTGCTGCCGTCCTTCAGCAGCTCGAAGCCACGCTCGGGATGGCTGCGCATGACGCTGAACTCGGCGTCGGTCAGCGCGCCGGGCTTGTTGAGCACCTCCAGCGGCATCTGCATCTTGCCCACATCGTGCAGCAGGCCAGCCAGACCGGCCTCGCGCACTTGGTCGTCGGGCAGGCCCATGTGCCGGCCCAGCGCCACCATCAGCCCGCAGACGGCCACCGAATGCATGTAGGTGTAGTCGTCCTTGGTCTTGAGCCGCGCGAGGCTGACAAACGCGGACGGGTTGCGCGCCAGGGACGACGCGACCTCCTCGACGATGGGCAGGCAGACCTCGCTGTCGATGGCCTTGCCCAGTCGGGCCTCACCGAACAGCGCCATGACCGCCACCTTGGAACGGTTCAGCACCTGGGCGGCGCGATCCAGTTCGGCCTCCATGGTGACGCGCTGCTCCGGCACACGCGCGACCGGGGGCGGCGGCGGAGGCGCTGGCTCCACGGCCGGCGCGGGTGGCGTCGCGATGGGGCTGACCTTGGCGGGCTCGACGTCGGCCACGTCCGCGCCCTTCTCGTTGTCTATCCAGACCGCCGGCACGCCGCTGGCCTTCAGCGCAGCCAGGTCGGCCGGGTCCGTCAGCACGAATTTGGTCTTCCAGAACGGGTGAGACAGCCATGCGCCTTCCATCGCCTGGAGGTACATGCCCAGTCTCACGTCGGTAGTGGCGATCTTCTTCAACATGACCACGCTGTCAGAGTGGCACGCAGTATCTCTGCCTGCCGAGGCGGCCCGTGTGCAGCTCTGCACGGTTTGGCCATGGGCGTGAAAAAGCCGCCTCGCAGGGCGGCTTGTCGGCGCAGGTCAGCGGCGGCTCAGCGGAACTTGCTCTGAGGCACCGTGGCCAGCTCAGTGGGCAGCGTGCTGATGTAGGCCGCAATCGCCTTCAGCTCGGCGTTGCTGAACTGCTTGACCTGGCCGGCCATGATGCCGTTGCTGCGGCCCACGCTGGCGTTCTTGTCGACCTTGTACGACTTGAGCGCCACGGTCAGGTAGTCGGCGTGCTGGCCGGCCAGCTTGGGGTAGCTCGGGTCGATGGGCTTGCTGAAGTTGGCGCCGTGGCAGGAGATGCAGGCGCCCTTGGTCAGCAGCTCGGCCACGTTGGCGGGCGCGGCGGGCACGCTGTCGGCCACCGCGGGCAGCTTGGCCTGCTGTTCATAGAACGCGGCGACGTCGGCCATGTCCTGGTCGCTCAGCGAACCGGCGATGCCGCGCATCGTCGGATGCTTGCGTTCGCCCTTGGCATAGGCCTGCAGCGCTGAGACGATGTACTTGGCGTTCTGGCCCGCGATCATGGGGACCTTGTGGATCTCGGGGAAGCTCGCCTGATAGCCCACGATGCCGTGGCAGCCGATGCACATCGCGATCTTCTTTTCACCCGCCTTGACGTCCTGCGCCTGGGCGGCAACGGCACCGAATGCGGCGGCCAGGGCGAGCGAGATCTGCAGCAGTTTTTTCATGTCTCGGTGGGTGATGGGTTCTTGTGCGGCGCGGATTATAGGAGGGCTCCTATACTGAAACGGCCCCCTTCCAGCCCCGGTTTTCCCCATGAAATTCAAAGGTTCCGACCAGTACGTCGCCACGGCCGACCTGATGCTCGCGGTCAACGCGGCGGCCGCGCTGCAGCGCCCGCTGCTGATCAAAGGCGAGCCCGGCACGGGCAAGACCATGCTGGCCGAGGAGGTGGCCGCCGCCCTCGGCATGCCGCTGCTGCAGTGGCACATCAAGAGCACCACGAAGGCCCAGCAGGGTCTGTACGAGTACGACGCCGTCAGCCGGCTGCGCGACAGCCAGCTGGCCGGCATCGAGGGCAGCGAGCGCGTGCGCAACATCGAGAACTACATCGTCAAGGGCGTGCTGTGGCAGGCCTTCGAGGCGGACCAGCCGGTCGTGCTGCTCATCGACGAGATCGACAAGGCCGACATCGAGTTCCCGAACGACCTGCTGCGCGAGATCGACCGCATGGAGTTCTACGTCTACGAGACGCGCCAGCTCGTCAAGGCGAAGCACCGCCCGCTGGTGTTCATCACCTCCAACAACGAGAAGGAGCTGCCGGACGCCTTCCTGCGCCGCTGCTTCTTCCACTACATCAGGTTCCCCGACGCCGAGACGATGAAGAAGATCGTCGACGTGCACTTCCCGACGCTCAAGAAGGACCTGCTGGCCGCCGCGCTGAAGAACTTCTACGACGTGCGCAACCTGCCCGGGCTGAAGAAGAAGCCCAGCACGTCGGAGCTGATCGACTGGCTCAAGCTGCTGGTAGCCGAAGATGTGCCGGTTGACGCGCTGCAGGCCAAGGACGACAAGGTCAGCATCCCGCCGCTGGTGGGCGCGCTGCTGAAGAACGAGCAAGACCTGACGCTGTTCGAGAAGCTCGTCTTCATGCAGCGGAACAACCGCTGATGGCGCAGGACTTCAACCGCGCGATGCGCGAAGGGCTGGCCGATGCGGCCGGCTTCGTCGGAGGCGCGCTGCTGGGCTGGTGGGCCGGCCGGCAGTTAGGCATCGACTTCGTCGCCAGCACCGACTGGAACGCCACGCAGATGCTGGGCCTGCTGCTCATCGTGGCCGGCTGCGGGCTGGGCCGCTGGGCGGCGCGCAAGGTGCTGCTGAAGGACAGGCCGTGAAGCCGGTCGAGCCCGTCACGCTGGCCGCCGGGCCCATCCGCCTCGAGCCGCTGACGCTGGACCATGTGCCCGGCCTGCAGGCCGCGGCCGCCGACGGCGAGCTGTGGAACCTGCGCTTCACCAGCGTGCCGGCGCCCAGCGAGACCACCGCCTATGTCGAAACCGCGCTGGCCGGCCAGGCCGCCGGCCACCGGCTGCCCTTCGCGGTGCTGGACGCCGCCAGCGGCGAGGTGCTGGGCTCCACCAGCTATCACGACATCGTGCCGGCCATCGAACGCGTCGAGATCGGCTACACCTGGTACGCGCAGCGCGTGCAGCGCAGCGCCGTCAACACGACGGCCAAGCTGCTGCTGCTGACGCATGCATTCGAGACGCTGGGCGCGAAACTCGTGGGCTGGCGCACCGACAACTTCAACCACGCGTCGCAGCGCGCCATCGAGCGCCTGGGCGCCCGGCGCGACGGCGTCATCCGCCATCACGCGCTGCGGCGCGACGGCACGGTGCGCGACACCGTCATGTACAGCCTGACCGCGGGCGAATGGCCGGAGGTCAAGGCGCACCTCAGCTGGCAACTGACAAGACCGAGAGCATGAGCAAACCTTCCAGGCCTTTCAACGCACCGTTTGACGTTGATGCACTGTGGGGCCTGGACCGCATCGCCGCGCCCAGCCTCAGCCCCGACGGCGCCCAGGCCGTTGCCGCCGTCACGCGCTACTCGATGGAGACCAACCAGGCGCAGTCCAGCCTGTGGCTGTTCTCCACGCTGGGTGGCGCACCGCGCCGCCTGACCGAGGCCGGCGACAAGGACGGCCAGCCGCAATGGAGCCCGCGTGGCGACCTGATTGCCTTCACCGCCCGGCGCGAGCAGGGCGGCAGCAAGGACGAGGAGGCGCAGCTCTACGTCATCGCGCCCGACGGCGGCGAGGCGCGCCGCGTGGGCCGCGTGCCCACCGGCGTGGACGCGTTCAAGTGGTTCCCCGACGGCCGGCGCATCGCCTTCGTGTCCTGGGTCTGGCCCGACCGCAAGGCCGCCGCGCAGGCCGACGCGCTGAAGGAGTTCAAGGCACGCAAGGAGACGGCCTGCGTCACCGAGGAAGCGCTGTACCGCTACTGGGACCACCACATCCCCCAAGGCCGCGTGCCGCACCTGCACGTGATGGACGTCGCCACCGGCAAGGCGCGCGACCTGTTCGAGGGCAGCGCCTGGGAGCTGGAGCGCGCCGAGCCCGACGCGACCTGCTTCGACATCTCGCCCGACGGCCGGCGCATCGCGTTCGCGTTCGACCCGGCCGCCGAGAAGCGGCTGGACAACCGCTACGCGCTCGCCGAGATCGATGTACGCACGCGCCGCGGGCAGACGCTGCTGCAGGACGCCGACTGGGATTTCTCCGTCCCGCGCTACAGCCAGTCCGGCGCGCATCTGGCGTTCCTGGCCAGCCACCAGGCGCTGGGCCACAACCAGCCGGACCGCCTGGCCGTGCTGGACCAGCGCGGAAACTGGGCCGTGTTCAGCGACGACTGGGACCACGAGGTGGCCGCACCGCTGCAGTGGACCGACGACGACCAGGCCGTGCTGTTCGCCGCCGAGGAACGCGGCCGGCGCCACCTGTGGCGCTTCGCGCTGGGCGACCGCCGCGCTGAAGCGCTGTTCGAGGGCGGCCACGTGGGCAGCTTCGCGCAGGCCGGCGGCATCACGGTCATCAACCACGATGGCATGCAGCACCCGCCGCAGCTGTCGGTGCTGGACGGCGCCGCCGCCCAGCGCATCGAGACGCTGAACGATGACCGCCTGGCCGCACACCGCTTCGGCCGGCACGAGGAGGTCACCATCACCGGCGCGCGTGGCGACGCGGTGCAGATGTGGCTGACCTACCCGCCCGGTTTCGACGCGAAGGCGAAAAAGAAGTGGCCCGTGATGCACGTCATCCACGGCGGCCCGCACACCGCGTTCGGCGACAGCTGGCACTGGCGCTGGAACCACCAGGTGTTCGCCGCACAAGGCTACGTGGTCGCGAGCGTCAACTACCACGGCTCCTCCAGCTTCGGCCACGAGTTCCTGGACAGCATCACCGGCCACTGGGGCGAGTACGAGCTGCAGGACGTGGAGGCCGGCACCGACTGGCTGCTTCAACAACGCTGGGTGGACAAGACGCGCATCGTCGCCACCGGTGGCAGCTACGGCGGCTACATGGTCGCGTGGATGAACGGGCACGTGAAGCCGGGCCGCTACCAGGCCTACGTCTGCCACGCCGGCTGCTACGACTGGCAGGCCATGTATGCCGACGACGCCTACGCCTGGCACCGCAAGGAACTGGGCGCCGCCTACTGGGACGACCCGGCCCGCGTCTCCGCGCAGAGCCCGCACACGTTCGCCAGGCACTTCAAGACGCCCACGCTGGTCATCCACGGCGCGCTGGACTACCGCGTGCCCGACGCGCAAGGCCTGGCCTACTACAACACGCTGAAATCACTGGGCGTGCCGGCGCGCCTCGTGTGGTTCCCGGACGAGAACCACTGGGTGCTGAAAGCCCGCAACAGCCGGCTCTGGTACGGCGAGTTCTTTGGCTGGCTGGCGCGGCATGCACCCCCAAGACGCTAACGCCTTCACACAGGCCGGCGCCCGGTTGCCTTTCATAATGGACGGGCCATGCTGATCCAGTTCTTCTACACGCTGCGCGCCGCCAAGCTCAAGGTGACAGTGCCCGAGTACCTGACGCTGCTGGAAGCGCTGCGGGCCGGTGTCATCGCGTCGGCCGAAGACGGCGGCGTCGCGTCCATCGACGACTTCTATCACCTGGCCCGCGCCGCCCTCGTCAAGGACGAGACCCAGTACGACAAGTTCGACCGCGCCTTCGCCGCCTACTTCAAGGGTGTGGAGATGCTGACCGACTTCACGGCCGAGGTGCCGCTGGACTGGCTGAAGAAGAACCTGGAACTGAACCTGACGCCCGAGCAGAAGGCCGCCATCGAGAAGATGGGCTGGGACGAGCTGATGGAGACGTTGAAGAAGCGCTTCGAGGAGCAAAAGGAACGCCACGAAGGCGGCAACCGCTGGATAGGCACGGGCGGCACCAGCCCGTTCGGCAACAGTGGCTACAACCCGCAGGGCATCCGCATCGGCGGCGCCGGTGGCAACAAGAGTGCCGTCAAGGTGTGGGAGCAGCGCGCCTATAAGGACTACGACGACTCGCTGGAACTGGGCACGCGCAACATCAAGGTCGCGCTGCGGCGGCTGCGCCGCTTCGCGCGCGAGGGGTCCGACCTGGAGCTGGACCTGGACGGCACCATCCACGGCACGGCCGCCAACGCCGGCATGCTGGACATCCGCATGCAGCCCGAGCGCCACAACAAGGTCAAGGTGCTGCTGCTGATGGACGTGGGCGGCACGATGGACGAGCACATCCACCGCGTCGAGGAACTCTTCAGCGCCGCCAAGGCCGAGTTCAAGCACCTGGAGTTCTATTACTTCCACAACTGCGTCTACGACTTCGTCTGGAAGAACAACCGCCGCCGCTTCGCCGAGAAGCTCGCTACCCACGACCTGATCCGCAAGTACAACCGCGACTACAAGCTGATCTTCGTCGGCGACGCGACGATGAGCCCCTACGAGATCCTGCAGGCCGGCGGCAGCGTCGAATACAACAACGACGAGCCGGGCGCCGAGTGGCTGCAGCGGCTCACGCACGCGTTCCCGAAGTACGCCTGGATCAACCCCGAGCCGCAGGGCGTGTGGCAGTACCGGCAGAGCATCGCGCTGATCCAGCAGCTGATGCAGCAGCGCATGTTCCCGCTCACCCTCTCCGGCCTCGAAGGCGCGATGCGGCTGCTCAGCAAATGACGCGTGCCCTCCTCGCCCTGCTGCTCGTGGCGGTACTGAGCGGCTGTGCGACGAAGCCCCCCGCCCCCGCCTCCCCGTCCACTGGTTCTGCGCCCGACATCCCGGCCGACGCACCGGCCGTCTACAGCCTGGACATCCGCGTCGAGAACGACGGCGACGGCCGCTTGCGCGCGCTGCTGCAGCAGCACCTGGACATCGCCCGCTACCGCGCCAGCGAGGCGGCGCTGAGCCGCGTGGAGCTGGCCCGGCTGGCGGCGGCCGCGCCGGCGCAGGCCCAGACGCTGCTGGAGACCGAAGGCTTCTTCAACGCAGCGGCCGACGTGGCCCGCGATACGGACGATGCCACCCGGCTGCGCCTCACCGTCACGCCGGGCCCGCAGGCAAAGGTGGCCAGGGTGGAGCTCGAGTTCAGCGAAGGCCTGGCCAGCGACGACGTGCCGGCGCTGCGCGAGGCGCTGCAGCGCGCCTGGCCGCTGAAGGACGGCGACGCGTTCACGCAGTCGCAATGGGCGGCCGGCAAGGGCGACCTGCTGCTGCGCGCCCGCACCGGCGGCTACCCGACGGCGCGCTGGGCCGAGACGTCCGCCCGCGTGGACCCCGACACGCAGACAGTGGAGCTGCGCCTCGTGCTGGCCAGCGGCAACCGCGCGAAGTTCGGCGAGCTGCGCATCGAGGGCCTGCAGCGCCAGACCCGCCTGTCCGTCGAACGCCTGACCGGCTTTGACCGCGGCGATCCCTACACCGAGCAGCAGCTGGCCGACTTCCAGGAGCGGCTGGCCAAGACGCAGCTGTTCGACGCCGTGCGCGTGCAGCTGCAGCCCGAGGTGGTGGACGCCGACGGCACCAGCCCCGTGCTGGTCACGCTGACCGAGTCGGCGCTGCAGCAGGCCACCGTCGCGGTGGGCTACCACGCCAACAACGGCCAGAGCATCAGCGTGGAGCACCTGCACCGCCGGCCGTTCGGGCTGTCGATGCGGGCCCGCTCCAAGCTGCAGTTGAGCCGCGACCTGCGCGGGGCGGAGCTGGAGATCAGCTCCCACCCGCAGCCCGACCTGAAGCGCAACCTCGCGTCCCTGCAGTTCGAGCAGGACCGCAGCAGCGACAAGATCGCCACCAACCTGGGCCTGCGGCTGGGCCGGCTGTACGAGTCTCCGCACGACGAGCGGCTCAGCTACGTGGAGCTGCTGCGCGCCCGCGAGACGGCCGGCACCGAGGTCAACACCAACCTGGCCGTGTCCATCAACCAGCAGTGGATACGCCGCCGGCTCGACAGCTCGCTGCTGCCCACCGACGGCCACCAGGGCCTGCTGCTGCTGGGCCTGGGCCATGTGCGCGGCGGCGGCACGGACGACAGCGGCCCCTTCGGCCGCCTGCAGCTCAAGCTGGGCTACTACAAGCCGCTGGGCGGCTGGTTCACGTCGGCCCGCGCCGAGGTGGCCCAGGTGATCGCGCGCGAGCAGGTGGGCGTGCCCGAGAAGCTGCGCTTCCTGGCCGGTGGCGACGAGTCGGTGCGCGGCTACGCGTATCACAGCCTCGGGCCGGTCGACAACGGCCTGACCGTCGGCGGCCGCGTGATGGCCACCGGCAGCCTGGAGATCGCGCGGCCCGTGCTGGCGAGCATGCCCAGCCTGTGGGGCGCGCTGTTCGTCGACGCCGGCAATGCCGCGTCGCGCTGGCAGGACTACCGGCCCGTCATCGGCGTTGGTGCCGGCGTGCGCTGGCGCAGCCCCGTGGGCCCGCTGCGCGTGGACGTCGCCCGGGCGCAGGAGACGGGCAAGTGGCGGCTGCACTTCAGCGTGGGGATCACGCTGTGAGACGGTCGCTGCGCATCGCCCGCAACGGCCTGATCGGGCTGGCCGTACTGGCCGTGCTGGTGGCCGGCTTCATCGCCTGGCTGCTGCAGCAGTCGTCCGGCAGCGCCTGGCTGCTGGCCCGGCTGCCGGGCGTGCAGGTCGAGCAGCCCGAGGGCTCGCTGATGGGTGAGTTCCGCGCCCGCCGCCTGCTGCTGACCTGGGCCGGCGGCACCGCCGAGCTGCGCGGGCTGCACTGGACGGGCCTGGGCGTCAGCCCGCGCCAGCGCGTGCTGCAGGCGCGCGAGCTGGCGGTGGACGAGGTCATCGTCCGCACGCAGCCCAGCACCGCGCCGCTGGTGCCGCCGCTGGACCTGTCGCTGCCGCTGGGCGTGCAGATCGACAAGCTGGCCATCGGCAGCCTCAGCTGGGCCGCCGACCAGCCGCCCGTGCGCGGCATCGCCGCCACGCTGGACCTGCCGCGCAGCGGCACCCATCACGTCAAGCTGACCGGCGCACGCTGGCAGCAACTGCTGCTCGCGGGCGAGGCGCGCGTCGCCAGCGCCGCGCCGCTGCAGACGGAGGCAACGCTGACGGTGCAGCAGCAGGAGGCCACCGACCTGCCCTGGCTGGCCGTGGCGGCCGTGCGCGGCCCGCTGGCCCGGCTGCAGGCCAAGGCCGAGGTGCAGGCCGCCGGGCAGACACTGAAGGCGCAGGGCGACGTGCAGCCGTTCTCGCCGTGGCCGGTCGCGGCGCTGCAGCTGCAGGCCGAGCAGTTCAACCTCGCCGCGCTGTCGGCCCTCGCCCCCGGCCTGCCCCGCACCGCGCTGACCGGCAGCGCGCGGCTGAGCGCGCCGGCGCGCGACGCCGAGGCCACGCTGCAGGCCGAGCTGCGCAACAGCGCGGCCGGCCGCTGGGACCAAGTCGCCCTGCCCGTGCAGCAGCTCAGCCTGGCGCTGGCCGGCCGGCCCGACCAGCTCACCACGCTGCGCCTGACGACGCTGGACGCCACGCTCAGCGGCGGCGCCCGCGTGCAGGGCCAGGGCCGCCGCGAGGCCGACGGCCGCTGGCAGCTGGAAGCGCGCGTGCAAGGCCTGCGTCCCGAGCAGCTGGACGCACGCGCCACGCCCGCCCGCCTGGACGGGCCGCTGGCCCTCACCGGCGGCCCCGGCCAGCCGCTGACGGCAAAGACCGACCTGCGCGGCACGCTGGAGCAGCGCCCGCTGCGCGTGCAGGCGCGCGTGCAGGGCCGCCTGCACGACCAGGGCAGCAGCTGGCAGGTCGAGGAGGCCCGGCTCACCAGCGGCGACGCCGAGCTGCAGGCCAGCGGCAGCGTCGAGGCGCCACGCGCCGGCCTGCCCGCCGTCAAGCTCAAGGCGCAAGTGCGGCAGTTCGACCCGCACCTGCTGTGGCGCGGCGCGCCTGGCTCCGCATGGGCGCGGCTGCCCGGCCCGACGCGGTTGAACGCGGACGCGACGCTGGACCTGCGCGGCAACAGCGCCGACAACGCCACCGGCACGGCCGAGGCCACGCTGCTGCCTGGCCAGTTCGGCGGCCTGCCGCTGGATGGCCAGCTCAAGCTCGCCCGCCCGCGCGCGGCCGACGCGGCCGGCTTCGACCTCGCCGCGCGGCTGGGCAGCAACCGCGTGCAGACGCGCGGCGAGGCCCGGCCCGAGGCCGTCGCGGCCGACATCAAGCTGCAGGCCGCCAGGCTGGCCGAGCTGAACCCGCTGCTGGCGCTGCTGGGCCAGGGGCCGGTGGCCGGCCAGGTGGACGGCGACGGCGACCTGCAGCTGCAGCGCGTGAAGCTGCCGGCGCCGGGCAAGCTCTCGCCCAAGACGCTGCCCGCCACCGTATGGCAGGTGGGCGGCCGCGGCAGCGCGACGCTGAAGGGCCTGAGCGCCAACGGCACGATGGTGGAGAGCGCCAAGGCCCGCTGGAGCCTGCCCGCGCCGGGCGTGGATGGCGACGCGCCGCTGTCGCTGGCGGTGGAAGCCGGCGGCGTGCGCAACGGCCAGGTGCAGCTGAAGCTCGTCAAGCTGGACCTGCAGGGCCGGCGCAGTGCCCACGAACTCAAGGCCCAGTTGGCCGGCCGCGCACCGGCCGGCGGGCAGGACGTGAACCTGGGCGCCACGCTGCAGGCCCAGGGCGACTGGAACGGCCAGGCCTGGGCGGGCCGCATCGCGCAGCTGGACATCGCGCCGCTGCGCCCCGGCACGCCGGCCACGCTGGCCGCCAGC
Source organism: Pelomonas lactea (assembly GCF_043555885.1). Taxonomy (NCBI): domain Bacteria; kingdom Pseudomonadati; phylum Pseudomonadota; class Betaproteobacteria; order Burkholderiales; family Sphaerotilaceae; genus Roseateles; species Pelomonas lactea. The sequence goes on along the minus strand of NZ_JBIGHX010000003.1, from coordinate 450,908 downwards.
AACATCGGCCTGCGCGTGGCGCTGGGCGACAGCGGCCCGCAGGTGACGGCCGAGCCCGGCCGTGCCGAGGTAGGCGGCGCCTTCGTGCGCTGGCAGACCCTGAGCTGGCGCGGCGGCGCGCAACCCGAGGCGCGCGCCGAGCTGCAGCTGGAGGACCTGGCCGTCGCGCCGCTGATGGCGCGCTGGCAGCCCGACTTCGGCTGGAGCGGCGACCTGCGCATCACCGGCCACGCGTCGCTGCTGCTCACCGATCGGCTCACCGCCGAGGTGCTGCTGGACCGCCAGGGCGGCGACCTGCGCGTGACCGACGAATTCGGCACGCGGCCGCTGGGCCTGACCGACCTGCGCGTGGCGCTGAACGTGCGCGACGGCGTGTGGCAGTTCGCGCAGGGCCTGTCCGGCAAGGCGCTGGGCAGCCTGGGCGGCGCGCTCTCGCTGCGGCCCGCCGGGCTGTGGCCCGAGGCCGCCACGCCCATCGACGGCGTGCTGCAGGCCAACGTGAACGACCTCGCCACCTGGGGCCGCTGGGTGCCGGCCGGCTGGCGGCTGGCAGGCCGGGCCGCCGCCACGGTGCAGATCGGCGGCAAGCTCGCCGCGCCGGACCTGACCGGCCGCGCCGACGGCGACGGCCTGGCGCTGCGCCACCTGCTGTACGGCGTGGACGTCACCGAGGGCCGCTTCGTGCTGGACCTGAAGGGCCAGCATGCCGAGCTGACCGAGCTGCAGGCCCGCGCGGGCGATGGCTGGCTGCGCGCCACCGGCCGCGCGGAGCTGGGCGCCAAGCCGGCCGCGCACATCGAGATGACGGCCGACAAGCTGCGCGTGCTGTCGCGCGTGGACCGCCGCATCGTCGCCAGCGGCAACGCCACGCTGGACCTGGACGACAAGGGCCTGAACCTCAGCGGCAAGCTGCGCGCCGACGAGGGCCTGTTCGACTTCACGCGCGCCGATGCGCCGACGCTGGCCGACGACGTCATCGTGCGCCGCGGCCCGCGCACCGCCGAGCCCACCGCACCACCCGCGCCGCAGTCGGTGCGCGGCTCCACCGTCAACGTGTCGCTGGACTTCGGCCGCGAATTCAAGGTGCGCGGCCGCGGCCTGGCGACGACGCTGCGCGGCCAGCTGCAGATCGCGCAGAAGGAGAACGGCCCGTTGCGCGTGACCGGCAAGCTCGACGCCAACGGCGGCCAGTACGCCGCCTACGGCCAGAAGCTGGAGATCGAGCGCGGCGACATCAGCTTCACGGGCTCGCTGGACAACCCGTCGCTGGACCTGCTGGCCGTGCGGCCCAACCTGGACGTGCGCGTGGGCGTCTACGTCGGCGGCACCGCGCAGGCGCCGCGCGTGAGCCTGTACGCCGAGCCCGACATGAGCGACACCGACAAGCTGTCCTGGCTGCTGCTGGGCCGCGGCCCCGACGGCCTGGGCCGCACCGACACGGCGCTGCTGCAGCGCGCCGCGCTGGCGCTCATCAGCGGCGAGGGCGAAGGCGCCACCGGCAAGGCGCTGCGCCAGCTGGGGCTGGACGAGTTGTCGCTCTCGCAGAGCGACGACGACACCCGCGCCACCATCGTGCGGCTGGGCAAGCAGATCTCGCGGCACTGGTACGTGGGCTACGAGCGCAGCCTGAACGCGACGACCGGATCGTGGCAGCTGATCTACCGCATCGCCCGGCGCTTCACGCTGCGGGCGCAGAGCGGCGACGACAACGCGGTGGACCTGATCTGGCAATGGAAGTGGAACTAGCGGCCCGGCGCCCGGCCTTGCTGCACCACGACGATCAACCCGCTGCTCCAGCCTGCTGACCGGGCGGGGCGGCGCTTCTGGTGCGCCGCCCTCGCCCCGCGCGGTGACTCAGGCGCGCAGGTCGAAGCGGTCCAGCTCCATCACCTTGACCCAGGCCGCGACGAAGTCGTCGACGAACTTGGCCGCGGCGTCGCTGCCGGCATAGACCTCCGCCAGCGCGCGCAGCTGCGCGTTGGAGCCGAACACGAGGTCGGCGACCGTCGCCGTCCAGCGGCGCTGGCCGGTCTTGCGGTCCACGCCCTCCAGCACGCCGTCGGCTGTCTTCTGCCACTTCGTGCCCATGTCCAGCAGGTTCACGAAGAAGTCGTTGGACAGCGCGCCGACGCGCGTGGTCAGCGCGCCCGCCGGGCTGCCGCCCGCGTTGGCGCCCAGCACGCGCAGGCCGGCGACGAGCACCGCCATCTCGGGCGCCGACAGCGTCAGCAACTGCGCCTTGTCGACGAGGCGTTCGGCCGCGGAGGCCTGAGGCAGCCCGGGGGCCAGGTAGTTGCGGAAGCCATCGGCCCGCGGCTCCAGCGGTGCGAAGGATTCGGCATCGGTCTGTGCCTGCGTGGCGTCCGTGCGGCCGGGGTGGAAGGGCACGGTGATGTCGGCACCCGCCTGCTTCGCGGCGGCCTCGATGGCGGCGCTGCCGCCCAGCACGATGAGGTCGGCCAGCGAGATCTTCTTGCCGCCGCTCGCCGCGGCGTTGAAGGCCTGCTGCACGGCTTCGAGCTTGGCCAGCACGCCGGCCAGTTCTGCCGGCTGATTGACGGCCCAGTCCTTCTGCGGCGCGAGGCGGATGCGCGCGCCGTTGGCGCCACCGCGGTTGTCGCTGCCGCGGAAGGTGGACGCCGACGCCCACGCGGTGCCGACGAGCTGCGCCGTCGTCAGGCCGCAGGCGAGCAGTTGCTGCTTCAGCGCAGCCACGTCGTGGTCATCGACGAGCGGATGGTCGACCGCGGGCACCGGGTCTTGCCAGATCAGCGTTTCCTGCGGCACCAGCTTGCCGAGGTAGCGCGACACGGGGCCCATGTCGCGGTGCGTCAGCTTGAACCAGGCACGCGCGAACGCGTCGGCGAACTCGGCCGGGTTGGCGTGGTAGCGGCGCGAGATCTTCTCGTAGGCCGGGTCGAAACGCAGCGCCAGGTCGGCGGTGGTCATCATCGGCGCATGGAACTTCGTCGGGTCGTGCGCGTCGACGACCGTGTCGCTGCCCGCGCCGCCCTTGGGCCGCCACTGGTGGGCGCCGGCCGGGCTCTTCGTCAGTTCCCAGTCGTACTTGAACAGCGTGTCGAGATAACCCATGTCCCAGGTCGTCGGGTTGGGTTTCCAGGCGCCCTCGATGCCGCTGGTGATGGTGTGGCCGGCCATACCGGACGCGTAGCTGCTCTTCCAGCCCAGGCCCTGGTCGAGGATGTCGGCGCCCTCGGGCTCCTTGCCGACATGACTGGCCGGGCCCGCGCCGTGCGCCTTGCCGAAGGTGTGGCCGCCGGCCACCAGCGCCACGGTCTCCTCGTCGTTCATCGCCATGCGAGCGAAGGTGTCACGGATGTCGCGCGCCGACAGCAGCGGGTCGGGGTTGCCGTCCGGCCCTTCCGGGTTCACGTAGATCAAGCCCATCTGCACGGCGGCCAGCGGGTTGGCCAGGTCGCGCTCACCGCTGTAGCGGCCGCCGGGCTTGTCGCTGGTGGCCAGCCATTCGGCCTCGGGGCCCCAGTCGATGTCGGCTTCGGGCTCGTAGATGTCGGCCCGGCCACCGCCGAAGCCGAAGGTCTTGAAGCCCATGGATTCGAGCGCGACGTTGCCGGTCAGGATGAACAGGTCGGCCCACGACAGCTTGCGGCCGTACTTCTGCTTGATGGGCCACAGCAGGCGGCGGGCCTTGTCCAGGTTGCCGTTGTCGGGCCAGCTGTTCAGCGGCGCGAAGCGCTGGTTGCCGGTGTTGCCGCCACCACGGCCGTCGGAGGTACGGTAGGTGCCGGCCGCGTGCCAGGCCATGCGGATGAAGAACGGGCCATAGTGGCCGTAGTCGGCGGGCCACCAGTCCTGCGAGTCGGTCATCAGCGCCTGCAGGTCGCGGACGACGGCATCCAGGTCCAGCGTCTTGAACTCGGCTGCGTAGTCGAAGGATGCGCCCATCGGGTTGCCGCGCGGCGAATGCTGGTGCAGCACGCCCAGGTCGAGTTGGTTGGGCCACCAGCGCTGGTTGCCCCTGGCGGCAGGCTTGGCGTGGGCGCCCGAGAACGGGCAGTGAGATTCGGACATGGGAGTCTCCTCGGGGGGATGAACAGAGCCAGGGCAGTCTAGGAGTCGGTCCATGAGGGATCAACGCAATCCTGCCAATGGCAGCGATAGCGAGAAATGCGTGCCGACGATGCCGTTCACCGTTGCCAGCCGGAGATCTCTGCCGGCAGACCGGACCTGCCCAGCTGCCCTCGCACGCCCGACCCAGCAGCGGCGCCATGAGAGAATGCGCGCCCTCGCACCGCCGTCACGGCGGGCGAGACGGCACTCTCCGTAGTTCAATGGATAGAACGGCCGCCTCCTAAGCGGCAGATACAGGTTCGATTCCTGTCGGAGGGACCAAGGCTGGCACGGCGCATGGCTGAAGGTCCAAACGCACCGGCCGCATAAGCATCCCCGCTTTCCTTCGTTCCGCGCAGAAGCGCCGATCCCTATCGTGCAAGGCCTGAACACATGCAGGCCACCATGCACATCACCAGCATCTCCGGCAGTCCCAGCGAACGCTCGCGATCGGCGTGGCTGACACAGTTCGCGCTGACGCGGCTGGAAGGCGTGGCCACGCGCAGCGAGCACATCGCCGTGCGCGAGCTGCCGGCCGGCGCGCTGCTGAACGCCGACGCGCAAGACCCCGCCATCGCCCGCGCCATCGATGCGCTCAGCGGCGCCGGCCTCGTCATCGTCGGCACGCCCATCTACAAGGCCGCCTACTCGGGGCTGCTGAAGGTCTTCCTGGACCTGCTGCCGCCCGACGCGCTGCGCGGCAAGACGGTGCTGCCGCTGGCCACCGGCGGCAGCCCGGCCCACCTGCTGGCACTGGACTACGCGCTCAAGCCCGTGCTGTCGGCCCTCGGCGCCCGCTACGTGCTGGATGGCGTGTTCGCCACCGACGCGCAGCTGCAGCGCCATGAGGCGGGCGGTTATGTGCCCGACCCCGACCTGCTCGCGCGGCTGGACCGCGCGCTGCAACCGCTGCTGCCTGCCGCGCGAATGCGCAGCGCCGCGGAGCCGTTCGACTGTCGGCGCTGAACCCCTCACAACGCAGTACCTCTTGTCTCCTCGCCTCCCGGACGGGAACGGCGACTTCTTCCCGGCGCTCGGGCGCGGATCGGGTGTGACCGAGCGCCGGGATCTTTTTTGCACAGGACAAACACATGCTCTCCTTCCGCTCCCTCTTCCGCCTGGCCGCGCCACTGCTGGTGGCCGCCATCAGCCTGCAGGCGTCCGCGCAGACGACGCTGCGCATCGGGTTCCAGAAGTCCGCCAGCCTGCTGACCTACCAGAAGTCCAGCGGCTCGCTGGAGAAGAAGCTCAGTCCGCTGGGCGTGGCGGTGAAGTGGGTGGAATTCCCCGCCGGCCCGCAGCTGCTGGAAGGCCTGAACGTCGGCGCCGTTGACGTGGGCTTCGTCGGCGAGGCGCCGCCCATCTTTGCGCAGGCCGCCGGCGCCCGCTTCGTCTACATCGGCTTCGACCCCGCCGCGCCCGAGGCCGAGGCCATCGTCGTGCCCAGGGACTCGGGCATCAAGACCGTCGCCGAGTTGAAAGGCAAGAAGGTCGCGCTGAACAAGGGCAGCAACGTGCACTACCTGCTCGTGAAGGCACTGGAGAAGCAGGGCCTGAAGTTCAGCGATGTGCAGGCCGTCTACCTGCCGCCGGCCGACGCACGCGCCGCCTTCGAGCGCGGTGCGGTGGATGCCTGGGTGATCTGGGACCCCTTCCTCGCCGCCGTCGAAAAGCAGAGCGGCGCCCGCCTGCTGCAGGACGGCCGCGGCCTCGTCAACAACTACGCCTACTACCTGGCCGAGCGCGGTTACGCCGAGAAGCAGCCACAGGTCATCCAGGCGCTGTTCGAGGACACGCAGGCCCAGGCCGTGGCGCTGAAGGCCAACGTCAAGGCGGCGGCCGCCGTCATCGCGCCGCTGCAGGGGCTGGAGCCCGAGGTCGTCGAGAAGAGCCTGACGCGCTACCAGTTCGGCGTGAAGCCGCTGACCGCCGCCGTGGCCGCCGAGCAGCAGAAGATCGCCGACACCTTCCACGCGCTGGGCCTGATCCCCAAGCCCATCCGCGTGGCGGACGCGCTGCCAGGCAGCGTCAAGCTCGCCGAGGCCGGCAAGTGAGCTCGCCCGCGCCGCGGCTTGCCGCCATCGCCCTCATCCTCGCCACCACGGCGGCACTCTGGCAGCGCGAAGGGCTGCGCGTCCGGGTGCCGGGAGCGCCCGCATGAAGATCTTCTGGTTCATCCCCACCCACGGCGACAGCCGCTACCTCGGTAGCTCGCCCGGCGCGCGCGTGGCCGACCACGCCTACTTCAAGCAGATCGCCATCGCCGCCGACAGCCTCGGCTATGAAGGCGTGCTGCTGCCCACCGGCCGCTCCTGCGAGGACTCGTGGATCGTCGCGGCCAGCCTCATCGACGCGACCAGGCACCTCAAGTTCCTCGTCGCGCTGCGGCCCGGGCTGGTGGCGCCGTCGCAGAGCGCGCGCATGGCCGCCACGCTGGACCGGCTGTCGGGTGGGCGCCTGCTCGTCAACCTCGTGACCGGCGGCGACCCGGACGAGCTGGCCGGCGACGGCCAGTTCCTCGGCCATGCCGAGCGCTACGAGCAGTCGGCCGAGTTCATCCGCATCTGGCGCGAACTGATGAGCCGCTCGCACGACGGCACGCCGCTGGACTTTGAAGGCCAGCACCTCAGCGTGAAAAGCGGCAAGGTGCTGTACCCGCCCATCAACAAGCCCTACCCGCCGGTGTTCTTCGGCGGGTCCTCAGGCCCGGCACACGACCTCGCCGCCGAACAGGTGGACACCTACCTGACCTGGGGCGAGCCCCCCGCCGACGTCGCGAAGAAGCTCGCCGACGTGCGCGAACGCGCCGCGGCCAAGGGCCGGCAGCTGCAGTACGGCATCCGGCTGCACGTCATCGTGCGCGAGACGGAGGACGAGGCCTGGCGCGCGGCCGCCGAGCTGGTGTCGCAGCTGGACGAAGCCACAGTCGCCACCGCCCAGGCCAAGTTCAAGACGATGGACTCGGTCGGCCAGCGCCGCATGGCCGAGCTGCACGGCGGCCAGTTCGACAAGGCCAACGTGCGCGCCGGCCTGGAGATCGCGCCCAACCTGTGGGCCGGCGTGGGCCTGGTGCGCGGCGGCGCGGGCACCGCCCTCGTCGGCAATCCGCAGCAGGTGGCGGACCGCATCAAGGAGTATTCCGACCTCGGTCTGGAGTACTTCATCCTCAGCGGCTACCCGCATCTGGACGAGGCGCACCGCTTCGCAGAGCTGGTATTCCCTCTGCTGCCGCTGGGCGTGCGCGAGAAGCTGACAGCGCCGGCGCTGACCGGGCCGTTCGGTGAGGTCGTGGCGAACAGCTACGTGCCCAAGGCCGTATCGGCGAGCTGACGCATGCTGAAGCGCCTCACCCCCTGGCTGCTGCCCGCGGCCATCCTCGTCGCGTGGGAGATCGCGTCGCGCACGGGCTGGCTGTCGGCGCGCATCCTGCCGGAGCCCGCCGCCGTGGCCACCGCGTTCTGGACGCTGCTGCGCTCCGGCGAGCTGGCGCATCACGTCGGCGTCAGCGCGGCGCGCGCGTTCTCGGCACTGGCCGTCGGCGGCGGGCTGGGTCTGGTGCTGGGCCTGCTGACCGGCACCTGGCGCCACGCCGAGGCGTTGCTGGACACGACGCTGCAGATGCTGCGCAACATCCCGGCGCTGGCGCTGATCCCGCTGGTCATCCTGTGGTTCGGCATCGACGAGGCCGCCAAGCTGGTGCTGGTCGCCGTGGGCGTGTTCTTCCCGGTCTACCTGAACACCTTCCACGGCATCCGCAACGTCGACCGCGACCTCATCGAGATGGCGCGCAGCTACGGCCTGTCGGGCTGGCAGTTGTACCGGCAGGTCATCCTGCCCGGCGCGCTGCCGTCCATCCTCGTCGGCCTGCGCTTCTCGCTGGGGCTGATGTGGGTGCTGCTCATCGTCGCCGAGACGCTGTCGGCGCAGGCCGGCATCGGGTACCTGACGATGAACGCCCGCGAGTTCCTGCAGACCGACATCGTGCTGGTGGGCATCCTGCTGTACGCGCTGCTGGGCAAGCTGGCCGACGTCGTCGCCCGCGCGCTGGAGCGTGCGTGGCTGCCCTGGCACCGAGGCTATGCGAGCGAAGGAACCTGACGATGTGGCTCACCGAGTTCGACACCCCCGTGCTGCCGCGTGACGCCGTGGCCAACGATCCCCCTGCCCGCGACACCTCGCACGGCCTGGCGCTGACGCTGCGCGGCGTCGACAAATCCTTCGGCACGCGTCATGTGCTGCAGGCACTGGACCTGAACATCGCGCCCGGCGAGTTCGTCGCGCTGGTGGGCCGCAGCGGCTGCGGCAAGAGCACGCTGCTGCGCCTCATCGCGGGGCTGGACGCGCCCAGCGCCGGCCACGTCGACGCCGGCGCGGCGGATGAACGCCGGCTGATGTTCCAGGACGCGCGGCTGCTGCCGTGGAAGCGCGTCGTCGACAACGTCGCGCTGGGGCTGGCGGGCCGCGACGCCAGGGCCCGCGCGATGGAAGCGCTGGCCCAGGTGGGCCTGGCCGGCCGTGGCGACGACTGGCCGGCGACGCTCTCGGGCGGCCAGCGTCAGCGCGTGGCGCTGGCCCGCGCGCTGGTGCACCGCCCGCGCCTGCTGCTGCTGGACGAGCCGCTGGGCGCGCTGGATGCGCTGACGCGCCTGGAGATGCACCGCCTCATCGAGCAGCTGTGGCAACGCCACGGCTTCACGGCGCTGCTGGTGACGCACGACGTCGCGGAGGCCGTCGCGCTGGCCGACCGCGTGCTGCTCATCGACCGCGGCGGCATCGCGCTCGACGCGACGGTCACGCTGCCCCGCTCGCGCTCACGCGCAGCGCCGGGCTTCGCGGAGCTGGAAGACCGGGTGCTGCGGCACATCATCGGGCACCCAACAACCGCCTAGGCCTGTTAACACTGCGGGAGTAGGCCGCGAAGGCCCGCCGCCAGGGGCCAATCAAGGCGCGGCGCGCAGCCCGCATTGATATGCGGGCAAGCGGTGCAACGCAGAGTGGCCCCTGGCGGCGGGCCTTCCCTTCGGGTTGAGGCCATAAAGCCCGCGCGCGGCGTTGCAAATCCTCGCCGGGTATCGAACCCGGCTGCGGTTTGCGCCTTGCTCGCGGGCTTTCTGGCCTCAACGCGGCCGGCTCCCGCAGTGTTAACAGGCCTAACGCCGCATCAGCTTCCACACCCGCGGCACCACCAGCACCGCGGCCAGCAGCACCAGCAGGCCCTGCGACAGCGGCCGCTCGATGAACACGCTCCAGCTGCCGCTGCCGATGGACAGCGCGTTGCGGCCCTGGGCTTCGGCCAGGGGGCCGAGGATCATGCCGACGACCACCGGCGCGGTCGGGAAGTCGAAGCGCCGCATGACGACGCCCACCAGCCCCAGGCCCAGCATCAGGAACAGGTCGAACGCGCTCTGGCGCATGCCGTACACGCCCACGGTCGCGAAGATCAGGATGCCCGCGTACAGCTGCGGCTTGGGGATCTTCAGCAGCTTCACCCACAGGCCCACCAGCGGCAGGTTCAGCACCAGCAGCATCACGTTGCCGATGTACAGCGACGCGATCAGCGCCCACACCAGCGCCGACGACGTGGTGAACAGCTGCGGGCCCGCCTGGATGCCGTAGTTCTGCAGCGCGCTCAGCAGGATGGCCGCCGTCACCGACGTCGGGATGCCCAGCGTGAGCAGCGGCACCAGCGTGGCCGTCACGGCCGCGTTGTTGGCCGCCTCGGGGCCGGCCACGCCTTCGATGGCGCCGGTCGTGCCGAACTCGTGCTTGTGGTCGCTGAGCTTGCGCTCGGTGGCGTAGCTGAGGAAGGTGGGGATCTCCGAGCCGCCGGCCGGGATGGTGCCGAACGGGAAGCCGATGACCGTGCCGCGCAGCCAGGCCGGGATGGAGCGCTTCCACTCCGTCTTCGTCATGTGCACGCTGCTGAGCTTGTTGATCTCGGACTTGCTGCGCCCCTCGTACAGCGCCATGTAGAGCGTCTCGCCGACGGCAAACAGGCCCACGGCCACCAGCACGGTCTCGATGCCGTCCATGAACTCGGGCACGCCGCCCGTGTAGCGCACTTGGGCCGTGATCTGGTCCAGCCCGATGAGGCCCAGGGCCAGGCCGATGAACAGCGCCGTCATGCCGCGCAACGTGCTCTTGCCCAGCACGGCGCTGACGGTCGTGAACGCCAGCAGCATCAGCAGGAAGTACTCCGGCGGGCCCAGCGTGACGGCGAAGTCCGCCACGACCGGCGCGAACAGCGTGACCAGCACCGTTGCCACCGTGCCGGCGACGAACGAGCCGATGGCCGCCGTGGCCAGCGCCGCGCCGGCGCGGCCGCTCTTGGCCATCTTGAAGCCCTCCAGCGCCGTCACCATCGTGCCGGTTTCACCGGGCGTGTTGAGCAGGATGGAGGTGGTGGAGCCGCCGTACATTGCGCCGTAGTAGATGCCGGCGAAGAAGATCATCGACGCGGTCGGCTCGACCTGCGACGTGATCGGCAGCAGCATGGCCACCGTCACGGCCGGGCCCAGGCCCGGCAGCACGCCGATGCCGGTGCCGATGACGCAGCCGAGGAAGGCCCACAGCAGATTGATGGGCGTGCCGGCGGCGGCAAAGCCGCCCATCAGCTGGTTCCAGAGATCCATCATGATCGGCCGCTCCTCACAGCCAGCCGCTGGCCGTCAGGCCCGGCAGGTTGATGGCCAGCAGCTTGCTGAACATCCAGAACACCGGCGCCGCGATGGCCACGCCGGTCAGCAGGTCGATGGCGCTCTGCTTCGCGGCACCACCCGGCTTGCCCTCGGCCATGCGCAGCCCGCGCACGGCCAGCGCAAAGCACAGGCCGCAGGCCAGGATGAAGCCTATCGTCGTGATGAGGCTGGCGTTGGCGACGACGCCGCCCACCACCCACGCCACGGCGCGCCAGTCGCCGCGTTCGGCGCCGGACGGCGCCTCCATCTCGCGATAGCCGCCCGTGCGCGCCTCCCACACCAGCCAACCGCCGCACAGCATCAGCACCACGGACACCAGCCACGGCAGCGCGTTGGGCCCCACGCCGGCATAGCCGGCATCGGACGGGATGAACGTGGCGCCGAACGCCATGACGGCGCCGACGATGAGGACGCCAAGGCCGACAAGCGTCTGGCTGGCGGTGGAAGGATTCACGCTGCTCATGGAGCCGCCTCCGTGTTTGTATTGGGCCGAGCGCCGGGCCGCCCCAAGCCGGCCCGTCTGGCGATGTGCTTGGCGGTCGATCCGCCAAGCATCGCCGTCCCCTCGGGGGCTGAGGCCGGACACATTGAGCCCAGTGGGCTCAATGTGCCTGCCGAAGCGCTGCGGCCCAGGCCGCAGCGCGGTCCCGACTGGACCCGCCCGCGTTCAGCGCGGCGGGGCCAGGCGAGGGGCTTCAAATCATTCCGCTCTTCACCATGATGGCGCGCAGCGTCGCGAACTCGCGGTCGACGAAGGCATCGAACTCGGGGCCGGCCAGCAGTGCCGGTGTCCAACCGTTCTTGTCGATGGACTCGGCCCAGCTCTTGCTCTTGGTGGCCGCCACGACGAGGTCGGTCAGCGCCTTGCGCTGCTCGGGCGTGATGCCCGGCGGCGCATACACGCCGCGCCAGTTGCCGATCTCGACGCTGATGCCCAGCTCCTTCAGCGTCGGCGCGTTCACGCCCTTCAGGCGCTCCGGCGACGTGACCGCCAGCGCGCGCATCTTGCCGCTTTCGAGATACGGCTGGAACTCGCTGAAGCCGCTGCCGCCGATGGTGACGTTGCCGCCCAGGATGGCCGCCGTCGCCTCGCCGCCGCCGCGGAACGGCACGTAGTTGATCTTGGCCGCATCCACGCCGACGTCGCGCGCGATCATGGCCGCCGCCACATGCTCGGTGGCGCCGCGCGAGCCGCCGCCCCACTTGACGCTGCCGGGGTCCTTCTTCAGCTGCTCGATGACGTCCTTCATCGTCTTCAGCGGCGACGCCGCGTGGACGACGAACACGTTGTACTCGCTGATGAGGCGGGCGATGGGCGTGGCCTGCGACAGGCTCACCGGCGGCTTGCCGGTGATGATGCCGCCCAGCATGACGGCACCCATCACCAGCAGCGCGTGCGGGTCGCCCTTGCTGGCGTTGACGAACTGGGCCAGCCCCAGCGCACCGGCGGCACCGCCCTTGTTCTCGAACTGCACGGACGACGCGACGCCCGCGTCCTGCAGTGCCTTGCCGAGCGCACGGCCCGTGGTGTCCCAGCCGCCGCCGGGGTTGGCGGGGATCATCATCTTCATGGGCACGCCGGCCGCGCTGGCACTCAGCGGCAGCGCGCCGGTGGCAGCCAGCGCCGCCAGGGACTTGAGGAAGGTGTCGCGACGCATGGTTGTCTCCTTTGACGTCATCAGTGAACTCGCGGGCCGAGCGCCGGGCCGCTCCCAAGCCGGCCCGGTCTGGCGATGTGCTTGCGGCTCGAAGCCGCAAGCATCGCCGTCCCCTCGGGGGACCGGCCAAGGTACTCCTTGGACGAGGGGCCTGTCAGAACGAGTGATAGATGCCGGCCTCGATGCCGCGCGAGTCGTCACCCAAGGCAATCGCCGACCCACCGGGGATCAGGAAGCGGCCCGTCTTGCTATTGTTGACCTGCGAGAACGTCGTGTAGAGCGACGTGCGCTTGGACAGGTTGTGCACATAGCCCAGCGCGAACATCTTGCCCGTGTAGTCCTCGCCATTGGCGCTGTTGCGCGAATGCGCGTTGACGAAGCTGGCGCGGACGATGCCGCTGCCCACCGCGTAGTGCGCGCCGATGACGACGTTCTTCTGCTCGCGCGTCGTCTGCTTGCTGTTGTGGACGAGGCCCAGCAGCTTGAGCGCGCCGAGCGTGTAGCTGCCGCCCAGGTTGACGACCTTGAACTTGTCGCCCGCCGCAGTGTTGGTGGTCTCCGACACGCCCAGTGCCACGTCCAGCCCGTTGCCGGCCCAGCCCAGGCGCGCGCCGACGTAGCGGCCCGTGCTGCCCTCGCCCGCCGCCACCATGGCCTGGCCGTAAGCGCCGCCCAGCCCGTCGGGCAGGAAGTAGCCCACCGAGTTGTCGGAACGGATCACCGTCTTGGCCGTGCTGGAGGCGCCGTCGAAGCCGTAGACCAGGTTGCTGGCCGCGCCCACGCCGTTGGTGCCGAAGGCGTTGAACTTGCTGATGTTCCAGAAGGTCGGCGTGTAGTCGCGGCCCAGGCGCAGCTCGCCGGCATCCTTGCTCGCGAGGCTGACCGTCGCGCGGCGGCGCCAGTCGCCGCCTGAGCCGACGTCGGGGCCGATGGCGCCTTCCAGGTGGAAGCTGGCCGTCAGCCCATCGCCCAGGTTCTCCTGGCCGCGAAAGCCGATGCGGCTGGTCTGCAGGCCGTCGATGCTCTCCAGGTTCAGCGTCTTGCTGCCGTTCTTGATGCGCTGCACGCCGACGTCCAGCACGCCGAAGATGGTGACGCTGGAGGCCTGGGCTGCGGCCAGCGTGGCGGTGCCCGCCAGCAACGCGGCGGCGAGCGCCTTGGCTTGGAAGTTCATGGTTGTCTCCTGTTTATGACTTATGGGCCTTTCATGCTGGGCAGCCAGGCTGTCATTCCGCTGTCCAACGCGTCGGGGTAAACCTCAACTCCGGGGCAGGGCTACCCCGGTGCTAGCCTGCCGCCCCATGAAGTTGCTGGTCATCGAAGACAACGCCGCGATGCAGACCACGCTGCAGCGCTCCTTCGAGCGGCGCGGCTTCAAGGTCGCCATCTGCGACGACGGCGCCAAGGCCTTGGGCCGCTGGCACGCGGCTGTGCCCGACGTGGTGCTGCTGGACCTGTCCATGCCCGGCCTGGACGGCCTGGAGGTGCTGGCCCAGGCGCGCGCCGAGGGGTTGACGACGCCCGTCATCATCATCACGGCCCGCGGCACGCTGGGCGACAAGATCCTGGGCCTGAACACCGGCGCCGATGACTACCTGCCCAAGCCCTTCGACCTGGACGAGCTGGAGGCCCGCATCCGCGCGCTGGTGCGCCGCCAGGGCCAGGCGAGCGAGGGCTTCCGCGCCGCCGAGGCGCCCAGCTTCTGCGGGCTGCGCGCGGACGCCGACAGCGGCGCCGTCTACCACCACGGCCAGCCGCTGGACCTGCCACCGCGCGAGGCGGCGCTGCTGCGCGCGCTGCTCGTGCGGCCGGGTCAGGCGGTGGCCAAGGACCGGCTGTTCGAGCTGGTGTTTGCCGACGCCGCCGATGCGCAGCCCGATGCCATCGAGGTGGTCGCGTACCGGCTGCGCAAGCGGCTGGCTGCAACCGGGGCCAAGCTCGTCACGCTGCGCGGCCTGGGCTATCTGCTGCAGCCCGATGACTGAGCTGCGCCAGCGCCTGGCCGGCCTGTCCATGCGCGCCCGGCTGCTGTGGGGCATCCTGCTGCCGGTGGGCCTCATCGTGGCCATCAACACCGTGAGCCTGTACCGCGACACGCTGCGCGCGGTGGACACCGCCTACGACCGCACGCTGCTGGCCTCGGCCAAGGCCATCGGCGAGCTGCTGGGCGTGGACGGCAGCGGCGAGCAGGCGCGGCTGGTGGCCGCCGTGCCCTACGCCGCACTGGAGGCCTTCGAGACCGACAGCCGCAGCCGGCTGTACTTCCGCGTGCTGGGCTTCAAGGGCGAGATGGTGTCGGGCTACGACGACCTGCCCGCCTGGCAGGGCAAGCTGCCCGACCAGGGCGCCTACCCGGCGCTGGTGGACTTCTACGACGACACCTTCCGCGGCGAGCCGGTGCGCATGGCCGTGCTGCTGCAGCCGGTGTCGGGCCAGACCGGCATGGGCCTGGCCACCATCCAGGTGGCCGAGACGCTGGCGCTGCGCCGCAGCCTCGCGCGCCAGGTGCTGCTGCACACGCTGTGGCGGCAGGCGGCGCTGCTGGGCATCATCGCCGTCGTCGTGTGGGCCGTCGTGCAGCGCGCAACGCGCCCGGTGCGGGAACTCAGCGCCGCGCTGCGCGAGCGTGACGCCGACGACCTCAGCCCGCTGCAGGCACCGGGCCTGCCGGCCGAGCTGGCGCCGCTCATCGTCGCCACCAACGACGCGCTGGACCGCCAGGCCCGGCTGCTGGAGCACCAGAAGCGCTTCGTGCGCGACGCCTCGCACCAGCTGCGCACGCCGCTGGCCGTGCTGAAGGTGCAGGTGCAGTCGGCCCGCCAGGGCGACGTGGAGCCGCAGCAGGCGCTGGCCGAGATCGACACCACCGTGGCCCGCGCCACGCAGCTGGCCACGCAGATGCTGGCGCTGGCCCGTGCCGAGCAGATGCGCCAGCAGCGCGACGACATGCCGGTGCTGGACTGGGCCGACATCGTGCGCGCGATGGCGCTGGACCTGGCACCGCTGATTGCCAAGCAGCGGCTGGACTTCGACATCCACACCGAAGCTGCGCCCATCGCCAGCCACGAATGGGCGCTGCGCGAGCTGACGCGCAACCTGCTGCACAACGCGATCCAGCACACGCCGGCCGGCGGCCGGCTCGCCATCGCGCTGACGGTGCAGGCCGGTTCGGCGCGGTTGCTGATCGCGGACGGTGGCCCGGGCCTGACGCCCGAGCAGCAGCAACGCCTGTTCCTGCCGTTCGCCGTCGGCGAGGGGAGCGAGGGCTCGGGGCTGGGCCTGGCCATCTGCCAGGCCCTGGTGCATTCGCTGGGCGGGCAGATCACGCTCGGCAACCGCGTGGACGGCGGCCGCGTCGTCGGGCTGGACGCACGCGTGGACCTGCCGCTGCACGCCTGAACGCCGCCCGGTGCCCCCCGCGGCGGCGAGCGGCGGCGCCTCATGGCACCATGCCGGCCCATGACCCTTCACGTCGCCTGCCTCTGCGCCGCCTGGTGCCGCACCTGCGAGTCCTACCAGCAAGTCTTCGAATCCGCCTGCGCCGAGCTGCCGCAGGCCGGGCTGCAGGTGCGCTGGATCGACATCGAGGACGAGGCCGAGCTGATCGGCGACCTGGACATCGAGACCTTCCCGACGCTGCTGATCGCCGACGCCGAGCATGTGCGCTTCGCCGGCCCGCTGACGCCGCAGCCGGAGACGCTCAAGCGCGTGCTGCGCGCCCATCTGACGGACGCGACGCCGGCGCGGGTGGCGCCCGAGGTCACCGAGCTGGCGAGGCGCTTGCGGGCGGCGGGCTGACGTCCAGCGGCCTGCGACGCGGCCACTGGGCGGCATAGGCCGCCGACGCGATGTCCTCGGCGCTCCAGTGGCGCGTGAGCCAGATGGCCAGCGCCGCATTCGACAGATGCCACCAGGCCATGCTTCGTCGCGAAGGCTGACGCCAGTTGTGCTCTCGCGCCACCCAGTACGCGATGGTCTCGCCCGGCTGGGCTCGTCCATCGCCGGCCAGCAAGCGCAGCACATAGCCATAGGGGTTCATCGGAGCCACGGTCGGCATGCCCGAGCCTCGCGCCAGCCTCCACACCCACGCCTGCTGTTCCGCCGTGGCCATCTGCGCCGGCCGGGCCGGCATCGCGTCGAAGCGGCTCAGCCCGATCTCGTACAGCAGCCAGGGTGACAACATGGCCAGCAGCGCCGCGAGCAAGGCCATCATCCCTAGAACGCGGGCGATGAGCCGCGGGATTTTTCGCATGGTGAGCAAGTATGCAGCGCCCTGCCCTACCTGTAGGAGTCAACTGACATCCACAAGCGCCGCAAGCCGTCGCCGCCGGAGCTCGACGGCATCGACAGTGCGGTCATGGCCGACGCTCCCACCACTCCGCATGCCCCCCACGACCTCACGCCCACCGGCGCGGCCACCTTGTTTCTGCGCGTGGCCGGCGTCGCCGGCGCAGCGGCGCCGGCCGTGCGCGCCGTGCAGTTCGGCGCCGAGCGATTCGCCGAGCACGGCCGCAGCCTGGCCACCGCGCAGCGCGTGGACGACGACCGCAGCCAGCCACGCCCCTTCTTCCCGCGGTTGAAGAGCAATCTGCAGGTCTGGAGCGCCGCGCTGGAGGTGCTGTCCGAGCACGGCCTGCAGGCCGACAGCGACCCGGCGCATGCCTGGCTGCTGGACAACGCCCGCCTCGTGCAACAGCAGCTCGACGAGGTGCTGCACGACCTGCCACGCAGCTACTTCCAGCGCCTGCCGCGGCTGGCCGATGAGCCGCTGCAGGGCCTGCCGCGCGTCTACGGCGTGGCCTGGGCCTGGGTGGCGCATGCCGACAGCTCGCTGGACATGGCGCTGATGCGCCACTTCCTGGCCGGCCACCACGAGGCGCAGGCACTGACGCTGCGCGAGCTGTGGGCGCTGCCGTCCACGCTGCGCGTGGTGCTTGTCGAAAACCTGCGCCGGCTGGCCGAGCGCGCCGCCTGGCGCCACCTGGGCCGGCGCGCCGCGCAGGCCCTGTTCGAGGCCCTGCCCCACCTCAGCGCCGCGGCCGTGCGCCAGCAGCTGACGGCCTGGCAGGCCCGTTGGCCGAACGACCCGGCCATCCAGGCCCTGGCGCTGCGCCTGCACGAGCGCCTGGTGGACCGCGCGCTGGGCCAGCATGAGGACGGCGACGATGACGACTCCGCCTGGGATGCCGCCCGCGACTGGCTGACCGCACAGCTGCCCGACCCCGCCGCCGCGCAGGCGGCCGAGCAGTCCGAGGGCGCGGCCGACCATCAGAGCATCCGCAACGCGATCGGCAGCCTGCGCCACCTCGGCGCCGCCAACTGGGCCGGACTGTTCGACGACGTGCACCCGGCGCTGAAGGCGTTGAACCACATCGACGTCTACCGCCAGGAGCAGGAGAGCACGCAGGACCGCAGCATGCACGCCATCGAG
The DNA here is from genome assembly GCF_043555885.1 of Pelomonas lactea. Lineage (NCBI taxonomy): Bacteria > Pseudomonadati > Pseudomonadota > Betaproteobacteria > Burkholderiales > Sphaerotilaceae > Roseateles > Pelomonas lactea. Next base: position 433,029 of record NZ_JBIGHX010000003.1, on the reverse strand, counting down.
GCGCTCGCAGCACGGCACGGGCTGCCCGAGGCCGAGGTCGCGCACGTGCTGCGGGTGCTGTGCAACGACGCCCAATGGGCGCCCGACGCCGCCGAGCGCGCGCCGCTGCACTGGCTGACCGGCCGCGGCCATGCGCAATTGCTCGCCGAGTTGCGTGTGAAGCCGACGTGGCTGAAGCGCGCGGGTGCCTCGCTGCAGCCGCACCGCACGCTCATCTATCTGTCCAGCCTGGGGTTGCTCAGCATTGCTGCGATGGCCTTGCTGCTGGCGCTGGGGTTGCCGCACGACGCGGGCTGGCCCATGACGGTGGCCGCGGCGCTGCTGGCCGCGCTGCCCGCCAGCGAGGCCATCGTCGCGCTGGCCAACCGGCTGATCAGCGAAGGCGCCCGGCCGCTGCGGCTGCCGCGGCTGGCCTGGCCCGGCGGCATCCCCCCCGAGGCGCGCGTCATGGTGGTCATTCCTTGCATGCTGACGCGGCCCAAGGGCATCGCCACGCTGCTGGCACAGTTGGAGCGACACCACCTCGCCAATCTGGAAGGCGAGGCGCAGTTCGCGCTGCTCAGCGACTACGGCGACGCCAAGGCCCAGCATCTGCCGCAGGACGCAGCGCTGCTGGCGCAGGCCCGTGCGGGCGTGGAAGCGCTGAACCAGCGCCACGGCCCCAGCTGCGGCGGGCTGCCGCGCTTCCTGCTGCTGCACCGCGAGCGCCGCTGGAGCGAGACCGAGCAGAAGTGGATCGGCTGGGAGCGCAAGCGCGGCAAGACCGAGGCGCTGGTCACCCTGCTCGCGGGCCATGCGCCCGAGACGCTGCCCGACCGTTTCATCGACCTGGGCGAGTTTTCCACGCCGGCACCGGGCATGCGCCACGTCGTCACGCTGGACAGCGACACCGCCCTGCCCCCCGGCGCGCTGCGCGAGCTGGTGTCCATCGCCGCGCACCCGCTGAACCGGCCGCGCGTGGCCACGTCCGCGCGTGGCGCCGTCACCGTCGTGCATGGTCACGGCATGCTGCAGCCGCGCATCGCCACGCCGTTGGCCACGGCCGCCGGCAGCTCCACGGTGCATGGCACCTGGTTCCACAGCCTGTTCGCCGGCCAGCCGGGGGTGGACCCCTACAGCACGGCCGCGTCCGAGGTCTACCAGGACTTGTTCGACGAAGGCAGCGCTACCGGCAAGGGCCTCATCGACGTGCACGCCGCGGCGCAGGTGCTGGCGCACCGGCTGCCCGAGGGCCAGGTCCTCAGCCATGACCTGCTGGAAGGCTCGCTGATGCGCTGCGGCGGCGTCAGCGACGTGGTGCTGGTGGAGCCCGCCCCCATGCACGCCGATGTGGCCGCGTCGCGCATCCACCGCTGGACGCGCGGCGACTGGCAACTGTGGCCCTTCATCGAGCACCCGCGCCGCTGGGGCCTGCGCGGCGTGCACCTGTGGAAGATGCTGGACAACCTGCGCCGCAGCCTCGTCGCCCCGGCATCGCTGCTGCTGCTGGTCGCGTCGTGGCTGGGGCTGGGCCTCACGCCCGGCTGGGCGCTGGCCGCCGTGGCCGCGGCCTTCGGCGCCGGGCCGCTGATGGGCGCACTGGCTGCCTGCGCGCCGGCGCGGGACCGCATCTCGCTGCCGCGCTTCTACCGCCAGGCGGCCATCGAACTGAGCCGCGCCGTGGCCGGCACGCTGTGGCACCTGGCCATGCTGCCGGCGGCCACCTGGCTGCAGCTGGATGCCATCGTGCGCGCCGTCTGGCGCCAGCGCGTCACGCGTCGCGGCCTGCTGGAGTGGACGACCGCGGACGCCGCCGAGGCCGCGGCGCGCACCGACTGGATGTCGCTGCTGACCCAGCATCGCAAGCTGAGCATCGCCACCGGCGTGCTGGCCACGCTGCTGGTCAACGCCGAGTTCCTGGGCCTGACGGTGGCCTGGCCCGTCGCCCTGCCGCTGCTGGCGGCCTGGATGCTGGCACCGCTGTGGATCGCGCTCGCCAGCCGGCCACGCGCGCGGCCGCGCCGCGAGGCCGTCACCGACGAGGAGCGCCACTACCTGCTGGGCGTGGCGCGCGACACCTGGCGCTGGTTCGAGCGCTGGGTCACGAAGGACGACCACGACCTGCCGCCCGACAACGTGCAGTTCGACCCCGACGTCGCCGTCGCCCACCGCACCTCGCCCACCAACATCGGCCTGTACCTGCTGTCGGCCTGCTGCGCGCGCGAGTTCGGCTGGCTGCACAACGTGGGCCTGGCCGAGCGCATCGGCCGCACGCTGGACACGCTGGAGCAATGCCCCAAGCACCGCGGCCATCTCTACAACTGGATGGACACGCAGCGCCTGGCCGTGCTGGAGCCGCACTACGTGTCGACGGTCGACAGCGGCAACCTGTGCGCCTTCCTGCTGGTCGTGGCGGCCGCCTGCGAGGGCTTTGCGCGCGGCGAGGACGGCATGGCCCCGCCGCCCGAAGTCGCCGACGCGCTCAACGCCGTGGCCGCCCGCGCCCGCGCGCTGGCGCTGGCACACGACTTCACGTGGCTGTACGACCCGCAGCGCCGGCTGCTGCACATCGGCGCCATCGCGCAGCCCGGCGTTGCACACGGCGAGGAGCGGCTGGACCAGAACCACTACGACCTGCTCGCCTCCGAGGCGCGCCTGACCAGCCTCGTCGGCATCGCCAAGGGCGACCTGCCCGCCTCGCACTGGGGCGCCTTGGGCCGGCCTTTCTTCTCGCGCGGCACCGTCACCGGCCTGAAGAGCTGGTCGGGCTCGATGTTCGAGATGCTGATGCCCTCCCTCGTGCTGGACGAGCCGGCGGGCAGCGCGCTGGAGGAGGCGGCCCGCGCCACCGTGATGGAGCAGATCCGCGCCGGCCGTGCCAAGGGCCTGCCTTGGGGTGTCTCAGAAAGCGCCTATGCCAAGCGCGACGAGAGCCTGGCCTACCAGTACGGCCCGCAGGGCAACGCAGCACTGGCGCTGCGCGACACGCCGCCGGAGGAGATCGTCATCGCCCCCTACGCCAGCCTGATGGCGACCATGGTGATGCCGCGCGCCGCGGTGGCGAATTTGCGCCACCTGCAGGCGCTGGGCGCCCGCCACGAGCTGGGCTTCATGGAGGCGCTGGACTACACCGCCACGCGCCAGCCCGAGCCCACCACCGACGGCGAACCGCAGGGCCCGCGCGTGCAGCGCATCGGCACGTCCATGAGCCATCACCAGGGCATGGCGCTGGTTGCGCTGACCGAGGTGCTCAGCGGCGGCGCGCCGCAGCGCTGGGCCGACGCCGAGCCGCGCCTGTCGGCCGTGCGCTGGCTGCTGCACGAGCGCGCGCCGCACGAGGTGCCGCCGCTGAAGGAACCGCCCGCCACGCCCACACGCGCCACGCCGCGGCGGGCCCACATCTCGCTGGTCGTGCCCGACACGCGCGGCCGCGCGCTGCCCGCCACCGGCTGGCTGGGCCACGGCCGGCTCAACACCATGCTGCGCGAGCACGGCGGCGGCACGCTGCTGTTCGGCGAGCCCGGCCAGCAGGTGCTGGTGAGCCGCTGGCATGACGACCTCGCGCAGGACCTGCTGGGACACCACCTGCACCTGCGCGGCCTGGATACGCCCTGGCCCGCCAGCACCGAGAGCAGCTGGCGCGGCGGCCCCGAGTCCAGCCCCTGGCGGTCGCTGACGCTGCGGCCCACGCCGGGCCCGCAGTGGCGCTACAGCGCGCGGCTGCATCCGGCCAGCGCGCAGTTCACCGCCGAGGGCGAGCAGCTGCACGCGCACACCGAGGTCTGGGTGGCCGTGGAAGACGACGTCGAGCTGCGCCGCGTGACGCTGCGCAACCTGTCCGACCGCGAGCGCCACCTGGTGCTGGTGTCCAGCTTCGAGCCCGTGCTGGCCCCGGCCCGTGCCGACCTGGCACACCCGGCCTTCGGCAAGCTGTTCCTGCAGGCCCGCTGGGCGCCCGAGCAGCGCGCACTGCACTGGCAGCGCCTGCCGCGCGGCCACAAGGAGGTGCCGCTGCACGCGGTGCACGCACTCGTGGGCCTGGAGGTGGAAGGCGGCGCGCGGCTGCTGCGCGTGCAGGCCGGCGCCGACCGCGCCCATTGGCTGGCCCGCGGCGGCCGTGCCGGCCAGCCGGGCGGCGCCATCGCGCGCGCCGACGCCAAGGCGCTGCGCAACCCGGTGCCCGGTCTCAGCACCGACGCCGGCGCGCTGGACACCGGCAACGACCCGCTGTCGCTGCTGCACCTGGCACTCACGCTGCCGCCCGGGGGGCGCGTGGAGCTGACCTTCGCCACCGCCGCCGCGCCCGAGGCGCAGACGCTGAACCACCTGCTCGACAAGCTGGCCCAGCCGGCGCTGCGCGAGCGCACGCTGATGCTGGCCCACACGATGGCCGGCGTGCGCACGCAGGGCGCCGGCCTGGCACCGGGCGCCTGGCGCGCGGGCCTCGCGCTGCAGACGCTGCTGACCTCGCAGGGTGCGCGCGACGGCGTGCCGGCGCTGGAGGGCTTCTTCCAGCGCGATGCGCTGTGGCGCCACGGCGTGTCGGGCGACGCGCCCATCATCCTCGTCCGCGTGGCCGACACGACCGGCGTGATGATGGTGCGCGAGCTGTGCGCGCTGCTGCAGGCCCAGGGCAGCCCGCTGGCGGTGGACATCGTCGTGCTGGACGCCGAGCCGGCCTCCTACCTCGCGCCGGTGTCGCGCGCGCTGCGCTCGCTGGCCGAGCAGCTGCGCGGCCGCGCCAGGCTGCATGTGCTGGCCGACGGTGCCGTGCAGGACGACACCCGCTTCGCGCTGAACCTGCTGGCCCGCGTGCGCTGGTTCGCCGACGGCCGGCCGCTGGCGCAGCAGCTGGAGCGCCTCACCGCGCCGCACGAGCAGGCCGCCAAGGCACGCCGCGCGGCCGGTGCCGTGCATGTGCTGTGGAACCACGCCGAGCCCGGCGCCGTGCAGCCACCGCACGACTTCGACACCGCCAGCGGCGCCTGCCGCTTCGAGCTGGCCCCCAGGAGCCAGCCGCCGCGGCCCTGGGTCAACGTCATCGCCAACGAGCACTTCGGCTGCCAGGTGTCCGAACGCGGTGCCGGCATGGCCTGGGCCGGCAACAGCCGGCTGCACCAGATCACGCCGTGGTCCAACGACGCGCTGCTGGACTCGCCCGGCGAGTGGCTGATGCTGCACTGCCTGGACAGCGGCTGCGCCTGGCTGCTGGGCCGCGCGAGCCCCCACCAGCCGGTGAGCCACCTGCCCGGCGCCACGGCGCTGGCGTTCACGCTGCCGGGCCTCGTCGTGCGGCTGCGCTGGACGGTGGATGCCCGCACCGCCGTGCGCCAATGCCAGGTCGAGCTGCACGCCGCGCCCGGCACGGCGCCGCGCCGGCTGCGCCTGCTGGCCGGCGCGCAATGGCAGCTGGGCATGGACAGCGGCGCGCGGCGCAGCGTCGTCACGCGCATAGACCCCGGCTCGGCCGACACGCCCACGCTGGTGCTGGCCACGCAGGCCGACGGCCTCAACGGCTTCGGCGGGCACACGGCATGGCTGGCGCTGCGCCCCACGCGCGGCAGCGACCAGACGCCCGACCAGATCGAGGCACTGGCCGAAGACCATGCGCTGTGGCCGTGGCCGCAGGAAGCCGGCTTCGCGGCCGACCTGAACCCGCCGCGGCTTTGGCAGGCCGCCGTCGAGGCCAGCGGCGACCGCCGCCTGCTGTTCGACGACGAGGGTCGCCTCGTCATGCCGCTGGCTCTCGACGGCCAGGCCGGCCCCGGCGCCGACGCCGCCGCGCTGCTGGCCGTGCCGCTGCGGCTGGAGGCCGGCCATGCGTGGCATGCCACGGTGCTGCTGGGCCACGCGCCCAGCTTGCCCGCGGCCCGCGAACTGGCCCGCGACGCCTGGACCGTGGACCCGCTGCAACGCCTGGCCGCGCAGCGCGCCGTGTGGCGGCGCTTGAGCGCGCCGGTGCAGGTGGCCACGCCGGACGCGGGCTTCGACGCCCTCGTCAACCACTGGCTGCCGACCCAGGTGCTGGCCTGCCGCATCTGGGGTCGCGCGGGCTTCTTCCAGGCCGGCGGCGCGTTCGGCTTCCGCGACCAGCTGCAGGACGCGATGTCGCTGGTGCAGCACGCGCCCGAGCGGCTGGCCGAGCAGATCCGCCGCCATGCGCGCCGCCAGTTCCGCGAGGGCGACGTGCAGCACTGGTGGCACGAGCCGGCCGGCGCCGGCGTGCGCACGCATTTCGCCGACGACCGGCTGTGGCTGGCCTTTGCATTGGCGCTCTACACCGAGCGCACCGGCGACACCGCGCTGGCCGACGAGCAACTGCCCTTCATCGACGGCCGGCCCGTGCCCGAAGGTGCCGAGGACATCTACGAGTCACCCGCTATCACCGACGAGACCGCCAGCCTCTACGAGCACGCGGCGCGCAGCATCGACATCAGCCTGGCCGTCGGCGCGCACGGCCTGCCGCTGTTCGGCACCGGCGACTGGAACGACGGCATGAACCGCGTCGGCGCGGGCGGCCAGGGCGAGTCGGTGTGGATGGGCTTCTTCCTGTGCGCCGTCATCGACGCGCTGCATCCGCTGGCCGTCGCGCGCAACGAGCAGGCGCGCGCGCAGCGCTGGCGCGAGGCGCGCGCGCGGCTCAGCGCCGCGCTGGACGCGCAGGCCTGGGACGGCGACTGGTACCGTCGCGGCTGGTTCGACGACGGCAGCGTGCTGGGCACGCACACCGCCAGCGAGTGCCGCATCGACCTCATCGTGCAGGCCTGGGCCGTGCTGACCGGCGCCGCCGACCCCGAGCGCGCCCGCCGTGCGCTGGACAGTGCCTGGCGCGAGCTGCACGACCGCGACGCGCACCTGCTGCGCCTGCTGTGGCCGCCGCTGAAGGACCACCAGCCCGAGGCCGGCTACATCCAGGCCTACCCCGGCGGCGTGCGCGAGAACGGCGGCCAGTACAACCATGCCGCCACCTGGGCACTGATGGCCAGCGCCAAGCTGGGCCAGGCCGACCGTGCCTGGGCGGCGTTCACGGCCATCAGCCCGGCGCACCGCAGCGCGCATGGCGCCGTCTACGGGCTGGAGCCGTTCGCCGTGGCTGGCGACATCGAAACCGCGCAGCCGCACGCCGGCCGCGGTGGCTGGAGCTGGTACACCGGCGCGGCCGGCTGGCTGCTGCGCGCGGCGGTCGAGTCCATCTGCGGCGTGCGGCTTGTTCACGGCCGGCTGACCGTGCAGCCCTGCCTGCCGCCGCACTGGCAGCAGGCCCGGGTGCGGCTGCAGGCGGACGGCCGCGGGATCGAGGTGCTGGTGCAGCGCGCCCCCGCCGATGCCCAAGCGCCGTCAGGCTACCGCCGCCTGCCACCGGGCACGACGCTGCTGCTGGCCGAGGCGGCGGGTGAGCTGCGCCTGTGGGTGCCCGCCGCCGAGGTCGCCGCGGCGCCGCGCGCCGAACCGGCGCTGCTGGCCTGATGAGGCCGGCCCAAAACAAAAGCGGCCCGCGGGCCGCTTTTGCGATGGCAGAAGGTCGCTCGGGCCGCTCAGGCCGTCAGGCTCAGCACCAGCGCCATCACGGCGCTGCCCAGCACAACCGTCGTGAACAGCCGCTGGCCCACTGCGGCGTCCAGCGCCTCCAGCGAGCACAGCGCACGCTGGCTACGGTCCGACAACGTGCGGCATTGGCGCAGGTGTGCGCCCAGGCTGTCCCGATGTTGACGCAGCAAAAGTTCGGTGGCTCGGGACATGGGGGACTCCTTGGGTTTTGGGTGAGCTTCAAATCTAGATCCGGACACGCGCCGTTGCATTCGGCGACAGACGCCACGGCCCGTAGTCCGGCTCCTACGCGTCTTGAGGCACGATGCGAGCCATGACCGCCCGCCTGCTCCGCCTCGCCCTCGCGGTCTGCACCGCCCTGTGGGTGGGCAATCTGCATGCCCAGCCGTTGCAGGTGGGCTCCAAGCGCTTCACCGAAAGCTATCTGCTCGGTGAAATCGTCAGCCAGACGCTCGTCGCGCAGGGCATCGCTGCCGAACACCGCCAGGGCCTGGGCAACACGGCCATCCTGGCCGCCGCATTGCGCGAGGGGCAGATCGACATCTACCCCGAGTACACCGGCACCATTGTTCGCGAGCTGCTCAAGCGCGACTCGCCCGCCGACGCGCAGGCGCCACTGGCGCAGATCAACGCCTGGCTGCAACCGCTGGGCCTGAAGGCGGCGGTGCCGCTGGGCTTCAACAACAGCTATGCGCTGGCGATGCGCGAGGCCGACGCGGCGCGGCTGGGCATCGCATCCATCTCCGACCTGGCCGCCAGGCCCGCCGCCCTCAAGCTGGGGCTGTCCCACGAGTTCATCGCCCGCGCCGACGGTTGGCCCGCATTGCAACGCGCCTACGGACTGGCGCTGAACGCCGGCGCCGGGCTGGACCATGGCCTGGCGTACCAGGCCTTGGCGGGTGGCCAGGTGGACCTCATCGACGTCTACACGACCGACGCGCAGCTGGCCCGCCAGCCGGTGCGCGTGCTGAAGGACGACCGGCAGTTCTTCCCGCGCTACGACGCCGTGCTGCTGATGCGCGCGACGGTGGACGACAAGCCGCTGCAGGCCTTGCGCGGCCGCCTGCCTGAGGCGCGCATGATCCAGCTCAACGCCGCCGCCGAGCTGCAAGGGCGGCCCTTCGCCGACGTGGCACGCGGTTTTCTGCAACCGGCACCCTCACCCGCGCCGGCGCCGGGCGTGATGGCACGCCTGCTGGCACCCGACCTGCCACGCTTGCTGGCCCAGCATCTGGCGCTGGTGCTGGGGTCGGTGGCATTGGCCGTCGCGCTGGCCGTGCCGCTGGGCATCGCCGCTCACCGCCTGCCGCGCCTGGCCGCGCCGGTCATGGCGGCAGCCGGCCTGCTGCAGACCTTGCCGTCGCTGGCACTGCTGGCGTTCCTGATCGCACTGCTGGGCCACATCGGCTTCGTGCCGGCGTTGCTGGCGCTGTTCGTCTATGCGCTGCTGCCCATCGTGCACAACACACACGCCGGCCTGCAAGGCGTGCCGACCGGACTTACGCAGGCCGCTCTGGCGCTGGGGCTGACGCGCAGCCAGACCTTGCGCGTGGTGCAGCTGCCGCTGGCGCTGCCCACGCTGATGGCGGGCGTGAAGACGGCCGCCGTCACCAACGTCGGCACGGCCACCGTGGCCGCGTTCGTCGGCGCCGGCGGGCTGGGCGAGCGCATCGTCGCCGGGCTGGCCGTCAACGACAGCGCGCTGATGCTGGCCGGCGCCTTGCCGGCTGCGGCGCTGGCGGTCGTCGTGCAACTGGTATTCGACGGGATGGAGCGGCGCCTCACGCCGGTTCACAATCGTTGCCAAACACGTTGGGACCGAGGGGCATGAACGCAACGAGGCGATCAGGCATGTGGTTGCTGGGGCTGCTGGCCGCGGGCGCGGCGCACGCCGGTTGCTCACGCGTCATCGACGTGCCCATGGCGCCCATCGGCGTCAGCGTGCGCTTCGAGCAGGGGCGCCCTCAGGGCATCTACCCCACGCTGCTGCGTGAAGTCGCCGTGGGCGCAGCCTGCCAGGTCGCGATGCAGCAGGTGCCGCGCGCGCGCCAGCAGTCCATGTTCGACGGCGGCCAGGCCGACGTGCTCATCCCGGCGTCGGCCACGCCATCCCGCGACGCAAACGCGGAGTTCGTGCCACTGATCCAGGTGCGCGCCAGCCTGCTGACGCTGGACGGCGAGGCCGCCGTGCCGCGCTCGCTGGCCGACCTGGTGGCCCTGCCCGACTACAAGCTGGTGGTCGTGCGCGGCTTCTCGTTCGGCCCCGCCTATGACGCCGCCATCGCGACGCTGCGCCAACGCCAGCGCCTCGTCGAGGAGGCCGACCCGGCCGGCGTCGCCCGCGCGCTGCGGTTGGGGCTGGCGCCGGCCACCGTCATGACGGCTTCCATCCTGGTGGGCACGCTGGCGACGGAGCCCGACCTGGCACCGCTGCTCAAGCGGCTACGCGTGGAGCCGCTGGATGAGCTGGGCTGGAACGCCAGCGGCGTGTACCTGTCGCGCCGCCTGGGCGAACCCGACCGGCGACTGCTGCGCCAGGCCTTCGGCCAGGCGGCCCGCGCCGGGCGCGTCTGGCAACTGTTCAACGAGCACCACCCGCCGGGCAGCCTGGGCGGCAGCATCCGTCCGCTGCCCTGACGAGCGCCGTCAGCGCAGCTGGCTGCTGTAGTCCAGCGGCATCCAGGTCCAGCCCTTGCCGGCCTGCTTCAGCCGGCCCACGCCGGGGAAGCTGAAGTGCGTCGCGGCGACAAGGCTGCCGCTGGCGGCCAGCTCGGCAAACACGCGGGCACGCGTCTGCGCCGCCTGCGGCTCGTCGGTGTCGAACGCGATGGTCACCTCCGGTGACGCCAGCTGCACGGACGCGACATGGATCAGGTCGCCGATCAGCACCAGCCGCTGCCCCTGGCTCTCCACGGCATAGATCGTGTGGCCGGGCGTGTGGCCGTGGGCCGCGACGGCACGGATGCCCGGCACGATCTCGGCGTCGCGCTCCAGCGTCCGGAAGCGGCCGGCCTGCACATACGGCGCCAGCGACGCCTGCGCCCCCTGGAAGAAGCCCTTGGCCTCCTTGGGCGCCGCCTCGGCCTTGGCAGCGGACAGCCAGTGGTCGGCATCGGCCTTGTCGGCATGCACGGTGGCGTTGGCAAACACGCGCTGGCCATCGGCCGCCAGGCCACCCACGTGGTCGGGGTGCATGTGGGTGATCAAGATGTCGTCGACCTGCTCCGGCCGGTAGCCGGCCGCACGGATCTGCGCCGCCAGCTTGCCCAGCGTCGGGCCGAACAGCGCACCGGCGCCGGCGTCCACCAGCACGAGGCGACTGCCGGTGTTGATGAGCCAGGCGTTGACGGAGGTCTCCAGCGGGGCGGTCTGGAAGTGCTGCTTCAGGCCCTCAGCGACACGGCCGGTCGGTGCGTGCAGCAGTTGGTCGACCGGCAGGGTGGCGGTGCCGTCGCTCAGCGACGTCACCTCGAAGCTGCCCAGCATCAGGCGGTACCAGCCGGGCGCCTGCGTCTTGACCTGCGGCGCGGCGGCGCGCGCGGGTACGGGCAGGCTGGCGAGCGCGAAACCAGCCAGTGCCAGCGCCGATGCGATGGCCAGGCGGCCCGGCGTGGTCTGGCGGCGGCGCGATGGGAGCGGGAAGGGAGCGGAGGTGGATGTCATGGCAGCTTCGGGTCGATGGTGTGAGGGAGTGGCGGGTTGTTCGCGAAACGGAGCGGATTGTTTTGTTTTGCGTTTCCCAGAACAATCACGCCGAACGCAAATGCCATTTGCGAATTTCGCAAAATAAGCCCCATGATCGAAGCGCTGGACACCTTTCTCGCCGTCGCCGCTCACGGCAGTTTCTCGGAGGTCGCGCGCCGGCAGGACGTGGCGGTGTCATCCGTCACGCGCAAGATCGACGCGCTGGAAGCCGAGCTGGGCAGCCGTCTGTTCCACCGCAGCCCGCGCCGCCTGGCACTGACCGACGCCGGCGAGCAGTTCCTGCCCCGGGCGCGCAACATCCTGGGCGAACTCGCGGGCGCCAAGGAGGCGCTGCAGGCCGCCGACGGCGAGCCGCGCGGCCTGCTGGCGGTGACGGCACCCACCGTGTTCGGCCGCCGCCATGTCGTCGGTGCGCTGGCGAGCTTCCTGCGCCGCTACCCCGACATCGAGGTGGACCTGCACCTCACCGACCAGATCGTCGACCTGTCCGAGCAGCGCATGGACGTCGCCATCCGCATCGGCGTGTTGCCCGACAGCGACCTGTGCGCCACGCAACTCGCACAGGTGCGCCTGATCACCTGCGCCAGCCCCGCCTACCTGGCCCGCGCCGGCCGACCGCAGACGCCCGAGGCGCTGATGGACCACGACTGCATCACCGTCGCCACGCCGCCGGCACCGGGCTTCGTCTGGCGCTATGCCGGCGTGAACCGCAATCAGCCATTGCCGGTCCGCGGCCGCTACCGCACCGATGACAAGGACGGCATGCTCCAGGCGGCGTTGCAGGGCGTGGGCGTGCTGCACATGGCGACCTGGGTGGTCTGCGACCACCTGCGCTCCGGTGAGCTGGTTGCGCTGTTCCCGGAGGAAGCCACTGCGCCGGCCGCGCCCGGCACGCCCGGCATCCACGCCGTGCGCCTGCCTGGGCGCAGCCATGCGGCGAAGTCCCGGCTGTTCATCGACCACCTGCGCGCCGAGATCGGCGAAATACCGTGGTGGGACCGCCTGCCGGGCACGGATCCGCGCGCCTGACAGCGGCCCCGTCCCGCTGCTACGCATCAGTTTTGTGGACGCCACGCCCGGCCCGGGTTGCCTGCGGGAAGCCGCGCCTCGGAAAATTCTCCGCAAATCACGCGGAGGCCGGCGATGCATCCCTCGGCAGATTCCTCATGCCCACCCTCCCATGCCGGCATTGCGGTGACGGATTCGCCCGCGGGAAAACTAGCGCTTGAAATACAGAAACTCACCGGCGAACTCCGGCATCAAGCCACGCAGGCCCAGCTGACCATCGAGAAACTCCGCCTGGAGAGCGAGAAACTGCAGCTCGACCTGGCGCGTGCCGCCGTGCACGATCCGCTGGCGCAACGAAAACTTGAGCTGGACATTCGCGAGCTGAGTCGCTCGCCCTGGCTCCGCCCGGGCACCATCATCCCGCTGGCGGCCACGGTCGGAACCATCCTGTTCGCCCAGTTTCAGGGTGTCTTCGATGTGGCGCGGCGCCGCCTCGAACTGAGCAACCTCAAGCTGCAGATCGATTCGGCCAACCTGACCGCGGGCAACGAGCAATTGCGCCAGAAGCGCGAAACCATCGACCACGACATCCTCAAACTCGCCGCGGACCGGGAGAAACTCCAGGAAACGTTGAAGGGACTGCAGAAAGACAAACTGGCACTGGAATCCAGAGTGCAGGACACGACCCGCCAGCTGGAAACCATGGCGCGGCGCCTGACGCAAGTCCAGACCCAGGCGCAGATCGCCGACACCAAGGCCCGCGCCTCCTATCCGGCATTCCGGACCCAGGTGCTGTCGGATGTTTATGCGCGCGTGAAGGCAACCTGCCGCGCGACGACGCTCCCGCTGTTTGCCGATGAACGCGGCACCGCGTCGCAACTCGAGGTCAGACCGCGCCCGGACGAGAGCACGCTGCTGAATCGCTCGCGCTCCGGCTGCATCCAGGAAATTGTCGACTCGGTCGAAACGACCCGTCAGCTGGAAGCTCAGGACCGGGAGGCACTGGCGGAAGACGTCCGGCAGCTGTCGGCCCTCATCGACGAGCTGCGACGGCAGGCGCTGACGGCCTACGCCGACGCCACGCAGTCCACCGGCGCCTGGGTGCTGAACCTGCCGCTGGACGCACCGCTGTCCAGATCGCTGCGAGATTCCCTGCGGGGCAGCGGCCAAGCATTGCCGGCCACCGAACCGCTACGCGGCCAATGGATCGAATGGCGGCGGCGCTACCTCGTCGAGCTTCACTACTTGAACCAGACGAATGGACTGCTGGGCCAGGACTGGCTGCACCTCTCAGACCCACGCTAGCCGCCGAAGCCGGGGCTGCGCCGCTCCGGCGGGGGCTGAGCCTTTTTCAAAGGCCGAAAAAACAAAACCCGCACAAGGCGGGTTTTGGTGGTTTGAGCCGACCTTTGCAGGATCGGCTCGAAATTTTGGTGGGCCCTGTAGGATTCGAACCTACGACCAACGGATTAAGAGTCCGCTGCTCTACCAACTGAGCTAAGAGCCCTGATTCAACTTGACTTGCGTCTTGCTGAGCCAATCATTATAGCGCGATTTTTTGGATCTCGCCAGAAATTTCTGGTGGGACGTGCAGGATTCGAACCTGCGACCAACGGATTAAAAGTCCGCTGCTCTACCGACTGAGCTAACGTCCCGCGTCAAGCAGAGCCCGCCATTATAGGCAGGTTTTTTGCCAGTCGGCAAAAATTTTCATGCAACGGTCTTCAAGCCGGTGGGCGCAGCAGATGCAGACGCTGCAGCTCGGCCGCTGCGCACAGCCCGAAGGTCGCCGTGACGGCGACGCTGGAACCGTAGCCGTGGCAGTTCAGGCTGCCGTCCACCTCGGCAACCTCGCAGGCCTCGCCCTCACCCAACTGCGGCAGATGCACCGGCTCGCGCGAGTAGACGCAGGCGACGTTCATGCCGCCGCTGCGCGGCGCACCGTGGTGCTTGCGCAGCCGCTGGCGCAGCGACGCCAGCAGCGGGTCGTGCGTCGTGGCGCTGAGGTCGTCGAGCTGCACGCGGTGCGGCTCGCGCTTGCCGCCGGCGGCACCGACCGTGACGAAGGGCAGCCCGCGCTCGCGCGCCCAGGCAGCCAGCGTGGCCTTGGCGCGGACCTGGTCGCAGCAGTCGATGAGGCCGTCGACCTCGGCGTCGCCGATCAGCGCCGGCCAGTTGTCGGGCTCGACGAATTCCTCGATGACACGCACCGTGCAGCCGGGGTGGATGTCGGCGATGCGCAGCCGCAGCGCCTCGGCCTTGGCCATGCCCACCGTCGCCCCCAGTGCCTGGATCTGGCGGTTGATGTTGGATTCGGAGACCTGGTCCAGGTCGATCAGCGTCAGCTCTGCAGCACCGCTGCGGGCCAGCGCCTCGACAGCCCAGGAGCCGACGCCGCCCAGCCCGACGACCGCGAAGCGCGCGGTGCGCAGGCGCTGGTAGGCGGCGTCGCCATGCAGGCGGCGCAGGCCGCCGAAGCGACGCTCCAGATCAGCGTCGAGCTGATCCGCAGACATCACTTCAGCGTCGCCAGGCGTTCCTTGCCGGCTTGCGCGGCTTCGGTGCCGGGGTAGGCCTTGATGAGGTCTTCGAGGCTGCGTCGCGCGGCCTTGTTGTCCTTCAACTCGGCCTGGCAGTTGGCCAGCGCGAGCAGCGCCTCCGGCGCGCGCGGGTGGTCAGGGTTGCCGGCGATGAGGGCCTTGAAGGTCGCGATCGCGTCCTTGTAGTCCCGCTTGCCGTACTGCGCGTTGCCCAGCCAGAAGCGCACCGAGTCGGTGTAGCCACTGGCCGTGTAGCGCTTCAGGAAGGCGTTCAGCGCGGCCACGGCCTCGGCGAAGTCGCCGCGGCGCACGAGGCCGATGGCGGCGTCGTACTGGCTGCGTTCGTCGGGGCTGACCTGGAACTCGCGGCCGTCGAGGCTGACCTTCTGCGGCTCCAGCGGCTTCAGGCGGGCATCGATGGACTGGGACTGGTCCGTGACCTTGCGCTGCGTGTCGGCCAGGTCGCGCGCGAGGCGCTCGTTGGCGCCGCGCAGCGTGGCGACCTCGGCGCGCAGCGCGTCGAGCTGGCTGTTGAGCTCCAGCATGCTGCGGCGCAGCGGCTGGAGCTGGTCCTGCACCAGCGAGTTGAGCTGCTCGGCGCGCTGCTTGGCGGCGTCCTCGTTGGCCTGGATCTTGGCGCGCAGTTCGAGGATGGCCTTGCGGGCTTCGTCATCCTCGAACAGGCCGGCCGAGGCCGGCTGCATGAAGGCTGCGCCCGCAGCCAGGGCCACCAGCGTCAGACGCAGTCCACGCATCACTTGTCCTTGAGCTCGACGCGGCGGTTCTTGCCCCAGGCTTCTTCGCCGCTGCCTTGCACGGCCGGGCGCTCCTTGCCGAAGCTGACGGCCTCGACCTGGTTGGTGCCCACGCCCAGCAGCGTCAGCGACTTGGCGACAGCTTCGGCACGACGCTGACCCAGGGCCAGGTTGTACTCGCGGCCACCGCGCTCGTCGGTGTGGCCTTCCAGCGTCAGCGCCAGCTTCTTGTTGTTGTTCAGGCGCTTGGCGTGCAGGTCCACCAGCGGGCGGTACTCTTCCTTGACGATGTCGCTGTCGAAGTCGAAGTAGACGACGCGCTTGCCCTGCACTTGCTGCGTCAGCTGTTCGTCCAGCGTCAGCGTCGTGACCTTGCCCTCCGGAACAGTGGCGACCTTGGGTTGAGCCGGGGCAACGGGCGGCGCGACGGGCGCGGCTTCCTTGACCGGCGCGGGCTCGTCCAGCTTGACGGCGGATTGGCAGCCTGCCAGCACGGCGGCGGCAACCAGGGTGAGCGCGTAACGGGTCAGCTTCATTCGAGTGTTCTCCACAACAGACGGGGGGCGGGGTGAAACGTCAATGCCGACAACGTTGCCGGCGCGATATTGTCCAACATGGTGCGAGTCATACGATCACTGGGCGCCAAAAGAGCCCCAGGTCGGCTCGCGCACCTCGGCCAGCGTGACCAGCAGCGGCGTCTTGATCTTGCCGTCCAGCGTGGTGGTCATCAGCACTTCCTTGCCGCCGGCGCGGCTGGCGTAGACGATGAGCTTGCTGTTGGGCGCGAAGGACGGGCTTTCGTCGTCGTTGGCGTCGCTGATCTGCTGGGACTGGCCGGTGGCGATGTCCATCACGCAAAGCCGGAAGGCGCCGCCGTTGCGCGTGACGTAGGCCATGGTGCGGCCGTCCGGGCTGATGGCGGGGCTGATGTTGTAGTTGCCGTTGAACGTGACGCGCTCGGCCGCGCCGCCGCCGGCGGGCATGCGGTAAATCTGCGGGCCGCCGCCCCGGTCGCTGACGAAGTAGATCTTGCTGCCGTCGGGGGCGTAGCAGGCCTCGGTGTCGATGGCGCTGCTCTGCGCGAGGCGGCGCAGGCCGGAGCCGTCGCGGTTGATGACGAACAGCTGCGTGCCGCCCTCGCGCGACAGGCTCAGTGCGAGCTGGCCGCCGTCGGGCGACCAGGCGGGCGCGCTGTTGGTGCCCTTGAAGTCGGCCAGCACGCGGCGCGCGCCGGTCTGTACGTCCTGGATGCGCACGGTGGCCTTGCCGCTCTCGAACGACACATACGCCAGCTCGCGGCCGTTGGGCGCCCAGGCGGGTGAGATGATGGGCTCGGGGCTGGTCAGCGCGACCTTGGCGCCCTCGCCGTCGGCATCGGCGATGACCAAGCTGTAGCGCCGCCCGGCCTTGGTGACGTAGGCCATGCGCGTGGCGAACACGCCCTTGTCGCCGGTGAGCTTCTCGTAGATGACATCGGCGATGCGGTGGGCCGCCAGGCGCGCGTCGTCGGGATGCACGGCCTGGGCCTGGCCGATGACCTCGGCGCCCCGCACGACATCCCACAGCTTGAAGCGGATGTCCAGCCGGCCGTCGGCCAGCCGACTGACGGAACCAGCCACGAGATCGTCCACCTGGCGGGCCTTCCAGTCGGCGTAGGCCGGCGCGCTGGTTTCGCTGAGGGCGCCGGCCACGTCAACGGTGCGGAACAGGCCGCTGCGCTCCAGATCGGCGCGGATGATGGCGGCGATGGGCTGGGGCGACTTGGACTCGTCGCGGAAGTCGACGATGGCCACCGGGATGCGGGTGCCACCAACGCCAGCGATGACGATCTTGACCTGGGCCAGGGCCGGCCCCGCGCCCAGCATGGCGAGGGCCGCGAGGCTGCGGCGACGGGAAACGGGTGCGAACATGGCGCGCGATTCTGCCGCAGTCGACCCGGCTGGGACGTCAGACAAGGCCCCGACTTTGCAATCCCTTATGCAAACACTGCGCTACAGCAGCACGATGTCGTAGTGCTCGGTCTGGTTGGTGGGCTCGGCCGTCAGCGAGATGGGCTTGCCGATGAAGTCGGACAGGCCGGCCAGGTGGGCGCTCTCCTCGTCCAGCATCATCTCCACGACGTTGGCAGCGGCGACGACGCGGAACTCGCGCGGCGAGAACTGGCGCGCCTCACGCAGGATCTCGCGCAGGATGTCGTAGCAGACCGACCGCGCCGTCTTCACCTGGCCGCGCCCCTCGCAGGTCCGGCAGGGTTCGCACAGCATGCGGGACAGCGACTCGCGCGTTCGCTTGCGCGTCATCTCCACCAGGCCCAGTTGCGTGAAGCCGCCCACGGTGACCTTGGTGCGGTCGCGGCTGAGCTGCTTCTTGAACTCGGCCAGCACGGCGGCCTTGTGCTCCTCGCGCGTCATGTCGATGAAGTCGACGATGATGATGCCGCCCAGGTTGCGCAGGCGCAGCTGGCGGGCGATGGCGCCGGCCGCCTCGAGGTTGGTCTTGAAGATGGTGTCGTCGAAGTTCTTCGCGCCGACGAAGCCGCCCGTGTTGACGTCGATGGTGGTCATCGCCTCGGTCTGGTCGAACACGAGGGACCCGCCGGACTTCAGCTCCACCTTGCGCGCCAGCGCCCGGGCGATCTCGGCGTCAACGTTGCACAGGTCGAAGATGGGCCGCTCGCCGCGGTAGTGCTCCAGCTTGGCCGTGGCGGACGGCATGAAGGTCTCGCCGAAGGCGCGCAGCACGTCGTACTGCATGCGCGAGTCGATGCGGATGTGGCCCGTGCGTTCGTTGGTCAGGTCGCGCAGCACGCGTTCGACGAGGCTCAGGTCCTGGTGCAACAGGCTGGCCGGCGCGGTGCTCAGCGCCTTCTCGCGGATCTGGTGCCAGGTCTTGCGCAGGTAGGCGATGTCCGCGGCCAGCTCCTCGTCAGACGCGTCTTCCGCGTTGGTGCGCAGGATGAAGCCGCCGCCACCGCCCTGCTCCTTGCTGCCTACCAGCGCCGCCATGCGGGCGCGCAGGGCCTCGCGCGTCTCGGGCGAGCCGATCTTCTGGCTGATGCCGATGTGCTCGTCCTGCGGCAGGTACACCAGCATGCGGCCGGCGATGCTGATCTGGCTGGACAGCCGCGCGCCCTTGGTGCCGATCGGGTCCTTGATGACCTGCACCGTCAGCGGCTGGCCCTCGAAGACCAGGCGCTCGATGGGCGTGGGCGGCGTGTCCGCGCTTTGATGCCGGCCATGGCCGAACTGCGACGCGCTGTGCAGGTCGGCCACGTGCAGGAAGGCCGCGCGCTCCAGGCCGATGTCGATGAAGGCGCTCTGCATGCCCGGCAGCACGCGCACGACCTTGCCGAGGTAGACGTTGCCGACCAGGCCCCGCTCCAACGTGCGCTCGATGTGCAGCTCCTGCACGGCGCCGTTCTCGACCACCGCCACCCGCGTCTCCTGCGGGGACCAGTTGATCAGGATGTCTTCCATCTCTCATCCTTGAATGCTGACGGTTGCGCGCCGCGGCGCGCAGACGTCAGAACTCGAAGCCGAATTTCTCCAACAGGCCGGCGGTCTCAAAGAGGGGCAACCCCATGATGCCCGAGTAGCTGCCGGCAATGTTCACGATCCAGGCCGCCGCCTGGCTCTGGATGGCGTAGGCGCCGGCCTTGCCGAAGGGCTCGCGGCTGGCGACGTAGCGATCGATCTGCGCGGCGGACAGCGGCGCGAACTCGACGTGCGACACGTTCAGCGCCTGGGCGCGGTGGCGGCCGTCGGCCACGGCCACGGCCGTGATGACGCGGTGGCTGCGGCCGGACAGCAGCGCGAGGATGCGGCGCGCGTCGGCCTCGTCTTCGGGCTTGCCGAGGATCAGGTCCTCGACGGCCACCGTCGTGTCGGCGCACAGAATGGGCGCCGGCGTCAGGCCGCGCGCGGCCCGCCGGGCGAGCGCCGCGTCCAGCTTGGCGGCCGTGACGCGGGCGCAGTAGGCCTCGGGCAGCTCACCCGCATGAACCGCCTCCAGCGCCTCGGCGTCCTCGTCGTCGCCGGGCAGCAGCAGTTCATGCCGCACGCCCAGCTGGTCCAGCAACTGGCGGCGGCGCGGGCTTTGCGAGGCGAGGTAGAGAAGCGGTGCGTTCATTCGCGGTGGTAGGGGTGGCCGGTCGTCACGGTCCAGGCGCGGTACAGGCCTTCGGCCAGCAGCACGCGGGCGAAGGCATGCGGCAGCGTCAGGTCGGACAGGCGCAGCGTCTCGTCGGCCGTGGCCTTGAGGTCGGGATGCAGGCCGTCCGGGCCGCCAATGATGAGGGCGGCGTCGCGGCCCTCCCCCATCCACAGCTTCAAACGCTCGGCGAGCTGAACAGAGGTGCGGCGTTCGCCGCGCTCGTCCAGGATGATGCGGCGCACGCCTCTCGGCAACGCGGCCTCGATGCGTGCGGCCTCTGCCGCCATCAACTGCTCGGCCGTCTTGCTGCCGCGCGTCTCGGCCTTGACGGCCTTCAGCTCCAGCCTGAGCTCGGGCGGAAAGCGCTTGGCGAAGTCGTCATAGGCGGTGTCCGCCCAGGCCGGCTGACGCTGGCCCACGGCGACAAGGAAGAGCCGCATCAGCCCTTCTTGGCCGGCGCCTTCTTGGCGGCCACCTTCTTGGCCGGAGCGGCCTTGGCGGTGGTCTTTGCCGCCGTCTTCGCGGGCGCTGCCTTCTTGACGCCCACCGTCGTCTTCACGGCCGCCTTCTTGGCCGCGGGCTTCTTCGCGGCCGGCTTGGCGGCGCCGACCTTGATGGTCTTGGCCACCGGTGCCTTGGCATCGGCGACGCGCGCCGGCGTCTTCTTGGCCGGCACCTTCTTGGCTGCCGTCTTGGTGGCAGGCGCAGCCTTCTTGGCCGGGGCTGCCGCGGTCTTGGCGGCCGGAGCCTTCTTGGCCGGCGCCTTCTTCGCGGCGGGCGCGGTGTCTTCGGAGGCCTTCACGAGCTTGGTCTCACCGCTGGCGACCTTGAGCTTGACGGGCTTCTCGCCCCAGATTTCCTCAAGGTGGTAGTAGTCGCGGATGGCAGGCTGCATCACATGAACGACGGCAGCGCCGCAGTCCACGATGATCCATTCGCCGTTGTCCTCGCCCTCCGTGCGCATGACCGTCATGCCGCGGCCCTTGACCGTCTCACGCACGCTGGAAGCGAGCGCCTTGGTCTGGCGGTTGCTGGTGCCGGAGGCAATGATGACGCGCTCGAACAGTGGCGACAGGTGTTCGGTGTTGAACACGACGATGTTCTGAGCCTTGACGTCTTCCAGACCATCGACGATGGCGCGTTGCAGCTTGCGAATGTCCATTCAGGGCTTCTTCCCGTAAAGACGGTGCGAGTCAATATAGCTCGCCACGTCGGCGCCCACCAAGGGGCTGATGTCGTCGCCACGCGCGATCGCGTTGCGCACGGCGGTGGATGAGAGGGGGATGTCCGGCAGGTTCAGCACCTGCAGGCGGTGCGGCGGCATGCCCGGCGGCGTTACGACGGCCTCGCCCGCCCGCGGCACGACCACCAGCGTGGCCAGTTGCGCCACCGTCTCGGCACGGTACCAGGTGGGCAGGCGGGCGTACTGGTCCTGGCCGATGAGGAACATCAGCTCGGCCTGCGGCGCCTCGCGCTTGAATTCGCCCAGCGTGTCCGCCGTGAAGCTGGGGCCCCGGCGATGCAGCTCGCGGTCATCGACGCAGAACCGCGGCTCGCCCGCGGTGAGCCGGCGCAGCATTTGCACGCGGTGCACGCCGGCGGCCATCACCTGGTCGGGCTTCTGCCACTGCCGGCCGGCGGGCAGCCACAGCAGGCGCTCGGGCGCCAGCGCGTCCAGCGCAAAGCGGGCGAAGGCCAGGTGGCCGAGGTGAGGCGGGTCGAAGCTGCCGCCGAACAGGGCCAGCTTCATAGCCACAGCGCCGTGGGGGTTTCGTCGGCCCAGTCGCGTGGCCGCAGGAAGTCGCTGTACAGCCGCGCCTCGGGCGTGCCGGGCTCGGGGGCCCAGTCGTAGCGCCAGCTCACCTGCGGGGGCATGGACATCAGGATGGATTCGGTGCGGCCGCCGGACTGCAGGCCGAACAGCGTGCCGCGGTCCCAGACGAGGTTGAACTCGACGTAGCGGCCGCGACGATACGCCTGGAAGTCGCGTTCGCGCTCGCCGTAGGCATAGCCCTGGCGGCGCTGCACGATGGGCAGGTAAGCGTCCAGGAAGGCGTCGCCCACCGAGCGGATCAGTGCGAAGCCACGGTCGAAGCCGCCGTCGTTGAAGTCGTCGAAGAAGATGCCGCCCACGCCGCGCGGTTCGTTGCGATGCTTCAGGAAGAAGTACTCGTCGCACCAGGTCTTGAAGCGCGGATGCAGGTCGTCGCCGTGGGGGGCCAGCGCATCACGGCAGGTGCGGTGGAAGTGCTGGGCGTCGCGCTCGTAGCCGTAGTACGGCGTCAGGTCCATGCCGCCGCCGAACCAGGTGACGGCCGGCGCGTTCGCGGGCAGCGCCGCGAACATGCGCACGTTCATGTGCACGGTGGGCACGAAGGGGTTGTGAGGGTGGATGACCAGCGACACGCCCATGGCCTCGAACGGCGCGCCGGCCAGCTCAGGCCGATGCTGCGTGGCCGAGGGCGGCAAGACCCGGCCCTTCACGTGCGAGAAGTTGACGCCGCCGCGTTCGAACACGGCGCCGCCTTCGATGAGACGGGACAGCCCGTCGCCCTCCAGTCGGCCGCCGGGCTCGCGCACCCAGCCGTCGCTGACGAAGGCATTGCCGTCGGCCGCTTCCAGCGCGGTGACGATGCGCTGCTGAAGGTCGAGCAGATAGTCGCGAACGGCTTGTGAGTTCATGGGCGCGGGCGGATGGGGCTGGCCAGCGCGGGGCGCTTGCCCGTGCGGTGGCCGAGGTAGTCGGCAAAGGCGGCGAAGTCGGCGTCGACGTCGCCGGTCGGCTGGATGAAGCGCGTCAGCGACACGACGCGCTCCTTGAAGTCGAAATAGCACAGGCCCACCGGCACGCCGGCCTGCACGGCCACCTGGTAGGCGCCGGTGCGCCAGCCGGTGGCCAGCGAACGCGTGCCCTCCGGCGCCGCGGCCAGCCAGAAGCGCTCGCCGCGGGCAGCGGCGGCCCGCATCTGGCGCACCGTGTCGCCCACCAGCCCGTGCGGGCTGCTGCGGTCCACGGCCACGCCGCCGATCCAGCGCGCCCACGGCCCCAGCAAAGGCACCTTGAACAGGCTGTCCTTGCCCCAGAAGCGCAGCTGCAGCCCCAGCGACCACTTGGCCAGCACGCCGACGACGAAATCCCAGTTGGACGTGTGCGGGTAGACCAGGATGACACCCTGCTCCGCCGGCAGCCCGGGCACGTCAAGCGTCCAGCCGCACAGCCCCAGCAGGCCGCGGGCCAGCCGGCTCTGGCGGCCGGTGGCATGCAACGGCCCGGTCAGGACGGTGGGGCTGCGCGTCAACGCTTGATGGCGCGGTGGCCGATGTCGCTGCGGTACTGCCGCCCGGCGAACTGGATGCCGGTGACGAGGTCGTAGGCACTCTGCGCCGCCGTGCGGGCCGACTCGCCCAGCGCCGTCACGCACAGCACGCGGCCGCCGCTGGTGAGCAGCTTGCCGTCCTGCTCGGTGGTGCTGGCGTGAAAGACCATGGCCTCGGCGTCGTCCGCCGGCAGGCCGGTGATGGCGTCGCCCTTGCGCGGATTCAGCGGGTAGCCCTCGGCCGCCAGCACGATGCCCAGCGCCACGCGGCGGTCCCACTGCAGCTCGACCTGGTCCAGCGTGCCGTCGGTCGCGTGCATCAGCAGCTCGAACAGGTCGCTCTTCATCCGCATCATGATGGGCTGCGTCTCGGGATCGCCCATGCGGGTGTTGAACTCCACCGTGCGCGGCTGGCCGTGCTCGTCGATCATCAGCCCGGCGTACAGGAAGCCGGTGAACGGATGGCCGTCCTTGGCCATGCCGGCGATGGTGGGCTGAATGATCTCGTGCATGACCTTGGCATGCACATTGGGCGTGACGACCGGCGCGGGCGAGTAGGCGCCCATGCCGCCGGTGTTGGGGCCTTCGTCGCCGTCCAGCAGGCGCTTGTGGTCCTGGCTGGTGGCCAGCGACACGACATGCCTGCCGTCACAGACGACGATGAAGCTGGCCTCCTCGCCGGCGAGGAAGTCCTCGATGACGACGCGCGCACCACCGGCGTTGTGCGTGACGCCGAGCTTGTTGTCTTCCAGGATCCAGCTGATGGCCTCGTGGGCCTCTTCCAGCGTCATCGCGACGACGACGCCCTTGCCCGCCGCCAGCCCGTCGGCCTTGATGACGATGGGAGCACCTCGACCGTCCACGTAGGCGTGGGCGGCGGCGGGGTCGGAGAAGGTTTCGTAGGCCGCCGTCGGGATGCCGTGGCGCTTCATGAAGTCCTTGGCGAAGGCCTTGGAGCTCTCCAGCTGCGCGGCCGCCTTGGTGGGGCCGAAGATGCGCAGGCCGCGGGCACGAAATTCGTCCACGACGCCCACCGCCAGCGCGGCCTCGGGGCCGACGACGGTCAGTGCGATCTTCTCCTGCGCCGCGAAGTCGGCCAGGGCCTGGGGGTCTGTCGCGGAGATGGCCACGTTCTGAAGCCGCTCGTCGCGCGCGGTGCCGCCGTTGCCGGGGGCGACGTAGACCTGGCTGACGCGCTCGGCCTGCGACAGCTTCCAGGCCAGCGCGTGTTCACGGCCGCCGTTGCCGATGACAAGGACTTTCATCAGCCGAGTTCCGCGTTGTGATAGACGGCCTGGGTGTCGTCGAGGTCTTCGATGACGTCCAAGAGCTTCTGCATGCGCTCGGCGTCCTCGCCGGTCAGCGCGATGGTGTTCTCGGGGCGCATCGTCACCTCGGCCAGCTCAGGCACCAGGCCGGCGGCTTCCAGCGCCGCCTTGACGACTTCATAGTCGGCGGGCGAGGTCAGCACCTCGATGGCACCGTCGTCGCCGGTGATGACGTCCTCGGCGCCGGCATCCAGCGCCACTTCCATGACCTTGTCCTCCGACGTACCAGGCGCGAACAGCAGCTGGCCCACGTGCTTGAACTGGAAGGCCACCGAGCCGTCCGTGCCCATGTTGCCGCCGTACTTGCTGAAGGCGTGGCGCACCTCGGCCACGGTGCGGACGCGGTTGTCCGTCATCGTGTCGATCATGATGGCCGCGCCGCCGATGCCATAGCCCTCGTAGCGGATTTCCTCGTACGTCAGGCCATCGATGTTGCCGCTGGCCTTGTCGATGTTGTACTTGATCCGGTCGGCCGGCATGTTGGCGGCCTTGGCCTTGTCGACGGCCAGCCGCAGACGCGGGTTGTCCTTGATGTCGGGGCCGCCCTGGCGGGCCGCGACCGTGATCTCACGGATGATGCGCGTCCAGATCTTGCCGCGCTTCTCGTCCTGGCGGCCTTTGCGGTGTTGGATGTTGGCCCATTTGGAATGACCAGCCATAAGTTCGGCTCCCGGCCGGCTGACGGTGCAGCGGCCTGATTTATCGTTGGCAGAAGTGTGATTTTAGAGGAGCGTCCATGACCGACCCCATCCTGCTGGCCCGCCATGGCGACATCGAGTGCCTGCTGCTGCCCGCGCTGGCCAACCGCCACGGCCTCATCACCGGTGCCACGGGCACCGGCAAGACCATCAGCCTGCAGACGCTGGCCGAGAACTTCTCCCGCATCGGCGTGCCCGTCTTCATGGCCGACGTGAAGGGCGACCTGACCGGCATCAGCCAGGCCGGCAACCCCAGCGAGAAGCTGCTCGCCGTGCTGAAGGACCGCGGCCTCGAACCGGCCGACAAGATCGCCTGCCCCACGACGCTGTGGGACGTGTTCGGCGAACAGGGTCACCCCGTGCGGGCCACCGTGTCGGACATGGGTCCGCTGCTGCTGGCCCGCATGCTGGCGCTGAACGAGACGCAGGCCGGCGTGCTGCAGATGGTGTTCAAGATCGCCGACGACCAGGGCCTGCTGCTGCTGGACCTGAAG
The DNA here is from genome assembly GCF_043555885.1 of Pelomonas lactea. Lineage (NCBI taxonomy): Bacteria > Pseudomonadati > Pseudomonadota > Betaproteobacteria > Burkholderiales > Sphaerotilaceae > Roseateles > Pelomonas lactea. The sequence continues at coordinate 407,505 of NZ_JBIGHX010000003.1, read as the reverse complement.
GACTTGCGCGCGATGCTGCAACACGTCGGCGACAACGCCAGCCAGTTCACGACGCAGTACGGCAATGTGTCGGCCGCGAGTGTGGGCGCCATCCAGCGCGGCCTGCTGCAGATCGAGGCCCAGGGCGGGGACAGGTTCTTCGGCGAGCCGATGCTCAACATCGCCGACTTCATGCAGACCGAGTCGGGCCTGGGCGTCATCAACGTGCTGGCCGCCGACAAGCTGATGAACGCACCGCGGCTGTACGCGACCTTCCTGCTGTGGATGCTGAGCGAGCTGTTCGAGACGCTGCCCGAGGTGGGCGACCTGGACAAGCCCAAGCTGGTGTTCTTCTTCGACGAGGCCCACCTGCTGTTCAAGGACGCGCCGGACGCGCTGGTGGAGCGCATCGAGCTGGTCGTGCGCCTCGTGCGCTCCAAGGGCGTGGGCGTGTACTTCGTGACGCAGAACCCGCTGGACATCCCCGACGCCGTGCTGGGCCAGTTGGGCAACCGCGTGCAGCACGCGCTGCGCGCCTTCACGCCGCGTGACCAGAAGGCCGTCAAGAGCGCCGCCGAGACCATGCGCGCCAAGCCGGGCCTGGACATCGCGGCCGCCATCACGGAACTGGGCGTCGGCGAGGCGCTGGTCAGCCTGCTGGACGAGAAGGGCCGGCCCAGCATCACCGAGCGGGTGTTCGTGCTGCCGCCGGGCAGCCAGATCGGCCCCATCACGCCCACGCAGCGGCAGGCGCTGATCGCCAACTCGCTGGTGGCCGGCGTCTACGAGAAGCAGCTGGACCGCGAATCCGCCTACGAGAAGCTCAACGGCAAGCCCGCGGCGCCCGCTGGCGGCGGCATGGCGGGCGAGGCCGGCCAGGTGTTCAAGGGCGCGCCGGCCCAGCCCGCGCCGGCTGAGTCCGGCGGCGGGCTGATGGACGGCCTCAAGGACGTGCTGTTCGGCACCACCGGCCCGCGCGGCGGGCGCCACCCCGGACTGGCCGAGAAGGCGGCGCAATCGGCCGTGCGCAGCATCGGCTCGGCCGTGGGGCGCGAGATCATCCGCGGCGTGCTGGGCAGCATCCTGGGCGGTGGCGGGGGCCGTCGGCGCTGAGCGCGGCGCCGTTCGCGCCACAAGGCCCCCGTCCGTCGCAAGCCTCTGGCCCGCCTCGGGCGCTGGCTCCATGCTGCCGCCATGACATCCTTCCCCTGCAAATCGCACGACTGGGCCATCCACGTCGGCGGCACGGTGGCCATCTGCGTCATCGTGGGGTTGCTGAACTACCTGATCCGCGGCGGGCAGCTGGGCTACAGCATGCTGTACTCGTTCGCGATCGGCGTGCAGATATCGGCCTGCATTTCGCTGTTGCAGAAGGGGCTGGAGTGGCTGCTGCGCCGCTGGCGAGGCACGCCGTCCGCGCCCCCCAACGTCTGGATAGGCTGGGGCTGGATGATGCCGTGCATCCTGCTGGGCTCGGTGCTGGGTTTCACCGGCGGCCAGTGGCTGGCCGACACGTTGACCGGCAACCGGTCAACGCTGCTGTGGAACGTCGCAGACCGGCGCTTCGCGCTGTCGTTCGCGTTCACGCTGCTGGTCTCGCTGCTGGCGTCGATGTTCTTCTTCGCGGTGTTCAAGCTGAACCTGGCCCAGCTGCAGCAGGCCCAGGCCGAACGCCAGGCGGCCGAGGCGCGGCTGGCGCTGCTGCAAAGCCAGCTGGAGCCGCACATGCTGTTCAACACGCTGGCCCATCTGCGCGTGCTCATCAAGCTGCGGCCTGACGAAGCGCAGCAGATGCTGGACCGGCTCATCGACTACCTGCGCGCCACGCTGCAGGCCAGCCGCGCCACCGAGCACGCACTGGCCGACGAGTTCGAGCGCCTGTCCGACTACCTCGCACTGATGCAGCTGCGCATGGGCGCGCGCCTGCGCGTGCATCTGGCGCTGCCGGCCGGGTTGGGCGCCATCACCATCCCGCCGCTGCTGCTGCAGCCGCTGGTGGAGAACGCCATCAAGCACGGGCTGGAACCGCACGTGCAGGGCGGCGAGCTGCGCGTGTCGGCCCTGCGCGAGCCGGGCCGGCTGGTGCTGGAGGTGGCCGACAGCGGCGCGGGCCTGGCCGGCACCAGCGAACTGGGCAGCGTGGGCGCCGGCTTCGGGCTGACCCAGGTGCGCGAGCGGCTGGCGCAGCGCTATGGCGACGCCGCCACCTTCACGCTGCAGCCCCAGCCGGGCGGCGGCAGCATCGCCCGCATCGCCCTCCCGACATGACCACCGCGCTGATCGCCGAAGACGAACCCCTGCTGGCCGACGACCTGCGCGCCGAGCTGGCCGCCGCCTGGCCCGCGCTGCAGATCGTGGCCCAGGCGGGCAACGGGCCGGCCGCCGTCGAGCTGGCGCTGCGCCACCGGCCGCGCGTCTGCTTCCTGGACATCCGCATGCCCGGCATGACCGGACTGGAGGCGGCGCAGGCCATCACCGAGGACTGGCCCGACGACGCCGGCGCCCTGCCCCTGTTCGTCTTCGTGACGGCCTACGACCAGTACGCGCTGCAGGCCTTCGACGCCGCTGCGGCCGACTACCTGCTCAAGCCGGTGACACCCGAACGCCTGGCGCAAAGCGCGGCCCGGCTGCAGTCGCGCCTGGCACAGCCGGCCTTGGGCGACGCGACGCTGGCCTCGCTCCAGCAACTGCTGGCCCAGGCCGCCGCGCCCGCGCCGCGGCTGCGCCACCTGCAGGCCGCCGTGGGCGACGCCATCGAGCTGGTGCCCGTGGACGACATCTGCTATCTCGAAGCCGCCGACAAGTACGTGCGCGCCGTCACCGCCGAGCGCGACTACTGGGTGCGCGCGCCGCTGCGCGAGCTGCTGCCGCAGCTGGACCCTGAACGCTTCTGGCAGGTGCACCGCTCCACCGTCGTGCACATCGACGCCGTGGCCCGCGCGGCGCGGCAGGACAACGGCACCGTGCTGCTGGAGCTGCGCCAGCGGCCCGAGCGACTGACCGTCAGCCGCGTGCACGCCGGCCGGTTCAAGGCGCTGTGACGTCGAGGTAGCGCCGCGGCGATGGAAACCGTATAAACGGTTTTCATCGTTATGAGCCACGACCGCAAGCCACCGCCCCCCGAACGCGCCAAGCTCGTGCGCGACGGCTTCACGATGCCCGAGGCCGACTACGCGCTGCTGAAGGCGCTCAAGCACCGCCTGCACGGCCAGCAGCGGGAGGCCAAGAAGAGCGAGCTGCTGCGCGCCGGCCTGCAGGTGCTGGCCGCGCTGGACGACCGCGAGCTGGCCGCGGCGCTGGACCGGCTGGCGCCCGTGAAGACCGGCCGGCCGCCGAAATCGTGAGCCCCTCGTCCAACGGGTACGTTGGCCGGTCCCCCGAGGGGACGGCGATGCTGGCCGGATCGACCGGCCAGCACATCGCCAGTGCGGGCCGGCTCGGGAGCGGCCCATCGCTCGGCCCGCCAGGGCTCGACAACCCGCGCAATGGAAGGAGACCGCGATGACCGACGCGACCCTCTGGTGGCAGGCGCTGTGCGCCATTGCCGGCGTCAACCTGATCGCGTGGACGGCCTCCACCGCCTGGCTGCACCGCCACCGCCCCGACGGCACGACATGGCCGCACCAGCGGCTGCAGCTCGTGCTGTCGGCGCTGTACGTGCTGGGCTGCGGCTACCGCTCGGTGCTGCCGGTGTTCGACGTGCCACGCGTCGTCATGGTGGACTCCTGGGCGTCCAGCGTCATCGTTGGCCGCACGGTGGCCACCATCGCCGAGCTGAGCTTCGCGGCCCAGTGGGCGCTGCTGCTGCGCGGCGCCGCGCTGGCCACGGGCCACCTGTTCAGCCTGCGCGTGGCCTACGCCATCGTGCCGCTGATCGCCATTGCCGAGATCAACTCCTGGAACGCCGTGCTGACGACGCGCAACATCGGCCACGTCGCCGAGGAAGCGCTGTGGGGCACGGTGGCCGTGCTCAGCGTGGCGGCCATGCTGGGGCTGTGGCGACGCGTCGGCGCGCGGGGCCGCCGCTGGCTGGCCGCGGCCATCACGGCCGGCACGCTGTATGCGGGCTACATGTTCCTCGTCGACGTGCCCATGTACTGGGCGCGCTGGCTGGCCGACGAGGCTGCCGGCCGCGCCTACCAGACGCTGGCGGCCGGCATCGCCGACGCATCCAGCCGCTGGACCGTCTCGCATGACTGGGCGCACTGGCGCAGCGAGGTGGTGTGGATGACGCTGTACTTCAGCGTGGCCGTGTGGATCAGCATCGGGCTGGCCCATGTCAGGCTGCCGGCGCGGCGTCCTTAGAATTGGCGGCATCGCGGGCCGGGCACACGGCCCGCTCCCATTTCAGAGCCGACGATGAGCCATCCCGCCGCCCCCGCGCCCGCCCCCGCGACGAACTTCCTGCGCCAGCGCATCGAGCAAGACCTCGCTGCCGGCACGTTCGACGGCCGCCACTTCGCTGGCACGCCGGGCGACGCCGCCCACCACGCCGCCGGCCCGCTGGACGATGCGCGCATCCGCACCCGCTTCCCGCCCGAGCCCAACGGCTACCTGCACATCGGCCATGCCAAGAGCATCTGCCTGAACTTCGGCCTGGCGCGCGACTTCGGCGGCGCCTGCCACCTGCGCTTCGACGACACCAACCCCGAGAAGGAGGAGCTGGAGTACGTCAACGCCATCAAGGAGATGGTGCAGTGGCTGGGCTGGAGCTGGGGCGACAACCTGTTTGAGGCCAGCAGCTACTTCGACTTCATGTACCGGGCCGCCGAGGCGCTGATCACTGCCGGCCTGGCCTACGTGGACGAACAGAGCGCCGACGAGATGCGCGCCAACCGCGGCGACTTCGGTCGCCCGGGCGTGGACAGCCCCTTCCGCAGCCGCTCAGCCGAAGAGAACCTTGCGCGCTTTCGCGAGATGCGCGATGGCCGGCATGCCGACGGCGCGATGGTGCTGCGCGCCAAGATCGACATGGCCTCGCCCAACATCAACCTGCGCGACCCGACGCTGTACCGCATCAAGCATGCCGAGCACCACGCCACCGGCAAAACCTGGTGCATCTACCCGATGTACACCTTCGCGCACCCCATCGAGGACGCGCTGGAGCGCATCACGCACAGCATCTGCACGCTGGAGTTCGAGGACCAGCGCCCCTTCTACGACTGGCTGCTGAACCAGCTCGCCGATCTGGGCCTGCTGGCCCGTCCGCTGCCGCAGCAGATCGAGTTCGGCCGCCTGAACCTGAACTACGTCGTCACCAGCAAGCGCAAGCTGCGTCAGCTGGTCGAAGACAAGCACGTCAGCGGCTGGGACGACCCGCGCATGCCCACGCTCGTCGGCCTGCGTCGCCGCGGCTTCACGCCGGCCAGCCTGCGCGCGATGGTGGAAGCCACCGGCGCCAGCAAGCAGAACGCGTGGATCGACGACACGGTGCTGGACCAGGCGCTGCGTGCCGACCTGGAGCCACAGGCACCGCGGGCCTTCGCGGTGCTGCAGCCGCTGAAGCTGAAGCTGACCAACTACGGCGAGGTGTTCGGCAGTACCGACCACCGCGAGCCCTGCGAAACCGCCGCCCACCCGCACAAGCCGGAGCTGGGCCTGCGCAAGTTCTCGCTGGGCCCCGAGCTGTGGATCGAGGCGGAGGACTTCATGGAAGCGCCCGTGAAGGGCTACTTCCGGCTGTTCCCCGGCAACAAGGTGCGGCTGAAGGCCGGCTACATCATCGAATGCACCGGCGCCGAGAAAGACGCCGACGGCAGCATCACCGCCGTCCTCGCCACGGTCATCCCGGATACCAAGAGCGGCACGCCGGGTGCGGATGCCGTCAAGGTCAAGGGCACCATCGGCTGGGTGGGCGCGCACGAAGCCGTGGCGGCCGAGGTGCGGCTGTACGAACGCCTGTTCGCCGAGCCGCAGCCGGACGCCGGCGGCCGCGACTTCATCGAGTTCCTGAATCCGAACTCGCTGCGCGTGGTGCAGGGCTTCGTCGAGCCGTCGCTGGCCGGCGCCGCGGCCGACCAGCGCTGGCAGTTCGAGCGCCACGGGTATTTCGTGACCGACCGGGTGGACCACCGGGCGGACAAGCCCGTGTTCAACAAGATCACGGGGCTGAAGGACAGCTTCGCAAAGTGAAGCAGCGGGCTGAAGGGCCGATGCTGAAGGCGGCCGCCAGTGCGGTTGACACAGGTCACCGGTTTCACGCCGCCGTCTTTCTGTCCGAGGTTCGCTACGACGGCGACAAGCTGGTGCTCACCTTGACCTGCCCCGACGAAGTACAGCAGGCAGTGACCACCTTCACCGAAGTGGTGGGCTTTCGGCTGCTGGATGAGGGGAATCTGCTGGAGTTCTGGCCCCGCTGCGCTGCTGACCACGGATGGCTCTTCGAGATCAGCGAGAACGGCTGGTTCGCGCAAGAGTCCCTGCGCAGCGGCTTCCTGTCGAGCGACGCGCCAGGCATCACGGAATACTTCGTGGTTAGCACCAACGATTGCCTGAACGTGGTGGCGGGTGCGCGGCCCACCGTAGAGATCCACGCCGTCTGACGATAGCCGCGGCCTCAGCCGCGGCGCAGGACGATGGGGCTGGCGTAATCGCGGCCCACAACGGCGCGCGCGAACAGGTAGTTCTGCCGCGCCTTCTCGCTCAGAGAATCCAGCAGCACACCGCCATGCTTGTCGCATGGGAAGGCCAGCGCGCGACCGGCTTGGAACAGGGACTCGAAACGCAGCTCATAGTCGTCGCACATCAGGGGCATGGGGCGTGAGTTCATGGGGCACCTCGCTGGATGCGAGACTAGGCGCCGCCCTCACCCGCCGCGCGTGAAAACGTCGCAACCGCGCCGCGCACCCCCTCCCTGAGCGGCCCGGGCGCCAACATGTCACGCCGTCAACGGCCGGCCCTGCGCAGCAGGTCGATCTGGAACGGCCGGTCGTCCATCTCCACCCGGGTCGGCGTGGGTGTCCTGAGCAGGAACAGCCGCCGCCGCGGCAGCGCCAGCCGGGCCAGTGCCGGCTCCAGATAGCGCCGCAGCAAGGCCTGCAGCGACCCGTCGGCAAACGCCAGCCGCAGGCCGCGCTCCAAGCGCTCGATGGCCGTGCGGTTGTCGGCATGCGTGTAGAGATACTGTGGCAGGTCGTAGGACAGCAGCAGGCTGTCGTCCAGCGCCAGTCCCGGCATGCCGGCGTGCGCCTGGATTTCGTGCCCCACCTCCAGCACGCTGCGGCAGAACAGGTCGGCGCGACCCACGGCCACGACCTCGAACAAGGCTTCGTAGGTCGCCACCTCCGCGACCGTGAAGCCATTGGCCCGCATGACGGCCACGTCGGCCCAGTCGCGCCCCTGCACATGGCGCAGCCGGGCCACGGCGGCGAGGCTGTCCGCCGCACGCACAGCCGCCTGGCTGGGCGCATGCACGAAGCAGACGCGGTAGCGGTTGACGCCCAGATGGATGGGAAAGCGCACCGGCACCAGCCCGGCCGCGCGGCCCACTTCCGGCCCCGTGACGACGAGGAAGTTGAGCACCGTCCGCGCCGAGGCTTCCAGCAGCGCGCGCTGCTTGTTCATCGGCAGCGACAACACCAGCCTGAACGGCCCGTCGTCGCGCTCGGTCTTCTGCAGCGCCAGCTGCACGGCGTCGCGCACGTAGGCATTGCGCATGTCGGCCTCGCCGTCCGGGGCACGCAGCGTCAGCACCAGCTCAGAGGCACGCGCCGACCCCGCCGCCAGCAGGACGGGAAGGCTCGTCAGCAGCTGGCGCCTGGGCAACATGGGGGCAATGTAGCCCCGCGCGGCGGCGCCGGGAAGTCAGTCGGACAGGTCGGCCAGCCTTCTCACCTTGACCTTGCGGCCCTTGAGCTTGCCGGCCGACAAACGCCGCACGGCCTCCTTCGCGATATCACGCTGCACCGCAACATAACTGTGGAAGTCGGTGACATTGATCTTGCCGATCTGCGCCGATGTGAAGCCGGCTTCGCCCGTCAGCGCGCCCAGGATGTCACCGGGACGGATCTTCTCCTTGCGGCCGCCCAGGATCTGCAGCGTGTCCATCGCGGGCAGCAGCGGGCCGCCGGGCGCGTCGGTCAGCGCGTCCAGCGGCTGCCACTGGAACGGCGCCGACTGCAGCTGCTCGATGCGCCCCACGCGGCCCATCTCGTCCAGGCTGGCCAGGCTCAGCGCCAGGCCGGGCGCGCCCGCGCGCCCGGTGCGGCCGATGCGGTGCACGTGCTGCTCCACATCGGCGCTGATGTCCACGTTGATGACGCAGGCCAGGTTGGCGATGTCCAGCCCGCGCGCGGCGACGTCGGTGGCCACCAGCACCGACGCGCTGCGGTTGGCGAACTGGATCAGCACCTGGTCCCGGTCACGCTGCTCCAGGTCGCCGTGCAGCGCCAGCACGACGAAGCCTTGCGCCGCCAGCACGGCCTCCAGGTCACGGCACTGCTGCTTGGTGTTGCAGAAGGCGATGGTCGACTCGGGGCGGAACGCGCGCAGCAGCCGCGGCACGGCGTCCAGCCGCTGCGCCTCGGTCACCTCGTAGGCAATCTGGCGGATGGTGGACGCGGCCGCGCTGGTGGCGCCGGCCACCTTCACCGTCTGCGGCTCGCGCATGAACTTCTGCGCGATGTCCTTCACGCCATCCGGGAAGGTGGCAGAGAACAGCAGCGTTTGCCGGTTGGCAGGTGCGCGCCTGGCCACGGCCTTGATGTCGTCGACGAAGCCCATGTCCAGCATGCGGTCGGCCTCGTCCAGCACCAGCGTGTTCAGCGCGGCCAGGTCCAGCGTGCCGCGTTCCAGGTGGTCGATGAGCCGGCCCGGCGTGCCCACGGCGATGTGTGCACCGAAGGACAGGCTCTCGATCTGCGGCTTCATGGGGCTGCCGCCACACAGGCTCAGCACCTTGATGTTGTCGGCCGCGCGCGCCAGGCGGCGGATCTCCTGCGTGACCTGATCGGCCAGCTCGCGCGTCGGCGCCAGCACCAGCGCCTGCACGCGCGGCAGATCGGCCTTGAGCCGGTGCAGCAGTGCGATGGCGAAGGCAGCCGTCTTGCCGGAGCCGGTCTGCGCCTCGCCGATGACGTCGCGGCCCGCGAGGGCCAGCGGCAGGCTGGCGGCCTGGATGGGCGTCATCTGCGCGTAGCCGAGCTGGTCGAGGTTGGCCAGCATGGCGGGGCTCAGCGGCAGTGTGGAAAAAGCGATGTCGGTCATGCCACCATTGTCCCGCGTGTGACTTCCTGCGCGATTTGCGCTGGCAGCCGGTGCCGCCTTGCAATTGCTCACGATTGCGACCAAGGTCGATCACTAGCATTCGCCGCGGGCCTGCCGCCCCGCCTAACGCCATGCCTACCGTCACCCGCTCCTTCCCGGAAACCCAGCCCATCGACCCGCCCACATCGGCGCGGCCGAGAGTGCTGGAAGGCGGCGGAACGGCGCGCCCAGCGGCCTCGCGCGCCGCGATGCCGGCCGCGCCCAGGCCGCGCCCCGCCGCCGGCCCGCGTGCGCAGGGCACCGCCGTCAAGGCCGAGGGCCTGCCACGCTGGGCCAAGGGCGTCGTCATCGGCGGCGTGCTGCTGGCCGTGGCCATGCCGGCCTCGGTGCTGATGTCGCGCTCCATGCTGGTGCAGGAAGCTCTGGCGGCCGAAAGCGGCTCCAAGGCAGCGATGGTCTGCACGGCCGGCGACGCTCGCGCCGTGGACGACTCCAGCGTGATGGGCTGGCTGTTCGGGGGCTCGTTCTTCAGCTGTGGCTACTGGGAAACGCGCGAAGCCCGCCAGCAGCGCGAGCGCGACCGGGCCCACAACAACTACATGGCCCGCGAGCGGGCACGCCAGGGGCTGCCGCCGAACTAGCGGCTGCACCGGCCTGGTGCCATGAAAAAAGCCGGCCTGCACAGCCGGCTTTTTCAATGCGCCGACGGCGCGGGCGCAGGCCGGCGTCAGCCCATGTGCAGGCCGCCGTTGCAGGAGAAGTCCGCACCGGTCGTGAAGCCGCTGTCCTCGCCGGCCAGCCAGGCGACGACGGAGCCGATTTCCTCGGGCGTACCCAGGCGCTTGACGGGAATCGTCGCGACGATCTTCTCCAGGATCTCGGGCTTGATGGCCTTGACCATGTCGGTGCCGATGTAGCCGGGGCTGACCGTGTTGACCGTCACGCCCTTGGCTGCCAGCTCCTGCGCCAGCGCCATCGTGAAGCCGTGCATGCCGGCCTTGGCGGCGGAGTAGTTGGTCTGGCCGGCCTGGCCCTTCTCGCCGTTGACCGAGCTGATCTGGATGATGCGGCCCCAGCCCTTTTCCACCATGCCAGGCACGACCTGCTTGGTCACGTTGAACATGGAGTTCAGGTTGGTGTCGATGACGGCCTTCCAGTCTTCGGGCGTCATCTTCAGGAACATGCGGTCGCGCGTGATCCCGGCGTTGTTGACCAGCACGTCGATGGCGCCGTGCTCGCTGATGGCCTTCGTGAAGGCCTCGACCGTCGAGTCCCAGTCGGCGACATTGCCGACCGAGGCGTAGAACGTGTAGCCCAGGGCCTTCTGTTCATCCAGCCACTTCTGGTAGTCGCGGCTCGGGCCGCAGCCGGCGATGACCTTGAAGCCAGCCTTGGCGAGCTTCTGGCAGATGGCGGTGCCGATGCCACCCATGCCGCCCGTGACGTAGGCAATCTTCTGGCTCATTGGAGTCTCCTTGTGGTTGGAGTGGGGAAAAAGTGATTAACGCTCGACCGTCAGTGCAACGCCCATGCCGCCGCCGATGCACAGCGACGCGATGCCCTTCCTGGCGTCACGCTTGACCATCTCGTGCAGCAGCGTGACGAGCACGCGGCAACCGCTGGCGCCGATGGGGTGGCCCAGCGCGATGGCGCCGCCGTTGACGTTGACCTTGCTCGTGTCCCAGCCCATCTCGTTGTGCACGGCACAGGCCTGGGCCGCGAAGGCCTCGTTGATCTCCAGCAGGTCCAGGTCGGCCGCCTTCCAGCCGGCGCGGGCCAGCGCCTTCTGCGCCGCGGGCACGGGGCCCATGCCCATGTAGGCCGGGTCCAGGCCGGCCGACGCGTAGGACGCAATGCGCGCCAGCGGCGTCAGGCCCAGCGCCGCGGCCTTGGCGGCCGTCATCACCATCACGGCGGCGGCGCCGTCATTCAGGCCCGACGCGTTGCCGGCCGTCACGCTACCGGCCTTGTCGAAGGCGGGGCGCAGGCCGGCCAGCGCTTCGGCGGTGGACTTGCGGTTGATGAACTCGTCGGCGGCGAACACGACGGGGTCGCCTTTCTTCTGCGGGATCGTGAAGGGCACGATCTCGTCCTTGAAACGACCCGCTTCCTGCGCCGCGGCGGCCTTCTGCTGGCTGCCCAGCGCCAGCGCGTCCTGCTGCTCGCGGGTGATGCCGTACTTCTTCGCGATGTTCTCGGCGGTGATGCCCATGTGGTACTGGTTGTACACGTCCCACAGGCCGTCGGTGATCATCGTGTCGACCATCTTCCAGTCGCCCATGCGCTGGCCGTCGCGCGAGCCGGGCAGCACGTGGGGGCTGAGGCTCATGCTCTCCTGGCCGCCGGCGATGACGATGTCGCTGTCGCCGTCGCGGATGGCCTGGGCGGCCAGCATCACGGCCTTCAGGCCGGAGCCGCACACCTTGTTGATCGTGAACGCCGGCACGCCCTGCGGCAGGCCGGCCTTGATGACCGCCTGGCGGGCCGGGTTCTGGCCCACGCCGGCCGTCAGCACCTGGCCGAGGATGACCTCGTTGATCTGCTCGCCGGCCAGCCCGGTGCGGCGCAGCAGGTCCTGGATGACGGCGGCGCCCAGCTCGCTGGCGGGGGTCTTGGCGAGCGTGCCGCCGAACTTGCCGATGGCGGTGCGCGCGGCGGCGACGATGACGATGTCTTGCTGGCTCATGGGAGTCTCCTTCTCAGTGATACGGACGAAACGTTTTCGGGCCGAGCGCCGGGCCGCTCCCAAGCCGGCCCGCGATGGCGATGTGCTTGCAGCTCAACGCTGCAAGCATCGCCGGCCCCTCGGGGGACCGGCCAAGGTACTCCTTGGGCGAGGGGCTCACCATTTCTAGGCTTTGACTTTCACGTAGCGACCGGGCGCGGGCTCGATGGCCTTGTACTTGCGACTGCCCGGCGCCTTGGGCGCGGGCTTCTTCGCACCGGCGTGCGCGGCCAGCCATGCGGACCAGTCGGTCCACCAGCTGCCCGGATGTTCGGTGGCGCTGGCCAGCCAGGCCTCGGGGTCCGCCGGCAGCGCCGTGCTCTTGCCGATCCAGTGGCTGCGTTTGCCCTTGGCGGGTGGGTTGATGACGCCGGCGATGTGGCCCGAGGCGCCCATGACGAAGCGGCGCGGGCCCTTGAAGATCTGCGTGTTCCGGTAGGCGGCCTGCCAGGGCACGATGTGGTCCTCGCGCGAGCCGTAGATGTAGACCGGGCAGGCGATGGTGGACAGGTCCAGCTTCTCGCCGCACACGGTCAGCCTGCCCGGCACTTTCAGCTCGTTCTGCAGGTAGGTGTGGCGAAGGTACCAGCAGTACATGGGCCCGGGCAGGTTGGTGGAGTCGCCGTTCCAGTACAGCAGGTCGAAGGCCGGCGGCGCCTCGCCCTTCAGGTAGTTGCCGACGACGTAGTTCCACACCAGGTCGTTGGGGCGCAGGAAGCTGAACGTCGTCGCCAGCTCCTGGCCGTGCAGCAGCTGCGGGCCCTTGGGCGAGTCGGGCCCCAGCGTGGCCTCGCGCAGCCGCACGCTGGCCTCGTCGACAAAGATGTCCAGGATGCCGTTGTCGGCGAAGTCCAGCAGCGTGGTCAGCAGCGTGAGGCTGGCGGCAGGCTGTTCGCCCCGCGCGGCCAGCACGGCCAGCGCCGTGGCGAGGATGGTGCCGCCCACGCAGAAGCCCAGCGTGTTGACCTGGTCCTGGCCGGAGATCTCCTGCACGACGCGGATGGCTGCAATAGCGCCCTGCTCGACGTAGTCGTCCCAGGTCAGGTGCCTGACCGAGTCGTCCGGGTTGCGCCAGCTGACGACGAACACGCGGTGGCCCTCGGCCACGGCATAACGGATCAACGAGTTGTCAGGCTGCAGATCGAGGATGTAGAACTTGTTGATGCACGGCGGCACCAGCAGGAAGGGCCGCGCATGCACCTGCGGCGTCAGCGGCGCGTACTCGATGAGCTGGAACAGATCGTTCTCGAACACCACACTGCCGGCCGTGGTGGCTACGTTCCTGCCGACCTCGAAGGCGCTCTCGTCCGTCTGCGACACATGGCCGCGCTGCACGTCGCCCCACAGCTGCTGCAGGCCTCTGGCCAGCGTTTCACCATGGCTGTCCAGCGCGAGCTTCTGCGCCTCGGGGTTCAGTGCCAGGAAGTTGCTGGGCGACGCGGCGTCGACGAACTGCTGCACGGCGAACTTGATGCGCGCCTTGGTCTTGTCGTCGGCCTCGACCTGCTCGGCCATGCGGCCCAGCGTGCGGCCGTTGAGCAGGTAGAGCTGGCTCATGAAATGGGCCGCGGGATTGGACCGCCATTCCGGCGCCGCGAAACGGCGGTCCGTCGCGGCGGGCGCGTCGCCCTGACCCAGCGCCGCGTTCCACAGCGCGGTGGCCTGCCGGAGGTAGTCCGCCTGCAGTTCGACCAGCGTGGCAGGCGAGATCTGCGGCAGGTGCGCCATCTGCTGCATCAGGTCGGCAAAGGGCTGCGCGTCCTGGGCGGGCGCCGCGTCGTTCTTCTTGCGAGTGGCCATGTCTTCCTCGGAACTCCCGCATCAGCGGTCTTGTCTCGGTCCGTTGCAATAAGCTTGCCACATCCCGCCGTCGCGGCTTTGTAACCACGCGCGCTGACGCGCCCATGACACATGTATCTCGTCGCCATCGCCTGGGCCTACGTCGCACTGATGATGGCCGCCGCCGAAGCGCTGAGCCCGCAGGGCACGGTGTTCGGCGCCCTGGTCACGTTGATGCTCTACGGCGTGCTCCCGCTGCGCTTGTTGATGTACATCCTCGGCACGCCGGGCCGCAAGCGGCGCCGGCGCGCGGCGGAGTCAGCGGCCGAGGCTGATGCAGGCGGCCATGCGCCCGCGGGGCCGGCCCAGGGACTCGCCCCGGAACGAGAAGAAGCGTGAATCATCGGTCAGCGTGCACCAGCCGCCGCCGCTGATTTGGGTGACACCGGCCGCGCCCAAGCTTTCGCGAGCCAGCAAGGGCAGGTCGGCGCGCCAGCGAGGCTGGGGGTTAGGGCGATAGAGAAAGCCGGGCTGGTCGTGCGGCAGCGGCTCGCGGCCAAACGCGGCCACGACCTCCGGCCCCACCTCGAAGGCCTGCGGGCCGATGCTGGCGCCCAGCCAGGCCTGCACATCGCGCGGCTCGCAGCCGGTGGCGGCGCACAGCTCGGCCACCGTGTTCTTCAACACGCCCGCCGCCAGCCCGCGCCAGCCGGCATGCGCACCGGCCACGCCGCCGGGCGCGCGGAACAACACCGGCAGGCAATCGGCCACGAGGATGGCCACGGCCAGGTCGCGGTCGGTGGACACGGCCGCGTCGGCCTGCGGCGCGTTGTCGTCATGCCAGTCGGCGCGCAGCCGTACGACGCCAGCGCCATGCACCTGGTCCAGGAACACCGGCCGCGCGCCCAGCACCTCGGCCAGCGCGGCGCGGTTGGCACGCACCTCGTCGGCATCGCCGGCCTTGCGGCCGAAGTTGGGGCCACGGGTCGTCATGAAGGCTGTCACGCCGGGCCAGCCCGGGCTCAGCCACTGCGGGTCAGGCTGCATCGGGGCAGGCGTCCGGGTGGGTGGTGGCAAAGGCCGGCAGCGCCAGGCAGGCGGCGTTGACGCGCATCACGGTGGGGAAGGCGTCCAGCGGGCAGGCCAGGCGCTGCGCGTTGTAGACCTGCGGCACCAGCAGGCAGTCGGCCAGGCCCGGCGTGTCGCCGACGCTGAACATGCCGGCCATGCGCGCCAGCTTCTGCTCGACGATGGCCAGCCCGGTGGCCACCCAGTGGCGGTACCACGCGTCCACCTGCTCCTGCGACTGCCCCATGTCGCTCTTCAGGTGGCGCAGCACGCGCAGGTTGTTGAGCGGATGCAGGTCGCAGCCGATGTCCTGCGCCAGCGCCCTCACCTGCGCGCGGCCCACGGCGTCGCGCGGCAGCAGCGGCGGCTCCGGGTGGGTCTCGTCCAGGTACTCCAGGATGGCCATGGACTGGCCCAGCCAGGTGCCGTCGTCCAGCACCAGCGCCGGCACCAGGTGCGACGCCTGCTGCGCCGCGAAGTCGCCGGCGAACTGCTCGTTGCGGACGAGGTGGACGGGCTCGTAGCCGTAGTCCAGCCCCTTGAGTGCCAGGCCGATGCGAACGCGCCAGGACGCCGACGAGCGGAAGTAGTTGTAGAGCTTCATGGCCCGCAATTTAGCGCCTCTAAACTCGGCCGCATGCCCTTCCCCAGCCGCTTCAAGCACTGCCCCGCCTGCGGCTCCGCCGTGGACTACCGCATCCCCGCGGACGACAACCGCGAGCGCGCCGTCTGCCCGTCCTGCGGCGCCATCCACTACCAGAACCCGCTCAACGTCGTCGGCACGCTGCCCGTATGGGAGGAAGACGGCCGCGTGCTGCTGTGCCGGCGCGCCATCGAGCCACGCCACGGGTTGTGGACGCTGCCGGCGGGCTTCATGGAGCTGGGCGAGACGACGCTGGAAGGCGCGCTGCGCGAGACGCAGGAGGAAGCCGGCGCCGACGTTTCGATGGGCGAGCTGTACACGCTGATGAACGTCGTGCGTGTGGGGCAGGTGCACCTGTTCTACCTCGCGCGGCTGCGCTCCACCGTGTTCGACCCCGGCCCGGAATCGCTGGAGGCACGGCTGTTCGCCGAGCACGAGATCCCGTGGGACGACCTCGCCTTCAAGACCACGCGCGAGACGCTGCGCTGCTTCTTCGACGACCGCCGCCAGGGCCACGGCTTCCCGCTGCACGCCATCGACATTCCGTGAGGCGCGGCGCATCATCGCCGCCATGCTGACACGACGCCTGCTGCTGGGTTCCACGGGCGCGCTGGCCCTTGCCGGCGCGGCGCAGGCGGCGCCGCTGCGCGCGGTGGGCGCGCAGTTCGCCCGCATCTTCGAGGGCAGCGAGGGACAGGCGCCCAAAGGCCTCGCGGTGGACCTGCTCGTCCAGCTGTTCGGCGACGGCGTGCGCTGCGAATGGCTGCCCTGGCCGCGTGCTCAGCTGATGATCGAGCAGGGCGAGGCCGACATCCTCATCGGCCCCTACCGCACACCGGAACGCGAGTCCCGCATGCTGTTCAGCGTGCGATCGTTCTACGCGGACGCGATGGTCTGGTACGCGCGCCGCGGCGAGGAGTCGCGCTGGAGCGGCGAGTTCGGCGAGCTGGCGCAGACGCCCGTGGCCGCCGTGCGCGGCTGGGCCTACGGCAGCCGCTTCGAGCGGCTCAAGACCGGGCTGGCGCAGCTGACCTGGGTGCAGAACGTCGACTCCGGGCTGCAGATGCTGGGGCGCCGCCGCGTGGACCTGTTCGCGGCCAACGACCGCAACTGCCAGCCGGTGCTGCAGCGGCTGGCGCTGGCGGACGCGATCACGCGCTGCTCGCCGCCGCTGGACGTGCTGCATGGCCACATGGCCTTTGCACGCAGCGCCGCCGGCGAGGCCCTGGCCCAGCGCTACGACCAGGCCTTCGAGCGCTGGGTGCGGTCCGCGGAATCCGCCGAGCTGTACCGCCGCTGGAGCGTGGACCGGCCGGCAGTGGCGCTATAGCCGGGCGCGGCGACGCGCTCAGTACTGCGTCTGCACCTGCGAGTCGCCCGGCGCGCACAGCGGCAGCCGGATGCTGAACACGGCGCCGCCGCCGTCGCGGTTGGCCGCCACGATGTGTCCGCCGTGCACGTCGATGATCTTGCGGCAGATGGCCAGGCCCAGCCCCGTGCCGCCGGAGCCGTCCTTCGTGAGGCTGGACTGCACGAAGGCATCGAAGATGGATTCCAGCTCCGCCGGCGGGATGCCGGGGCCGCGGTCGGCGACCGTCAGCACGAACTCGTCCGGCGTTGCCGCACAGGCCTGGATGGCCAGCTCGCCGCCCTCGGGCGAGAACCTGATCGCGTTGGCGACCACGTTGCGCACGGCCTGGTGCATGCGCAGCGGGTCGACGCGGCCGACCAGCGGCTCGCCGGCCAGCTGCAGCGCCACGCGCAGCCGGCGCTGGCCCAGCAGAGGATCAAGCTCCAGCAGCACGGCCTGCACCAGCGTCCGCAGGTCGCAGCGCTGCAGCTCCATCGTGCCGATGGCGCTCTCGATCTTGGAGACGTCCAGCAGGTCGTTGACGAGGGCCAGCATGCGCTGTCCGGAGCGGTGGATGTCGCTGAACATGCCGGCCAGCCGGGCATTGTCGCGCCCGCGTGTGAGGCCCAGCTCCGAAAAGCCCAGGATGGCCTGCAGCGGCGTGCGCAGCTCGTGGCTGATGTTGGCGACAAACTCCGACTTGACGCGCGAGGCCTGCTCGGCGGCGTCGCGCGCCTCGCGCGTGGCCCGCTCGGCGGTGCGGAACTCGCTGACGTCCATCAGCGTGCACAGGATGCCGGTGGCTGCGCCATCCTCGCCAGGCACCCGCACCTTGGTGATGACCATGTCGCGCAGCGACCCGTCGCCATGCCGCACCTGGGTCTCGTAGCGCAGCCGGCCGCCCTGGGCCATCAGCAGGGCATCCTGCTCGGCGTGGATGCGCGCCTCTTGGCTGGACAGGAAGTGGCCGGCGTAGGCACCGATGACCTGCGCTCGCGGACGCCCCACAAAGCTCTCCCAGGCCTGGTTCACCATCACGTAGCGCCCCTGCGCATCGAACATGGACACCGGCAGCGGGCTCAGCTCCAGCAGCAGCGCGGAGAACGCGAGCTGATGCTGCAGCTGCTGGTCGAAGGCCACGCGCTCGCTGAAGTCGATCGCGCTGCCGGCGAACCCGATGACGCGCCCCTCGGCCAGCAGGGGCAGCACCGCCACCTTGAAGTGCCGCGGCTGGCCATCGGGCGCCGGGATGCAGACCTGCCCATGGCGCATGCCAACGTTGTCGTCCAGGCGGAACAGCGCCAGCGCGCGCTGCCGATCGGCCGGCACCACCAGGTCCCACAGCAGCCGGCCGCGTGCCGCGTCGACGCTGGCATCGCTGACGGCGATCCAGCGCGCGTTGACATAGGTGATGGCGCCGCTCGCATCGGTGCGGAAGATCAGCTCCTGCACGCTGCCGAGCAGCACGTCGAGCTCGCGCTCGCGCAGCGCCGACTGCTCGCGGGCACGCCGCTCGCGCTGCAGCGCCAACAGGCTGCCCAGGGCGGTCAACAGCGCCAGCCCCTCTGCGCAAGGCCAGCCCGGCAGATGGTGGGCGAGGCCTGCCAGCGCCGCGGCGGCGGCCAGCGTCAACGGCGCCGCCCAGGCACCCACTCGCTGGCGCAACCCGCCCAGCCCCTGCCGGGGCAGGGCTCGCCACCGCAATTGCCGGGTCCCGTCCATGCGCCCCTCCGCGTCGCTGCTGCCGTCGCGTCAGTCCAGTTCCGCCAGGTCTTCGAAGCTGGGCGGCTGCCGGTTGATCTGCTCGCGCAGCGCGATCAAGGCGGGGGCTTCGCGCAGGAACGTGTCGACGACGGTGGGGTCGAAGGCCTTGCCCCGCTGGTCGATGAGCATGCGCAGCGCCACGTCTTCCGCGAACGCCTTGCGGTAGCAGCGGTCCATCGTCAGCGCATCGAAGAAGTCCACCACCGCGACGATGCGGCCCGACAGCGGGATGTCCTCGCCACTGAGCCGGCGCGGGTACCCGCCGCCGTCCCAGCGCTCGTGGTGCGTCAGCGCCACCTCGGCGGCCAGTTGGAACAGCGGCACCCGCGAGCGCCCCAGGATGCCCGCGCCGATCTCGGCGTGCTGGTTCATCGCCAGGCGCTCGTCGGGCGTGTAGCCACCGGGTTTCTTCAGGATGGCATCGGAAATGCCGATCTTGCCCACATCGTGCATGGGGGCGGCATGCCGCAGCATGCGGGCGAACGCGGCGGACTGGCCCAGCGCGAGGGCCAGTGCCTCGGCCAGATAGCCGATGCGCACCATGTGCACACCGGTGTCGTCGTCGCGGAAGTCCGCCGCCAGCGCCAGGCGCAGCAGGGCCTCGTGGTGGGCGCGGGTGACCTCGCGCAAAGCCTCGTTGCGCTCCTGGTACATGCGGCGCAGGTCCACGACGATGCGCTCCATCTGCGCGGCGGCAGCGTCGTCGAAGGTGCGGCTGGCGGGCAGTGTTGACAGCTCGGCGGACATGTCATTGCTCCCCGGCCAGCGCGCACAGATCGGCGATGCAGTCGATCAACTGCAGCGGGCTGAACGGCTTGACAAGGTACATGTCGGCGCCCGCCTCCATGCCGGCCGTGCGGTCGCCGGCATGACAGCGCGCACTGAGCATGAGGATGCGGGGCGTCACCGGGAAGTCGCCGGACTTGAGATGGCGGCACACGTCCAGCCCGTCCAGCGGGCCCGGCATCATGACGTCCAGCAGCACCAGGTCGGGCTGCAGTTCGGCCGCGATGCGCAGCGCCGTCGGCCCGTCGGCGGCCTCCCGGATCTCGTAGTCCTCGAACTCCAGCGTCAGCCGGATGAGTCGGCGGATGTCCGAGTGGTCTTCGACGATGAGGATCTTCTTCACGCGGCACCCCTTGAAGCCATCAGTGGCTGGTCGCAATTATCACTTCTATCAATTCAAAATGGCAAATCGGGGCGCTGCCGTGGGCGTCCGGCCGCGCACAAATGCTCACGTCGGGCACTGGCGAGCACCGCACGCCGGGCGGCTGACGCGGGATCGACGCATGGCCGGGCGTTTGCTGGCGCTGCGGCGCGATCCTCTGCCGGTGATGCCCACCGGGCCCCAACCAGGCCGGGCCGCCGCCCACCGGCCGCAAGCCGTGCGACGCGCCGGTGGTGCGAGTGCGCAAAGCGTCACGGAATCGCGACCGCGGGGCTGGATTTTTGTATTTCAAAAATATCAAATATAGCGATTGAATTCAGCGAAGCAGCCCATGACAGCACTCACCGTCATCGAACACACGGCAGTTGCCAGCGCGGCCTCGCGCGAGGTCCTCACCTCGCGGCTTGGCGCCGAGGAATACGGCATCGACATCCTGGCAGTCCAGGAGATACGCCGCTACGAGGCCCCGACGCGCATCGCCAACGCGGCCGGCCATCTGCTGGGAGTCATGAATCTGCGCGGTGCCATCGTGCCCATCGTGGACCTGCGACGCCACCTCGGGCTGCCGGCCGAGAACGGCATCGACACCGTCACCGTGGTCGTCAATGTCGCGAGCCGCACGCTGGGCCTGGTGGTGGATGCAGTGTCCGACGTCGTGGCGCTGCAGCCCGGGCACATCCAGCCCTGCCCTGCGCTGGGCAGCGCGACGGATGATGGCTTCATCGTCGCCCTGGCCACGGTGGACGGCGCCGACGGCCCCCGGCTGCTGCAGCTGACGGACCTGGCCGCGCTGCTGCGCCATCTCTGACCCACGCTCCTGGCATGCACCAGCGGACGCGCCGGCGGCCGCTGCGCGAGGGCCGCGCCCATCACGGCCTCGACGACACGGTGAACGCCGCCGTCGCGGCCCTCCCTAACGGCCGCCCAGCACGCGCGCCGGCAGCATGACGATGGCGCGCAGCAGCGCGAACACGCCGTCCACCGCGATGCCCAGCAGCCGCAACGGCAGCAGGAGCAGCCACACCAGCGGCCACAGCAGCAGCGCACCGATGGCCAGCGGCCAGCAGACGACGAACAGCAGGCACCAGAGCAGAAAGCCGAACATCGCGGAACTCCTTTGAGCGAACAGCCCGCAGGCTACGCGCCGCCGAGTGCCGGTTCACGCGGCTTGCGACGGAGCGGCGATCCGCCGGGACGGGCCGTCAGACGCGCTGACGGCCGGCCACGTAGCAGGCCGCCAGGTTGCGCTCGTCGGCCAGCGTCATCCACGCGAAGACGCGCTCGTGCAGCTCGCGGGCCGCGGCGTCGCGCGCCTGGGCCACGGGGCCTTGCGCCCAGTCCCACACGCACAGGTCGGCCGCCTGTCCTACCGACAGCCCGCCGATCTCGTCGCCCAACTGCAGCGCCTCGGCCGCGCCACGCGTGGCGGCATGCAGCGCCGTCCAGGCCGTCAGCCGCTGGCCGCGCAGCGCCTGGATCTTGTAGGCGTCGCCCATGTTGCGCGGCAGGCTCAAGCTGGTGCCGCCGCCCACGTCGGACGCCAGGCTGACGTTGAACCCCGCGCCGGACCAGTCGAACAGCCCGCTGCCCAGGAACAGGTTGCTGGACGGGCAATGCGCCACCTGCGCGCCGCGCTCGGCGATGAGGCGCTTGTCGGCATCGTCCAGCCAGATGCCGTGGGCCAGCACCGCGCGCTCGTGCACCAGGCCCACGCGCTCGTAGACATCCAGGTAGCTGCGCGCCTCGGGGAAGAGCCGGGCCACCCACTCGACCTCGGCGCGGTTCTCGGCCACGTGGGTCTGCATGTAGAGGCTGGCGTCCGAGCGGCACAGCGCGCCGGCCATGGCCAGCTGCTCGGGCGTGCTGGTGGGTGCGAAGCGCACCGTCACCGCATACGACAGCCGGGCCTGGCCGTGGAAGCGCTGGATCAGGTCCACGCAGTCGCGCTCGGCCTGGGTGACGTCGTCGCGCAGGCCATCGGGCGCGTGGCGGTCCATCAGCACCTTGCCGGTGATGAGCCGCATGCCGCGCGTCATCGCGCCCTGGAACAGGGCCTCGGCCGACGTCTTGTGCACCGTGGCGAACACCACGGCCGACGTCGTGCCGCTGGCCAGCAGCGCGTCCAGGAACAGCTCGGCGCCGGCGCGGCTGCGCGCCGGGTCGGCGAACGCGCATTCGCTGGGGAAGGTGTAGCGCTCCAGCCAGTCCAGCAGCTCCGTGCCATAGGAGGCGATGACCTCCAACTGCGGGCAGTGGACATGGGTGTCGATGAAGCCCGGCAGCACCAGCTGGCCGGCATGGTCCTTGCGCGCCCAGCTGGCGTCGGGCGCCTGCGCCTGGCGGCCGACGATGCGGCCGTCCTCGATCAGCAGCCAGTGGTCGCGGTCGAAACGCACCGCGGCGGCCGTGGTGTCGCCCCAGCCGGGTGCGGCGGTGAAGTCCAGCAGGTCGCCCCGCAACGCCCAGCGCCGCGGCTCGGTTGGTGTATGGGCAAAGTTTTTCTGGTTAGTAAAACTCATATGGCAATTCTGAGGCAAGGTCGGACAATCGAGGCCAGCATGAATACCCGCCCCATCCGTTTCTTCCACCGCGGCCAGGTCGTCGAGGTGGCCGGCCTGCCGACCACGACGACGGTCCTGCAGTACCTGCGCGAGCACGCCGCCTGCACCGGCACCAAGGAGGGCTGCGCCGAGGGCGACTGCGGCGCCTGCACCGTCATCCAGGGTGAGCTGGACGCCGCCGGCCAGCTACAGCTACGCAATGTCAATGCCTGCACGCAGTTCCTGCCCACGCTGGACGGCCGCGCGCTGCTGACGGTGGAAGACGTGGGCGGCCCCGGGCAGCTCAACCCCGCCCAGCAGGCGCTGGTGAACTGCCACGGCTCGCAGTGCGGCTTCTGCACGCCCGGCTTCGTCATGACGATGACGGCCTGCTACGAGCGCCACCAGGCCGCCGACACGCGGCCGGACCGGCAGCAGCTGGCCGACGACCTGGCCGGCAACCTCTGCCGCTGCACCGGCTACCGGCCCATCCTGGATGCCGGCGAGCAGATGTTCGACGCGCCGGCCCGCCTCATCGACCGCGAGCCCATCACCGCCGCGCTGCGAGACCTGGCCAACGACGCGCCGCTGGCCTACGAACACGCCGGCCAGCGCTTCCACGCGCCGCAAAGCGTGGCCGACCTGGCACTGCTGCGCGAGGCCTCTCCGCAGGCCACGCTGCTGGCCGGCTCCACCGACATCGGCCTGTGGGTCAACAAGCAGTTCCGCGAGCTGCCGGCGCTGATCTACACGGGCCGCGTCGAAGCGCTGAAGGCCATCCGCGAGGAAGACGCCGGCCTGTGGATAGGTGCTGCGGCCTCGCTGGAAGACGCCTGGGCCGCGCTGACGGCACTGGCACCGTCTCTCGCCGAGCTGTGGCGGCGCTTCGCGTCGCCGCCGGTACGCCATGCCGGCACGCTGGGCGGCAACATCGCCAACGGCTCGCCCATCGGCGATGGCGCACCGGCCCTCATCGCGCTGGGCGCGGACGTGCTGCTGCGCAAGGGCGACCTGCAGCGCCGCCTGCCGCTGCAGGACTTCTACCTGGACTACATGAAGAAGGACCTGCAGCCCGGCGAGTTCGTCGAGGCGCTGTGGGTGCCCAAGCCCGACACCAGCTGGGCCATCAGCGCGCACAAGGTCTCCAAGCGGCATGACAGCGACATCTCCGCCGTCTGCGCCGTGCTGGCGCTGCAGCTGCGCAACGGCACGGTGCAGCAGGCGCGCTTCGTGTTCGGCGGCATGGCGGCCATCGTCAAGCGCGCGGCAGCGGCCGAGGCCGCCGTCGTCGGCCAGCCCTGGGTGGAAGCCACCGCCGAGGCGGCGGCTGCCGCGCTGCCCAACGACTTCAAGCCCATGACCGACATGCGCGCGTCCGACAACTACCGCATGAAGGTCGCGCAGAACCTGCTGCGCAAGCTGTGGCTGGAGAGCCTGGACCGCCGCACCATCACCGTGTGGCGCAGCGCGAGGTTGGCGACATGAACAAACCCGAAGTTCTTCTGATGCCTGAGCCCGTCGTCGGCACATCGCGGCCTCACGAATCCGCCCACCTGCACGTCAGCGGTGCCGCGCCGTACACCGACGACCTGCCCGAACCCGCCGGCACGCTGCACGCGGCGCTGGGGCTGTCGCCCATCGCCCATGGTCGGCTGCTGAGCATCGACGTCGAACGCATCCGCCAGCAGCCCGGCGTCGTCGCCGTGTTCAGGGCGGCCGACATCACCGGAGCGAACAACTGCGGCCCGCTGCTGCATGACGATCCCATCCTGGCCGATGGCGAGCTGCGCTACGTCGGCCAGCCGGTGTTCGCCGTCATCGCGACGAACCGCGAGCTGGCCCGCCGTGCGGCTTCGCTGGCCAAGCAGGTCATCCAGGCCGAGCCCTTGCCGCCGGTGCTGACGGCGCTGGCCGCGCACGCGGCCGGCCAGTACGTGCTGCCGCCCATGCACCTCACGCGCGGCGAGCCGGCCGAGCACCTCGCCACGGCGCCGCACCGACTGCACGGCACATGGAGCCTGGGCGGGCAGGAGCAGTTCTACCTGGAAGGCCAGATCAGCCTGGCCGTGCCGCAGGAGGGCGGCGAGGGCCTGCTGGTGCACTGCTCCACGCAGCACCCCAGCGAGATGCAGCAGCTCGTCGCGCATGCGGTGGGCTGGGCCGCCCACCGGGTCGTCGTGCAATGCCGGCGCATGGGCGGCGGCTTCGGCGGCAAGGAGAGCCAGTCGGCGCTGTTTGCCTGCGTCGCATCGCTGGCCGCGCTGGCGCTGAAGAAGCCGGTCAAGCTGCGCGTGGACCGCGACGACGACTTCCTCATCACAGGCCGCCGCCACGGCTTCGACTATCGCTGGGACGTGGGCTTTGACGACGAGGGCCGCGTGCTGGCCGCCGACATCGAGCTGGTCTCCAACGCCGGCCACAGCGCCGACCTGTCCGCGCCCGTCATGGCCCGCGCGCTGTGCCACTTCGACAACGCCTACTGGCTGCCGCACGTGGCCATGCACGGCTTCTGCGCCAAGACCAACACGCAGAGCAACACCGCCTTCCGCGGCTTCGGCGGCCCGCAGGGCGCCATCGCGATCGAGATGATCCTGGACGGCATCGCGCGCCGGCTGGGGCTGGATGCGGCCGACGTGCGCCAGCGCAACTTCTACGCGCCGGGCCGCGACATGACGCCCTACGGCCAGCAGGTCGAGGAGCTGCACGCGCAGCCGCTGACGGCGCAACTGCTGGCCAACAGCCGCTACGCCGAACGCCGCGCCGAGATCGCTGCGTTCAACGCGACCAGCCGCGTGCTGAAGAAGGGCCTGGCCTTCACGCCGGTCAAGTTCGGCATCTCGTTCAACGTCGCCCACCTGAACCAGGCCGGCGCGCTGGTGCATGTCTACACCGACGGCTCGGTGCTCGTGAACCACGGCGGCACGGAGATGGGCCAGGGGCTGAACACCAAGGTGGCGCAGGTCGTCGCTCACGAGCTGGGTCTGCCGTTCGACCGTGTGCGCTGCTCGGCGACGGACACCAGCAAGGTGGCCAACACCTCGGCCACGGCCGCGTCCACCGGCAGCGACCTGAACGGCAAGGCCGCGCAGGACGCGGCGCGCAAGATCAAGGCGAGGCTGGCGGCGTTCGCGGCCGAGCGCTTCGGCTGCGCGGCCGAGCTGGTCGCGTTCGAGGCCGGCCAGGTCAGCGGCGGCGGGCAGGCGCTGCCGTTTGCAGACCTGGTCGCGGCGGCGTATCTGAAGCGCGTGCAGCTGTGGAGCGACGGCTTCTACGCGACGCCCGGCCTGCACTGGGACCGCACCAGGCTGCAGGGCCACCCGTTCTACTACTACGCCTGGGGCGGCGCCGTCTGCGAGGCGCTCGTCGACACGCTGACCGGCGAGAGCCGCATCACGCGCGCAGACATCCTGCACGACGTGGGCCAGAGCCTGAACCCGGCGCTGGACATCGGCCAGGTCGAAGGCGGCTTCATCCAGGGCCTGGGCTGGCTGACGATGGAGGAGCTGGTCTGGCACCCGGTGACGGGCCTGCTGACCACGCACGCGCCCAGCACCTACAAGATCCCGACCGCGAACGACTGCCCGACCGAGTTCCGCACGGAGCTGTTCGGCGTGGCCAACGCGAGCGAGACCATCCACCGCAGCAAGGCCGTCGGCGAGCCGCCGCTGCTGCTGGGCTTCGCGGCGCTGCTGGCGATCAAGGACGCGTGCGCTGCCTGCGGGCCGGAGGGCTGCGACCCGCCGCTGCGCGCACCGGCCACGGCCGAGGCGGTGCTGGACGCGATCGACGCCGTGCGGTGAGACGCGGCCTCGCCAGCGTTGTTGCGGCCCTGTCGCTGGCGGGCTGCGCCACGGGGCGGCCGCCCGCCCCCACCATCATCGACGTGGACGCCTGGGGCGGCACGGCTGCCAGCACCGCGGCGCCCGCGCAGCCCATCCGCAAGATCACGTTGCATCACCAGGGCGAGGTCTGGCAGGACGGCGCCGACGTGGCGGCCTACCTGCGCCGGCTGCAGCAATGGTCGCGCCTCACCAGGCGCTGGGCCGACATCCCGTACCACTACGTCATCGCGCCCGATGGCCGCATCTACGCGGCGCGGCCGCTGCAGCAGCCGGGCGACACCAACACCGACTACGACCCTCGCGGCCATGCGCTGCTGATGCTGGTGGGCAACTTCGAGGTGCAGCAGCCCACGCCCGCACAGCTGAACGCCGCCGTCGATCTGACCGCCTGGTTGGCGCGCGAAAACAAGCTGGGGCTGGACGACATCGCCAGCCACAAGGACTACAGCGCCCAGACGGTCTGCCCGGGGCGGAACCTGTATGCCCGGATCGAATCAGGCGGGTTCAGGGCGGAGGTGCGCCGGCTGCTGGAAGCCAGGTGATGCCTCGCCGGTGGCGAGCGCGGCGGATGTTGCAAGCAAGTGTCGCCATTGCGCACCCGGCAATACGGGTAGCCGAGGGCGCCGACTGCGTTGCCAAGGGCGCAGTTAGGCGGGAGGCGGGAGCGCGCCTATCGGTCACCCGCCGACGCTCGCCAGTGGCCGATTTCGGCTAGGCTCCGGTAGGCAAGCGCTTTTGCATTGTTGATGCTTGGCAAAGCAGCAGCCGGCGGGGTTGCACGGCAGGGCTAGTTGGACAAACCCATGGTGAGGATGCCTAGTGACGCGACTTGACGCCATCAAGCAGATTACCCGCTCGGCAGCATGGGCGATGCTCTTGACCGGCGCATTGATGAGTCTGGTGATGGGGCTTCCGACCTCGCTGCGTTGGCTGTCACCAGCTGCTGCCGGGCTTGGCCTATTCAGCTACGGTTTTGCGCGACTGCGCTTCTTCAAGTCCGTGCGCGGCTGGGTGCCGGTGGATGGCAACGTGGTGTCGGCTGCCATCGAAGAGATTTTCGTCGGCGGCGCCACCCGCCAAGAGTACGCACCAGCCGTGCGTTTCATCTATCAATCGCCTTCAGGTTCGCGCGAGTCCTCGTGCCTCACGGCTGCTCGCCACGATCACCGCAATGGCGACCGGAAGACAGTCGAGCAACTTCTGTCGCGCTATCTACCGAATGCGCCGGTGGTGGCCTACATGCACCCGACTCGTCACGACATGGCGGTGCTGGAGCGGACCATTTCCGCAGCGCGTCGCAGTCACTACCGGGCAGTTGCCGCCGGAGGTGCAATCGTGTTTCTCGTATCCCTGTTCGTCGGGCTCGTGCTTCGAGCCTGATGGCGCCATGCCGAAACGCCTGTCCCAGCAGAAGTGCCTTGCGCCTCGGCCTCAGTACGCGACAGTTCTCGAACGCTGAACGGCTGCCTCTGGGGGAGCAATTCGCCTTGGACAAGTTGCGCTTTGGGTCTACGGGTGCCGACCACGCAGGAGCGATCAAGCCGCCGCAATACGCCCGTCACCGCCCTTGCTTCTGTGTCGCGATCAGCACCGCCTGCGTGCGCGAGTTGGCGCCGAGTGCCTTCAGCACCGCGGCAACGTGGTCCTTCACGGTATCGACGCTGACGTTCAGCTCCCGGGCGATTTCCTTGTTGGACAGCCCGCGTGCCAGCAGCTCCAGCACGCCCTTCTGGCGCGGTGTCAGCGGCAGTTCGGCCCAGGCACGGGCCGGCGCCGCCACGGGTGCGGGCTCGTCGGCCAGGCGCTTGAGCGGCGGCACGTAGGTGCCACCGGCCAGCACCAGGTGCAGCGCCTGCACCAGCGTGTTGAGGTCGCTGCGCTCGGGCACATAGCCCATCGCGCCGGCGCCCAGCGCCTGCAGCGCGTCCTCGGTGTCGTCGCTGCCCGAGATGACCACCACCGGCAGCACCAGGTGCTCGCGGTGGATCTGCTGCAGCAGTTCGAAGCCACCGTCCACGTGCAGGTCCAGCAGCACCAGGCGGGGCAGCTGCTCGGCCAGCGCGGCGCGCGCGGCAGCGACGCTGTCCACGCCCTGCACCTGCGCGCCGGCGAAGTTCTGCTCGATCAGGCCGGTGAGCGCGGCGCGCACCATCGGAAATCCATCGATCAGCAGAACCCTCATCACCCCTCCTCCAGGAGGTGGGGATGATAGTCAACGCAGCGCCGCGGCCAGCAGAGGTTTGGCCCAGGCGGGCACGCCGCGCAGCGGCGCGTGCGACATGACACGCCCGGCCTGCATCTGCAGCAGCAGCACCGGCTGCGGCCGCTTGCCGGCGCGCGGGTCGGCCTCCACGCTGTTGTCGTAGACGCGCAGGCTGGCCAGGTGCGGCATCAGCTTGACGAGGTTGCTGCGGCTGGCGTCGAAGCGCTCGCGCACCTTGGCCTCGGGGATGTCGTGCCCACCCGCCGCGACGCGCGCGGCGATGCGCTTCAGGTGCAGCTCGGGCGTCGCCAGGCCGGCAAACCAGACGTGGACTTCGGCGCCGGCCCGCGCCCCTTCCAGCAGCAACCTCGCGATGCTGTGGCCGCCCAGCGTCGTCTCGAACGCGTAGGTCAGGCCGCCGGCCAGCGCCTTCTCCAGGCCGCGGCGGCCCAGCGTCCACGCCAGGCCGTTGGCCTGTTCGGCGGACAGGCCCGGCTGCTGCTCGCGCAGCCGCGCGGCGATGACGTCGGGGTTGAAGAACTCGGCGCCGCTGGCCTGGATGGCCGCACCGCCCAGCGAACTCTTGCCGGCGCCGTTGACACCGGCCAGCACGAAGATCGGCAAGTCAGGCGGCCTTGCGGCGGGGCTTGGCGGCCTTCACGGCGGCTTGCCCCACCGCCTCGGGCGCCATCGCAAACGCGTCGGCCAGCGCCTCGCCCTGCCCCTGCATGCGCTCGAACATCGCATCGAACTCGCCGCTCAGCGCGCCCAGGTCGGGCTCGGCGGCGCGCTGCAGTTCGCGGTAGCGCTCGACGGACATCAGCACGAAGGCCGGCTGGTCGTGCTTGGTGATGAGCACGGCGCCATGGGCAGCCACCGCGCGGCCCACCTTCTGGATGCCGGCCACGAGTTCCGTGGCCGTCACGCTGGGCAGTTGGTCGGCGATGGCTTGTTCGAGGACGGCGGACATGGGTGGCTCCTGGTCAGGCCCACCCATTTTCCCTATTTTGGGAAAAATAGGAAATCAATGGGCTTCTTCCCAGTTGCTGCCCACGCCCACCTCGGCCAGCAGCGGCACCTTGAGCTGGGCCACGCCGGCCATCAGCCGCGGCACCTCGATGCGCATCCAGTCCAGCTCGGCTTCGGGCACCTCGAACACCAGTTCGTCGTGCACCTGCATGACGATCTTGCTCTGCTTGCCGGCGCGGTCCAGCTCGGCCTGCACGGCCAGCATGGCCAGCTTGATGAGGTCGGCCGCCGTGCCCTGCATGGGCGCGTTGATGGCCTGGCGCTCGGCACCGGCGCGGCGCTGGCCGTTGCCGCCGCGGATCTCCGGCAGGTAGATGCGGCGGCCGAACAGCGTCTCGACGTAGCCGCGCTCGGCGGCGCCGGCCTTGGTCTCTTCCATGTAGGTCTTCACGCCGGCGAAGCGGGTGAAGTAGCGGTCGATGTAGTCCTTGGCGGCCTTCTGCTCGATGCCCAGCGCCGACGCCAGGCCGAACGCGCCCATGCCGTAGATGAGGCCGAAGTTGATGGTCTTGGCATAGCGGCGCTGCTCGCTGGACACCTCGTCCAGCGGCACGCCGAACACTTCCGAAGCCGTCGCGCGATGCACGTCCAGGCCATCCTGGAAGGCCTTCAGCAGGCCCGGGTCCTCGCTGATGTGCGCCATGATGCGCAGCTCGATCTGCGAGTAGTCGGCGCTGACGATCCTGCAGCCCTCGGGCGCGACGAAGGCCTCGCGCACCTTGCGCCCCTCGGCCGTGCGGATGGGGATGTTCTGCAGGTTGGGCTCGTTGCTGGACAGCCGCCCCGTCACCGCCACCGCCTGCGCGTAGTTGGTGTGTACGCGGCCGGTGTGCGCGTTGACCTGCAGCGGCAGCTTGTCGGTGTAGGTGCTCTTGAGCTTGGACAGGCCGCGGTACTCCAGGATCTTGGCCGGCAGCGGGAAGTCGGCGGCCAGCTCGGTCAGCACCTCCTCGTCGGTGGACGGCGCGCCGGTGGCCGTCTTCTTGACGACCGGCAGGCCCAGCTTGGTGAACAGGATGTCGCCGATCTGCTTCGGGCTGCCGATGTTGAAGGGCTGGCCGGCGATGTCGTAGCACTGCTGCTCCAGCGTGACGAGGCGCTGGCCGATCTCGTGGCTCTGCTGCTGCAGGCGCTCGGTGTCGATGAGCACGCCCGTGCGCTCGATGCGCGCCAGCAGGTCGGCGGTGGGCATCTCCAGCTCGTAGATGCGCTTGAGGCCGGCCTCGGCCTCGATCTGCGGCCACAGCACGCTGTGCAGGTGCAGGCACATCTCGCTGTCTTCGCCCGAGTAGGTGGTGGCCTTGTCGACCGCCACCTGCGCGAACGGGATCTGGTGCACACCCTTGCCGCACAGGTCCTCGTAGCTCAGGCCCTTGCGGCCCAGGTGGCGCTCGGCCAGCGCTTCGAGGTTGTGGGTCTTGTGCGCCTCCAGCACATAGCTCTGCAGCAGCGTGTCGTGCTGCACGCCGGCCAGCTGGATGCCGTGGTTGAGGAAGACGTGGCGGTCGTACTTCAGGTTCTGGCCGATCTTCTTGGCCGACTCGTCCTGCAGCCAGGGCTTGAGGCGCGCCAGCACCTCGTCGAACGGTAGTTGCTCAGGCGCATCCGGGCCGCTGTGGCGCAGCGGAATGTAGGCGGCCTCGCCCGGCTTGTCGGCAAACGAGATGCCGACGATGGCGGCGGCCATCGGGTCCAGCGAATCGGTCTCGGTGTCCAGCGCACACAGCGGCGCGGCGCGCAGCCGGGCGATCCAGGCGTCCAGCTGCTCGAACGTGAGGATGGTGTCGTAGCGGCGTGGCAGGTCGGCGGCGCCGGCGGGCGGCTCGGGCTCGTCGAACAGGCCGGGGCTCGCCACGGCGGCGGCCTTGGGCTTGGGCGCGGGTGCCACGCCCGTCAGCTCCTCCAGCCAGGCCTTGAAGCCGCTGCGCGTGTAGAACGCCGCCAGCGCCTCCCTGGCCGGCTCACGGAAGGCGAGTTCGTCCAGCAACGGCCAGCCATTCACGTGGTCGGCCAGCTCACAGTCCAGCTTCACGGTGACGAGCTTGCGGCCCATGGGCAGCCAGTCCAGCGCGGCGCGCAGGTTCTCACCGGCCTTGCCCTTGACGCTGGCCGCCGCGGCGATGACACCGTCCAGCGAGCCGTACTCGGCAATCCACTTCGCCGCCGTCTTGGGGCCCACGCCGGTCACGCCGGGCACGTTGTCCACGGTGTCGCCCATCAGCGTCAGGTAGTCGATGATGCGGTTGGGCGGCACGCCGAACTTGGCCAGCACGCCGGCCTCGTCCAGCCGCTCGTTGCTCATCGTGTTGATGAGCTCGACATCGGGGTTCACCAACTGCGACAGATCCTTGTCACCCGTCGACACGATGACGCGATGCCCCTGCTCGGCGCCAACGCGGCACAGCGTGCCTATGACGTCGTCCGCCTCCACGCCCGGCACCGTCAGCGTGGGCCAGCCCAGCAGCTTGACGACCTCGTGGATGGGCTCGATCTGCGCGCGCAGCTCCGGCGGCATCGGCGAGCGCTGCGCCTTGTACTCGGGGTACCACTCGTCGCGGAAGGTGGGGCCGGACGCGTCGAACACGCAGACGGCGTGCTCCGCGCCGACGTCGCTCTGCAGCTTCTTCAGCATGGCCACCATGCCGCGCACCGCCCCGGTGGGCTGGCCCTCGGGGCCGCGCAGGTCGGGCATGGCATGGAAGGCGCGGTAGAGGTAGCTGGAGCCGTCGACCAGCAGCAGGATGGGTTTGCTCATGGGGTGGGATTCTCGGCGAGCCGCCCACCTAGAATCGGCAGCATGCGTCGCTTCACCGCCCTGCTGCTGCTCGCAGCCGTTGCTGCCCCCGTCCTGGCCGACCCGCCGCCCGAGCCCAAGGTCGAGCAGACCGTGGCCGAGGACGACCAGGTCCGCATCGAGGAACTCAAGGTGCGCGGCGAGACCAAGAAGGTCACGGTGAAGAACAAGCTCACCAAGGCCCCCGACTACGAGATCGTCGTCAACGACGCGGGCCGCGAGTCGGCCGGCGGCAGCGGCACCGGCCTGAGCAAGAGCGGCTCCGGCACCCGGGTCTGGCGCGTCCTCAAATTCTGATTGCCCGCGGCGCCCGCCGCCGCAGCCCAGCCCCCACGTCATGGCCGTTTTCACCGAAGTCAGCCCCGCGCAGGCCCAAGCCCTGCTGGATCACCTCCACCTGGGGCAGCTCAGCTCGCTGCGCGGCATCGGCGCCGGCATCGAGAACACCAACTACTTCGTCGACTGCACCGGCGACGACGGCCACCTGCACCGCTACGTGCTGACGCTGTTCGAGCGCCTCACTGCCGAGCAGCTGCCGTTCTACCTGCGGCTGATGCAGCACCTGGCCCAGCGCGGCGTGCCGGTGCCCGAGCCGCATGCCGACGCGACGGGCGAGATCCTGTTCGAGGTGGCGGGCAAGCCCGCGGCCATCGTCGACCGCCTGCACGGCGGCCACCAGATGGCGCCGGACGCCTTCCACTGCCAGCAGGTGGGCGCCACGCTCGCGCAGATGCACCTTGCCGGGCGCGACTACCCGCTGCACCAGCCCAACCTGCGCGGCCTGGCCTGGTGGCAGCAGGTGGTGCCGCAGCTGCTGCCCTTCCTGAACGCCGATGAGCGCGCGCTGCTGACCAGCGAGCTGGCCTACCAGCAGCAGCTGGCCGCGTCGGCCGGCTACGCCGAACTGCTGCAGCACCACTCGGGCCCCATCCACGCCGACCTGTTCCGCGACAACGTCATGTTCGAGCCCGGCGAGGGCCCGGGCCGCGAGCGGCTGACCGGCTTCTTCGACTTCTATTTCGCCGGCGTCGACACCTGGCTGTTCGACCTGGCCGTGTGCCTGAACGACTGGTGCATCGACCTGGCCGACGGCCGCCTCATCACCGAGCGCGCCGCCGTCTTCGTCGCCGCTTACGAGAGCGTGCGGCCGCTGTCCGGCACCGAGCACCGGCTGCTGCCCGCACTGCTGCGCGCCGCGGCGCTGCGCTTCTGGGTGTCGCGCCTGTACGACCTGCACCTGCCGCGCGAGGCCTCGCTGCTGAAGGCGCACGACCCGCGCCACTTCGAGCGCGTGCTGCGCGAGCGCATCAGCAAGCCCTGGCATGCCATGCCGCTGGAGAGTCTTGAATGACCATGCAGTTGCACCTGCAGCAGGTCCCGGCTGCCAATGGCCGGCTGTGGATTCGGCACGGCTTTCGCGTCTTCCGGCGCCAGCCTATGGCCTTCGTCGGCCTGATGGGCCTGGCGCTGCTGGCCTCCATGCTGCTGACGGCGCTGCCGCTGGTGGGCCCGCTGCTGGGGCTGATGGCCATCCCGATCTGCTCGCTGGGCTTCATGCTGGCCACGCACCTGGTGCTGCAGAAGAAGATGCCCACGGCGGCCGTCTTCGTCGCGCCGCTGCGGCTGACGCCCGAGCGCCGCAACCGCCAGTTGGTGCTGGGCGCCAGCTTCGCGGTGCTGGCGCTGCTCATCCTGATGGCCGCCAACGCCATCGATGGCGAAGCGACGCGGGCCGTGATGGAGCTGATGGAGAAGAAGGGCTCGGCGGAGGAGTTCGCCAAGGTGGCCGAGGACTCGCGCATCGTCTGGGGCGCGCTGCTGCGCTTTGGCGGGCTGGCGCTGCTGTCGGTGCCCTACTGGCACGCACCGGCACTCATCCACTGGGGCGGCCAGGGCGTGGGCCAGGCGCTGTTCTCCAGCACGCTGGCGCTGTGGCGCAACAAGGCGGCCTTCGCGCTGAACGGCCTGCTGTGGGTGGCGGCCTTCCTGGTGCTGTCCATGGCCATCACGATGGTGTTCACCGCGCTGGGGCTGCTGCAGGCGGCGCCGGTGGTGATGCTGGTGGTCGGCATGCTGGCCTGGGCGGTGTTCTACGCGTCGCTGTACTTCAGCTTCGTCGACTGCTTCATGTTCGGCGCGCCTCAGGACCTGCTCGACAGCAAGACCTGAGGCCGGCGCGGGCGGCGGGCCACCCCGCTTTTAACGATATCGACATGCAAAAAGCCTAGATTGCGGCGCTTTCCACAGCTGCGCAGTCTGCCGCTTTCATGTCCCGACCCAACGCTCTCCAACGCCGCCAAGCCCTGAAGTTCCTGGGCGCCCCGCTCATGCTGCCGCTCGGCGGCTCGGCCATGGGCAGCCTGCTGACCGCCTGCGGCGGCGGCACCAGCGGCCCCACGCCCAGCATGACCGGCGCCAGCTTCACCGGCATGGCCGCCCCGTCGCTGGCCACGCCGGCCGACATGGCCAAGACGCTCGTGGCCTCGACACTCAGCGTCAAGTACACCGACAACAGCACGCAGGACTACGCGCTGGCCTACCAGCCCTTCTTCACCACCGGCGACCTCGTGCCGGACGGCAAGGGCGGCACCGTCCTTGCGGGCGGCTATGTCGACTTCGCCGGCAAGCCCATCATCGACACCACGGTCGCCGGCAAGGAGCGCCAGTTCTTCAGCGACTCGCCGGACGGCACCTCGCTGCTGAAGCTGCCCAACGCCAGCGTCACCGGCGTGAAGGGCAACGCCGTGTTCGCCGTCGTGCAGTTCGAGTACACGACCTGGGCACAGGACGGCAAGACCGACATGTACGGCCGCCTGCCCTCCCCCATCGCCGTGCTGACGCTGGACCAGGACCCCGCCACCGGCAAGCTGTCGCTCGTGAAGTACCACAACGTGGACACCGCGCCCGCGATGGGCCTGTGGATCACCTGCGGCTCCAGCCTGTCGCCGTGGGACACGCACCTGTCCAGCGAGGAATACGAGCCCGATGCCTTCACCGCGTCGACCAGCGCCCAGTTCAAGGCCTACAGCAAGAACCTGTTCGGCGACGAGACCAAGGCCAACCCCTACCACTACGGCCACCTGCCCGAAGTGACCGTCAACCCCGACGGCACCGGCACCATCAAGAAGCACTACTGCCTGGGCCGCATCTCGCACGAGCTGATCCAGGTCATGCCCGACCAGCGCACCGCCATCATGGGCGACGACGCGACCAACGGCGGCTTCTTCATGTTCGTGGCCGACAAGGCCAAGGACCTGTCGTCGGGCTCGCTGTACGTCGCCAGGTTCGGCACCGGCTTTTCGCTGGACCCAGCCGCCGCGGGCGCCGCCATCACGTGGATCAAGCTCGGCTCGGCCACCAGCGCCGAGATCAAGACGCTGGCCGACACGCTCAAGCCCACGGACATCATGGACGTGTCCAGCACCGACCCGGGCGATGCGACCTACACCAAGATCTGGTTCAGCAAGAAGGTGCAGTGGGTGCGCGTGAAGCCCGGCATGGAGAAGGCCGCCGCCTTCCTGGAGACGCACCGCTACGCCGCGCTCAAGGGCGGCTCGATGGCCTTCACGAAGATGGAAGGCACCACCGTCAATGCGCGCGACAAGATCGCCTACTCCGCGCTGCAGAACATGCAGGACTCCATGGTGCGCGGCGACGCGGCCTGGAACCCGGACTACAACATCACCATCGAGAAGAAGCTGAACGCCGGCGGCGTGCTGGCCCACACGCTGAGTGCCGGCCAGAAGGACAGCACCGGCACCGCCATCGACAGCGAATGGGTGCCGTCGCTGACGAAGACGCTGCTGATCGGCGAAGACCTCGCCGCCGCCGATGCTCTGGGCAACCTCGCCAACCCCGACAAGATCGGCGCGCCGGACAACCTGAAGTTCTCCGAGCGCATGCGCACTCTGTTCATCGGCGAGGACAGCAGCTATCACGTCAACAACTTCCTGTGGGCCTACAACGTCGACACCAAGACGCTGAGCCGCATCGCCTCCATGCCGTCGGGCGCCGAGGCGACGGGCCTGGGCGTGGTGGACGACCTGAACGGCTGGACCTACATCACCAGCAACTTCCAGCACCCGGGCGACTGGGGCGTGCCGCTGCACAACGTCGTGAAGGCCACGCTGGATCCGCTGGTGCGCGCCAACTACAAGGACCGCTTCGGCGCCCAGGTGGGCTACCTGACGGGCGCAGCCACCGGCATGCGGCTGATGAAGGCGTGACCCCCACGGCACGCCGGGCGCCAAGCAGGCGCTGACGCACGAAGGGGCTGCCATCGCAGCCCCTTTTTCCATGGCGGCGCCGCCAGCCTGCCGACTTCACACTGACCTCATACGTACCTCACCGAGGCTGCGCACACTGCCCGCACCGCCACCGGCAGCCCGCGCCCCTCGCGTGCGGGGCCGAGTCGCAACCAGGCTCGCATGAAGGTCCTCCTGATCAACCCGCCGCACACCGCCATCGGCAGCCGCATCCCCGATGACCACCTGCCGCCGCTGGGGCTGCTCTGCATCGGCGGGCCGCTGCTGGACGCCGGCTTCAACGTGGAACTGCTCGATGCGGACCTGGGCAACCTGCCGCTGGCGCAGATCGTCGACGACACCGCGCGCCGCCAGCCGGACGTGGTGATGCTGGGCCACTCCGGCTCCAGCTCGGCCCACGCCACCGTGGTGACGCTGTGCGACGCGCTCAAGCAGCGGCTGCCGCAGGTCATCACCGTCTACGGCGGCGTGCACCCGACCTACCACTGGGACGAGATCCTGGCCGGCTGCCCCGGCATCGACGTCATCGTGCGCGGCGAGGGCGAGCAGACCGCGGTGGACCTGATGCAGGCCCTGCGGGAGCAGCGCGACCTGCGCGCGCTGCGCGGCGTGGCCTTCCGCGCGACGCGGCCCGACGGCACGGCCGAGGTCGTCGACACGCCCGCTGCCGCGATGCTCCGCTGCCTGGACGACTACCGCGTCGGCTGGGAGCTGATCGACCACGCCCGCTACACCTACTGGGGCGGCAAGCGCGCGGTGGTCGTGCAGTTCTCGCGCGGCTGCCCCTACCTGTGCAACTACTGCGGCCAGCGCGGGTTCTGGACGCAGTGGCGGCACCGTGACCCGGTCAAGCTGGCGCGGGAGATCGCCCGCCTGCACCGCGAGCACGGCGTGGAGCTGATCAACTTCGCCGACGAGCTGCCCACCGGCTCGCGCAAGCTGTGGCGCGCCTTCCTGGAGGCGCTGATCGAAGAGAACGTGCCGGTTCTGCTGGTGGGCTCCACCCGCGCCGGCGACATCGTGCGCGACGCCGACATCCTGCACCTCTACCGCCGCGCGGGCGTCATCCGCTTCCTGCTGGGCATCGAGTCGTACAGCGAGAGCACGCTCGCCCACATCCGCAAGGGAGGCAGCATGCACGAGGACCAGCAGGCCATCCAGCTGCTGCGCCGCCACGGCATCCTGTCGATGGCCACCTACGTCGTCGGTTTCGAGGAGGAACGCGACCGCGACCTGTGGCGCTCGCTGCGCCACCTGCTGCGCTACGACCCCGACCAGATCCAGCTGCTGTACGTGACGCCGCATCGCTGGACGCCGTTCTACAAGACCGCCGCGCACCGCCCGGTCATCCAGCTCGACACCCGCCGCTGGGACTACAAGCACCAGGTGCTGGCCACGCGCCACATGCCGCCGTGGCGGCTGTTCCTGTGGTTCAAGTCCATGGAGCTGATCCTGCAGCTGCGGCCCCGCGCGCTGTACCGGCTGCTGCTGCACCCGGACCCGGTGCAGCGCCAGTCCATGCGCTGGTACTCGGAGATGGGCCGGCGCGTGTGGCTGCGCGAGGTGGCCGAGTTCATCTTCACGACCAAGACCATGACCAATTTGCAGCGCCGCGGGCCGACGCTGCAGGAGTTCCTCGGCCCGTCGCTGGAAGACCGCGAGTACGCGCTGTCCAAGGCCGCGCCCGCGCGGCGCACCATCCCGCTGAAGGCCGCATGAGCGCCGCCACGCACTGGCTGGAGGTTGCAGACCGCCGCGGGCTGCTGCCCGTGCAGCTGCTGGGGCCCTACGCCAGCGCCGACCTGGCCACGCGCGCCCGGCGCGGCGTGCTGCGCGTGCTGAATGCCGGCCGCTATGCCGTCAGGGTGGTCAGCGGCCCCGCGGAATCGAGTACGTGCCCGTGGCATGCGCCACCGGCTCGTCCTCGCCCTCGGAGTAGATCGCAACCTCTCCCACCGCCAGCGCCTTGCCCAGCTTGAGCAGCCGGCAGCGCGCGACGACGCGCCGGTCCGCCCGCGGCTTGCGCAGGAAGTTGATGGAGAGGTTCGTCGTCACCGCCAGCGGCACGATGCCGATTCGCGCCAGGATGGCGATGTAGAGCGCCACGTCGGCCAGCGTCATCATGACCGGGCCCGACACCGTGCCGCCCGGCCGCAGTTCCGCCTCGCCCACGGGGTGCGCCACGACGACGCTGCCGTCCTCGTCCAGCTCCTCCAGCGTGCAGCGGCTCTGCGGGAACTCGGCACGCAGGAAGTCGTTCAACTCTTGCAGCGTCGGCATGCGGGCTCCTTCAGTCGATGGGGGTCAGCTTGGCGACCGACAGCGCCAGCCACTTGGTGCCGTGCCGGCCGAAGTTGACCTGCGCCCGCGCATCGGCGCCCGCGCCTTCCAGCGTCAGCAGCACGCCTTCGCCGAACTTGGTGTGGAACACGCCCTTGCCGACGCGCAGCCCACCATGCTCCTCGGACACCTTGGGCTTCATGCTGGCCGGCACCGGCGGCTCCACCCAGGCCGGCTTGGCGACGTTGCCTGCGCCCACCATGCCCTTCAGGCCCGAGCCGCGGTCCCAG
Organism: Pelomonas lactea; assembly: GCF_043555885.1. Taxonomy (NCBI): domain Bacteria; kingdom Pseudomonadati; phylum Pseudomonadota; class Betaproteobacteria; order Burkholderiales; family Sphaerotilaceae; genus Roseateles; species Pelomonas lactea. The sequence continues at coordinate 368,581 of NZ_JBIGHX010000003.1, read as the reverse complement.
GCGTTCTGGTACTCCCGCGCAAAGCCGGAGCCGAAGCCCTGGTTGCGCGGCGTCAGCCACTTCAGCGCTTCCTCCGGCAGCTCGTCGAAGAAGCGGCTCTTGATGTGATAACGCGTCTGCCCATGCAGCATGCGCGTCTGGCAGAAGCTCAAAGAGAGCTTCTTGCGCGCCCGCGTGATGGCCACATACATGAGGCGGCGCTCTTCCTCCAGCCCGTCGTGGTCGGACATCGCGTTCTCGTGCGGGAACAAGCCTTCTTCCAGCCCCGTGATGAACACCGCGTCGAACTCCAGGCCCTTGGCCGAATGCACGGTCATCAGCTGCACGGCGTCCTGGCCGGCCTGCGCCTGGTTGTCGCCGGCTTCCAGCGAAGCGTGGGTGAGAAAGGCCACCAGCGGCGACATGATCTCGCCGGTCTCGGCATCGGGCACCGCGCCGGGCGTGCCGGCGGTCTGCAGGCCGGGCGCCACCTCGTCCACGGGCAGGCCCACGGCGTTCTTGCCGAAGCCCTCCTGCATGACGAAGGCCTCGGCGGCGTTGATGAGTTCGTCCAGGTTCTCCAGCCGCTCGGCGCCGTCCTTGTCGGTGCGGTAGAAGTCCAGCAAGCCGGAGGTCTCCAGCACCTGCTCGATGATCTCGCGCAGCGTCATGCCCTGCGTGAGGTTGCGCGTGGAGTCGATGAGGTTGGTGAAGGCCAGCAGGTTGGCGCCGCCCTTGCCGGCAATGGCGCCCACGCTCTGGTAGAGGCTGCGGCCCGTGGCCTTGGCGGCGTCCTGCAGGTTCTCCAGCGTCTTGGCGCCGATGCCGCGCGTCGGGAAGTTCACGACGCGCAGGAAGCTGGTGTCGTCGTTCGGGTTCTCCAGCAGCCGCAGATAGGCCAGCGCATGCTTCACCTCGGCGCGCTCGAAGAAGCGCAGGCCGCCGTACACGCGGTACGGGATGCCCGAGTTGAACAGCGCCGACTCGATGACGCGCGACTGCGCGTTGCTGCGGTACAGCACCGCGATTTCCTTGCGGTCCAGCCCGCCGCGGTGCAGCTGCTGCACCTCCTCGATCAGCCACTGCGCCTCGGCAAAGTCGCTCGGCGCCTCCTGCACGCGGATGGGGTCGCCCTGGCCGGCGTCGGTGCGCAGCGTCTTGCCCAGGCGCTGGCTGTTGCGGCTGATCAGCTCGTTGGCGGCGTCCAGGATGTGGCCGAAGCTGCGGTAGTTCTGCTCCAGCTTGATGACTTTCTTGACGCGGTACTCGCGCTCGAAGTCGATCATGTTGCCCACGCGCGCGCCGCGGAAGGCGTAGATGCTCTGGTCGTCGTCGCCCACGGCCAGCAGGCTCTGGCCGGTGCCCCGCCCCGAGCCATCGGAATCCGCCGCCCGACCGGGCGGCGGGGCGAACATCTTCAGCCACGCGTACTGCAGCTTGTTGGTGTCCTGGAACTCGTCGACGAGGATGTGGCGGAAGCGGTTCTGGTAGTGCTCGCGCACGGCCGGGTTGTCGCGCAGCAGCTCGTAGCTGCGCAGCATCAGCTCGGCGAAGTCGACGACGCCTTCGCGCTGGCACTGGTCCTCGTAGTTGGCGTAGATCTCGACGAGCTTCTTCGTCTGGTCATCGCGCACCTCCACGTCGCCGGGGCGCAGGCCGTCTTCCTTGCAGCCGGCGATGAACCAGCCGACCTGCTTCGGCACAAACCGCTCCTCGTCCAGCTTCATCGCCTTGATGACGCGCTTGACGGCCGACGTCGTGTCGCTGGCGTCCAGGATCTGGAAGGCCTGCGGCAGGTGGGCCAGCTTCCAGTGCGCGCGCAGGAAGCGGTTGCACAGCCCGTGGAAGGTGCCTATCCACATGCCGCGCACGTTGAACGGCAGCATCGTGGACAGGCGCGTCAGCATCTCCTTGGCGGCCTTGTTCGTGAAGGTCACGGCCATCACGCCGCCGGGGCTCACCTGGCCGGTCTGCAGCAGCCAGGCAATGCGCGTCGTCAGCACGCGGGTCTTGCCGGAGCCCGCCCCGGCCAGGATCAGCGCCGGCTCGGGTGCCGCGGTGACGGCGGCCAGCTGCTCGGGGTTGAGGTTCTTGAGGAGGGGGCTGGAAGCGGCGCCGGCCGCCTGGCCGACAGGGAAGGAAGTCATGCCGGCATTCTAGGGAACGACCCCGGGCGGACCCGCCGGAGCGCCCGGTGGGCGTCGTTCTGCGGCTGGCGATGCGGCTGGCGATACTGCCGGTTTTCCCTGCCTGCTTTCCGATGCCTCGCCTTCGCCTCACGCGCCCCGCGCTCGCCGCCCTCGCCCTCTCGTTCGCCACGCCGGCCGTGCTAGCCCAGGACACCCCGGACGGCCGCTGGCACGGCGGCCTCAGCCTGGCCGGCGCCTTTGCCAGCGGCAACAGCAGCAGCCGCACGCTGGCCGCCAATGCCGACGCCAGCGCCGCGACGGCCGACGACAAGATCAGCCTCTACGGCGTGGCCAACTACGGCCGCAACAAGGTGGGCGGCGTCACCAGCACCACGGCCAACCTGCTGCGCCTGGGCGGCCGCTACGACTTCAACCTGGGCCCGCAGTGGTTCTCCTTCGGCGCCGCCGAGGGCGAGACCAACAAGGCCGGCGGCGTTCGCGACCGCTACAACCTGACCGGCGGCGTGGGCTACCACCTCGTGAAGAACGACACCCACAGCTGGGACGTCTTCGGCGGTCTGGGTTACACCGCCACCCACTTCACCGACGGCAACACGGCCAACGGCGTGCAGGTGCTGCTGGGGGAGGAGTCCAGCCACAAGCTCAGCGAGACCACGACGCTGAAGCAGCGCTTCGTCTACTACCCGGACGGCGGCGAGCTGGGCGACCGCGCCACCTTCGACGCCGGCCTGGCCACGACGATCAGCGGCGGCTGGACGCTCAACGTCGGCCTGGCCAGCCGCTACGCCGACCGCGTGCCCGTGGGCACCAAGAAGACCGACAACCTGCTGACCGTGGGCTTCGGCTACAAGTTCTGACGCCCCAATGCCAGATCAGCGCCGGCGCACCTTGCCGGCCCGCCCCGCCTTGCTCCACTCGTAGGCCTCGCCGTCGGGCGTGAGGCCGCCCTCCACGGCCGCCACGCCGGGCCGGCCCACGCTGCCGTCCAGCTCCGTCGAGATGCTGACGTGCCGGTGCCCCGCCCGGCGCCGCGCCTCCGCGCAGGCCAGCGCCTGCGTCAGCTCGCCGCTGCCAAAGCACTCGCACACCGGCAGGGCCGCGTCGCCCTCGCCGTCCAGCCAATACACCACGATGCCCACGGCGCCTCCACCAAATGAATGAGATGGCCGCCTCCGGCGGCCGCGCGCCTGTCGGGTCTGGCGCCACGGTCGCGTTGTAGCAGAGGAGGCGGACGCGGCCGGCCCGGCTGCGCGGCCTCGCCCACCCAGGAGCCTCCGCCATGCCCGCCTACAGCTACATGATCACGAACCGCCGCTACCCCACGGCGATCATCGACCCGCAGTCGCCGCTCGATGGCAACACGCTGTGGTGGTACGTCGCCACCGCCCAGGCCAACGATCCGAACTACGAGGACTACCAGTCGCTCACCGCCGACGCCCAGGCCAGCGCGCCGCCCAAGTTCGTCCAGGCCGTCGTCACGGAGCTGCAGAACCAGGGCTCGGCCACGCCCAGCCTGACGCTGTTCATCCACGGGCTGAACACCACCTGGAGCTACGCCGTGCGCGACACCGCCACGCTGGGCGCCAACCTCGCCAGCATGGCCGGCTACGACGGCCTGGTCATCGGCTTCAGCTGGCCCAGCATGGGCGAGCTGGACCTCATCGAGTACGCCGACAGCTTCCCCCAGCCGGCCCAGAGCGGCACGGCGCGCGGCAACGTCATGTGCAGCCTGGCCAGCTTCGGCAGCCTCATCGCCTTCACGCAGCAGCTGGCGGCCCAGGTGCCCGGCCTGCAGCTCAACGTCGTCTGCCATTCCGAGGGCAACTACCTGCTGATGAACGGCCTGGCCGCCAACAGCGGTGCCGGCATCACCGAAACCATCATGCTGGCCGCCGACATCAACAACGGCGCGCTCCAGACGCCCGCCAGCGGCCTGACGGGCAGCGCGGCCGCCATCGCAGCCCAGTCCTCGCGCGTAACGGTCTACTACAGCAGCAACGACAACACGCTGGCGCTGTCCGAAGGCGCGTTCTCCACCGAGCTGAGCTTCCCGCTGTCGATGGACACCGGGGCGTATCACAACCCCGCCTTCTTCGGCCGGCTGGGCCTGGCCGGGCCCAGCTACGACCAGGGGCCGCAGGCATCCAACATGGCCAGCGTCGACTGCTCGGCGGTGGTCAACCAGGTCTACGTGGGACAGCTGTCGCCCTCCGTCTACCCGGCCGGCACCGTGCTGCACAGCGCCTACCTCTACATCCCGCAGGTCATCCAGGACATCGCCGCGACGCTGACCGGCACGGCGCCCGGCGCGGTCGCCAACCGCACGCCGCTGCTGAACAACGGCCAATACTTCATGAGCGCCGAGACGTGACGTTGGCCGCATGATGGCGGCCATGCAACACACCAGCGATGCGCCGGCCGGCGGCGCCTTCCAGCGCTTGCGCACCCGCCACCTCGGCGGGCTGGCGCCATGATCCGCATCCCGGCACGGCCGGACCCCGACGCCGCGGCCCCGCTTGAGCTGCGCGCGCCGCAGCCGGGCGATCTGGGCTGGATCGTCGAGCGGCACGGCGCCACCTATGCCGCCGAACTCGGGCTGGACCAGCGCTTCGAGGCGCTGGTGGCGCGCATTTGCGCCGACTTCGTCGACCGCTTCCAGCCCGGCCGCGAGGCCTGCTGGATCGCCGCTCGCGGCGCCGAGCGGCTGGGCAGCGTGATGCTGGTGCAGGCCCGCGACGAGGCCACCGACGCACCCCGCCCCGGTGTCGCCAAGCTGCGCCTGCTGCTGCTGGAGCCCCACGCCCGCGGCCTGGGCCTGGGCAAGCGGCTGGTGCGCCAGTGCAGCGACTTCGCCCGCCAGGCCGGCTACGAGCGCATCGTGCTGTGGACACAGAGCGGGCTGACCTCGGCACGGGCCATCTACGCCGCCGAGGGTTACCGGCTCGTGCACAGCGCGCCGGGCCACGGCTTCGGCATCGACGTCGTCAACGAGACCTGGGAGCTGGCGCTGCGCTAGCCCGTCCCGTGGCGCACCAGGCTTGTGCGCCGCGCCCCATTCCCAGGATTCCCGGGCCGTGGAGCGGGCGAAACGCTGGCATGCGACTTGCGCAGTCCCGCCCCATGACCAGCCCGCAGGGATACCGCGCACCACCCCATGCCCTCCCGGAGGAACCGCCGCGGCCGGCCCTGCCGGCGGGCCTGCAGGCGCTGGAGCGCGCCGCCGGCTTCGGCCAGTGGTGGTACGACCCGCTGACCGGCCACAGCCTGCTGTCGCCCGTGGCCGCCGAGTACCTGGAGATGCCCGGCGAGGCGGCCGACAGCCTCTACGCCTGCTTCGGCCATGTCGTCGAGGACGACCTCCCCGAGCTGCGGCGGCTGTGGACCGGCGCGCCGGCCACGCGCCCGCTGGACATCCGCGTCATCGGCCTGGCGCGCGGCATGCGCTGGCTGCGCGTGACGCCGCTGCCGCCCGACCCGGCCCGCCCGCGCTGGCGCCACGGCCTGTTGCAGGACGTCACCGACCTGACCCACGCCGCCGTGCGCGAGCGCCTGGGCTACGCGCTGACGGAGTACCTCGTCGGCACGCACACGTTGCCGGACGCCATCGCCAACGTCATCCAGCTCATCTGCCGCAACCTCGGCTGGGAGTGGGGTGCCTACTGGCGCATGGAGGACGACGCCGACGGCGGCAGCGGCCAGCTGCGCTGCCGGCACTTCTGGCACCCGCCGGACCGCGACCTGGAGCAGTTCAGCGCCGTCAGCGCGGGGCTGGGCATGTCACCCGGCGAGGGGCTGGTGGGCCGCGTGTGGGCCACCGGCCAGGCCGAATGGGTGGAGGACATGAGCACCGACGCGCGCTTCCTGCGCCGCGGCAGCGCGCAGATGTGCGGGCTGTGGTCGGGCTATGTGTTCCCGGTCACCTATGCGTCCGACGACGGCGAACAGCACCGCCCGGGCGTGCTGGAGTTCTACAGCAGTCTGGCCCGCCAGCCCGACGCGCAGCTGCCCAAGGTGTCCACCACCATCGGCGCGCTGATCGCACAGACCGCGCAACGGCTGGAGACCGAGGCCGTCATCCGCCGCCTGGCGCAGGTGGACGAGATGACCGAGCTGGACAACCGCGGCTACTTCTACGCGCAGCTGAACCGCCACTGCGCGCTCAGCCAGCGCCAGGGCGGGCGCTTCGCGCTGATGTTCATCGACCTGGACCGCTTCAAGCCCATCAACGACGCCTTCGGCCACGAGGCCGGCAACGCCGTGCTGCAGGGCTTCGCGCGCCGGCTGCAGGTGCTGGCGCCGCCGCCGGCGCGCGTGGGGCGGCTGGGCGGCGACGAGTTCGCCGTGCTGCTGCCCGACAGCGGCGACGACGAGGCGCTGGCCGCGCTGGTGGACGGCGTGCTGGCCGCCGCCAGCCGCCCCTTCGTCTACGAGAACGTGGCGCTGAACGTGTCGGCCAGCGTCGGCGTCAGCCGCTTCCCCGAGAACGGCCTGACCGGCCCCGAGCTGCTGCGCAGCGCCGACGCGGCCATGTACCGCGTCAAGCAGAACGGCCGCAACGGCTGCAACGTGTTCTCCACCAGCAGCCCCGACACGCTGGCCGAGCAGCGCGCCAAGCTGGCCCGCCACCTGGCCATCGAGACCGAGCTGCACGAGGCGCTGGTGGGCGGCCAGCTGCGGCTGGCCTACCAGCCCATCGTGGACATCGGCAGCGGTGCGCTGCACGGCGTGGAGGCGCTGATCCGCTGGCGCAAGCCCGACGGCAGCGTCGTGCCGCCCGACGTCTTCATCCCCATCGCCGAGCAGAGCGACCTCATCATCGACATCGGCCGCTGGGTGCTGGGCCAGGCGCTGCGCGACCTCGCATCGCTGCAGGGCGGCGCGCTCGCCGGGTTGAAGATCCACGTCAACATGGCCGCGTCGGAGTTCACCAGCAGCGCGCTGCCCGAAATGCTGCGCGCCATGTCCGAGCGACTCGCCGTGCCGCCGTCGCAGGTGGTGCTGGAGCTGACCGAGAGCATGTTGATGCGCCAGCCCGAGCAGGTGAAGCGCGTCATGCACCAGCTGCGCGACATCGGCTTCGAGATCTCGCTGGACGACTTCGGCATGGGCCACTCGTCGCTGGCCATGCTCAAGAGCCTGCCCATCAGTTCGCTGAAGATCGACCGCAGCTTCGTACGCGACCTGCCCAGCGGCGAGCGCGACCGCGCCATCGCCCGCACCATCGTCGACCTGGGCCACCACCTGCAGCTGGAGGTCATCGCCGAAGGCATCGAGAGCGAAGCCCAGCTGGCCGAGCTGAGCGCCTGCGGTTGCCGCTTCGGCCAGGGCTGGCTGCTGGGCCGGCCGCTGCCGCTGGACGGCCTGGTGCAGGCCTTCCCGCAGGGCCGGCGCTGAACGCCCGGGCCGACGCGCCCTGTAAAGTCGTCCACGCCACCCGCGGCCGGCCATCCGCACCGGATGTGCCAGCATCGCGGCATCTGCCGGAACAACAGGCGAGCGATGGACAACTCCACCTTCGTGGCGGCCGCGGCCCACGACATGAAGAACTCGGTCAGCGTCATCGCGGCCTACCTGGAGGACGCGCTGGCCCGCATGGCCGTCACGGACGCCGGCCCGCCCTCCGCGGCCGCACAGTCCACCGCGCAGGCGCTGTACGAGACGCAGCGCGTCAACGGCAACCTCGTGCAGCTGATGGCGCTGTTCAAGATCGAGGAGGGCATGTACCCCTTCGAGCCCGCGCACGTGGCGCTGGACGAGTTTGCCGCCGAGATGCTGGGCCGCGTGGCGCCGCTGGCCCGGCTCAAGGGGCTGGACCTGCAATGCGACGCCCCGCCCGAGCTGCACGACTGGGTGTTCGACCACGACCTCATCGGCAGCGTCGTCATCCAGGCGCTGTTCAGCGCGGTGCGCTACGCCGCCCACACGGTGCGGCTGACGCTGCGCGCCAGCGACGGCCGGCTGGAGATCGAGGTGGCGGACGACGGCCGCGGCTTCCCCGACTTCATGCTGGAACAGGGCTTCCCGTCGCGCCAGGGCATCGACACCCGCACCGGCAGCACCGGCCTGGGCCTGTACTTCGCGCGCCTGGCCGCCCGCCTGCACCGCCACGGCGACGCCACCGGCAGCACGCGCCTGGCCAACGGCGGCGAGCTGGGCGGCAGCCGCTTCATCGTCCAGCTGCCATGAAGCCCGACACCTCGCCCGAGGCCCTGCTGCGCGCCAGCGACGTGCTGCTGGTGGAAGACTTCGAGGCCATGCGCAGCGTGCTCAAGGGCCAGCTGCTGCGCTGCGGCGCGCACCGCGTGGACACCGCCAAGGACGGCCGCGAGGCCACCGCCATGCTCGCCGCCAAGCCCTACGGCGTCGTCATGTGCGACTACAACCTGGGCCCCGGCAAGAACGGCCAGCAGCTGCTGGAGGAAGCCCGGCTCAAGGGCTGGGTGGGGCCGGCGTCGGTGTGGCTGATGATCACCGCCGAGAAGACCAGCGCCATGGTCTCGGCCGCCGCCGAGGACGCGCCCGACGACTACCTGCTCAAGCCCATCACCGAGAACCTGCTGCAGGCGCGGCTGCTCAAGCTCATCGAACGCAAGGCGGCGCTGGCCGGCATCGCCGTCGCGATGAAGGCGCAGGACTGGCCGCGCGCGCTGCAACTGTGCGACGAACAGATCGCCGCCGGCACCCGGAGCCTGGCGGAGGTGCTGCGCCTCAAGGCGCAGCTGCACCAGAAGCTGGACGACTGGCCACGCGCGCAGGCCGTCTACGAGAGCGTGCTGCAGCGCGGCCCCATCGCCTGGGCCAAGCTGGGCCTGGCCCAGGTGCGCATGCACGGCGGCGACCTCGCCGGCGCCCGCACGCTGCTGCAGGACACCGTGCGCGACCATCCGCAATACCTGGAGGCCTACGACGAGCTGGCCAGCGTGCTGCACGAGCAGGGCGAGGGCCGGCAGCAGGTGGCGGTGCTGGAGCGCGCCGTCCACCTGTCGCCCAATGCGGCGCATCGCCAATCGGCCCTGGGCGTGGCGGCGCTGGCGCAAGGGCAGCACGACGTGGCGGCCAAGGCCTTCTCGCGCGCCATCAAGCTCACCGAGCACAGCGCCGTCGAAAGCCTGGAGCCCTTCCTCGGCATGGCCAGGATGCACACCGAGGCCGGCGCGCCCGGCGAGGCGCAGAAGCTGCTCGCCACGATGACCCAGCGCTACGACGGCCCCGACGCCCAGCTGCTGGCCAAGGCCGAGACCGTGCGCGCGCTGCAGGCGCTGGGCGACAAGGCCGCCGCCGCCCGGCTCGCCGCCGAGCTGGTGGGCCAGAGCGCCGACGCGACGTCCGACCACGCGGCCGACATCGCCTTGCGCATCGCCGAGACGCTCATCGAGGCCCAGCAGGGCGGCGAGGCAACGCGGCTGCTGCAGCACGTCGCCCGCAACAACTACGACGACGAGCGCCTGCTGCAGCGCTCGCAGCGCGCCTTCGACCGGCTGGGTCAGGGCACCAGCGGCGGCGAACTGGCCGCAGCCGCGCGCCGCGAGGCCACGCATGCGATGAAGGACGGCATGCAGCTGATGGCCGATGGCGACCCGCAGGCCGCGCTGGAGAGCCTGCGCAGCGCCAAGATCTCCATGCCGCGCAACGCCCGCGTGCTGCTGAACTTCGCCGCCGTGGCCATGACGGTGCTGGAACGCCACGGCCGCTCCGCCGCGCTGGAGGCCGAGGTGCTGCAAAGCGTCACGACGGCCCAGGCGCTGCGCCCGCGCGACCCGCGCGCGGCGGAGCTGCTGCAACAGCTGGCGAGGTGGACGCAGGACCCGCCGTGACGACGTCCGGCATCATGCGGCGCCTATGACCCACTCGCTCCCCTGCCCCTGCGGCAGCGCCCTGCCCTACACCGCCTGCTGCGGCCGCTGGCATGCCGAACACGCTGCCAGCGGCCGGCTGGCCGCGCCCACGCCCGAGGCGCTGATGCGCTCGCGCTATGCCGCCTTCGTGCTGGACCGGCGGCCCTACCTGCTCGCCAGCTGGCACGTCAGCACCCGCCCCGACGATCTGGGCGCGCCCGAGCCCGGCCTGAAGTGGCTGGGACTCGACGTGAAGCGCAGCGCGCTGCAGGACGCCGACCACGGCACCGTCGAGTTCGTCGCCCGCAGCAAGCTGGGCGGCCGCGCGCACCGGCTGCACGAGGTGAGCCGCTTCGTGCGCGAGAACGGCGAGTGGTTCTACGTGGATGGCGACCTCGACGGCGATCTGAGAAATTGACCCTGACCCTGATTTACGGGGACGAGCACCTCGTCGCCATCGACAAGCCGGCGGGCCTGCTGGTGCACCGCACGCAGCTCGCCGCCGGCGAGGACGAGGCCGCGCTGCAGTTGCTGCGCGACCAGCTGGGCCGCACCGTGTGGCCCGTGCACCGGCTGGACCGCGGCACGTCGGGCGTGCTGCTGTTCGCGCTGTCGGCCGAGGTCGCGTCGGCGCTGGGCGCGATGTTCGAGGGCGGGCGCATGCACAAGCGCTACCTGGCCCTGGTGCGCGGCTGGCCGGCGGCGGACGAAGGCGTTGTCGACCACCCGCTGGCGCGCGACCCGGAGCTGCCGTCGGCCGGCCAGCCGCTGCTGGACGCGCAGACGCGCTGGCGCGTGCTGCAGCGGCTGGACTGGCCCATCGCCACCCACCCGCGCTTCCCGACGACGCGCGTCGCGCTGCTGGAGGCCGAGCCGCTGCAGGGCCGGCGCCACCAGATCCGCCGCCACCTGAAGCACCTGGCCCACCCCATCCTGGGCGATGCCACGCATGGCAAGGGGCCGCTGAACCGCGCGGTGGCCGCCCACCTGGGCGTGAACCGGCTGTGGCTGCACGCGCAGCGGCTGCAGTTCGCGCACCCGGTCAGCGGCGCGCCGCTGACGCTGCAGGCCGAGGTGAGCTGGCCGCCGGCCCCAGCCAGCGGCTGCGGATGCGCTGCAGCTCTCCCCGCGCCTCCAGCCTCTGGAGCGCCTCGTTGAAGCGGGCCAGCCCGGCCGCATCGAAGCGCTTGCGTCCGAGCTTGTAGGCGACGACGTCGCGGCGTACCGGCAGCGCCAGTTCCACCACCCGCACGCCCGCCGCATCGGCGGCGTACAGCACGGCCAGCCGGTCGCCCAGCAGCAGGTCTCCGCGGCCCAGCGACAGCAGCTCCACGCCCTTGGCGTAGTCCTCGAAGCCCGTCAGCCGCGCGCGCCGCTCGAACTCGGCCACCAGCGGCACGACGTACGGGCCGCGGTGGGCCAGCAGGCGCAGGCCGTCATCCAGCGCGTGGGCCAGCGTCTGCGGCGCTGGCCGGGCCCGGGCGGCATCCGCGCGCATGAAGGCGGCGAACTCCTCGTGGCGGTAGGCGCTGGTGTACCAGGCCAGCGACGGCGTGTTGGGGCCGTCATAGGAAGCGGCCACGAGCAGGTCCAGCTCGCCGCTGGCCAGCATGTGCAGGCGGCGGTTGCGCGACACATGGCGCACGTACTCCACGCTGCAGCCCTGCTCGCGCGCCACGGCCGCCAGCATCTCCACCTCCAGCCCGGCAGGCTGCCCGGCAGCGTCGAGATAGGCATAGGGCCGCCAGTCCTCGAACGGCACGCGCCAGGGCCGCGCGCAGTCCGCCACGGCCAGCAGCGGCATGCACATCAGCAGCGTGGTCAGCAGTCGTCTTCGCATCGCGGACGCTTCCAGCGGGCAGGCGTCCGAGGATAGACCGGATCAGCGCGGTCCGAGCACCTTCACCTCCAACCCCGACGCCTGGCCCTGCCAGCGGTAGAGCTTCTGCGTGGCGGGCCGGAAGTCCTCGGGCCTGGCACTGCGGATGGGCACGAAGGTCTGCGGGTTGCGGTCGATGAGCGGGAACCAGCTGCTCTGCAGCTGCACCATGATGCGGTGGCCGCGGCGGAAGCTGTGGTTCACGTCCTGCAGCGCCACGCGCAGCTCTTCCACCTGGCCCGGCACCATGGCCTCGGGCGTCTCGAAGCTCTTGCGGAAGCGGCCGCGCAGCGGGTCGCCGCGCACCAGCTGCTGGGTGCCGCCCAGCGGCGAATCGGCGGGCTCGACGTCCTCGGTGCGGGATTTGCGCTTCTTCGCCGCCTCTTCCTCCAGTTCGGGCGGGTAGACGTCGATGAGCTTGACGACCCAGTCGGCATCGGTGCCCGACGTGGACGCGAACAGGCGCGCGACGATGGGGCCGGCAATGACGATGTCCTCCTCCAGCACGTCGCTGCGGAAGGTCAGCACATCGGGCCGCGTGGCGGCGAAGCGCTGGTCGCCCACCATGTAGTCCTGCGGCACGCCCAGCGTCGTGTGGCCGACGAAGGGCACGGGCTTGTTGGGGTCGCTGACCCAGCTGTCGAACTCGGGCTGCGCGGCCGCGGGCGGCGTGAAGCTGAGCCGGCCGCCCGCTGCAAAGTACAGCGTGCGCGGCTGCGCCTCCTTCGGCGGCCAGGCGTCGTAGCGGCGCCAGACGTTGGTGCCGGTCTCGAAGACGGTGGCCTTGGCGACGGGCACCTTGGGCGCCTTCACTTCACCATCGGCCCGCAGATGCTGCTCGAAGAACGGCAGCAGAACGTCCTTCTGGAACTGCTCGGTCGTGGGCTGATGGAACTGCACGCGGCCCAGCTGCCGTCCTGGCGCGCCGACCCAGCCGCCATGCACCCACGGCCCCATGACGAGGCGGTTGTCCGTCGCCGGGCTCTGCCTGGCGATGGCGCGGTGGATGGCCAGCGGGCCGGCCAGGTCCTCGGCGTCGAACCAGCCGCCCACGGTCAACACCGCGGCGCGGATGTTCTTCAGGTGGGGCGTGATGGCGCGCTGCTGCCAGTAGGTGTCGTAACTGTCGTGCGCGAGCTGTGTGTCGAAGTAGGGGTTGGCGCCGCCGTCCTTCGCGAGCCGTGCGGCCAGTGCGTCCAGGTTGCCGTGCTGCAGAAAGAACTCGTAGCCGTCCAGCGTGCCCCAGTCAAACTGCGGCCATTGCCGGGGCGGCAGCACCGGCGTCTGCTGCGGCTTGAAGCCCGTGTAGAAGCCGAAGTTGGCCGCCAGCATGAAGGCGCCGCCGTGATAGCTGTCGTCGCCCATGAAGAGGTCGGCGATGGGCGCCTGCGGCGACGCCGCCCTGATGGCGGGGTGGGAGTCGATGATGGACGCCGCCGTGTAGAAGCCCGGGTAGGAGATGCCCCACAGCCCGACGCGGCCGTTGTGGCCGGGTATTCGTTCCAGCAGCCACTGCACGCTGTCGTGCGTGTCGCTGCTCTCGTCGACGTCGGCGGGCGTCTTCTTCACGGACTTGTGCGGCGTCATCTCGATGAACTCGCCCTCGGACTGGTTGCGCCCGCGCACGTCCTGGCAGACGAAGATGTAGCCGGCCTTCAGGAAGTCCTCGCTGGGCGCCAGGCGCCGCACGTTGTCCCGGTCCACTCCGTAGGGGCCGCAGCCGTAGGGCGTGCGCACCATCAGGAAGGGGTGGCGCCGGCTCTGGTCCTTGGGCACATAGACGGCGGTGAACAGCTTGCGGCCGTCGCGCACCGGCACGCGGTATTCGTACTTGGTGTAGTGCTCGCGCGGCTCGTAGGCCGGCGGCTTGTCTTCATTGCCGGCAAGCGCCACGGCGCCGGTCAGGCCCAACGACAACATCAGCAGAGAGGCACGCAGCGACATGAGCGGAACAGGAGGAAGACCACGAGGGGGTCGAGTCTGACACCACCCGACGATGCGGCGGCGCTACGCTGGCAGCCCGACACCCGCCGCACACCCTGAATGCCCCACGCTGCCAACGCCTGCCGGGTCGCCCCCGGCCAGAAGGTCAAGCTCAAGCACTGGCCGACACGCACAGACCCGTTGTACCGCGACGAGGCGGACTACGAGCGCCAGCTCGCGCGACAGGTGCAGCGCCTGAGCGCCCTGCAGGATCTGCTCTATGCCCACAACCGCTACGCGCTGCTGCTGGTGTTCCAGGCCATGGATGCCGCAGGCAAGGACGGCGTCATCAAGCACGTGATGTCGGGCGTGAACCCGCAGGGCTGCCAGGTCTTCAGCTTCAAGCACCCCAGTGCCCAGGAGCTGGACCATGACTTCCTTTGGCGCACGTCGCAGTGCCTGCCCGAGCGCGGGCGCATCGGCATCTTCAACCGCTCGTACTACGAGGAGGTGCTGATCGTGCGCGTGCATCCGCGGATCCTGGCGGCGCAGAACCTGCCGGGGTCCGTCACCAAGCCGCCTCAGCTGTGGGACGACCGGTTTGCCTCCATCAACCGGATGGAGCAGCACCTGCACCGCAACGGCACCCGCATCGTCAAGTTCTTCCTGCACCTGTCCAAGGACGAGCAGCGCCAGCGCTTTCTCGACCGGCTGGACGATCCGGCGAAGAACTGGAAGTTCACGGCCGCCGATCTCGCCGAGCGCGAGCACTGGGGCGACTACATGAAGGCCTACGGCGCCTGCCTGGGCGCCACCAGCAGCGCCGAGGCGCCCTGGTACGTGGTGCCGGCCGACGACAAGCGCAATGCGCGGCTGCTGGTCTCGCAGGTCATCGTCGACACGCTGGCCGCGCTGAAGATGAGCTACCCCCAGCCCAGCCTCGGCGCCGCCGAGTTGAAGGCCATCCGCGAGCAGCTCAGCCGAACTTGACCGCGTAGACGGGTGGCAGGTGGGCCGACACCGTCTGCCAGCTGTCGCCCCCATCGCCGCTGGCCCACAGGCCGCCGGTGGTGGAGCCCATCAGCAACTGCTCGCCGCTGTCGTCCACCGCCAGGCCGTGGCGGTAGATGAGGTCGTAGCAGTGCTGCTGCGGCAGCCCGGCGCGCAGCACGTCGAAGGTCTTGCCGCCGTCGCGCGTGCGGGTCACGCACAGCGCGGCATCGACAGGGATGCGGCGCTCGTCCTTGACGGCCGGCGCGAACCACGCGGTATCGGGGTCGTGCGGATGGGCGGCGACGGCGAAGCCGAAGCTGGAGGGCTGCGCCTGCAGCTCCTGCCAGGTCGCGCCGTTGTCGGTGCTGCGGAAGATGCCGCAGTGATGCTGGCACCAGAGCACGTCGGGCGCGGCCCGGCAGCGTGCGATGAGGTGCGGGTCCTGCGAATTTTCGTCGCCGGCCAGCTCGGGCGGCATGAAGTCGGCCCGCATGCCCTTGGCGCGCAGGCCCCAGCTGCGGCCGCCGTCCGTCGTGCGCCAGGCGCCGCCGCAGGACACGCCGATGAGCAGCTCATCAGGCTGCGTCGGATGCGGGCAGATGGAATGCAGCGCCGGGTTGGGGTTGCCGCCGCCCATCCACTGCTCGCGCCTCGGGTCGCGCCACAGCGGATCAATCAACTGCCAGTTCTCGCCCCGGTCGCGGCTGACGAACAGCCCGCCGGGCACCGTGCCGCACCAGATGGCATCGCCCGAACGCTCCAGCGAGAACACCTGCTCCAGCTTCCATGCGGGCCCCTCCGCGCCCTCGGGCTGCGGCGGGAACGCCGGCGCAGCCACCTCGCGCCAAGTCTGCCCGGCATCATCGCTGGCCTGCAGCTTGGCGCCGAAGTGGCCCAGGTTGAGGCCGGCCAGCATGTGGCCAGCGTCGTCGGGCGGCAACAGCATCGTGACCGGGTCGGCGATGAAGCTGAGGCGCTCCACCTGCCACGCGCCGCCGCGGCGGCGCAGTTCGAACAGGCCCTTGCGCGTCGCGGCCCAGGCACGGTCTTGAGTCATGGTTTCAACCTCCGGAGAGTGCTTGCAGAACGTGAACCCGGCTGTCGGGCCCGAGCGGGTCGGTCAGCCCGCGCAGATCACGCGCGCGCCGGCCGTCGATGAAGACGACCACGTTGGGCCGCAGATGGCCCTGGTCGTCCAGGATGTAGCCACGCAGCCGCGGGTTGATCGCGAAGGCGGCGTCCAGGCCCTGACGGAGCGCCGTGGCCTGCGTGTCGACGACGGGGGTGTCGACGAACCGGTGCAACTGGGGGGTGAATTCGATCCGGGCCATGTCCACACGACGATTGGGAGACCGGGCATTCGACGGCGATGCCCTCGCGACAGCGCTGGGGATTACCCGCATCCACAATGCTGGCGATGAATCGCGGCATCCTCTTCGCCCTCGGCGCCTACCTGAGCTGGGGGCTGTTCCCGCTCTACTTCCGGCAGATCGCCGCCATTCCCGCGCTGCAGATCGTCGCGCACCGCACGCTGTGGTCGCTGGTGTTTGTCACGGTCGTGCTGCTGGTGACCCGCCACCTGGCCTGGCTGCGCGACGTGAGTGCGGCGACGTGGCGGCGCTTCGCGGTCTCGGCCGCGCTGATCGCCATCAACTGGCTGACCTATGTGTGGGCGGTCGGCAACGGCCACGTCATCGACGCGAGCCTGGGCTACTTCATCAACCCGCTGGTCAACGTAGCGCTGGGCTTCGCCGTGCTACACGAGCGGCCCCGGCCGATGCAGTGGCTGGCGGTGGGGCTGGCGGCCTTCGGCGTCGTCTGGCTGACCGTGGCCGGTGGCCGGCTGCCCTGGGTGGCGCTGGTGCTGGCGGTCAGCTTCGGCCTGTACGGGCTGATGCGCAAGACGGCGGCGCTGGGCGCCATCGAGGGATTGACGCTGGAAACGCTGATCCTGGCGCCGCTGGCCACGGCCGGGCTGATCTGGTGGAGCCAGGACGGCAGCATGGCCGGCCAGACGGCGGTGGACTGGGCCTGGCTCATCGGCACCGGGCCGGTCACGGCCGGCAGCCTGCTGCTGTTCGCGGCCGGCGCGCGGCGCTTGCCGCTGGCGACGCTGGGCATCGTGCAGTACGTGTCGCCGTCGCTGCAGTTCCTGCTCGGGGTGTTCCTGTTCAAGGAGCCGATGGACGCCACCCGGCTGGTGGCATTCGGCTTCATCTGGAGCGCGCTGGCCGTCTACAGCGCCGAGGGGCTCTGGCAAACCCGCCGGGCGCTGCAAGTCCGGCCTCTTTAAAATCCGCACCCATGCAACTGAACATCGTCGTCTATTCCAAGTCCGCCTGCCCGCAGTGCGACACCGTCAAGAGCCTGCTGAAGGCCAAGAACCTGCCCTTCGAGGAGGTCAAGATCGACGACGAGGAGCAGCGCCTGGCCTTCTACGCCAAATGCGGCCCTGCGGTGCGCCAGATGCCGCAGGTCTTCATCAACGACCAGCGCGTCGGCGGCGTCGCCGGCCTGCAGGCGGCGTTTGCGCAGCTGAAGCTGTAAAACAGCCGGGGCCTTCCCGGCGTTGGGAGTCAGCGCTCAGGCGCCGATGCGCTTTTGGGTGCTCGGCCTTCCTCGCGGCTGTACCAGTCATAAGTGGCCGCGTTGAGGCGGCGGCGGTCCAGCTGCCAGAGACCCAACGGGCCGTGCACGATGTCGAGCTGGTGCGTGGAGCCGGGCTCGAACTGGGCCCAGTACTCGCGCACATCGTTCAACCGCACCTCGGGCGGGCCGGGCTCCACTGGCCGCAGCACCGCACCGTGTGCCAGCCGGTACGCCGTGGCGACTGAGCCACCGGACAGCCATTGGTCCAGCCGCAACGCCACGCGCGGCGCCAAGCCGCCCAGCACGACGCTGAGGAACATCGTCAACAGCAGCGACTCGCGGCCCGGCACCTTGCGCCGGATGAACGCGGGATAGAGCAGCAGCCCCGCCAGCCCCACGGCCAGGCCCAGCACGGTCAGTGCCCATGCCGGCGTCAGCAGTTGGTGCTCGGTGAACCCCAGGTCGGCCAGCAACCCCAGCAGCAGCACGATGAAGACCATCGTCGCCAGCCGCGTCGCGGGATGTTTGTCGAGCGCGAAATCGGCGAGCGCCGATGGGTCGAGCGGCTGCTGCGGCAGCAGCGCGCGCAACATGTCGGCCGTGGCCTCTCGCGACGCGACCGCGTTCATGCCGGTGTCCGCGCTGACCATGACGGCCTCGTCACCCGTGCCGATCTGCAGCCAGTGCAGATTGGCAGATTGCAGGCCGGCATTGCCTTGCCATCGAATCGATGACGGCGCCTTGGCTACGCGCAACTCCAGCCGCTCGCCGTCGGACCGCACCGCCACGGCACGCAAGGTCGGGCCCTCGTCGATCAACAGCCCCTTGGCCTCGAAGCCCAGCACGCGCAGGCGACGGGCGAAAAATGGCTGGCGGGCCAGATTGATGCGAAACCAGCGCTGCTGGCCAAGGCTGGGCTGCAACTCGTTCAGCAGCGCGTCCTGGCGCTTCTTCGTGCGCCGCTGGTGCAGCCCCAGCCAGACCAGCATCACCAGCAAGGCAACAAACAACACCAGCTGGGCGATCAACAACCCTTCCTTCATCGGCGCTCCCTGCGCGCCACTGACGGGCGCTGGGAGCAGTGTAGGCGGGGCTTCGCGTCAGCTGCGCATCAGGAAGTCGAAGGCGCCCAGTGCCGCCTTCGCGCCGTCGCCGGCCGCGATGATGATCTGCTTGAACGGCACCGTCGTCGCGTCGCCGGCGGCGAACACGCCCGGCACCGAGGTCGCGCCCTTGGCGTCCACGATGATCTCGCCGTGCTTGCTCAACTCCACGGTGCCGCGCAGCCACTCGGTGTTGGGCACCAGGCCAATCTGCACGAAGCAGCCGTCCACCTCCACGCGCTTGGCCTCACCGGTCACGCGGTCGGTGTAGTTCAGGCCGTTGAGCTTGCCGCCGGCGCCGGTGAACTCGGTCGTCTGCGCGTTGGTGATGATGGTCACGTTGGGCAGGCTCTTCGCCTTGTTGACCAGCACCGCGTCGGCGCGCAGCTCGGCGCCAAACTCGATCAGCGTCACGTGCTTGACGATGCCGGCCAGGTCGATGGCGGCCTCGACGCCCGAGTTGCCGCCGCCGATGACCGCGACCGGCTTGCCCTTGAACAGCGGGCCGTCGCAGTGCGGGCAGTAGGCCACGCCCTTGTTCTTGTACTCGGCCTCGCCGGGCACGTTGACGTTGCGCCAGCGCGCGCCGGTGGACAGGATGACCGTCTTGCCCTTGAGCTTGGCGCCATTGGCCAGTTCCACCTCGACAAGGCCGCCCGGCGTCGCCGCGGGGATGAGCTTCTCGGCGCGCTGCAGGTTGTGGATGTCGACCTTGTAGTCCTTGACATGGCCTTCCAGCGCGGCGGCGAACTTCGGCCCGTCGGTGACGGACACGGAGATGTAGTTCTCGATGCCCAGCGTGTCGTTGACCTGGCCGCCGAAGCGCTCGGCTGCCACGCCGGTGCGGATGCCCTTGCGGGCCGCATACACGGCCGCTGCCGCGCCGGCGGGGCCGCCGCCGATGATGAGCATGTCGTAGGGCGCCTCGGCGTCGAGCTTCTTGGCGTCGCGGGCGGCCGCGCCGGTGTCGAGCTTGGCGACGATCTCTTCCAGGCTCATGCGGCCCGAGGCGAACGGCTGGCCGTTCAGCCACACGGCCGGCACGGCCATGATGTCGCGCGCCTCCACCTCCGACTGGAACAGGCCGCCGTCGATGACGGTCGTGCGGATGCGCGGGTTGACGATGGACATCAGTGACAGCGCCTGCACGACGTCCGGGCAGTTGTGGCAGGTCAGGCTCATGTAGATCTCGAAGTCGAGATCGGCGTCCAGCGCCTTGACCGCGTCGATCTGCGCCTGCTCGACCTTGGGCGGGTGGCCGCCGGTCCACAGCAGCGCCAGCACCAGCGACGTGAACTCATGGCCCAGCGGGATGGCCGCGAAGCGCAGCGACTGCTCGGTGCCCGTGCGGCGCAGCAGAAAGGACGGCGTGCGGGTGTCGACCCCGTCGGCGCGGAACGAGATCTTGTCGTTCATGCCGGCGATCTCTTCCAGCAGCTCGCGCATCTCGTCGCTGGACGCGGAGTTGTCCAGCGTGGCGATGATCTCGAAGGGGACCTTGACGTGATCCAGGTAGCCCTGGAGCTGGGTCTTCAGTGCGGCGTCCAACATGGTGAGGTCCTTTCAGTGAGGCGTGGCGAGGCGGGCCACTGCTGAAAGGGTCCCCGCACCGAAGCGGCTGGAGGCCCTTTCAGCAGAACCTGTACGGTTCTGCGGAGGGAAGGAGCCCTCCCGGGCTCCTTGCAAACAGCATTTAGATCTTGCCGACGAGGTCCAGGCTCGGGGCGATGGTCTTGGCGCCTTCCTTCCACTTGGCCGGGCAGACCTGGCCGGGGTTGGCGGCGGTGTACTGGGCCGCCTTCAGCTTGCGCAGCGTTTCCGACACGTCACGGGCGATCTCGTTGGAGTGCACTTCGGCCGTCTTGATCTGGCCTTCCGGGTTGATGATGAAGGTGCCGCGCAGCGCCAGGCCTTCTTCCGGGATGTGCACGCCGAACGCGTTGGTCAGCGTGTGGGTCGGGTCGCCCACCAGCGGGAACTTGGCCTTGCCGACGGCCGGCGAGGTCTCGTGCCACACCTTGTGCGAGAAGTGCGTGTCGGTCGTGACGATGTAGACCTCGGCGCCCAGCTTCTGGAACTCGGCGTAGTTGTCGGCGGCGTCTTCGACTTCCGTCGGGCAGTTGAAGGTGAACGCGGCCGGCATGAAGATCAGCACGGACCACTTACCCTTCAGGGACTCGTCGGACACGGTGATGAACTTGCCGTTGTGGAAGGCTTCGGTCTTGAAGGGTTGGACTTGGGTGTTGATCAGGGACATGGTTGCTCCAGTGGGGGCTGGGGTGGATGGGATAGGTAGAACTATATAGACTTTGTGTTTTCGGTTGAAAACATTTATCAAATCGCCGTTATTGATTCGGCCTATCGGGGCCGATTGATTCAGGCTTCATAGCGGCGGTCGTACAGCTGCTGCGGCGCGAGCTTGACGCGCAGCTGCTGCGCCGCCGCCAGGCCCGTGATCGCATGTTCGGCGGACGCCGTGTCGCGCCGAACGGGTGACCCCAGCGCATCCCCCTGCCGGTTCATGACGGCGCTGACGATGGGGGTGTTGCCCGAGTTCCCGCGCCGCACGGCAACGGCGATCTCGCCGCTCGCCAGCTTAACCAAGGTGCCGGGCGGGAACATCCCCAGCTCCTTGACCAACAGCGCCGCAAAGGCGTGGCCGTTGCTGCCGGTATAGAGCGCCTTGGCCGCGTGCGGCGCCGGCAGCCCCGCGCGGCCGCCGCGGCTGGCCAGCTTGGCCAGGAAGATGTCCACCAACCGCAGCAGCTGCGCCGCCTCGCAAGGATCGGGCAGGTTCTGCGGGTAGCCGCCGCCGCCCGGCTGCTCGTGGTGCTGGGCCACGGCGGCCAGCCATTCCGCATCGTCCAGGCCGGCGTTGCGCAGCCAGGCCACGGCTTCATCGGGGTGGCGGTTGATGGCGGCGCGCTGCGGTGGCAGCAGCTTGCCGCCGCGCGAGGCGAGGCGCCCCTGCAGGTCGATGATGGACAGGTTCATCGTCAGCGCGGCCCCGACGAGGCTCTTCTGCCGCTCCGGCGTCCAGCCCAGCCGGCGCGACAGCAATGCAGCCACGGCGGCCGCATGCAGCAGGTGCACCAGCCCGTAGACCTCGTGGCGGCTGTGGTCGTGCTGGATGACGACGAACAGCAGCTGGTCGGGAAAGCGCTCAGCCCACGCAATGAGCTGGCCTGCGCATTCCTTGACGCGCGGCAGGAACAGCGGCTCCTGCGGTGCGCGCAGCAGCACGGACAGGCGCGTCTGCAGCGCCTCCCAGCGGGCGAAGAAGTCCTCGCCGCCGGCGCCGTCGTCATTCCCCCGGCGCGAGGGGTCCTTCAACTCGTCGAGGTCGACGAACACGCCCCGGTTCAGCAGCGCCTCGCGCATCTGCTCGCTGGGCACCATCTGGCCCTTGGCCAGCAGCAGCTTGCCTTCCGCGTCGCGCACACCGAACGGCAGCGGCGCCCCAGCCTTGAGTTGGCCGCCAACTTGTTGAATGGGAACGAGTTTCATGTCCGGATGATGACCGGACTTTGCGCTAACGGCCTCAGCCGATGGCAGCCGCGAGCGCGCTGACGACGTGGTCCTGCTGTTCGTCCGTCAGGTCGGCGCTCATCGGCAGGCTCATCACACGGCGGGCCGCGGCGACGCTGTTCGGGCAGGCGTCCGGGTGGCCGTACTGGGCATAGGCGGGCTGGTGATGCAGCGGCCGCGGGTAATGCACGGCGGTCGGGATGCCGGCGGCCTTCAGCGCCGCCTGCACGGCCTCGCGGTCATCGACGAACACCGTGTACTGGGCCCACACGCAATCGCGGTCGTCGCGCACGGCCAGCAGCTGCAGGCCCGGCGCCGCGGCCTGCAGCTTGCGCGCATAGGCGTCGCCCAGCGCCAGGCGACGCTCGATCTCCCAGCCGAAGCGATCCAGCTTGCCCAGCACGACGGCGCACTGCAGCGTGTCCATGCGCCCGCCCACGCCCAGACGGGTGTGCAGGTAGCGCTGGCTCTGGCCGTGGGTGCGGATCTCGCGGCAGGCCTGGGCCAGCCGGTCATCGCTCGTGAAGATGGCGCCGCCGTCGCCGTAGCAGCCCAGCGGCTTGCTCGGGAAGAAGCTGGTGCAGCCAAACGTGGACAGGTTGCAACTCTTCTTGGATTGATAGCTGGCGCCGAAGCTCTGCGCGGCGTCCTCGATGACGGCGAGGCCGTGCTTGTCGGCAATGGCGTTGATCACGTCCATGTCCGCCACCTGGCCATACAGGCTGACCGGCATGATGGCCTTCGTTCGCGGCGTGATGGCCGCCTCGATCTGCGTCGCGTCGATGTTGGCCGTGTCTGGCTCGATGTCGACGAACACCGGCACGCCGCCGGCCAGCACGATCATCTCGGCCGTTGCCGCGAACGTGAACGGGCTGGTGATGACTTCGTCGCCGGGCTGCAGGTCCAGCGCCATCAGGCAGATCAGCAGCGCCTCAGTGCCGCTGGCGACGCTGATGCAGTGCTTCGCGCCGGTGTAGGCCACCAGCGCCGCTTCCATCTCCTTGACCTCGGGGCCGAGGATGTACTGGCCATGATCCAGCACGGCCTGGATGCGGGCGTTGATGTTGTCGCGCAGCGCCGCGTACTGGCTCTTGAGGTCGATGAAGTCCATCAGATCAAAGTGAGTTGCTGGCCGGTGAGGCGGTAACGGTCGCCCGTGTGCGGGCATGTGGCTTCGACAGGCTCGGCGCTCTTCACGGGCAGGGCCAGCTTCTCGCCGAAGCGGCTCATCCAGCCGATCTGCTTGGCCGGCACGCCCACCATCAGCGCGAAGTCGGGCACGTCGCGGTTGATGACGGCGCCGGCGCCGATGAAGGCATGGCGGCCGATGGTGGTGCCGCAGACGATGGTGCTGTTGGCACCCAGCGTCGCGCCCTGCTTCACGAGCGTGCGCCGGTACTCGTCCTTGCGCGCGACGGCCGAGCGCGGGTTGTAGACGTTGGTGAACACCATGCTGGGGCCGCAGAACACGTCGTCCTCCAGCGTCACCGCGTCATAGACGGACACGTTGTTCTGGATCTTGACGTTGTTGCCGATGGCGACGTCGTTGCCGACATAGACGTTCTGGCCAAAGGAGCAGCGCTCGCCGATGCGCGCGCCCGCGCTGATGTGCACGAAGTGCCAGACACGGCAGCCGTCGCCGAGCTGGGCGCCGTCGTCGACGATGGCCGAGGGGTGAATCGTGATGCTCATCAGGCGCGCCCGCCGGGCCGCCCCAGGGGCGCGAGCGCCCCCTCGGGGGGCAATGAACGAAGTGAATGGGGGGGCATTTCAGTAACTCAAAGGCAGGTTGATGCGCTTGCCGTCGCGCGCACTCATGTACATCGCGATGAGCAGCTCCAGCGACTTCAGCCCCTCGCGGCCGTCGGTCTCGGCCTGCGCCTCGCCGCGCAGCGTGTTGATGACGTTGTCGTAGTACAGCGGGTGGCCGAAGCCGTAGACCGACGTCGTCTCGTAGCTCGCGTCGGCGATCTGCGCGTCCATCTCGTGCGGCGTGTCGAACTGCCAGTGCGTGATCTCGTTGACAGCCACGCCGGCGATGCGCACCGAGCCCTTCTCGCCCAGCACGGTGATCGAGCCTTCCAGGTTCTTGGGGTAGGTCAGCATGCTGACGTTGACGGTGCCCATCGCGCCGTTGCGCCACTTCAGCGCCGCCACGCCGGCGTCCTCCACCTCGATGTTGCGCGCCAGCGTGCCGGTGTAGGCCATGACGCTCTCCACCGGGCCGATGATCCAGTCCAGCAGATCGATGTAGTGGCTGGCCTGGTTCATGAACGCGCCGCCGTCGAACTCCCAGGTGCCCCGCCAGTCGGCACTGTCGTAGTAGGCCTGCGGGCGCGTCCAGAACACGTTGACGGCCACGTTGTAGAGCCGGCCGAAGCGGCCCTCGGCCACGGCGCGCTTGAGCAGCTGCAGCGTCGAATTGCGACGGTTCTGCTTGACGACGAACAGGCGCACGCCGGCGTCGTCGCAGGCCTTGACCATCGCGAGGCCGTCCTGCCAGCGCGTGGCCATGGGCTTTTCGGTCATCACGTGCAGGCCCGCCGCGGCGGCCTCGATGGCCTGGCGCGGGTGCAGGCCGCTGGGCGTCGTCAGCACGACGCAATCGATGCCCAATTCGTCCTTGGCCGCGAGCAGCGCCGTCAGCGACGAAAAACCGCGTGCGCCGGTCTTCGCGACCGCGGCCGCCAGCGCATGGGCATCGGTGTCGCAGGCGGCCACCAGCTCGGCGCGCTCGGCGTGCCGCTTGACGGCTTCGATGTGGTTCTGCGCGATGCGACCGCAACCGATCAGCGCGAAGCGGACCTTGCGGCCCTGGACGGGCGGGCGGGACGTGGGCATGGGCAATCTGGGGAACTCAATCCCCGGATTGTCCGATCAAAGACCGGTCTCCAAAGCCAGCAGTTCCTCGACCGTCTGGCGGCGACGGATCAGCCGCGCGGTTTCGCCATCCACCAGCACCTCCGCGGCCAGCGGCCGGCTGTTGTAGTTGCTGGACATGGACGCGCCGTAGGCGCCAGCGTCGTGGATGACCAGCACGTCGCCCACCTGCGCCTCGGGCAGCGCCCGCGTCAGCACCTCGCCGCCGGGTCCTTGAGTGAACACATCGCCCGACTCACACAGTGGTCCGGCGACGACGGACTCGCGCACCGGCCGCGCCACGCCGTCCGCCGGCAGCAGCGTCATTGCATGGAAGCTGCCGTACATCGCGGGGCGCATCAGCTCGTTGAAGCCGGCGTCCACCAGCACGAAGCGGTTGGCGCCGGCGTTCTTGACCGCCCTCACCTCCGCTAGCAGCACGGCGCTTTCGGCCACGAGGTAGCGGCCCGGCTCCAGCTCCAACGTGAGCTTGTGGCCCACCAGCGCTTCGGCTTCGCGGCGGGACGCATCCCACAGGCCGAAGTAGTGGTCTACGTCGATGCCCGCATCGCCATCGCGGTAGGGAATCGACAGGCCACCGCCGGCCGAGATCGCGTGCAGGTCGTGGCCGGCCTCGACGGTCTGCTTGACGAGGCCCACCATGGCCTGGCCGACCTGGGCCAGGTGGCCGTAGTCCACGCCAGAGCCGATGTGCATGTGCAGGCCCACGAGCTTCAAGCCATGCTGGCGGATGGCGGCCAGCGCCGCACCAAGGTCGGCGTGCCAGATGCCGTGCTTGCTGTGCTCGCCGCCGGTGTTGGTCTTGTGGCTGTGGCCGTGGCCGAAGCCGGGGTTGATGCGCAGCCAGACTGGATGCCCCGCGGACGCGGCGCCCAGCTGGTGCAGCATGTCGATGGAACCGGCGTTCACCGGGATGCGGTGCTCGACGACGGTGGCCAGCGTCGCGTGATCCAGCAGGTCGGCCGTGAAGACGATGTCGTCGCCACCCGGTTGGTAACCCGCCGCCAGCGCGCGCAGGATCTCACCGCGCGACACGGAATCCACCCTCACGCCGGCCTTGCGCAGCAGCTTCAGCACGTGGATGTTGGAACAGGCCTTCTGCGCGAAGCGGACGACGTCGAACTGCTTCAACGATGCGGCACGGGCACGGATGGTGGCGGCGTCGTAGACCCACAGCGGCGTGCCGTGTTCGGCGGCCAGGGCTTGCAGGCGGGCGGGCGTGAGGGCGGCAGGCAGGGGCTTGGTCATGGTCCGCAGCATGCGCCTCGCCATCCATTCAATCAAATTGCAATTTGTCGTTGGACAATCCATTCCTGATATGGACATCCAGCACCGCCACATCGAAGTCTTCCGCGCCGTCATGACGGCCGGCAGCGTCACCGCCGCCGCGGCGCTGCTGCACACGTCGCAGCCGACGCTGTCCCGCGACCTGGCCCGGCTGGAGCAGTTGCTCGGCTACGCCCTGTTCGACCGCGAGCGCGGCCGGCTGAGGGCCACGGCCCGGGCACGGGCGCTGTTCGACGAGGTGGAGCGCAGCTTCCAGGGCTTGGGCCGCGTCATCGAGCGCGCGCAGGCGCTGGGGCGGGACGACGGCGCGGAGCTGACGGTGCTGAGCCTGCCCGCGCTCAGCCACGCGCTGCTGCCCGGCGCGCTGGCGGCACTGCTGGCCACGCATGCGGGCGCGCGCGTCGACATCACGCCCGCCGAGCCGCCGCTGCTGGACGCCTGGATGAGCGAGCAGCGCTTCGACCTGGGGCTGGCGGAACAGGCCACGCCGCTGCCCGGCGTGCGCGTGGAGCCGGTGCTGGAAGCGGATGAGGTGGCCGTGCTGCCGGCCGGCCACGCGCTCGCGTCGCGCGGGCGGCTGGCGCTGCAGGATTTCGAGGCGCAGGACTTCATCAGCCTGGCCAGCGACGACCCCTACCGGCGTGAGATCGATGCACGCTTTGATGCGGCTGGCATCGCGCGCCGCCTGCGCGTGCAGACGCACAGCGCCGTGGCCGTCTGCGAGCTGGTGCGGGCCGGCCTGGGCGTGGCCATCGTCAACCCGCTGACGGCTACGGCATGTGCAGGCGAGGGCCTGGTGGTCCTGCCGCTGGCGGTGGCCATTCCCTACCGGGTCTCCGCGCTGATCCCGCTGCACCGGCCGGCGCAGCCGCTGGTCGATGCCCTGCTCAGCGCGCTGCGGTCGAACGGACGACCTGGGGCTTTGCCCCGAACCGCTTGACGATGCTGGCCTCGATGCCGGCGGCATCCAGCCCGCACAGGCTCATCAGCTTGGCCGGGTCGCCATGCTCGACAAACTCGTCCGGCAAGCCCAGCTGCAGCACCGGGACGGTGATGCCGGCAGCATTGAGCGCCTCGGTCACCGCGCTGCCCGCGCCGCCCATCAGGCAACCGTCCTCGACGGTGACCAGGGCGTCATGCGTGCGTGCCAGCTCGGCGACAAGCTCGGCGTCCAGCGGCTTCACGAAGCGCATGTTGGCGACCGTCGCGTCGAGGCGCTCCGCCGCCTCCAGCGCCGGATAGAGCAAGGTGCCGAAAGCCAGGATGGCCACGCGCTGCCCCTTGCGGCGCACCTCACCCTTGCCCCAGGCCTGCGCCGTCATCTGCTTGACCGGCACCACGCCGGCACCGGCGCCGCGCGGGTAGCGCACGGTGACCGGGCCGTCATGCAGGAAGCCGGTGTACAGCGCCTGGCGGCATTCGTCCTCGTCGGCCGGCGTCAGCACGGCCATGTTGGGAATGCAGCGCGTGTAGGCGATGTCGTAGTTGCCGGCGTGCGTCGCGCCGTCGGCACCGACGAGGCCCGCGCGGTCCAGCGCGAACAGCACCGGCAGGTTCTGGATGGCGACGTCGTGGACCATCTGGTCGTAGGCGCGCTGCAGGAAGGTCGAGTAGATCGCGACGACCGGCTTGATGCCTTCGCAGGCCAGGCCCGCGGCGAAGGTCACCGAGTGCTGCTCGGCGATGCCGACGTCGTGATAGCGCTGCGGGAAACGCTTGTGGAACTCCACCATGCCCGAGCCCTCGCGCATGGCCGGCGTGATGCCCACCAGCCGCGAGTCGGCCTCGGCCATGTCGCACAGCCAGTCGCCGAACACCTGCGTGAACGTCGTCTTGGGCGGCGTGGCAGGCTTGACGAAGCCCACGGCGGGGTCGAACTTGCCGGAAGCGGCGTGGTACTTGACCGGGTCGGCCTCGGCCAGCTTGTAGCCGGCACCCTTCTTCGTGACGATGTGCAGGAACTGCGGGCCGCGCTTGTCGCGCAGGTTCTCCAGCGTCGGGATCAGCGATTCCAGGTCATGCCCGTCGATCGGGCCGACATAGTTGAAACCGAACTCCTCGAAGATGGTCCCGGGCACGACCATGCCCTTGGTGTGCTCCTCGAACTTGCGCGCGAACTCGTACAGCGGCGTGTTCTTCAGCACGCTCTTGGCGCCTTCGCGCGCGGCCGTGTAGAAGCTGCCGCTCATCAGGCGGGCCAGGTATTTGTTCAGCGCACCGACCGGCGGGCTGATCGACATGTCGTTGTCGTTCAGGATGACCAGCACGTCGCCCATCAGGCCGCCGTGCGCCACGCCGGCGTTGTTCAGCGCCTCGAAGGCCATGCCGGCCGTCATCGAGCCGTCGCCGATGATGGCCACGGCCTTGCGGTCCTCGCCCTTGAGCTTGGCCGCCATGGCCATGCCGTGGGCGGCGGAGATGCTGGTGGACGAGTGGCCGGTGCCGAAGGTGTCGTACTCGCTTTCGTCGCGGCGCGGGAAGCCGCTGATGCCACCCAGCTGGCGCAGCGAGCCCATGCGGTCGCGGCGGCCCGTCAGCACCTTGTGCGGGTAGGTCTGGTGGCCCACGTCCCACACCAGCCGGTCCTCCGGCGTGTTGAAGACGTAGTGCAGCGCGACCGTCAGCTCGACGGTGCCCAGGTTGGAGCCGAGGTGGCCACCCGTCTTGGAGACGCTTTCCAGCACATAGGCGCGCAGTTCGTCGGCGACCCTCGGAAGCTCGGTGCGCGGCAGCCGGCGCAGGTCGGCCGGGCTGTTGATGCCGTTCAGCAGCGTGTAGTCCATGGCGAAACCCTCAGTTCACGCGTTCGACGACGGAGTCGGCCAGCAGACTCAGGTGGCTGACGTCCGCCAGATCGCTGGCCGCCAGCGCCGCCTTGGCCTCGGCACGCAGTTGCTGGGCCAGCGCCCTGGCCGGATCCAGGCCCAGCACGCTGACGTAGGTCGGCTTGTTGGCGTCCTGGTCCTTGCCGGCGGTCTTGCCCAGCACCGACGAGTCCTGCGTCACGTCGAGGATGTCGTCGACGACCTGGAAGGCCAGGCCCAGCGCAGCGCCATAGTCCGACAGCGCCTTCGTGGCCGCTGCCGACGCCGGACCGCAGGCCGCGCCCATCATGACGCTGGCCTGCAGCAGCACGCCGGTCTTGCGGCGGTGCATGTCGCGCAACGTGCACTCGTCAAGTTGCTTGCCGATGCTGGCCAGGTCGATGGCCTGCCCCCCGGCCATGCCGTCATGGCCCGACGAGCGGGCCAGCAGCGCGCACAGCCGCGCCTGCAGCGCCGGGGCAATGCCTTCGTCGGGCGTCAGCACGTCGAAGGCCAGTGCCTGCATCGCGTCGCCGGCCAGCATCGCCTGGGCTTCGCCGAAGGCCACGTGGGTGGTCGGCTTGCCGCGGCGCATCACGTCGTTGTCCATGCAGGGCATGTCGTCGTGCACCAGCGAGTAGGCGTGGATCAGCTCGACGGCGCAGGCAGCGCGCATCGCCGCGAAGGCGTCGCCGTTCACTGCGGCACAGCTGGCCAGCACCAGCAGCGGGCGCAGCCGCTTGCCGCCGCCCAGCACGGCGTAGCGCATCGCCTCCCCCAGGCCGGCCGGCGCGGTGGCCGGCACGAGCGCATCGAGGGCCGCCTCGAAGGCGGTCAGCGACGTGTCGACCCAGTGGTCAAAGTCCTTTGCATCCATGGTTCAGGAGCCCTCCCAGGCCTTCAGCTCGGCGCCGTCCAGCAGCTTCACCTGCTGCTCCACGGCCTGCAGCCGGCCGCGGCACAGGGCCAGCAGCTCGGCGCCACGCTTGTAGGCTTGCAGGAGTTGGTCCAGCGGCAGTTGCTGGCCCTCCATCGCCGCCACCAGGCGCTCCAGCTCGTCGAGCGCCTGCTCGTAGCTGGTTTCACTGCCGTCTGCTGCGGCGGCCTTGGCACGGGGGGAGGACTTGGTCGTCATTTCAAAACGCGAAACAGCAATTGTAGTCAGCGGGTTTTGACATTCCCGCGCAACCAAAAGCCCGCTGTAGCCCCGGCCCGACGCCCTGGGTAGAATCCCGACCCTTTCCCGCGGACGCGCGCACGCGCAGTCCGACTCCCCCACACCTTAGCAACCTGGCCGACTCGGCACCGCCGAGATGCGCCGGAGGGACGCAGCACCCCTACCCGCCTGAAAGACCCGCCTGGATCATGTCCGACCTGAGCCTCCCCGTCTCGGCGCTACAACGCAGCCAGACCCAGCTCCCGGTGAGCGCCTACTTCGACCCCGATCTGTTCCAGCGCGAGCTGGCAGGCATCTTCCAGCGAGGGCCCCGCTATGTCGGCCATGCACTGGCCGTCCCCGAAATCGGTGACCACTACGCGCTGCCGCAGGAGGGTGAAGGTCGGGCGCTGGTGCGGTCGTCGCAAGGTATCGAGCTGATTTCCAACGTCTGCCGGCATCGCCAGGCCGTCATGCTGCGCGGGCGCGGCAACACGAAGTCCAACATCGTGTGCCCGTTGCACCGCTGGACATATTCACATCAGGGCGAACTGATCGGCGCGCCGCACTTCGACCACGACCCCTGCCTGAACCTGAACCACTACAAGTTGCGGGAGTGGAACGGCCTGCTGTTCGAGGACAACGGCCATGACGTCGCCGCCGAGTTGGCCCAGCTCGGGCCGCGTGCGCAGCTGGATTTCTCCGGCTTTGTGCTGGACAAGGTGCAGGTCCACGAGTGCAACTACAACTGGAAGACCTTCATCGAGGTCTACCTGGAGGACTACCACGTCGGCCCCTTCCACCCCGGCCTGAGCGGTTTCGTCACCTGCGACGACCTGGCCTGGGAGTTCGGCAAGCACCACTCGGTGCAGACCGTGGGCGTGCACCAGGGGCTGGAGCGGCCCGGCTCGCCGGTCTACCAGCGCTGGCACGACCAGCTCATGAAGTACCGAGAAGGCCGCCCGCCCGAGGCGGGCGCCATCTGGCTGACCTACTACCCACACATCATGGTGGAGTGGTATCCGCATGTGCTGGTGGTGTCCACGCTGCATCCGCAGGGCCCGCAGAAGACGGTGAACCTCGTCGAGTTCTACTACCCCGAGGAGATCGCCGCCTTCGAGCGCGACTTCGTCGAGGCCCACCAGGCCGCCTACATGGAGACCTGCGTGGAGGACGACGAGATCGCCGAGCGCATGGACGCCGGCCGCAAGGCGCTGATGATGCGCGGCGACGACGAGCGCGGCCCCTATCAAAGCCCGATGGAAGACGGCATGCAGCACTTCCACGAGTGGTATCGCAAAGAAATAGGCGCACAGCTCTAATGCCGGCGCCGCTGCTCATGGTCGCGGCGACGCTGCTGTTCGCCACCATGGGCGTCTGCGTGAAGCTGGCCAGCGAGTTCTACGCCGCCAGCGAAATCGTCATGTACCGCGGCCTCGTCGGCATGGTGGCCATGGCGCTGCTGACGCGCCAGCAAGGCGTCAGCCTGGCGACCCGGGTGCCGGGCATGCACCTGTGGCGCAGCATCTCCGGCGTCACGTCGCTGTGCCTGTGGTTCTACGCCATCGGCAAGCTGCCGCTGGCCACGGCGATGACGCTGAACTACATGTCCTCGGTCTGGATGGCGCTGTTCCTGCTGGGCGGCGCGGTGCTGATGGGGGCCAGCAAGCTGGACTGGCGGCTGATGGCGTCGGTGCTGCTGGGCTTCGTCGGCGTCGCGCTGATCCTGCGGCCCACGGTGGACGAACAGCAGCTGTGGCACGGCCTCGCGGGCCTGCTGTCGGGCATGCTGGCCGCCATGGCCTATCTGCAGGTGACCGCGCTGGGCCGCGCCGGTGAGCCGGAGCTGCGCGTCGTCTTCTATTTTTCGGTGGGCGGCGCCATCGCCGGCGCGCTGGTCACCGCCGTCACCGAAGGCGGCCTGCAGGCGCACTCACTGAAAGGCGCCGCGCTGCTGCTGGCCGTGGGCCTGCTGGCCACCGCCGCCCAGGTCTGCCTGACCCGCGCCTACGCCATCGGGCGGCCGCTGGTGAACGCCTGCCTGCAGTACCTGGGCATCGTGTTCTCGTTCGGCTACGGCATGCTGCTGTTCAAGGACCGGCTGACCTGGCCCGCCGCCGTGGGCATGCTGCTCATCATCGGCGCCGGCATCGCAGCGACGCTGCTGCGCGCCAAGGTCGCCCCGCCCCCGAAGGACAGCCAGTTCAACCCCAACGAATCCTGACCATGGACTACACCACGCTGATCTCCGCCGCCGAGCTGCGCTCGCTGCAGGAACCGCTGATCCTGGACTGCAGCTTCGACCTCGCCGACACCGATGCCGGCGAGCGCGCCTACGCCGCAGGCCACATCCCC
Source organism: Pelomonas lactea (assembly GCF_043555885.1). Classification (NCBI taxonomy): domain Bacteria; kingdom Pseudomonadati; phylum Pseudomonadota; class Betaproteobacteria; order Burkholderiales; family Sphaerotilaceae; genus Roseateles; species Pelomonas lactea. The sequence continues at coordinate 336,120 of NZ_JBIGHX010000003.1, read as the reverse complement.
GGTGCGTTCTACCTGCACCTGGACCGCGACTGCTGCGGCCCCACCACGGGGCCCGACGGCGCCTTCCGCGGCCGCCACCCGCTGCCGGAGCGCGACGCCTTCGCCGCGCTGATGCGCCGGCTGGGCCTGGCCGCCGGCCGCCAGGTCGTCGCCTACGACCGGCAGGGCGGCCCCTACGCGGCGCATGTCTGGTGGATGCTGCGCTGGCTGGGCCACGCCGAGGTCGCCGTGCTGGACGGCGCCTGGGATGGCGAGCTGACCACCGCCCTACCCGCCGCCGCGCCCAGCGCCTGGCAGCCCGGCGAGCCGCTGGTGCAGCAGATCGACGCCGCCACGCTGCTGAAGCGGCTGGGCACGGTACGCCTCATCGACGCCCGCGCCGCCGAGCGCTTCCGCGGCGACGTCGAGCCGCTGGACAAGGCCGCCGGCCACATCCCCGGCGCCAGCAACCGCTTCTTCAAGGACAACCTCGGTGCCGACGGCCGCTTCAAGCCCGTCGACCAGCTGCGCGCCGAGCTTGCGCCTCTCGCCAGCGGCACCGTCGTGCACCAATGCGGCTCCGGCGTCACCGCCTGCCACAACCTGCTGGCGATGGCGCATGCCGGCCTGGCCGCACCGGATGGGGGCGTGCTCTACGCCGGTTCCTGGAGCGAGTGGTCGTCCGACCCGTCGCGCCCGCTCGCAAAGGGTTGATCTCCGACAAGCGGCGCGCCCGGCAATGGGCCACACTGGGGTCCTCCGCAACGACTGGAGGAGCGAATGTTCAAGCGCATCCTGGTTCCCACCGACGGCTCCGACATCACCGCCCATGCGGTGGACACGGCCATCCAGCTCGCCAAGGTCCATGGCGCCCAGTTGCTGACGCTCAGCGTCATGGAGCCCTTCCCCTACAGCGCGGTCTCCGAGATCCAGCCGGTGCCGCCGCAGGAATTCATCGAGGCGCAGCAGCGCGTGGCCACCAAGCGCGTCGAGGACGTCTGCGCCACGGCCGCCGCGCAGGGCATGGCCTGCAAGGGCCACACCATTGAGGCGCTGCACGCCTGGGAGGCCATCGTTGACCATGCCAAGGCCGAGAACGCCGACCTGATCGTCATGGCCTCGCACGGCCGCAAGGGCTTTGCCGCGCTGCTGCTGGGCAGCGAGGCGCAGAAGGTGCTGACGCACATCGACCTGCCCGTCCTCATCGTCAAGTAGCCCCAGCGGGCCTGGCCGCAGCGGCCTTGCCGTCTGCCCGGTCGTTCTCGATCTGCAAGCGCCGCCGCAACCACGCGTCGCGCGCGGCGTGTCGCCAAAGCCCTCGCCATGGCGGGGCAGGCCCCAGCACGTGGCCACGCCCCCCACACCCAGCAGGCCCACGATCGTGTTGGCGCCGAAGCGGGCGAAGTCAGACAGCGTGCGAGTGCGCGCTTCCTTGATGACGCGGCCATCGGGGCCGGGGTCGTCTCGCCGCTCACTTACCGCGGCGCGAGCGGAATCTGGGCCAGCAGGCTGCAAGCCGGCCATGGCGTTGGCTCCGTTGCCGGGGCATGCGCGGCGCTGACGAGCAGGACGGCGGTACCGACGACGGCGAGGAGCAGGGTCGACAGAAGACGCCGGGTGGCGGTTTGCATGTCATGTCCTCGGCGATGCGAAGCCCGGGCCGCCTCGATCACTCGGCATGGCTTGCGGGCCGTCGCCCGTGGCGGGCGAGGCGCATGAGGCGACAGGGGCGCGCTGCAGGCCCTGCCCGGCAGGCGCGGCCGGCGAGACGGCCTGAGCGCCGGCAGCCGGCCGCATGGCCGTCAAAGTTCTCAGCAGGCCGGCAGCGGCCCAGGCGAGGCGGAAAGGGCGTGTGGATCTCATCGGGCCGACTATTCGGCCGCCCGACTTTCCGGGGACTTACCGCGCCCGGCGTTCACGGCCGCCGCCCTGGTAAGTCGTCGGTAAGACCGGCTCGCCGACGATGGCCGCCCTTTCAACCTGCCCGTCACGGGACTGCCCATGCGACCGCTGTACTTCTCCACCTCCCGACTGCCTTCGACGCTGATGCGCCTGCTGCTGACCTGCGCCACGACGGCGCCACTGGCGACCATGGCGGCACCCGCGGACAAGGACGGCCAGCCGGCCGAAGCCTCGTCCTGGGGGCTGGGCGTGGCGGCCATCTCCAAGCAGCAACCCTATGCCGGCATGAACCGCGAGACGCGCGCGCTGCCCATGCTGAGCTACGAGAACCGCTGGTTCAAGTTCGCCGGCCTGGGCGCCGAGATCAAGCTGCCACGCCTCGTGCTCGGCGACCGGCAGTCCATCGACTTGCGCCTGGTCGGCCGCTTCGATCCCTCCGGCTACGAGGCCGGCGACGCCCCCATCCTGAACGGCATGAACGAACGCAAGGACGGGTTCTGGGTGGGGGCCAAGGCCACCTGGCGCAACGACCTCGCCCACCTCAGTGCCGAGGTGTCGGCGGACGCGTCCGGCCACAGCAAGGGCCGGCGTTTCGGGCTGATGCTGGAGAAGAACTTCCAGCTCGGGCCGCAGGCGATGCTCACGCCACGCCTGGGCGCCGTGTGGCTGGACAAGAAGTACGTCGACTACTATTTCGGCGTTCGCAGCCATGAGGCCCAGGTGGGCCGCTCGGCCTACACCGCTACGGGCGGCGTCAACACCGAGCTGGGCCTGCGCGGCGCCTACATGTTCGACCGGCACCATTCCCTGTTCCTCGACGTCGGCGTCACGCGCCTGGCCAAGCAGATCAAGGCAAGCCCGCTGGTCGATCGCTCCACCGAGAACCGGGTGCTGCTGGGCTATCTCTACCGCTTCTGATGAATCGCATTCTCCTGGTCGAGGATCACGAACGGCTGGCGCAGCTGATCAGCCAGGGGCTGGCCAACGCCGGCATCGCCGTCGATGCGGTCGACCGGGTGAGTACGGCCTGGGCCGCGCTGCAGCAGATTCCCTATCGCGCCCTGGTGCTCGACCGCGGCCTGCCGGGCGGTGACGGGCTGGCGCTGCTGAAGCGGCTGCGCGAGGCGGGGCTGGGCACGCCCTGCCTCGTGCTGACGGCCCGCGACGCGCTGCACGACCGCGTCGAGGGGCTGGAGGCTGGCGCCGACGACTACCTCGCCAAGCCCTTCGCCATGGACGAGATGGTGGCGCGCGTGCGCGCCCTGCTGCGCCGGCCAGCGCAGAGCCGCACGCTCGCGCCCCGGCTGGGCGATCTGCAGCTGCGCCCCGAAGCCGGCACGCTGGGCTGCGGCGGCGAGAGCATCACGCTGGCGGCAGCCGAGATGCAGATCATGCTGCTGCTCGTGGAAAAAGCCGGCGAGACCGTCCGGCGTGGCGCGTTGGAAGCGGCCGGCTGGGGGCTGGACGAGGCCGTGACACCCAATGCACTGGACGTGGCCCTGCACCGGCTGCGCCGCAAGCTGGGCGCCGTGGGGTCGCGCCAGCGCATCGTCAACGTGAGGAACCTGGGATATGCGCTTCGTGAAGCGGGCGTGGACGAATAGCCTCAGCGTCAAGGTCATCCTCGCCTACATCGCCGGCGTGGTGCTCAGCGTGTTGATCATCGTGCTGGTGATCAAAGGTCTGCTTGCCTTGCGCAGCCCCATCCTGGTCGAGGAAGACGTCAACCAGAACGCCGAAGGGTTGGGCGAACACATGGTGTTCGACGCATCAGGCACGCCCGTCGGATTCGACGACGAGCATGCCTGGGTCTTCGAGACCATGAAGGAAGAGGTGGCCTATCGCGTCCTCGACAGCTCGGGCAGGGTGGTCCTGCAATCGTCGGCGGGCGATGCCTTCTGGCCGCCCAGCAGCGGCCAGCCTGGCGCGCCCAAGCCCGGCCGCATTGACTTCACCCGGGCTGGCGTTCCGTTCCAGGGCGCCACCGCCGTCCTGGAGCGCGGCGGACGGCAGTGGTATTTCCAGATGGCCAACAGCGCGCGCTTGGCCGAGCTGATCCGCCTGGAGTTCGCGCTGCCCTTCATGGGCATAGGCATAGGCCTGTTCAGCGCGGTGCTGCTGTTCGTGTTCGGCGTCTGCGCCTTCATCACGATGCGCCACGTGCAAAAGCCGTTGCAGGAACTGTCGGCGGCGGCGGCGGCGATCTCGCCCCGCTCCCTGCATGCCAGGCTGCAAAGCGAGCGCGCGCCGACCGAGATCGCGCCGCTGGTGGAGAGCTTCAACCGCGTGCTGGAGCGCGTGGAGCACGGCTATCGCGTGCAGCAGGAGTTCCTCGCCACCGCGGCCCACGAGCTGAAGACGCCGCTGGCCCTGATCCGCGCCCAGATCGAGCTGACGCCCGCGGGCGCCGAGCGTGACGCGCTGCTGCGCGACATCGAGCACATGACGCGCCAGGTGCAGCAGTTGCTGCTGCTGGCAGAGGCGAGCGAGGCGCACAACTACAGCTTCGCGCCGGTCGACGTGCCGGACGTCGCCCGCGAGGCCATCGACTACCTCGACCGCATGGTGCGTGCCGCCCAGGTGCGCATCACGCTGGCCAGCGAGTCCGGCCCGGTGAGCTGGCATGCCGACCGCGGCGCGCTGTTCACGCTGCTGAAGAACCTGCTGGAGAACGCCGCACAGCACGCACCGGCCGGCACCGCCATCGTCATCGACGTGGACGCGACGACGCTGTCGGTGCGCGACTTCGGCCCCGGCGTCACGCCCGAGCAGTTGCCCAAGCTGTTCGCCCGCTTCTGGCGCGGCGCCCACCGCCGCGACCACGGGGCCGGGCTGGGGCTGGCGATCTGCCAGGAGATCGCCCAGGCGCATGGCTGGACGCTGACCGCAAGGCACGGCGACCCGGGCCTGCGGCTGCTGGTGTCGACGGTGCCCTGACCTTTGGCCGCGCTTGAGCCGCGCCGGCCACAATGACCGGCATGCACCTGCTGCTCATCGAAGACGATCTGGACCTCGGCCGCAGCCTGCAGGCCGCCTTCCGCCAGCAGGCCGGCTTCAGCTGCGAATGGCTGCGCCGCGCGCAGGACGCGCCGCTGCAGCTGGCCGACGTGGCCGCCGACTGCGTGCTGCTGGACCTGGGCCTGCCCGACGGCAGCGGCTTGGCCCTGCTCACGCGATGGCGGCGCGCGGACGCCACCACGCCCGTCATCGTCATCACCGCACGCACGGCGCTGGAAGACCGCCTGGCCGGGCTGGACGGCGGCGCCGACGACGTCGTGCTCAAGCCGTTCGCGATCCCCGAGCTGGTGTCGCGCATCCACGCCGTCGTACGCCGCAGCGCGCGCCAGGCGCACGAGAACTGGCAGTTCGGCGAACTCGTCGTCCAGCCCCGCGCCCATGCCGCGCTGCTGGCCGGCCAGCCGCTGCCGCTGACGGCGCGCGAGTTCCAGCTGCTCGTCGAGCTGGCCCGCGAGCCCGGCGCCGTCGTCGCCAAGGGCCGCATCGCGCAGCGCCTCGCCCCGCTGGACGAGCCCGTGGACGCCGCCACGCTGGAGATGCACATCAGCAACCTGCGCAAGAAGATCGGGGCCGAGCGCATCCGCACCGTGCGCGGCATCGGCTACCAGCTCGTCGCGTGAGCCCCGCACGGCCATCCGAAGGGGCTCGACTCCCGCCTGGCGGGCCAGCGCGCAGCGCGAAGGGTGCGGCATGAAGCCGCTGCTGCAGGCGTTGTGGCGGCCCTCGCTGCTGCGCCGCATCGTCGGCGCGCTGCTGCTCGCGTTCGCGCTGGCCGGCGCGGCGCTGCTGGCGCTGGAGTTCACCGAGTTCAAGCACGAGATGGCCACGCGCCCCGGCGTGCAGACGCTGGCCGATGCGATCGCCACGTCGCTGGCGGACGTGCCCCTCGCACGCGACGCCGCCCTCATCGTGCAGGCCCGTGCGCGCGAGACGCAACGGCTGCGCCGCGCGGAAGGCCTGCTGCCGGGCGACGTGGAGTTCCGCCTCGCCGACGCGACAGGCCGCGAGGTGTTCGCCACGCCCGGCGCCGCCGGCGCCACCACGACGACGCACTGGCAGGCGCAGGCCCAGGCCGGCCCGTGGCGCCTCACGCTGGCCGAACCCCGGGTGGCGGACGCCGCCGTGCTGGGCTGGCTGGTTCGCGAGCTGCTGCCCTCGCTGCTACTGGCCTTTCCCGTTGTGCTGCTGCCGCTGTGGATCGCCGTGAGCCGCGGCATGCGGCCGCTGAACGAGCTGGCCGAGCGCGTCGCCGCGCGCGACGCGCAGGACCTGTCGCCACTGGGCCTCACGCCGCGGCATGACGAGCTGCGGCCGCTCGTCACGGCCTTCGACGGCCTGCTCGCGCGGCTGCGCGGCCAGCTGCAGCGCGAGCGCGCCTTCGTGCAAGACGCCGCCCACGAGCTGCGCACGCCGATGGCCGTCGTTGCCGCGCAGGCCCACGTGCTGGCCCATGCGGCCAGCGACGCCGAGCGCCATGAGGCCGCTGCCGCGCTGGACGCTGCGCTGCAGCGCAGCGCGCACCTGAGCCGGCAGCTGCTGACGCTGGCGACGCTGGACGAGGGCCGTCCCGCCGCCGACGAGGCGCTGGACCTGGCCGCCGTCGTCCAGCAGGCGCTGGCGGCGCAGGCGGCCCGCGCGCTGGACCTGGGGCTGGAGCTGTCGCTGGACGGGCCGCCCAGCCTGCCTGCCCGGATGGACCGCACGGCGTTCGAGTCGGTGCTGAACAACCTCGTCGACAACGCGCTGCGCTACGTGCCGCCGGGCGGGCGCATCGCCATCACCCTGGCCGGCGGTCCGCAAGGGCTCAGCCTCGCCGTCGCGGACGACGGCCCCGGCATCCCGCCGGCGCAGCGGGAAGCGGCGTTCGGCCGCTTCTGGCGCGGTGCGGCCGGCGCCGACGTGGCCGGCACGGGGCTGGGCCTGGCCATCGTGCGCCGCGCGGCGGCCCGGCTGGGCGGCAGCGTGCACATCGAGGACGGGCTGGGCGGGCGAGGCTGCAGCGTCGTGCTGCGGTGGCGCGGCTAGCTCAGAAGCTCTCCCACTGCCCGGCTTCGTCGCTCGCGCGCACCGGCGCCACGGCGGCGGGCCGGGGCGCCGGCCGGGGCGCCGCCACGCGCGGCGCGGCGGGTGCGGCGGGCGCGGTGGGTACACGGCGCGCCGCTGGCGGGGCGGGCGGCACGGGCGCACCCGCATCCAGCTTGAACTGCCCCACCACCTCGGCCAGCCGGGCCGCCTGGTGCTTGAGGCTCTCGGCCGCGGCGGCGGACTCCTCCACCAGCGCGGCGTTCTGCTGCGTGACCTGATCCAGCTGGTTGACCGCCTCGCTGACCTGGCCGATGCCCTTGGCCTGCTCACCGCTGGCCGCGTCGATCTCGCCGATCAGGTCGGCCACGCGCTTCACCTGCGCCACGATCTCGCCCATCGTGCTGCCGGCCTCGGCCACCAGCTGCGAGCCGGCATCGACCTTCTCGACGCTCTGGCCGATCAGGCCCTTGATCTCGCGCGCGGCCTCTGCCGAGCGCTGCGCCAGCGTACGCACCTCGCCCGCGACGACCGCGAAGCCACGGCCCTGCTCGCCGGCGCGCGCCGCCTCGACGGCGGCGTTCAGCGCCAGGATGTTGGTCTGGAACGCGATGCCGTCGATGGTGGCGATGATGTCGACGATCTTGCGCGAGCTGGCCGTGATCTCGTCCATCGTGCTGACGACCCGGCCCACCACCTCGCCACCCTGGATGGCCACACCGCTGGCGCTGGTGGCCAGCTGCGTGGCCGTGCGCGCGATGTCGGCGTTCTGCTTCACCGTGGCGCTCATCTGCTCCATGGAGGCCGCGGTCTGCTCCAGGCTGGAGGCCTGCTCCTCGGTGCGCTGCGACAGGTCGGCGTTGCCGCTGGCGATCTCGGACGAGCCGGTGGCGATGGAGTCGGAGCTGTGGCGCACCTGGCTGACGATCTGCACGAGGTTCTCGTTCATCGTCACCAGCGCGCGCAGCAGCTGCGCGATCTCGTCGCGCCCCTGCACCGCGAAGCGCTGACGCAGGTCGCCGGCGGAGACCGCCTCGGCCAGTCGCACCGCCGCCGCCACCGGCTGCGTGATGGAGCGCGTGATCAGCCAGGCCAGCGCCGCGCCGACCGCGATGGCGAACACCGCCGAAGCCAGTGTGATCCAGCCGGCGCGGCGCTGCACGGCCTGCGCGGCCTCGAACTCCTGCTGCGCCACGCGCACCTGCAGCCGCTGCAGATCGGACAGCGCAGAGGCCACCTGCGGCGCCATCTCGGCCACCTTGCCGTCGTACAGCGCCCGCGCGGCCTCCAGGTCACCCTTCAGCAGCGCGGCGCGCGCCGGCGCCAGGCCCTGCTGCGCGTAAGCCGTGCGCGCGGCGACGAAGCGGTCGGCCAGCTGCTTCTCGTCCGGCGTCAGGTGGGTCGCCAGATACTGCTTGAGCAGGTCGTCGATGGCCTTGATGTTGGCACCCATCTCCGCGGTGTGCTTCTCGATGACCGCAGGTTCCGGCTTCAGCATCATGTCGGCCAGCAGGAAGCGGTTGCGTATCGTCAGCCGGCTGATGTCGCCCAGGTGAGCCAGCGGCACGGTGCGGTCCAGATAGACCGTTTCCAACCCGGCCGCCACCTGGCCGAGGCTGGCGCGCCCCAGCAGCGCCACCGCCGCCAGCAGCAGCAGCACCAGCCCGAAACCCAGGCCCAGCCGCTGGCCGACCCTAACTTGCTTGATCCAGTCCATCTTGTCCTCCCTAGTGACCGGTTCACTCTAGGCAAGGCATGACTGCGCTGTCAAAAAACTTTAGTGCACTGCAGCACACAAAGCGACGGTTTGAAGCATGGGCAGCGAGATCGCGCCGCTGGAAGGCAGTCTCGCTTCGACGACCGCGAACGCCGTGTTCGCGCGCCATCGAGCCGGCGGGGCTTCCCCTGCGCGTTCAGTGTGCGTTCAGTGCGTGTGCGAGCCGTGCAGCAGCGCCGACACGCCGAACGCCACGCCCAGGCCCACGGCCAGCCAGGCCACCTGGGCGAAGGTCTCGCGCCAGGCCAGGCGCTGCTGCAGCTGCGGCAGCAGGTCGGCCACCGAGATGTAGATGAAGCTGCTGGACGCCAGCACCAGCAGGTAGGGCAGCACGCCGTCGAAGCTGCCGATCAGGAAATAGCCCAGCACGCCGCCGACGACCGAGGCCATGCCCGAGATCGCGTTGAACAGCAGCGCCTTGGCGCGGGAGAGGCCGGCGTTCAGCAGCACGATGTAGTCGCCCACCTCCTGAGGGATCTCGTGCGCGACGATGGCCAGGGCCGTGGCGAAGCCCAGCCGCGTGTCGGCCAGGAAAGCCGCCGCGATGATCGCGCCGTCGCAGAAGTTGTGGATGCTGTCGCCCACCAGCACGGTCAGGCCGCCGCGGCCGGCCTGTTCGGCGTCGAAGTGGTGGTGGTGGTGGTGGCCGTCGCCCTCGTGGTGGTGCACATGCCGGTACAGCTCCACCTTCTCCAGCAGCCAGAAGAACAGCAGGCCCGCCAGCAGCACGGCGAACAGCGTCTGCGGCTGGGCCGTGTGGCTCTCGAAGGCCTCGGGCAGCACGTTCAGCAGCGAGGTACCCAGCAGGATGCCGGCCGACAGGCTGACCAGGCTCTTGACGAGGCGCGTCAGCACGCCGACGGTGAGGCTCGCGGCAACGAGCACCGACAGCAGCCCGCCCGCGAAGGTGGCGAGCACGATGTAGAGGAGAGTCATGGAAGCAGCAATGAAACGGGGCCGTTGGTGTACGGCCCCGACCTCGTCAGCCTAGCAGAGCTGTCAAGCCACGCCGTTCTTGCGGAACCAGGCCAAGCAGCGGGCCCAGCCGTCGTCGGCCGCCGCCTTGCGGTAGCTGGGCCGGTAGTCGGCATAAAAAGCATGCGGCGTGTCGGGGTAGACGACCACCTCGCTCTTCAGGTTGCCGGCGGCCTTCAGCGCCGCCTCCAGCTGCGTCAGCGTGTCGACCGGGATGCCGCCGTCCGCCGCGCCGTACAGGCCCAGCACCGGTGCCTTGATGCTGGCGGCCAGCTCGACGATGGTCTTGTCGCCCGGGTGGTAGCTGCGCGCCACCGGCCCGTACCAGGCCACGCCGGCCTTGACGCGCGGGTTGTGGGCCACATAGCGCCAGGTGGTGCGGCCACCCCAGCAGAAGCCGGTGATGCCCAGCCTGCCCGTATCGCCGCCATGGGCCGCGGCCCACGCGACCGTGGCGTCCAGGTCGGCCATGACCTGCGCGTCGCCGGCCTTGCTGACGACCTCGGCGATGAGCTTGCCCGCCTCGGTGTAGGCGCCGGCATTGCCCTGGCGTACGAACAGCTCCGGCGCGATGGCGAGATAGCCCGCCTTGGCGAAGCGCCGGCACACGTCGGCGATGTGCTCATGCACGCCGAAGATCTCGCTGGCCACCAGCACGACCGGCAGGTTCTTGCCGCCGGCGGGCTGGGCGCGGTAGGCGGGCATGCTGAACTCGCCCACGGGGATGACGATGCTGCCGGCCTCCAGCCCCGCGGTGTCGGTCGTGAGCGTCTGCGCCGACACCGGCAGCACGGCCGCCGCGAAGCCGCTGCCCACGGTGGTCTGCACGAAGCTGCGGCGGCTGAAGTCGCGGCTGGGCGCAAGGCTGTCGATGTCGTCTTTCAACATGGCGGCTCCGGGAGGGGCGGTTACGAAGGGGCGTCAAATTTTGCCGCGACAATCCGCCGCCATGACGAAGCGCCCTGATTCCGCCGGCCAGATCTGGGCCTCCATCGACATCGGTTCCAACAGCTTCCGCCTGGAGCTGGCACGGCTGAGCGGCGAGCGCTACCAGCGCGTCAGCTACATCAAGGAAAGCGTGCGGCTGGGGGCCGGGCTGGACGAGCAGGGCATGCTGACCGAGGCCGCGATGGAGCGCGGCCTCAACTGCCTGAAGGGGTTCGGCGAGCAGTTGGCGGGCATCCCGCCCGAGCGCATCCGCGCCGTCGCGACGCAGACGCTGCGCGAGGCCCGCAACCGCAACGCCTTCCTCGCGCGCGCCGAGGCCGTGCTGGGCCATCCGGTCGAGGTGATCGCCGGCCGCGAGGAAGCACGGCTGATCTTTGCTGGCGTCGCCCGCCTGCAGCCGTCGGACAAGCCGCGCCTGGTCATCGACATCGGCGGCCGCTCCACCGAGATGATCCTGGGCCAGGGCCGCAAGCCGGTGCTGGCCGAGTCCTTCGGCGTCGGCAGCGTGGGCCTATCGCTGCGCTTCTTTGCCGACGGCCAGTACACCGAGGAGTCGTTCCGCGCCGCGCAGGTGGCGGCGGGCGCCGAGCTGGAGGAGGCGCTGACGCTGTTCCGCCCCGAGCTGTGGCAGGAGGCGCTGGGCTCGTCGGGCACGGTGGGCGCGGTGTCGCAGATCCTGGCCGCCACGGGCCAGACCGATGGCCGCATCACGCCGGCCGCGCTGCGCTGGTGCATCGAACAGTGCCTCGCTGCGGGCTCGCAGGACAAGCTGCAGATACCGGGCCTGAAGGACGACCGCCGCCCCGTCGTCGCCGGCGGCCTGTGCATCCTCTACACGCTGCTGACGCAGTTCGGCATCGAGGAACTGCTGCCCACCAAGGGTGCGCTGCGCCAGGGCGTCATCTTCGACCTGGCCGAGCGGCTGCAGCCCAGCGCCGCGCGCGATCCGCGCGCCGCGTCGGTGGCCGAGCTGCAGCGACGCTTCGGCGTGGACGTGGCGCAGGCCGAACGCGTGGCCGGCCAGGCCGAGCGGCTGTACCGCCAGCTGGTGGACAAGCCGCTGCCCGAGCCGCTGCGCGAACTGCGCTGGGCTGCGGCGCTGCACGAGATCGGCATGCTGGTGTCGCATCACGACCACCACCGCCACAGCGCCTACATCATCGGCCACGTCGACGCGGCCGGCTTCTCGACCAACCAGTTGCAGCGCCTGGCCGCGCTGGCGCTGGGCCAGCGCGGCGGCCTGCGCAAGGTGGAGGCGCAGGTGGCCGAGGCCGGCCTGCTGGACCCGCTCGTTGCGCTGCGGCTGGCCGTCATCCTGTGCCACGCCCGCACGGCCCCGGCCGGCCACCCGCGCCTGACGCGAGACGGCAAGCGGCTGACGCTGCACTGTCCCAAGAGCTGGTCCACCGGCCAGGCGCGCACGCGCTTCCTGCTGAAGGAAGAGGCCGAGGCCTGGGCGCGCAGCGGCGCGCTGGAGCTGGTGATCGCCTGAGCGCGGCGGGCCGCTCCGGCCGGCGCCGTCAGCGCCCGCGCAGCTTCTGCACGGCCGTCACGGCGGCCAGCACCAGCGCGCCCGCCACAACGCCCACCAGCGCGTTCGCGCCGTTCTCGATCAGCGCGGCCACAAGCCAGGCCTGGCCTTGCGCCAGGTGTTCGATGGCATGGTGCAACGGCGCGATGCCATGCGCCAGGATGCCGCCGCCGACGAGGAACATCGCGGCCGTGCCCAGCACCGTCAGCAGCTTCATCAGCCGCGGCGCGGCGGCCAGCAGGAAGCGGCCGATGGCCTGCGACGCCGCGCCGGCGCGGCGCGACAGCCACAGCCCCGCGTCGTCCATCTTCACGATGCCGGCCACGAAGCCGTAGACACCCACCGTCATCGCGATGGAGACGGCCACCAGCACGGCAAGCTGCGTCTGCAGCGGCTGCGTGGCCACGGTGCCCAGCGCGATGACGATGATCTCGGCGGAGAGGATGAAGTCGGTGCGGATGGCGCCCTTGACCTTGTCGCGCTCGAAGGTCGCCATGTCCACCTGCGGGTCGGCATTGGCCTGCACCAGGGCGTCGTGATGGGCCTGGTCCTCCTCGGCGCTGTGCAGGAACTTGTGCGCCAGCTTCTCGAAGCCCTCGAAGCACAGGAAGGCGCCGCCCAGCATCAGCAGCGGCGTGATGGCCCACGGCGCAAACGCCGAGATCGCCAGGGCCGCGGGCACCAGGATGCCCTTGTTCAGCATCGACCCCCAGGCCACGGCCCACACCACCGGCAGCTCGCGGTCGGCGTTGACGCCGGTGACCTGCTGCGCGTTCAGCGCCAGATCGTCCCCCAGCACGCCGGCGGTCTTCTTGGCGGCGACCTTGGTCATGGTCGCCACGTCGTCGAGGATGGTGGCGATGTCGTCGAGCAGGACTAGCAGGCTGGAGGCCATGGGGCAGGCAAGGATTGGAGAGGCCGCGATGCTAGCTGGCTATTTGCGCCGAGCCCGCCGCACCCTGCCCACTCCCCCCAGAGGCTAGCGATAGTGCCGCGCAAGGCTCTCGGCCACGCACACCGGCTTGGCCGCGCCCTCGGCCTCCACGGCCACCTCCACCGTCAGCTGCACCGCGCCGCCGGCCACGTCGTCCAGCGCCAGCAGCCGGAACGCCGCGCGCAGCCGGCTGCCCACCGGCACCGGCGCCGTGAAGCGCACCTTGTTCAGGCCGTAGTTGACGACCATGCGCGTCTCGCGCACCGCGAAGCCGGTCTCGAAGAAGTACGGGATCAGCGACAGCGTCAGGAAGCCGTGCGCGATGGGGCCGCCGAACGGGCCCGCCTGGGCACGCTCCGGGTCCACATGGATCCACTGCCGGTCCTCGGTCGCCTCGGCGAAGGCGTTGACGCGGGCCTGGTCCACGGTGATCCAGTCGCTGTGGCCCAGCGGCTGGCCGATCAGGGGTTGCAGGTCGGCGAGGGTGTCGAAGGTGCGCATTCGGGTGAGCCAGATGGGAGCGGTCGTGCGGGGAAGTTACCCTAGCCGGCCATGCCTGACAGTACCGCCCGCGACATCCTCGTCCTCGCCGCCCACCCCGACCTGGGCCGCTCCCACACCACGCGCGCCGTGCTCGACGCGCTGCGCGCTTCACCCGCCGCAGACCGTGTCGAGCTGCGCGACCTCTACCGCCTCTACCCCGACTTCCACATCCACGTCGAGGCCGAACAGCGCGCGCTGCAAGCCGCCCGCCTCGTCGTCATGCTGCATCCCATCTACTGGTACAGCATGCCGGCCCTGCAGAAGCTGTGGTGGGACGAGGTGCCGCGCCTGGGCTGGGCCTATGGCCCGGGCGGCACGGCGCTGCACGGCAAGGACTGCTGGCTGGTCGCCTCCACCGGCGGCGGCGTCGAGGCCTACGCGCCGGGCGGGCACAACCACCACCCCATCGGCGACTTCCTGCTGCCCTACCAGCAGTCGGCCCGGACCTGCGGCATGAACTGGCTGCACCCGCAGATCCTGCACGCGGCCCACCGCGCCACGGACGATGACATCCAGGCCCACGCGGCGCTGTTCGTCAAACGGCTGCAGCATTTCCCCGACTGGTGCGACACCGCCGTCGAACGCGGCGTTGGCGACGAGGAGGCCGTCGCGCTGGACGAGCGGCCCGCGCTGTTCTCGACGCTGGGAGGTGCGCAATGAGCCACGGCGCCTGGCTGCAGCTGCCGCTTGTCTTCCTCGCCGCGGCCGTGCTGGCCGTGCCGCTGGCGCGCTACCTGCGGCTGGGGTCCATCCTCGGCTACCTCGTCGCCGGGCTGCTGATCGGCCCGGCCGTGCTGGGTCTCATCCCCGAATCCACCGCCATCCCCGAGGTGGCCGAGCTGGGCGTCGTGCTGATGCTGTTCCTCGTCGGCCTGGAGCTGGAGCCCAAGCGGCTGTGGGCCATGCGCCGGCCCATCTTCGGCTGGGGCAGCGTGCAGCTGCTGGGCTGCGCCGCCGCACTGACGGCGGTGGGCCTCGCGCTGGGCTATCCGTGGCGGCTGTCGGTGGTCGTCAGCCTGGGCCTGGCGATGTCGTCCACCGCCGTCGCGCTGGCCGTGCTGGCCGAGCGCAACCTGGGCCGCACGACGGCCGGCGAGAGCATCCTGTCCGTCGCGCTGCTGCAGGACATCGCGGCCATCCCGGTGCTGGCGCTGGTGCCCGTGCTGGCGCTCAGCGGTGCGCACGGCGACGGCGACGGCCGCACCTGGCTGGCCGCGGCCAAGGCGGTTGGCGCCATCGTCGTCATCGTGTTCGGCGGCCGCCTGCTGCTGCGCCCGGCGCTGCGCTGGATCGCCCACAGCAAGACGCCCGAGATCTTCACCGCCGCGGCGCTGCTGCTGGTGCTGGGCACGGCGGCACTGATGCAGCTGGTGGGCCTGTCGATGGCGCTGGGCGCCTTCCTGGCCGGCGTGCTGCTGGCCGAGAGCGAATACCGCCGCGAGCTGGAGACCGACCTGGAGCCCTTCAAGGGGCTGCTGCTGGGCCTGTTCTTCATCGCCGTGGGCATGGGGCTGGACCTGAAGGCCGTGGCCGCCCAGCCGGGCTTCGTGGCCGCGCTGGTGCTCGCGCTGCTGGGCTGCAAGATCGTCGTGCTGGCGCTGATGGCCAAGGCGATGAAGATCCCGCTGGTCGAGCGGCCGGCCTTTGTCATCCTGCTGGCGCAGGGCGGCGAATTCGGCTTCGTCGTGTTCCAGCTCGCGCAGAGCGAGGGGATGATCAACGCGGCGCAGAACTCGGCGCTGGTGGCGGCCGTGGCGCTGTCGCTGGCGCTGACGCCGCTGCTGCTGACCGGCGGGGACCGGCTGATGTCGCAGAAGCTCGCGCGCCGCGGCCTCAAGAAGCGCGCCGAGGCCGCACCGCCGCCGCCCTCGCCCATCATCATTGCCGGCAGCGGCCGCTACGGCCAGGTGGTGGCCCGCATGCTGCGCGCCAACGGCGTCGAGGCCACCGTGCTGGACCACGACTCCGAGGCCATCGAGAGCCTGCGCCGCTTCGGCTGGACCGTCTACTACGGCGACGCGACGCGGCTGGACATGCTCAAGACCGCCGGCGCCGCGACGGCGCGCATCCTCGTCATCGCCATCGACGACATCGCGCAGAGCGTGGAGATCGCCGAGCTGGCGCGCGAGCACTTCCCCCAGCTCACGCTGGTGGCCCGCGCGCGCAACGTGCAGCACTACTACCAGCTGCACGAGGCCGGCGTGCGCCACATCGAGCGCGAGACCTTCGACGCCGCGCTGATGAGCGCCCGCAGCGTGCTGGAGCTGACCGGCATGGAGCCGCACGCCGCGCGCCGCCAGGCCATGCGTTTTCGCCGCCACAACATCGAGGTGCTGAACCAGATGGTGCCGCTGCAGGGTGACGAGAACGCGCTGATCGCCGCCGCCAAGCTGGGCCGCCAGCAGTTCGAGCAGCAGATGGCTGCCGAGCGCGAGGCCGAGGAAGCCCACCGCCGCGCCCAGCGGGGCGGCTGGGACCGGCAGGACAGCTGAGGCCGCTGCCGCATGGCCGACCTGACTGCCCTGCTGCAGGCTGCACGCGATGGCGACGCCACGGCCGCCGAAGCCGTCTGGCCGCTGATCTACCCCGAGCTGCGCCGCATCGCCCGCGCCCGGCTGCGCGGCCCGGGCGCGCCCAGCCTCGCCACCGAGGAGCTGCTGCACGAGGGCTTTCTGCGCCTCGCCCAGTCGCCCGCCGCGCCGCTGGTGGACCGGCGCCACTTCTACGCGCTGGCCGCCAAGGCGATGCGCCACATCGTCATCGACCACCTGCGCCGCCGCCACGCCCAGGCGCGCGGCGGCGACTGGCAGGCGCTGAGCTGGGACACCGCGCTGGTGGACGCCGCCACGCCCGAGGCCGATGCCGACCGGCTGCTGGCGCTGGACACCGCGCTGGACGCGCTGGCCGCGCTGGAGCCGCAACTGGCCCACCTCGTGGAGCTGCGCTTCTACGGCGGCTACACCGAAGTCGAGACGGCCGAGGCGCTGGGCCTGGCCGAGCGCACCGTGCGTCGCCACTGGGCCAAGGCGCGCGCCTTTCTGCTGGTGCAGCTGGATGGCCACGCCGATTGACCCGGCGCTGTGGCCGCGGCTGTCGGCCGCGTTCGACGCCGCGCTGGACATCCCGGCCGAGCAGCGCGAGGCCTGGCTGGCCGCCCAGCCCGAAGACATCGCCACGCCACTGCGCGCGCTGCTGCGGGCCCATGACGGCGCGGCCGAGCTGCCGGCCATCGTGCCGCCCTCCCTGGCGCAGCCCGGCCAGCGCATCGGCCCCTACCGCCTCATCGAGCGCATCGGCGCGGGCGGCATGGCCGAGGTCTGGGGCGCGGCCCAGGTCACCGGGCCCATGGCCGGCCGGCATGTCGCGCTGAAGCTGCCGCACCCGGGCCAGCGGCTGGGCGAACGGCTGCGCGACGAGCAGGCGCTGCTGCTGGGCATGGAGCACCCGCACATCGCACGGCTGTACGACGCCGGCGAGGACGACGGCCAGCCCTGGCTGGCGCTGGAGTGGATCAACGGCCGGCCCATCCACGAGGCACTGGCCGGGCGGCCGCTGCGCGAGCGGCTCATCGCCTTCCTGCAGGTGCTGGACGCCGTGCGCCACGCCCACGCGCGGCTGGTGCTGCATGCCGACCTCAAGCCCGCCAACATCCTCGTCGGCAACGACGGCCGCGTGAAGCTGCTGGACTTCGGCATCGCCCGCCTGCTGCACAGCGCCGGGCCGCGCGCCTTCACGCCCGGCGCCGCGGCGCCGGAGCAGCAGCGCGGCGAGGCGCTGACGGTGGCCACCGACGTCTGGGGCCTGGGCGGCGTGCTGGCGGCGCTGGTGCCCGAGCGCCACCGCGCGCTGCATGCCGTCATCGCCCGCGCCCAGGCCGCGGACCCGGCCGACCGCCATGCCGACGTCGAGGCCCTGGCGGCCGACATCCACGGCGTGCTGGACCACCGCCCCGTCAGCGCGCTGCCGCGCTCGCCCGGCTACCGGCTGGCCTGCTTCCTGCGCCGCCAGCGCTGGCCGCTGCTGGGCGCGGCGGCGCTGCTGCTGGGCACCGCTGCCGCGCTCTGGCAGGCCGACAGCGCGCGCCGCGAAGCCCGCCGCGCCGAGGCCGCCAACAGCTATCTGCTGGACCTGTTCAAGACGCTGGACCGCCGCGCCCCCGACGCCGCCCAGCCCGAAGCCGCGCTGCGCCGCCTGCTGGACGAGCGGGCCCGCCGCATCGACGCGCTGCTGCCCACCGACCCCGACACCGCAGACGAGCTGCTGCGCATCACCGCCACGCTGCACGACTACCTCGGCGACGCCCGCCGCAGCCGCGCGCTGGGCGAGCGCCGCTACGGCCTGCTGAAAGGCCGCCTGGGCCTGGGGGACGCGCGCACACAGGCGGCCGGTCTCAGCCTGGCCTGGCCGCTGCTGGCCGCCCAAAACGCGCCGGCCGCTGGCGCGCTGCTCACCGAACTGGACGGCGCGCTCCCGCCCCACGGCCTGGTGCGCGCCGAATGGTGGCTGGCCTGGCACGACCTCCGCCAGCTGCAGGGCGCCGACGCCGCCGAACGCGAGCCGCTGCTGCGCCAGGCGCTGGCGCGCTACGCGGCCGATGCGCCACGCGACAGCGGCCATGCCGCCACCTGGCTGGCGCTCAGCGAACTGCAGGCCGCGGCCGGGCGGCGCGACGACGCGCTGGCATCGGTGGACCGCGCGCTGGCGCTGGTCGTCAACGCGCAGCCCTACATCGCCAGCGACCACGCCCGCCAACTGCTGCACCGCGCCAGCCTCGTCGACGCGCCCACCGACGAGGCACAGGCACTGCAACTGCTGCGCGGCAGCACCGGGCTGCGCGCGGCCTTCCTGCGCCAGCCGCTGCGGGCGCTGATCGCGCGACGCTGCGCGGCGGATGCCACGGCCGCGCAGGCGCTGGCTAGCGAGGCGGGGTTGCCGGGCTGTGCGGCGCCGCGCTAGCTGATCAGGCTTTGGACCGCGCCGCGGTCGGCAGCTCGCCGGTCCAGCGCTTGTAGGCACGGCGGAACGAGCGCGCGTCGGCATAGCCCACCGCCTGGGCCACCTCGGCGATGGTCAGGTCGGTGTTGGCCAGCAGGTCGCGGGCGCGGGCCAGGCGGGTGTTGTCGCGCAGCTCGCGGAAGCTGGTTTCGCGCTGCGCCAGCCGCCGCCGCAGCGTGCGGTCGCTGACGTTGATCTGCCCGGCCATCTCTCCCTGGCGCGGCGCTTCGTGCAGGCCGTGGCGCAGCCGGCTGGCCACTGACTCCAGCAGGTCGTCCTGGCCGATGGGGATGCTCAGCAGCTGGTTGAGCTGCTGGCGCACCAGGTCGCTGGTGATGCGGTCGTAGCCCGGCAGCCGCGCCTGCAGCCAGCGGGTCTCGATGGTCAGCCGGTGCTCGTCGGCCTGGAAGCGCACCGGGCACCGGAAGAAGCGCTCGTGCAGGCGGCGATGCCCCTCGTCGACATAGGCCAGGTCCACCTGCACCGGCCGGAAGCTCGGCCCCACCATCGCGCGCACCACCGCCACGGCGCCGGCGAAGGTCTCCTCGACGAGGAAGGCCTCGGTCTCCACATCGAAGACGTGCGGCGTCACCATCAGGTGGGCTCGCGGGCCGTCGAAGACGAGTCGGTGCTCCAGCATGGAGCCGGCCTCGGTCTGGCGCTCCAGGCCGTAGTGCACCGCCTCGCCCAGCGTCTCGCAGGTCAGCATCGCGAGGCCGGCCAGGCCCCAGGAGATCGGCGTCTCGCGCGCGCCCACCGCCAGGCCCAGCGACGGTTCGCTCAGCATGCGCTGGGCGCGCAGGATGAGCGCGCGGGTCTGCTGGTGCGACACCAGCGCGTCCGGCTGGGTCAGGCCGTGGGCGCTCAGCCCCAGGCCCCGGCACAGGCGCTCGGCAGGCAGGCCGCGGTCCTCGGCAAGCGCCAGCAGCGCGCGCGCAACGCTGGGCACGAGGTTGGCGTGGTGCCGGCGGTCGGTGGTAGCAGTGGGCTCGTTCATGAGGACGGTGTGGTGACGTGGCCGGTACAGCCCCAGCGGCACCGCAGCGCGTTGGCACGGCGAGACCACCGAGGGGATCTTCTGCTTGAGTACATCATGGGTCACGCGGCTGTCATGCAGCACGGGCGGCAGAGCGTCCAGAAATGTACCCAAGGTGGCCGAATCGGTTCCCTCCAAAGGGAACCTCGGTCCCTAGAGTGCCGCTCCATCGCAACCCCGGCCATCGCCCGGACCCGCCATGCCCACGAACCTCACCCCCGCTTTCGCCCGCCGACCCGCCGCCGTCACCGCCGTGCTCGGCGCCGCCTGGCTGCTGGCCGCCTGCAACCCCCACGAACCGCCGCCGGTCGCGCCAGCGGCCCGACCCGTGCTGGTCGCCCCCGTACAGCAGGCGCCCCTCGGCGGCCTGGCCTTTGCTGGCGAGGTGCGTGCCCGCGAGCGGGCCGAACTGGCCTTCGCCGTGCCCGGCGTGGTGCGCGAAGTGCGGGTGGACGTGGGCGCCACCGTGCGCCGCGGCGACCTGCTGGCGCGCATCGACGCCGCGCCCCAACAGGCCCAGCTCGCCAGCATCGAGGCCGACGGCCGCCGCCTGCAGGCCCTGCTGGACGAGGCCCGGCGCCGCGAGCAGCGCCTGCAGGCCGCCCGCGAGAGTGGTGCGGCCACCGAGGCCGAATGGACGGCCGTGCAGGCCGAGGTCAAGGCCGCGCAGGAAGCCCTCGCCGCCGCCCAGGCCCAGCGCACGGCCGCCGCATGGAACCAGGGCCAGACCGAGCTGCGCGCCCCCTTCGATGGCCGTGTTTCGCTGCGCCAGCTCGAAGTGGGCCAGGCGGTGGGCGCCGGCACGGTGGTGGTCGGGCTGGAAGGCCGCGGCCGCGAGCTCTGGCTGACCGTGCCGGGCTCGCTGACGCTGTCGACCGGCCAGACGCTGGCCCTGCAGGGGCCGTCCGGCAGCGCCGAGTCGCGCGTGCTGCAGTTGTCGTCCCGCCTGGAAGCCGGCGGCAGCCGCCGCGTGCTGGTGAGCGCGCCCGAGACCTGGCCGACCGGTGAGGCGGTGTCGGTGCAGCTGTGGCCGCGCGACCCGGCGGCCCTGGCCCTGCTGGTACCGCTGCGTGCGGTGCAGATGGACGCGGCCCGCCCCAGCCAGGGGCAGGTGCTGCGACTGCCGGCCAACAGCGCCGTGCCGGAGCGGGTCGAAGTGATGCTGGGCGCGCTGCAGGGCGACCAGGTCGAGGTGCGCAGCGGCCTGAAGGCGGGAGACCAGGTCGTGCTCGCCGGTGCGCAATCGCTGGTGGCCGGCCAGGCGGTCACGCCCGTGAGCCGTCTGCGCTGAAGGAGGGGCCATGAGCATCACCGCCTACGCCCTGAAGCGACCGCGCTTCGCCTTTCTCGCCGCCCTCTTGCTGGTGCTGTCCGGCCTGTGGCTGGTGCTGGACTTCCCGTCCACCGAAGAGCCCCAGATCACCATCCGCACCGCCACCGTGCTCACGCTGGTGCCGGGCGCCTCGGTCGAGCGCATGGAGCAGCTCGTCGCCCGCCCCGCCGAAGAAGCCATCCAGACCCTGCCCGAGGTCAAGCGCGTCAAGACGACGGTGCGCCCCGGCTTCGCGTTCAGCTATGTGGAACTGGAGCCCACGGTCAGCCCGCAGACCCTGCCCGCCATCTGGCAACGCCTGCGCAACCGGCTGGCCGAGGTGCAACCGCGCCTGCCGCAAGGCGCCGTCGGCCCGTTGGTGGATGACGAGTTCGGCCGCGTGGCCGTGCTGACCGTCGGCCTGACCGGCACCGGCTACACGCCCGGCGAGCTGCGCGAGCAGGCCCGCCTGATGCGCGACCGCCTCTACCACGTGCCCGGTGTGGAGCGCGTGACCCTGCACGGCCTGCGTGACGAGCAGGTGCAGGTCAGCCTGGACCTGCCGGCGCTGGCCGCGCAAGGCCTGGCCCCCAGCGCCGTGGCCGACGCCCTGGCCCGCCGCAACATCGTGGCGCCGGCCGGCTTCGTGCAGGCCGGTGGTGCCCAGCTGTCGCTGCAGGTCAGTGGTGACGCGGCCAGCCTCAAGGCCCTGGCGCAGACGCCCGTGGCCCTGCCCAAGGGCGGCTGGATGCCCCTGGGCCAGCTCGCCCGCGTCGAGCGCCTGCCGCTGGACCCGGCCAGCACGGGCGCCTTCGTCGACGGCCAGTCGGCCGCAGTGCTCGCGGTCTCGATGGATGCCGGGCTCAACGTCATCAGCTTCGCCGACCGGCTGCGCGACGAGATCACGCAGCTCGAGAGCCAACTGCCGGCCGGCATGGCCCTGGTGCCCATCACCGACCAGGCCCAGGTCGTCGGCAAGCAGCTCAAGCAGGTGGGCCAGGTGTTCCTGGAGACCACGGTCATCGTGATGGGCATCGTGGTGCTGTTCCTGGGCCTGCGCACCGGCCTCATCGTCGGCGCCATCGTGCCGACCACGGTGCTCGGCAGTCTGGTGGTGATGAAGCTGCTGTCCATCGACCTGCACATCATCTCCATCGGCGCCATCATCATTGCGCTGGGCCTGTTCGTGGACAACGCCATCGTCGTGGCCGAGGACATGGAGCGCCGCCTCGCGCTGGGCGAACCGCGCGAGCAAGCCGCCGCCGAGGCCGGCCGCACGATGTTCGTGCCGTTGCTGGTGTCGTCGCTGGCCATCATCCTGACCTTCCTGCCGCTGGTGCTCAGCCAGACCGAGACCGGCGAGTACCTGCGCAGCATGGGCATCGTCATGGCGATTGCGCTGCTGCTGTCGCTGCTGCTGGCGGTCACCGTCACGCCGCTGTTGTGCCAGCGCTTTGCCCACCACCATGCCGAACTGAGCCGCACGGCGCGCGCCGTCGAGGCGCTGACCGGCTGGTACCGCGGCAAGGTGCGCTGGGTGCTGGGCCACAAGACGGTCTACATCGGCAGCATGGTGGCCTTGCTGGTGGCGGCCGGCTGGCTGTTCGGCCATGTGCCGTCGGAGCTGATGCCGGCCTCCGAGCGCCGCCAGCTGCAGATGGGCATCGAGCTCGCGCCCGACAGCAGCGGCAACACCACGCTGGCCACCGCCGGCCGCATCTCGGCCGCGCTGGCCGACAGGCAGCGCTTCCCCGAGATCCAGAGCCAGGCGGTCTACGTGGGCGACGGCGGCCCGCGCTTCATCCTGGCGCTCAACCCGCCCACGCCGGCGGCCCATCGCGCCTATGCCGTGCTCAGCCTGGCCCCTGGCATCAGCCATGACGAGGCGCTCACCAAGCTGCGCACCGAGCTGCCGCGCCTGTTCCCGGAGGTGCGCTTCGAGCCCAAGCGCTTCTCGATGGGCTCGGCCGAGTCGGGCCTGGCGGTGTTCCGCCTGTCCAGCGCCGATGGCCAGTCGCACCACGCCGCGGCGGCCAAGCTCACCGAGGCGCTGCGCCAGCTGCCCGACATCGTCGAGCTGAGCAGCGATGCCGAGCGGGCCATCCCGCAGCTGCTCGTGCAGGTGGACCTGTTCAAGGCGGCCGCGGCCGGGCTGTCCAGCGCTGACATCGCGGCCCAGCTGGACCTGCTGCTGGCGGGCCAGGCCGTCACCCAGTTCCGCGAGGGCGACACCCTGCTGCCGGTGGTGGTGCGCGGCGGTGCCGAGGCCCGCGACCGCGTGGAGCAGTTGCGCGCCGCGACGCTGCAGCGCGCCGACGGCCGCGGCACGGTGCCCCTCGGCCAGGTGGCTGACATACAGCTCGCAGCCCAGCCCTCGGTGCTGCAGCGCTTCAACCAGGAGCGCACGGTCACCATCACCGCCAAGCACGCCCGCTGGACGGCCCAGACCCTGGCCGACGCCGTCGCCACCGAGACCTCGGCGCTGCAGCAGGCCGGCAAGGTGCGCATCGCGCTGGGCGGCGAGATCGAAGAGAACGCCAGCGCCAATGGCGCGATCTCGGCCCTGCTGCCGGCCTGCGTGGTGGCGATGTTCCTGCTGTTCGTGTGGCAGTTCGAGAGCCTGCGCAAGAGCCTCATCGTGCTGGCCAGCATTCCCTTCGTCAGCATCGGCGCGGCCATCGCGCTCAAGCTCACCGGCACCACGCTGACCTTCGTCGGCACGCTCGGCCTGCTGGCCCTGGCCGGCATCATCGTGAACAACGCGGTGCTGCTGCTGGACGCCATCGACGAGGCCCGGGCCAGCGGCATGCCGGCTCCGGACGCCATCGAGGACGCGGCGGCCAAGCGCCTGCGCCCCATCGTCATGACCAAGATGGTCTGCATCCTGGGCCTGGTGCCGCTGTACCTGTTCGGCGGCGCGGTCTGGACCAGCCTGGCCGTCGTGATGATGGGCGGCCTGGCCCTGGGCACGCTGATCACGCTGGGCCTCATCCCCGCCCTCTATGCCGTCGCCTACCGCGTGCCCGCCCCCGGCCGCGCCAACCTCCCCACGACGGCCTGAACCCGGACACCCCTCATGAACGCAAGCCTTCACCGCCGCGCCTTCACGCTCTCCGCCCTCGTGCTGGCCCTGGCACTCAGCGGTTGCGCCGCCGTCCCCCCCGGCACTCAACTGCCCACGCTGCAGGCCCGCCATGACGGCGCGCTGCCCGCCGCCGCCGGGCGCAACCTCAGCCCCGATGCAGCCGGCCGCCCCTGGTGGCGCGACCTGCGCGACCCGGCGCTGGACGCCCTGGTCGCCCAGGCCGAGGCCCGCAACCTGGACCTGCAGGCCGCGCTGGCCACCGTGCGCGAAGCCCGCGCCCGCGCCGGCGCCGTGCAGGCAGAGGCCCGACCGCAGGGCAGCCTGGGCGTGCAGGCCCAGGCCACCCGGCCCGCGCTGACCGAAGTCGACCCCTATCGCCAGGGCCTGCCCCGCCCGCCGGAACAGCGGCTGGTCACGCTGGGCCAGGTGCTGAGCTGGGAGATCGACCTGTTCGGCCGCGCCGGCACCGCGCAGGCCGCAGCCGAGCGTGACGCGGACGCGGCAGCCGCCGATGCCCGCGGCGCGCAGGCCCTGGTGCAGGCCGAGGTGGTGAGCCGCTACGTGGCGCTGCGCCACGCCCAGCAGGCCCGACAGCTCGCGGCCGAACAGCAGGCGGTGGCCGAACGGCGCCTGGCTCAACTGCAGGCCCGCGCCCGCGCCGGCCTGGCCGACCCGCGCGAGGCCGATGCCGCCACCGCCGAACTGGCCCAGCTGCGGGCGGCACAGGCGGGCTGGGCTGCACAGGCCTCGGTGGATTGGGCCGCGCTGGCGGTGCTGGTGGGCGAGTCTCCCGCCAGGCCGGGCGCCGCGCTGCAGGCCTTGCAGGCCAGCGCCCCGCTGCCTGACGTGCCGGACGACGCCACGCTGACCGTGCCCGCCGACCTGCTGGCCCGCCGGCCGGATGTGGCCCGCGCCGATGCCCTGCTGCGCGCCGGCCTGGGCCAGCAGGTGCTGGCTGAACGTGCCTACCTGCCCCGCCTGTCGCTGGCCGCCACGCTGGGCCTGCAGCAGACCACCGGCAACCTCGGCCAGGCCAACGCCCTGCGCTACGCTGCCGGGCCGATGCTGCAGTGGGACTGGCTGGACAGCGGCCGCCGCGCCGCCCAGACCGCCGCCGCCAAGGCCGGCAACGAACGCGCCTGGGCCCAGTTCGAGAAGACGGTGCTGACCGCACTGGCCGAAGGCGAGACCGCCCTGCGCGGCTGGCAGGCGCAGTGGCAGGCCTGGCAGCAGGCCCAGGCGGCGCTGCAGGCGGCCGACCAGGCGCTGCGCTACACCCAGCGGCGCGAAGCCCTCGGCCTGGAGCCTGCCGCCACCGCCCTGGCCTCGCGCCAGCAACAGCTCACGGCCGCCCAGCAGCAGCTCGACCAGCAGGCCCGCACGCTGGGCGCCTATGCGCAGGTGCAGCTGGCGCTGGCGGCCTGGCAGCCGCCGTTGTCGTCGTTGTCGCCGTTACCACCGTCGCCATAAGGCAGCCATCACGCGCCGGGTGCCCACCCAGGGTTTGCGCGGCCCGGCGTCACGGCGCCGCAAGGCCGGGCGGTGATGATGTCGGCAGCAAGCCAACGAGACGAGGACGTGATGAGGTCGTGCAAGCGCTGGGGCGCGAGTTGCGGGGCGGCGCTGGCCCTGGTGCTGTTGACCGGTTGTTCCAGCTACCGGCCCTGGGTCAATCCGCCGCTGGCGAGCGCCAGCGCCAGTGCGCCTGCATCGCGGCCGGCGCCACCGCCGCCCAGCCAGCCGGTCATGATGGCCGTCACCCTGTCCGGCGGCGGCGCCCGCGCGGCGGCCTTCGGCCTGGGCGTGCTGCGTGAACTGAAGGGCACGGGCTTCGCGCTGGACGGTCACTCGACCACATTGCTGGACCAGACGGTCATGATCAGCGGCGTGTCCGGCGGCAGCATCCTGGCGGCGCATTTCGCCGCCTTCGGCGACGCCACGCTCGACCGCTTCGAGCCCGATTTCCTGGCCGTGCCGTTCGAGAGCCGCCTCATCCGCGAGGCCTTGTGGCCGGCGCGGCTGTACCGGCTCACGTCGCCCTGGTATGGCCGCAGCCAGGTGCTGGCGCAGCGCTTCGACGAGTTGTTCCAGGGGCGCACCTTTGCGGATGTGCGCCGCCGCCCCGGCGCGCCGGAGCTGATGATCACCGCCACCGACCTCACCAGCGGCGCCCCCTTCGACTTCACGCCCGAGCAGTTCCAGCGCATCTGCTCCGACCTGGACGCCACGCCGCTGAGCTTTGCCGTCGCGGCGTCGTCCGCCGTGCCGCTGCTGCTGTCGCCGGTCACCGTGCACAACCATGCCGACAGGTGCCCGCACCCGGCGCCGCCGGCGGCCGACACGCCGGGGCTGGACTTCCGCAGCCGCATGCTGCAACGCAGCGCCGATGCCTACCGCAACGCCAAGGACAAGCCTTTCATCCACCTCGTCGACGGCGGCGTGACCGACAACCTCGGCGTGCGGCTGATGCTGGACCGCATGGTGGCGCTGGGGTCGATGAGCGCGAACTTCGCCGACGCGAAGCCCGGCAGCATCCGGCGGCTGGTGCTGGTCACCGTGAACTCCGAGCGCGGCCTGACCGAGCGCGTGGACAACAGCGATCGCGTGCCCACGACCACCCAGGTGCTGGAGACGCTGATCTTCGGCGCCGGCTCGCGCGAGACGGAGATCACGCTGGGCCTGCTGAACGACGACACGCAGCGCTGGCGGGCCGAGATCGACCGTGCCCGGGGACAGCCGGGCAGCCCGTTCGCGGCGGACGCCGAGATCCACGTCATCAGTGTCAGCCTGCACGACGTGCCGGACGACAAGATGCGCCACTCGCTGCTGCGTGTGCCCACCGCCTTCACCATCGAAGCCCGGGACGTTGTGGACCTGCAGCAGGCTGGCGCACAGGCGCTGCGCGCGGCGCCGGCCTACCGGGCGCTGCAGGCGTCGCTGCAGCGGCTGGGCCAGCCGTCGCCAACGCCCCCCTAACTTGAGATGGCCGGTTTTGCCGGCCGATTGCGTGTGTCCGGATGCGCTGCTGTTGGCGCTGATCCAGGACCCACCCATGCCTGCCCGACTTGCCCTGCTGCTTGCCAGCGCCCTCGCCGCGGCGTCCGCCACGGCCCAGACCGGTGCGGTGACCGGCCTCTTCAACACCGGCGTCGACGCCACCGGCGCGCCGCTGGCCGGCTACGCCGCCGACCCGCACTACGCCATCGTCGGCAACGCCGTGTTCTCGACCGCCTATGCCTCCCGCCTGGGCGACGGCTCGCCCATCGACACCAGCGCCTGGGTGCCGGACACCGCCGTCAGCAGCTGGATCAACCCGGTCATCGGCACCGGCTTCAGCGACCAGCCTGGCGTCACCGACGCGCTGCGCTACGAGACCCACTTCCAGGTACAGGCCGGCTTCGAGGCCCAGATCCAGCTGCAAGGCCGCTGGGCGGCGGACGACGGCGGCCTGCGCATCTGGCTGAACGGCGTGCCCGTGGCGGCCGTGCCGGTGGCCCAGGCCGACACCTGGCACAGCTTCAGCATCGCCAGCGGCTTCGTGGCGGGCGACAACGTGCTGGCCTTCGACACCCTCAGCACCCAGAGCCCCACCGGGCTGCGCGTGGAGGTGGCCGCCGTGCCCGAGCCGGGCAGCGTGGCGCTGATGCTGGGCGGCGGCCTGCTGCTGACGCTGCGCCTGCGGAGGCGCGCATGAGGGCCGCCGCCAGCGCGTTCTGCGCCGCCCTGCTGCTGGCCGTCAGCCTGCCCGCCCGGGCAATCGACAGCCAGCTGAGTGCGAACCTGCTCGTCAACGCGAGCGCGTTCTACCCCGTGTACGGCGTCGATAGCGAAGCACCCAACCTGGACCTGCGCGACGACCCGCGCCTGCGCCAGCTGCAGACGCTGGACACCAGCGCCGCTTTCGGTGGCGGCACCGCCCGCGCCCATTTCGAGGGACGCATGGGGCTGCTGCGCGCTTTCGCCGAGTCCAGCTACCCATACTGCTGCGATGCGACCGGCCACCGCGTGGTGCAGGGCTATTCCAATGCCACTGTGCAGGGCCGCTTCTACGACAGCATCGCGGTCACCGGCGCCGGGCTGGCGGTGGGCACGCCGGTCAGCTACACGGTGAACTTCAGCATCACCGGCGCACTGTCCAACCCCAGTTTCGAGTCCGGCGGCTTCCTGACGGCCTACGGTGTGGCCGAGGTGCGGTTGCGCGACATGAGCAGCTTCGCCGAGGTCAACAAGAACTGGGACGCCAGCCGCGACGCGACGGGCGTGTTCAGCCTGACGCTGGACACCTTTGTCGGCCGCACGATCTCGCTCAGCGGCATGCTGGCCGTGGGCGCCTCGGTCAGCGACTACGCCCGGCTGGGCCGCACCGCCTGGGCCGACTTTGGCCACTCGGCCGGCTACCAGCTGCTGCCGTCGGTGGCCGGACTCAACACCACGGGCGCGAGCGGCTACGACTTCTCCGCCGCCCCGGTGCCCGAGCCCGGCACATGGCTGTTGCTGGCCGTCGGCCTGGGCCTGCTGGCCTGGCGGCGACAATCGGGCCCATGTTTGCTCCGTCCCAGCTCGAAGTCCGGCGCTTCTTCTGCGCCACCTACCGCAAATGGCGTGATGGCGCCCCGCTGATCCCGATGGAGGCGCTGGCCGCGGACTGGATCGCCGAGCACCCGGAGTACCACGACGAGCTGGCCGACGAGGCCGGCGCGCTGGAGAAGGTCTACACGGTGGAGGAAGGGCGCACCAACCCCTTCCTGCACCTGTCCATGCACCTGACGATCACGGAGCAGCACGCCATCGACCAGCCCTCGGGCATCCGTCAGGCGGTGGATCTGCTGAGCGCCAAGCGCAACTCGCGCCACGAGGCGCACCACGTCGCGATGGACGCACTGGGCGAGATGATCTGGGCCTCGCAGCGCAGCGGCCTGCCGCCCGACGGCCACGCCTACCTCGACAAGGTGCGCCAGGCGGCGACCCGCTAGAAACGACAAAGCCACCCGAGGGTGGCCTTGGTTTGACAGATGGCGGCGATTCAGGCGGTGTAGCTGCCACCGCCCAAGCTGCGCCGCTCGGCCTTGCCGCCGGCGCCGTACAGGCCGGTGGGTTCGCTGGGGATCAGGACGTCCAGCGCACGGTCCAGCGACGCGTTGCCGCGCGCCAGCGTCTCGCGCTGCGCGGCCAGCAGGCCGCCGGCACGCACCAGGCGGTTGCGCAGCGCCGCCGGCACGCCGCCGCTGCGCGCGGCCTCGCCGAAGCTCTGCACGGCGCGGGCCAGGTGCTGGTGGAGTTCGGCGGCATGCTGTTCGATGCCAGCCGCGTCGCGGCGGGCCAGCGCGTCACCCAGCTGGTTCAGCGCGGCTTCGACGGCCAGCAGAGGCGCTTCCAGCTCGGCGCTGAGGGCTTGGGGCGAGACGGTGGCGGTCATGGTTCAGTGTTTGTTGGCGCGCGCGCTCAGCAATTCTTGCGCATTTGCGACCAGCTTGTCCGCGATCGCATTGGCGTTGACCGTGAACTTGCCCTCGCTGATGGCCTTGGCGATGCGGTCGACCTTGGCGGCGTCAAAGCTGCCGTCGTCACTGCCAGCGGCGCTGGCCGCCAGCTTGGCGGCGCTGGAGATGGCCACCTGGGCGCTGGGCGCTGGCGCCGCAGCCGCCGGGCGGGCGGCATCGGTCGTGGCCGTGCTTTCCGGCTTGCGCGCCGCGGGGCGCTGCTCGGCTTTCGCCGGGGCGCCGCTCTCAGGGCTGTTACCGATCTTCATGAGCTTCTCCAGGGTGCGGGGCGGGCCCCGCCGGGGGCATTGCAGGGGAGTTTCCCCTTGTATCGGCCCCGGGCCTAGAAACTTGAGCGGGAATTGGCGGGTTTTTCCGCCCAGTTCGGGCCTTCACCCCGGGGATGTGTGGCGCATTGCTCACAACGGCAGCTCCACGCGGCGCTCGCCGACGGCGCGGCCGGCGGCGATGCGGCCGCTGTCGAAGCGCACGCGCACGTCCTGGCCTTCGATGCCGGCGGACAGCGCCTGCGCCTCCGATGCCACCGAAAAACCCGGGCCGACGGCCAGCACCTGCACCGTCTCGCCCGCGGCAAACCACTGCCGCGACTTCAGCGCCGGCGCGCGCAGGGCGTCCGCCGCGCCGAGCGGGCGGGCCAGCGTACGGCCGATGAGCTGGGCGGGATCGGTGAACACGGCGCCGGGTTCGGCGGCAATGTCGATATCGGCCAGCGCCAGGTGTTCTTGAGACAAATTCACGCCGGCCGGCAGCGGGCCGCTGGCGACGACGGCGCGGCCGTAGACGGCCACGCGTACCGGCAGCGTCACGTTCCAGCGCGCCACGCCATCGGTGCAGCGCAGCCCGATGCGACTGCGGCCCCAGGCGGCCATGCCGGGCGGCAGATAGGGCTGCACCTGCTGGCAGGGCGCCAGGCGCAGGCGCGGGTCCAGCTGGCCGGTCTCCACGGCCACGCGGGTGCCAGGCGGGGCAGTGGCGCGGGCTGCCGTCTCGGCGAGCTGGCGCACGCGCTCGATCAGCGCCGGGTCGAGCACCGTCTGGGCCTGGGCATGCCACCCGGCCAGCGACAGACACAACAGGGACGTGATTCGACGCAGCATGGCCGCCACTCTAGAGAGGCCGGCAGCGCTCGCTAGGGCGGAATTGGCCGGCTTTGGCCTTGCTAATCCCGCTCATGTTTTCGGGGCCGGTTCAGACAATTTGCGCCAGGAGCTCGTCCCGCTTCGCCGCCTCGCAAGAGGGCCCCAGATGTTGAACCGACTCACCGACTCGCTGAACTTCCAGACCCAGGCGCTCTCGCTGCGGGCGGAGCGCCAGCGCCTGCTCGCCAGCAACATCGCCAACGCCGACACGCCCGGCTACCAGGCCCGCGACATCAACTTCGCCAAGGCGCTGCGCGAGGCCGTGGGCGATGTGAACACGCCAGGCGCCATGGCCACGACGCAGCGGGGCCACATCGCGCCGCTGGCAGGCGCCCGCGGCGAAAGCGGCAAGGACTACGCGCTGCAAAGCCAGACCAGCCTGGACAGCAATGGCGTGGACATGGACCGCGAGCGCGCCAGCTTCGCCGACAACGCGGTGAAGTACGAGGCCACGCTGCGCTTCATCAACGGCTCGGTGCGCACGACGCTGGACGCGATGAAGTCGCACAACCAGGGCTAAGAAGCCATGAACGAAGCCCGCACGCCTGCTCATCCCGCTGCAACGGTGCCACCCTGCGTTGCAAATGCTCGCAGTAGCAGCGGCTACTGCTCCGCTTTGCGCCTTGATTGGCACCGCCGCCGCGGTCTGCTCGGTCGCGCCGGCTCCATCCATGGCTTCTGGAGGGCCTGAACCATGTCGATGTTCCAGATCTTCAATGTCTCCGGCAGCGCGGTCAGCGCGCAGAGCCAGCGGCTCAATGTGGTGGCCAGCAACCTGGCCAACGCCGACACGGTGGCCGGCCCCGACGGCCAGGCCTACAAGGCGCGGCAGGTGGTGTTCCAGACGGCGCTGATGGGCGCGGGCAACGACAGCGGCAACGCCGGCGTGCGCGTGACCAACATCACCGAGGACCAGACGCCCGGCCGCCGCGTCCACGACCCCAAGCATCCGCAGGCCGACGCCGACGGCTACGTGACCTACTCCAACGTGAACCCGGTGGAAGAGATGGTCAACATGATCTCGGCGTCGCGCTCCTACCAGAACAACATCGAAGTCATGAGCACGGCCAAGAGCCTGCTGCTCAAGACACTGCAACTCGGTCAGTCCTGACCGCTGAGGAACCGCCATGGACGTCACCGCGCTGAACGGCAGCACCACCAAGACGCCGACGACCTCGGCCAAGAACGCGGCGGAGACGCAGGACCGCTTCCTGAAGCTGCTCGTCGCACAGATGAACAACCAGGACCCGCTGAACCCGATGGACAACGCCCAGGTGACGAGCCAGATGGCGCAGATCCAGCAGGTCACCAGCCTGTCGACGCTGGACACCAGCATCAAGAGCCTGGGCGGCCAGCTGGGCCAGATGCAGGCGCTGCAGTCCATCTCGCTGGTGGGCCGCGAGGTCAGCGTGCCCAGCGACAAGATCCAGGTCGTCAAGGGCGAGGACGGCAGCCTCGCCGCCGAAGGCAGCTACGAGCTGGACGGCGCGGCCAAGAACGTGAAGCTGGAGATCCTCAACGGCGCCGGTGCCGTCATCGACACGGTGCAGCTGGGCGCCCAGGGCTCGGGCCGCCAGACCTTCTCCTGGCCCGCCGGCACGAAGGCCGCGGAAGGGATGGAGGTCAAGTACCGCATCACCGCCACCAACGGCACGGCCGCCGTCGCGTCGACGACCTATGCCTACGACAAGGTCAATGCCGTCTACAGCGAGAACGGCAGCCTCAAGCTGAACCTCGACCGGCTCGGCCCGGTGGACTACACGGCCGTCTCGTCCGTCAACTGAACCCCTACCGCACGACTGCAAGGACTCCCCCATGGCATTCCAGCAAGGCCTCTCCGGGCTCAACGCCGCGTCCAAGAACCTGGACGTCATCGGCAACAACATCGCCAACTCGGGCACCTACGGCGCCAAGGGGTCGCGTGCGGAATTCGCCGACGTCTATGCCGCCGCGCTGAACGGCGCCGGCCAGAGCCAGATCGGCATCGGCACCACGCTGCAGTCGGTGGCGCAGCAGTTCACGCAGGGCAACATCACGACGACCGAGAACCCCATGGACCTCGCCATCAACGGCGGCGGCTTCTTCCAGGTCAGCGACGGCGTGAACCCGACGCGCTACACGCGCAACGGCCAGTTCAAGGTCAGCAAGGACGGCTTCGTCGTCAACAACGACGGCCTGAAGCTGATGGGCTACCCGGCCAACGGCTCCGGCGTCATCCAGCCCGGCACGGCGACGCCGCTGCAGCTGCCCACCAGCGGCATCCCGCCGGCGGTGACGTCGGAGGTCAAGATGGAGTTCAACCTGGACTCCCGCCTGAAGACCACCGCGCCCGGCGGTGGCCTGGGCACCACCATCGACCTCAAGGACAGCACGACGTACAACAACGCGACGTCCATGACGGTGTACGACGCCAAGGGCCAGGACGTGGCCGTGACGTTCTACTTCCAGCGCGCGGCGGACCCCAGCGGCGCCACGCCGCCCAACGATGTCTGGAACGTCTACGTCACCGCCAACGGCTCCCCGGTGACCGTCGATGCGGCCAATGCCGCCATCGTGCTGGACGCCAACAACAACCCGACCACGCCCTACACAACGATCACCTTCCCGCCCACGGGCGGCAACCCCGCCACCATCCTCGGCAGCGCGCCCGTACCGCCGGCCACCACCAGCCCGATCAACCTGATCATTCCGGCCGGCACCAGCTCGCGCGGCAACGCCACGCTGCCGATCGGCGACTCGACGACGACACCGCCCTCCGGCATCAAGATCGACCTGACCAAGATCAGCGAGAACGGCAGCAGCTTCGCCGTCACCGACATCAAGCAGGACGGCTATGCGCCGGGCCAGCTGACCGGCATCACGGTGGCCAGCAACGGCATCGTGCAGGCCCGCTACTCCAACGGCCAGAGCAAGCCCGCCGGCCAGGTGGAGCTGGCGACGTTCCGCAACCCGCAGGGCCTGCAGACCATGGGCGGCAACGTGTGGATCCGCACCGTCGCCTCGGGCGATGCCGTGGTGGGCGTGCCGGGCGACGGCAACATGGGTGCGCTGCAGGCCGGCGCGCTGGAGGAAAGCAATGTCGACCTGACCGCCGAGCTCGTCAACATGGTGACGGCCCAGCGCGCCTACCAGGCCAATGCGCAGACGATCAAGACGCAGGACCAGGTCCTGCAGACCATCGTCAACCTCCGCTGACCTCGACACAGACTGAGGGCGCGCGATGGACCGCATGATCTACCTCTCGATGGCCGGCGCCAAGGCGGCCATGCAGCGGCAGGACGTGCTCTCGCACAACCTCGCCAACGTCACGACCAACGGCTTCCGCGCGGAGCTGCAGGCGTTTCGCGCGGTGCCGGTGCGCGGCGACGGCGCGTCCACCCGCGCATTCGCGCTGGAAACCACCATCGGCTACAACGACGCGCCCGGCGCCCTCACGCCGACCGGCCGCAACATGGACGTGGCCATGCAGGGCAAGGCCTGGCTGGCCGTGCAGGCCAACGACGGCACCGAGGCCTACACCCGCGCCGGCTCGCTGGACGTGAACGCCGAAGGCCTGCTCGTGATGCGCAACGGCATGCCGGTGCTGGGCGACGGCGGGCCGATCAACATCCCGCAGAACAGCGAGGTGTCCATCGGCAGCGACGGCACCATCAGCGCCAAGTCGCCCAACCAGAAGCCGACGACGGTGGGCCGGCTCAAGCTCGTGACGCCCGAAGCGACGGCACAGCTGACGCGCGGCGACGACGGGCTGTTCCGCGCCGCCGACGGCGACCTGCCCGCCGACCCGGCCGCCCGGCTGCAGGACGGCGCGCTGGAAGGCTCCAACGTCAGCGCCGTCGAGACCATGGTGGCCATGATCGCCGCCGGCCGCCAGTTCGAGCAGCAGATGAAGCTGATGCAGATCGCCCAGACCCAGGGCCAACAGTCCGCCAAGCTGCTCGGCAGCACCTGAGCAGTAGGAAGGAACCCCCACCATGATGCGCTCGCTCTGGATCGCCAAGACCGGCATGGAAGCCCAGCAGACCCAGCTGGACAACATCTCGCACAACCTCGCCAACGTGGCCACCAACGGCTACAAGCGCTCGCACGCGGTGTTCGAGGACCTGATCTACCAGAACATGCGCCAGGCCGGCGCGAACAGCACCGAGCAGACCACGCTGCCCACCGGCCTGCAGGTGGGCCTGGGCGTGCGCCCGGTGGCCACCGCGCGCATCTACACGCAGGGCAACCTGCAGCAGACCAGCAACAACCTGGACCTGGCCATCAAGGGCGACGGCTTCTTCCAGATCCAGATGCCCGACGGCACGACCAACTACACCCGCGACGGCAGCTTCCAGCTCAACGCCAACGGCCAGATGGTCACGAGCAACGGCTACACGGTGCTGCCCGGCATCACGATCCCGCAGAACGCGCAGACGCTGACCATCGGCAACGACGGCACCGTCAGCGTGACGCTGCCCGGCCAGGCGGCCGCGCAGACGGTGGGCCAGATCCAGCTCGCCAACTTCGTGAACCCCGCCGGCCTGGACCCCAAGGGCCAGAACCTGTTCGCCGAGACCGCCTCCAGCGGCACGCCCAACACCGGCGCGCCCAGCAACAACGGCATGGGTGCGCTGCAGCAGGGTTTCGTGGAGACGTCCAACGTCAACGTCGTCGAGGAACTGGTGCAGATGATCCAGACGCAGCGCGCCTACGAGCTGAACTCCAAGGCCGTGCAGACGTCCGACCAGATGCTGCAGAAGCTCGCCCAGATCTAGCTCCCCCCGTAGCGCTCACGCGCTCCCCCCAGGGGGCGCAGCCGATGGCCCGGCAAAGCCGGCTCCATGGCTGCCGCTGGAGGAGCGGCCAGCTGCGCGGCCTGATGAATGGAGAAATCGTCATGAAGTTTGTTTGCTCCACCACTGTCGTCATCGCTGCGGCATTGCTTGCCGGCTGCGCCACGCCCTACCCCGAGCCGCGCGTGGAGCTGGCGTCCACGCCGGTCGTCAACCTGCCGCAGGTGCAGCCCGTCGCGGCCAGCAACGGCGCCATCTACCAGGGCGCCAGCTACCGGCCGCTGTTCGAGGACCACCGCGCGCGCCTCGTCGGCGACACGCTGACGATCAACATCACCGAGCGCGTGTCGGCGTCGCAGACCAGCACCAGCGAGCTGAGCAAGTCCGGCAGCCTGTCCGCGGGCGTCAGCGCGCTGCCGCTGGTCTCGGGCAACTCCTTCGGCCGCGCCAGCGCCGGCGCCACGTCCGCCAACGACAACAAGGGCAAGGGCAGCAACCAGAACACCAACGAGTTCACCGGCGCCATCACGGCCGTCGTGACCGGCGTGCTGCCCAACGGCCACCTGATGATCAGCGGCGAGAAGCAGATCGGCGTGAACCGCAATGTGGACGTGCTGCGCTTCTCCGGCCAGGTGGACCCGCGCTCCATCGGCCAGGGCAACGCGGTGGCGTCCACGGCGGTGGCCAACGTCCGCATCGAGCAACGCGGCCGCGGCGCCACGTCGGACGCTCACGCCATCGGCTGGCTGTCACGCTTCTTCCTGAACATCGCACCGAGCTGAGCGTCGGTTGCGGGCGCATTCAAGCGCTCTGGCTTTGCAGCGCTGGCGCTCAGTGAAGCCGAAAGCCCGGATCGCCCGGACGCCCCCCTGTCCGGCACGCGCAGGCGCGGCCATCAGCCCCCTGCCCCCATGCGCGGTTGCCTGCCTTCAAGGGAGGCTCAAGTCCATGCCCAGCATCCTGGCGAGACCGAAAGTCAGGGCGAGCAGCACGAGAAGCAACACCGCGAAGACGGCCAGGAACCTGGCTCCCGCGCGCAGCAACACGCGCCGGTCCGCCCACTGCTTCTCACGGTCGTAATGCCACTTGATCGCGAAGTACATGCCCGCGAGGAACACCCCACCCTTGAACAGAACGAAGACTATGAGGACCCAATCCAATTGAGTTCTCCCGGCTGTTGCTTCATGCCGCCTATCTTGACCTGAAACAAGCGCACGCGGCATTGGACGTTTTGACTCACGGCCTGTGCGCGGGCGTGGATACCGCCACCACGCCCGCGCCAGTTGCCGCAAGGGCTACATCACCGCTGCCCGCAAAGGCTGCTCACCGCCGGGTTGCTGCGAGGTAGTCCACCGCCAGGTGGGCCAGCGCGCGCACGCCCACCTCCAGCCCACGCTCGTCGACGACGAAGCGCGGCGAGTGGTTGGAGTAGGCCTTGCTCGGCTCGATCTCGGGCGGCGTCACGCCGACAAAGAAGAACAGCCCCGGGATCAGCCGCTGGAAGAACGAGAAGTCCTCGGCGCCGGTCGCCTTGGGGACCACCTCGATGCCCATGGGTCGCGGCCCCGTGCTGGCCACCCGCGTGAGCGTGGGCACCATCTGTTCGGTCAGCACCGGGTCGTTGCGCGTGACGGGGTAGTTCTTCGTGATGCAGACCTGGCAGGTCGCGCGCGACGCGGTGGCGATGCCCTCCGCCAACTGCGTGACACGCTCGTGGATCGCGTCGCGCATGCCCTCGTCGAAGCTGCGGATGGTGCCGCGCATCTCCACCGAGTCCGGGATGATGTTCTCGCGCACGCCGCCCTTGATGGCGCCGATGGTGACGACCGCCGGCTCGCGGTTCAGGTCCAGCGTGCGGCTGACGATGGTCTGCAGGCCCAGCACGATCTGCGCCGACGTGACGATGGGGTCCACGCCCAGCCACGGCGCCGCGCCATGCGTCTGCTTGCCGCGCACGGTGATCTTGAGCTTGTCGCTGCTGGCCATCGTGGGGCCGGGCCGGTAGCCGATGACGCCGGCCGGCTGGCGCGACGTGACATGCAGGCCGAAGATCGCGCCGGGCGTGGGGTTCTCCAGCACGCCCTCCTTGATCATCAGCGCCGCACCGCCCTCCTCGCCCTCGGGCGGCATCTCCTCGGCAGGCTGGAAGATGAACTTGACGCTGCCGGGGATGTCGTCGCGCAGCCCGGCCAGGATGCTGGCCACGCCCATCAGGATGGCGACATGGCAGTCGTGCCCACAGGCATGCATGACGCCCACCTCCTCGCCGTTCCACACCGCGCGCGCCTTGGACGCAAACGGCAGCTCGACCTCCTCGGTGACGGGCAAAGCGTCCATGTCGGCCCGCAGCGCCACCACGCTCCCAGGCATGCCGCCCTTCAGCAGCCCGACGACGCCGGTGTGCGCCACGCCGGTCTTGACGTCGTCGAAGCCCAGCGCGCGCAGGTGCTCGGCGACGAGGGCGGCGGTGCGGAACTCGCGGTTGCCCAGCTCGGGGTGGGCATGCAGGTCTCGCCGCCAGGCGATGACCTGGGCTTCCAGGGCCGCGGCGGCGGCGTCGATGCGGTCGGCAAGGGTCATGCGAGGGCTCGGGCGCGATGGACGGCGGCCAGTATGGCGTCAGGCGCGCGGCACGAGGCGGTTCAGGTCTTGCCGGGCCCAGGCGCGTTGCGCGGCCACCGCAAAAACCAG
This sequence comes from Pelomonas lactea, assembly GCF_043555885.1. Lineage (NCBI taxonomy): Bacteria > Pseudomonadati > Pseudomonadota > Betaproteobacteria > Burkholderiales > Sphaerotilaceae > Roseateles > Pelomonas lactea. The sequence goes on along the minus strand of NZ_JBIGHX010000003.1, from coordinate 297,957 downwards.
CGCCAGGGCCAGTTCGGCCGCCAGCAGAGCCGGCCCCCGCTGCAACGCCAGGCCCAGCACCCGCGCCAGCCCCGCCAGCAGCATGGCGGCCACGCCGAGGCTCAGGCTGCCCAGCCCCTGGCGCCAGTTGCTGTTGCGCCCGCCGCGCAGCCACAGCGACCACGCCATGGCCAGCAGTACATCGCCCATCACCGGCGCCCAGGCGCTGAGCTGCACGACGCGCAGGTCTGGCTTGCTGACCGCCATGCTGATTGCCAGCGCGACGGAAACGCAGACCGCGGCGTTGAGCAGCGAGCCCACCACCGTGCGCCGCGCCCAGCTGCCCGCCGACAAGCCGCCCGGCGCCAGCCGCGCCCGCCAATGGAGCGGCGGGCCGATGACTGCCGTGTGGATCAGCATGCCCAGCCCCAGCATCCACAGACCGACCAGGGCGATGTCCCAGCCGCTCGTGTAGGCCACTCCCCACGCATGGAAGCGCCAGTGCGCGGCCTGCACCAGCGCCTGCGGCACCAGCAGACAGGCCACCCACAGGGCGCCGCTGGGGTGGCGCAGGTCGACCTGCTGCCAGGTCGGCACCTGGCGCCAGCGCCACCAGCCGGAGGGCCAGCGCCACGTTCGCGCGAGCCGCAGGCGAGCCACTACCGGCGGCAGCACCAGGCGCTGCATCCATTCACCGAACGCCATGCCCGCCAGCACGGCGACGGCCACGGCCAGCAGCACGCCGCCCCCCATCGCCAGCAAGTCCCAGCCCGGCTGCAGCCACGCCAGGCCGACAAGCATCAGCAGCGGCCCGGCGACACCACGAGCGGCCAGTTGCTGCAGCATCCGGCGTGACGCCATGCGCACCCGCTGCAACGCCGCCGATGGCGCCACGCGCCGCCGCCAGCGCGCTGCCGCCGCGGCATGCACGCCGCTGATGACGGCCGCGCCCGCCAGCATCAGCAGGGCCTGCAGCATCACGACGACGCCCAGCATCGCCACGCTGCGCACGCCGGCCCAGGCCAGCGCCCAGCCCAGCAGCGCCGCCAGGAACGACAGCAGGCTGGGCAGCAGCAGCGTGGCGCCGAGGCGGACTTCCTCGCCCTCCGCGAGGCTGTGGGGAGCGACCTTCATGAGTTCAGCAGCTCCAGCAGGTCTTCCATGCCCAGCGCCGGCGAGGCCGCCGCAGCCGGGTGCTGGCGCGCATCCACCAGCAGCTGCCCGCCGGCCCAGTGCAGCTCGCCGGGCTGCAGCTGCGCCGGCCGCTCGGGGCGAGACAGGCAGCGCAGGTGCTCGACCGCCTCGTCCCACTCGACGAACAGCTGCAGCCGGCCCTCGCGCAGGAACATCACGTGGCTGACGACGCGCTCCAGGTCGCTCAGCAGGTGGCTGGACACCAGCACCGTGCGCGGCGCGGGCTTGTGGCGCAGCGCGAACAGCGCACGCATGAAGTCGCGGCGCGAGATCGGGTCCAGGCTGGCCACCGGCTCGTCCAGCAGCAGCAGGTCGGGGTCGTGCGCCAGCGCCAGCACGACGGCCAGCTTCTGCTGGTCGCCCAGCGACAGCGACGCGGCGCGCTGGCCCAGGCTCAGGTCCAGTCGCGCCGCCAGCGTGGCGGCGTCGCGCAGGTTGACGCCGGGGTAGACGGCCGCCATCTCCTCCAGATGCTCCAGGCCCGTCAGGCGCGGGAACAGGTCCGGCGTCTGCGCCGCGTAGCCCAGGCGCTCGAGCACGGCATCGGGCAGCGCGCGGCTGGGCGCGCCGAGCAGCCAGGACTCGCCCGCGCTGGGCGTCATCAGGCCCAGCAGGCAGCGCATCAGCGTGCTCTTGCCGGCGCCGTTGCGGCCCACCAGGCCCACGACCGCACCCTCGGGGATGGCGAAGCTGATGCTGTCCAGCAGCCGGGGCCGCGCCGCGCTCCAGGCGCCGTCGTCGCAGTCCAGGCCCAGTTGGCGGGCCTCCAGGGCAGGGCTCATGGGTTCTTCTCCTCGGGAATGCCTTGCAACGCGCGCTCAAAGGCCGCCAGCGCCGCGGCCGGCGTGATGCCCAGTTGGGCCGCCTGCCGCGCCGCGTTCGCCAGCGCCGGCGCCAGCAGCGCCATGCGGTCGGCCGACGCGCCGGCGGGCTGCACGCCGGCCGCCACCACCATGCCGACGCCACGGCGGCGCTCCAGCAGGCCCTCGGCCTCCAGCAGGCTGTAGGCCTTGCTGACGGTCATGGGGTTGATGGCATGGCGTTCGGCAACGGCGCGCACGCTGGGCAGCTCGTCGCCCGGCCCCAGCTGCCCGCCGGCCACGAGGCGCTGCACCTGCTCCACCACCTGCCGGTAGATGGGCGTCGCGAGCTGCGGCTGGATGTCGAAGAAGGCCGAGGGGTTGGGCATGCGTATCAGTGTATTACTTACACAATACACATGGCAAGCCCGTCGCGCACTACCCGCCGGTGAGCCGCCTCAGCCGGCGCTTGAAGTCCAGCCACTGCTTGCCGCGGGAGCGGTCGATGCGCTTCACGTCGATGAGCGTGAAGGCGCCGCAGCCCGTCAGCGTGTGCAGGCCGGCGGTGTGCGTGGTGCTGGCGAGGTCGCCGGTCAGGCGCTCGGTGCCGGCCTCGATGACGACGCGCTCGGGTGTCAACAGTGGAAAACGCAGCAGCCGCGTCGCGCTGCCGTAGCCAGCGGCGCAGTCCTGCACGGGCAGCGTCAGCACGCCATCGTGCGCGACGAACGGCCGGCCGGCCGGCCGTGCCCCATCGCGGGCCACGCGCACCGGGTTGCCGGCCAGCGGCGTCCACGGGCCGGTGAGCGCGGGCGCATGCGCCACGTGCAACTCGCGCTGGTCGCGCGCCTGCGGGCCCACCAGCGTGTAGAACATCCACCAGCGGCCGCCATGCTCGATGAGCGACGCGTCGGCGACGGGCCCGGCCAGCAGCTGGCCGTGGCGCTCCCAGCGGTCCAGCGACGCGTCGGTGGCGCGGTACAGCGCCACCTCGCCGGCCTGGAAGCTCTCCGGCACCATCCAGGTCTGGCCGCCATGCTCGAGGACCTGCGGGTAGGACAGGTGGAACGGCAGGTCCAGCGCTGTCGAGCGGCCGCGCCAGTGCAGGTCGGCCAGCGCGAACTCGTGGCGCTCGATGTGGGCGCGTTTGACGCGGTAGTCGAACGCCTCGACGAACACGTGCAGCGCGTCGCCACGCACCAGGCCGAAGGGGTCGGCCAGGTAACGCCAGCGGCCGGCGTCGGGCAGCCAGGTGATGCGGCTGCGCACGGCGCTCAGCGCGGTGGCGTCGACGTCCCGCAGCGCCAGCGGGACGATGCCGACCTGCCAGAAGTCGGTGCGAGGCCTCTTGATCATCAGGCGATGATCGCCTCTTCCTCGTCCTCGAAGTGGGGAGCCAGCGCGGCCTGGCGCTGCAGGACGTCGCGGTAGAAGCCCAGCGTGCGGTTCACGGCATTGCCACGGTCGTAGGCGGCGGTGGCGTAGCTGATGGGACGGGCGTGCGGCGGCAGTTCGCGCAGCAGCGCCAGCTCCTCGGCGAGTGCGCGACCCAGCAGGTCGGCGTTGCCCACTGGCACCAGGCGGGCGGGCTGGCCCGCCAGCAGCTCCAGCGGGCCTTGCGTGGCGGTGGACAGCACCGGCAGCCCGGCGTGCATGGCCTCCAGGATGGCGAGCGAGAAGGTCTCCTCGCGGGATGGCGACACGAACAGGTCGAAGGCCTTCAGCGCCTCGCACACGTCGGGACGGAAGCCCAGCAGGTGGATGCGCGCATCGCCGGCGGCCAGCGCCTTCAGACGGGCTTCGTCAGGGCCTTCGCCCAGGATGGCCAGCACCGCGTCGGCGGGTGCATGAGCCTTGAACCCCTGCACCAGCAGGTCCATCCCCTTGCTGGCATGCAGCCGGCCGACACTGCCCACCAGCAACTGGTGCGGCGCCAGGCGCAGCTCGGCGCGCAGGTCGGTCGGGCGGGCGGGGGCGACGAGCCGCTCCGGCGCCCAGTTGTAGATGAGGCTGGTCAGCGCCCCGCCCTTGGGCAGGCTCTCGTGCTGGGCGCGGTTCACGCAGACGAGGCCATCCAGCCGCGCATGGTGGTGAGCCTTGTAGCCCACGTGCAGCGTACCGATGCGGGCCGACCGGCGCGCGTGGGCGGCGGCCTTGCAGGCGGGGCCGAGATGGCCGTGGACGACGTCGGCGCCCAGCCGGCGCGCCAGCGCAGCAACCCGCCAGCCGCGCAGCAGCGGCAGCTTGAGCCCGTGGAAGGTCACGCCCCGCGCCAGCGCGCCGGCCACGGCGGAACCCGCAGAGCCGATGACGTGGACGCGGTGGCCCAGCGCCGCCTGGGCGTTGGCAAGGTCGATGCAATGCCGCTCACCGCCCGCGATACGGGACGAGAACACGACATGAACCAGGGTCAGCGGTTCTTGGAGCGGGGGCATGGCAGGTCTTGCGCGGATGCAATGAGAATCGGTACGCAAAACTTTACCGATCTACACATTCGGAAACCTGTCTAAGAACCCCCTCAATTCGGCGGATAACCGGGTAAAAACCCGCGCCAATTCGCGGCAACTTTCGCGAATCTTCAGAAACACGTTGCAGCCCATGACCGTCGGGGCGAGATGGAGGGCGGCGCGGCCGACGCGCCTGCGTGTGGCGGACGTGTCGCATAGGGGTTGACAGAATGTCACGCCGCGCAAGTTTCAACCTGAGCTCAAGCTTGCGCGCCAGCCCGAAACCACCCGACCGAAGGCCAAGGGCTTGGAAAAGCGGGGCGGTCCGCACCCTTTTCCACGGCTTCGCGGGCTCAAGCCTCCGCAGAATCGGTCGAGTGAAGTTCCTGCAAGTCCTCCTCCTCAGTCTGGCCCTCGTGCTGGCGCCCTTCTCGCATGCCGCGCGCATCAAGGAAGTCGCCTCCGTGGCCGGGGTCCGCTCCAACCCGTTGACGGGCTACGGTCTGGTCGTCGGCCTGGACGGCACGGGCGACCAGACCACGCAGGCGCCGTTCACCGGCCAGAGCCTGACGGCGATGCTGCAGCAGTTCGGCGTGCTGCTGCCCCAGGGCATCACCATGCAGCCGCGCAACATCGCCGCCGTCATGGTGACGGCCTCGCTCCCCGCCTTCGCGCAGCCGGGCCAGCAGCTGGACATCAACGTCTCGTCCATCGGCAATGCCAAGAGCCTGCGCGGCGGCACGCTGATCGCGACGCCGCTGCGTGGCGCGGACGGCCAGATCTACGCCATTGCCCAGGGCAACCTCGTGGTGGGCGGCGCCGGCGCGTCGGCCGGCGGCTCCAAGGTGCAGATCAACCACCTCAGCGCCGGCCGCATCCCGGCGGGCGCCCTCGTCGAACGCTCGGTGCCAACGCCGCTGGCCAACGGCGACGCCATCCAGCTCGACCTGAACAGCAGCGACTACGCCACCGCCCGCGCCGTCGCGCAGGCCATCAACAAGCTCAAGGGCGCCGGCACCGCGCAGGCGCTGGACGGCCGCGTCGTGCGCGTCAAGGCGCCCACCGCGCCGGACGACCGCGTCGCCTTTCTGGCCGATGTGGAGAACCTGTCTGTCGACCTCGCGCCGGCCGCCGCGCGCGTGGTCATCAACGCGCGCACCGGCTCCATCGTCATGAACCAGGCCGTCACGCTGTCGGCCTGCGCCGTCGCGCATGGCAGCCTCTCGGTCACGATCAGCTCCACGCCCATCATCAGCCAGCCCAACGCGCTGTCCGGCGGCCAGACGACGGTGGCGGAGAAGGCCGACATCGCCATCCGCCAGGAGCCGGGCAGCCTCATCCAGCTGCCGGCCGGCGCGCGGCTGTCGGACGTCGTCAAGGCGCTCAATTCGCTGGGCGCCACCCCTCAGGACTTGCTCGCCATCCTGCAGGCCATGAAGAGCGCGGGCGCACTGAACGCCGAGCTTGAGGTGATCTGATGAAGTACATGAGCCCCTCGCCCACGCTTGCACCCGCTGAACGCGGGCAAGCCCGGTCGGTCTTGCAGACCGCGCAGCCGGCGGAGCGGCTGCCCTTCGGCAGGCACGACAAGTCCACAGGACTTGTCGTGTCCGGCCTCAGCCCCCAAGGGGACGGCGATGCTTGCCGGGTCGACCGGCAAGCACATCGCCCGACGGGCCGGCTTGGGGCGGCCCGGCGCTCGGCCCACAGGTCCGCATGAGGCTGCTGACATGAGCAACTCCTTTCAATCGATTTCCGGCCAAAGCCTCGGCGGCGTCGACGCCCTGAACGGGCTGAAGGCGCAGGCCTCGCGCGACCCCAAGGCGAGCATCCGCGAGACCGCCCGGCAGTTCGAGACGCTCTTCATGCAGGAAGTCATGAAGAGCATGCGCGCGTCCACGCTGTCCAGCGGCATGCTGGACAACAGCGCCACGCAGCTGGGCACCGAGATGCTGGACACCCAGTTCGCCGGCAAGATGGCCGGCCTGCCCGGCGGCCTGTCCGACGCCATCCAGAAGCAGTTGCAGCGCCAGATGGGCGTGCAGGACCTGTCGCCCGAGAACATCCGGAAGAACAGCCAGACGACGCTGGCCCAGGCGCTGCCAGCGCTGGCCACCAAGGGCATCCCGAACCACGTGCAGAGCTTCATCCAGAAACACGATGCGTCGGCCCGCGCGGCATCGGCCGCCACCGGCATTCCGGCCAGCTTCATGGTCGCGCAGGCGGCCCACGAAAGCGGTTGGGGCAAGCGTGAGATCACCGGCGCCGACGGCAGCAGGAGCCACAACATCTTCGGCATCAAGGCCACGCCGGGCTGGACGGGCAAGACCGTGGACGTCAAGACCACCGAGGTCATCAACGGCCAGGCCGTCAAGGTGACGGCCAAGTTCCGTGCCTACGGCAGCTACGACGAGGCGTTCAAGGACTACGCGCGGCTGATCAGCAGCAACGACCGCTACGCCAAGGTCGTCGCCCAGGCCCAGGGCGGCAACGCCGCCGGCTTCGCGCGCGGCCTGCAGCAGGCCGGTTACGCGACCGACCCGGCCTACGCCGAGAAGATCGCCAAGACCATTCAAACCACCCAGCGTGTGCAGAGCACGCTGACGGCCTGAGGAGCTGAGTCATGGCAGGCCTGCTGACGCTCGGCGCCCGCGCAATGTTCGCCAACCAGGCGGCGCTGCAGACCATCGGCCAGAACATCGCCAACGCGAACACGCCGGGCTACTCGCGCCAGTCCGTCGTGCTGACCACCGCCCCCGGTCAGTACACCGGCGCGGGCTTCTTCGGCAAAGGCGTGGACGTCGAAACCGTGGTGCGCTCGCACAACGCGTTCCTGACCAAGGAGGCTGCCACCAGCAAGGCCGCCGCGTCGGCCGATGCGACGCGCGCCGAGCAGCTGTCACGCATGGAGAAGTTGTTCCCGCCCGGCACCGACGGCCTGGGCTACGCAGCCAGCCAGTTCCTGAACGCGATGGTGGACGTGACCAGCCGGCCCAGCGACCCGTCCGCTCGCCAGGTGGCGCTGGGCCGCGCCAACGAGCTGGCCGTGCGCTTCGCCAATGCCGGACAGCAGCTGACCGACCTGCAGTCCGGCGTCGTCAGCGACCTGCGTGCCTCGGTCACCACGGTGAACCAACTGGCGCAGCAGATCGCCAACGTCAACGAGCAGATTGCCAAGGTGCGCGGCAGTGGCCACACCCCCAACGACCTGCTGGACCAGCGCGAGCGCCTGATCTCCAGCCTCAGCGAATACATCGCGGTCACGACGCTGCCCGCCGACGACGACACCGTGGGCGTTTTCATCGGGGGCGGCCAGCGTCTGGTGTTGGGCAGCACCGCGTCAACGCTGCAGGTGACTGCCGACCCGTACGACCCCCAACGCGCCCAGCTCTCGCTCGCCGAGGGCGGCCTCGGCCGGGCACTGGACGAGAGCGTGCTGACGGGCGGCTCGATGACCGCGCTGCTGGGCTTCCAGAACCGGGACCTGCAGGACGCCCGCAACATGCTGGGCCAGCTGGCCGCCGCCATCGGCACCCGCATCAACGAACAGAACGCGCTGGGGCTGGACCTGTCCAACCCGCCGGGCGCGGGTGGGAAGATCTTCAACGTCGCGGCGCCCCGTGTGCTGGCCGCCGGCACGAACGCGCGCGATGCGACCGGCGCCTTCACCAGCGGCGTGGCGGCCACCATCAGCGACGCCTCGCAGCTGCTGGCCAGCACCTACACGCTGACCTCGCGCGCCGCCGGCAGCTACCAGCTGACGCGGCTGTCCGACGGCCTCGTGCGCGACATTGCCGACGGCGATGTGGTCGACGGCGTGAAATTCAGCTTCACGCCGGCGCCGCCGCAGCCCGGCGAGAGCTTCCGCATCGAGCCCGTCGGCTCCGCCGCGGTCGAGATGCGCCGCGTGATGGACGACCCCAACGGCATCGCCGCCGCCTCACCGGTGACGGCCACCGCGGCCATCACCAACAACGGCACGCTGACCATCGGCAGCATCTACGCGGTGGACCAGGCCCGCATCACCAGCCTGCTGACTCCGGACCCGGCCGACCCCAAGCTGCAACTCAAGCTGCCGCTGGACATCGTCTTCGGCGCTCAGGAACTGGATGGGGCGGGCCAGCCCACCGGCGGCGTGCTCTACACCTTGACGCAGCGGGACGGCACCGCCTTGAGCGGTGTCTGGAAGCAGGGGCAGCCGCTGGGCAACGAAACCGGCATCGACCTGGGCTTCGAGCTGCGCACCAACGGCGTGCCTCGCGCCGGCGACAAGGTCTCGATTGGCAGGACCATCTACACGGCCACGAACAACGGCAACGCCAAGGCCTACCTCAACATCCAGACCGAACCCATCGTCGGCGCCCGCAAGATCACGAACGCGGACGGCAGCATCACCGACGTGCCCGGCGTCACGATCAACGACGCCTATGCCGCCACGATCAGCGACGTCGGCGCCCGCGTGCAGAGCGCCAAGTACCTGTCCAGCGTGTCCACCACGGTGGCCAGCGACGCCGAGGCCAGCCGTTCGGGCGAATCGGGCGTCAACCTGGACGAGGAGGCCTCACGGCTGATGCAGTACCAGCAGGCCTACCAGGCCGCCGCCAAGGTGCTGCAGACGGCGCAGTCGCTGTTCAACGAACTGATCCAGCTCGGGCGCTGACCGCCCCGCCGACTGAACCCGCGCCCACCGAACGAGGCCACCCATGAGACTCGCCACCGCCAACCTCTTCGATGCGTCCATCGCCAATCTGCAGCGCCGCCAGAACGCGCTGCAGCAACAGCAGCAACAACTGACCTCCGGCAAGCGCGTGGCTATGGCCAGCGACGACCCCACCGGTGCCGCGCGTGCCGAGCGCGCGCTGGTCTCCATCGGCCGGGTCGAGGCCAACCAGCGGGCGCTGGAAGCCAGCCGCAACAGCATGACGCTGGCCGAATCCGCGCTGGGCGACGCCAACGAGCTGCTGCAGCAGGCCCGCGAGACCATGGTCGCCGCCGGCAACGCCAGCTACTCCGACGCCGAGCGTGCCGGGCTGGCCACCAAGCTCAAGGGCCTCCGCGACCAGTTGCTGTCCATCGCCAACCGGCCCGATGGCGCGGGCGGCTACCTCTTCTCCGGCCAGGGTGCGTCCACCCCGCCATTCCTGGACCAGCCGGCCGGCGTCAGCTACATCGGCGTGCCCGGCACCATCCAGACCGGCAACCTTGACGACTTCCAGCTCACCGTGGACGGCCGCAACGTCTGGGAAGAGGCCGGCAGCGGCAACGGCAGCTTCGTCACCGCGCCCAGCGTGATCATCTCGGACCCCGCCACGGGCAAGACGTCGGTGCAGCTCATCGACCCGGGCGCCACCGCGGCCAACGGCGGCGTGCCCGTCGCACTGGTCAACCCGATCACTAGCAAGCCGGCCTCGGGCTGGATCGACAGCGGCCGCGTCGTCGACCCCGCGCGGCTCACCGGTCACAACTACCGCATCGACATCGCCGGCACCGCGCCCAGCCAGACCTACACGCTGACCGACCAGGACGCCGGCACCGCCGTCAGCGGCACATTCGAGCCCGGCAAGGCCATCACGGCGGACGGCATGTCGTTCACCATCTCCGGCGCCCCGATCGACGGCGACGCCTTCGCCATCGCCGGGTCCAAGACCAACCTCAAGCTCTTCGACACGCTTGACAAGGCCATCGTTGACCTCAACACGCCACTGCGCACCCGCAACCAGGTCACGCAGGGCAATGCGCTGGCCGTGCGCGACATCGACGCCGTCATGGGCAAGCTGCAGAGCGCACGCAGCCAGGTCGGCGAACGCCTCAACAACCTGGACGGCACCGAAGGCCGCCTCGCCGCACTCAAGCAGTACAGCGAGCAGGAGCGCAGCGCCGCCGAGGATCTGGACATGGTGCAGGGCATCTCCGACTTCCAGAACCAGCAGACCGGCTACGACACCGCCCTCAAGACCTACGCCATGGTCCAGCGCATGTCGCTGTTCCAGTACCTGCAGGGCTGATTTCGACGCCGCCTGCGGCGGCGCGTGCACCTGTCACGATTTGACGGCGTGACCCCGGGATGGCCGTGGCAGACTGGCGCATTACCCGTCCCCGCGCCGCGCCATGTCCGACAACACCCCCGCTGCCCTCGACCACGCCATCCTGCCCGGCGTCGCCCTCGGATACTCGCCGGTCATCGATCGCCAGCACGGCATTGCCGGCACGCGGCTCACGCTGGTGCCGCTGCGCCCCGACGTCAAGGTCGACCACGCGGAACTGCTGGCCGCCCTGTCGGCCACCTTCCCCAAGGGCGGCACCGTGCTCAGCCCGCAGGGCGAGGCGCTGCTTGGCGCGTTGCTGGCCCAGCCGCCCGCCGAGGCCAGCACCATCGAGGTGCCGGCCTTCATCGCGTCCGATGCCGCCCACGCCGACGCCATCGCCGCGCTCAAGGGCGCCGGCCACCGCGGCCTGCTCAAGGGCCTGCCCACGGCACCGCTGCCAGCCGGCGTCGCCGCCGCCTTCAAGCAGGTGGCGCTGGACGCCGGCCAGCCCGCACCGGCCGGCATTGAGCTCGTGCGCAGCGGCCTGCGCGGCGCCGAGGCCATCGACGACGCTTTCCAGGCTGGCGCCACCGCCGTCATCGGCTGGCCCATGGACGGCCCCTATGAGGCCCTGCCCGGCGCCAAGACCGAGATCGCCGCCGACCTGCAGGTCATCATGGAGCTGATGTCGCGCGTGGACGAAGGCGAAGACGTCGAGCGCCTGGAGCAGACCTTGAAGCGCGACCCGAGCCTCGCCTTCAAGCTGCTGCGCTACATGAACTCCGCCGCCTTCGGCCTGCCGGTGGAGGTGTCCAGCTTCCGCCACGCCATCATGCTGCTGGGCTATGCCCGCCTCAAGCGCTGGCTGGCCCTGCTGCTGACGACGGCCAGCAAGGATCACAGCATGCGCCCCATCATGTATGGCGCCGTGCGCCGCGGCCTCATCATGGAAGAGCTGGCCGCCGGCATGGACGACCGCGAGCAACGCGACGAGATGTTCATCTGCGGCCTGTTCTCGCTACTTGACCACATGCTCAAGGCACCGTTCGACAAGCTGCTGCAGAGCATCCCCGTGCCCGAGCGCGTGCGCCAGGCGCTGGTGGAGAACACCGGCCCCTTCCTGCCTTATCTGCAGCTGGTGCAGGCCATCGAGGCCGAGAGCGTGTTCGACTACCGCGAGCGCGCCGACGCGCTGATGATCGGTGCCGGCGAGATCAACGCCTGCATGCTGCGCGCGCTGCACAAGGCTGCGCAACTCGAATGAGACGGCGCCCCTCGCCCAATCTCGCGCCGCTGAACGCGGGCGAGCCTGGTCGGTCCCCCGAGGGGACAAGGCTGCCCGCGGCATCGAGCCGCGTGCAGCCTCGGACGGGCCGGCTTGGGGCGGCCCGGCGCCCGGCCCGGAATCCTGCGCCACCTGCATTGACTGACGTGCTCGACGCCGCCGGCTGAACGATGTTCAGCCCGCCCGCCTCCGCCGCGCTGCTGGAGCTCATCGGCGACCCGGTGCTGACGCTGCGCGCCGACCTGTCCGCGCTGCGCGCCAACCCGGCCGCGCGCGAATGGCTGGGGGGTGACGCCGTCGAAGGCTGGCGGCTGCTGCGTCAGGCCGCCGGCAGCCGGCTTGAGAACTGGCTCCGCGAAGCGGCGCACGCTGTCGAGACCGGCCGCCCGCCGCCGCCGGCACCGCCGCTGAAGCTGGCCGACGGCCAGCGCGTCACGCTGCACCTGCTGCGCGACCGCCCCAACTGGCTGCTGCATGCGCGGCTCAGCACCGCCGACACGGGCGAGCCGCCGCTGGTGGAGTGGCTGGCCCTGTCACCGCAGCCCGCCGCGCTGGCCGACGCCGGCAGCGGCGCCTTGCTGCGCCGCAACGCCGCGTTCGATGCGCTGTGCCCCGGCTCGCCGCGCCACCTCAACGACCTGCCCGACCTGCTGCAGGCGCTGCTGGGCTGGCACCGCGGCGCGCCGCTGGCGGCGCTGACCGCGCAGCGCCTGCAGGACCCGCCGCTGCTGACCGAGGCCGAGTTCGTCGACCCACAGGGCCGCCACCGCTGGCTGCAGGCGCGGCTGCGGCTGTGGCGCCGCGACGGCCGCGCGCTGCTGCTGGTGCTGCTGGAAGACCACAGCATCGAGCACGAACGCGACCTGGCCCACCACCAGCTCGACGCGCTGATGGACACCGCCGCCGTCGGCCTGGCCACCTTCCAGCCCGAAGCCGGCTGGCTCAAGCCCCCCACCCGCAAGGGTTCGCCGTTCAAGGCCGGGCCAAAGCAGCCTGTAGCGTCGCTGCAGGGCATCAGCCGCGACATCGTCGACCCCGCGTCGCTGCCCGAGTTCGAACGCCTGCAGCGCGCGCTGAAGAAGGGCGACGCCGTCGAGGTGCGCTACGCGGTGCGTCACCCCGAGCTGGGCCGGCGCTGGCTGCTGACGCGCGTGGCGCCGGGCCTGCTGGCCGGCGGGCGGCGCTCCACATCCGTCGTCACGCTGGACGTCACCGCGCAGGCCCAGGCCGAGAACGCGCTGCTGCTGCGCGCCGAGAGCGAGCGCGCCGTGCTGGACTCGGTGCTGGTGGGCATCGTCACCGTGGGGCCGGACGGCATCGAATGGATGAACCGCTCGGCGCGGCGCATGTTCGGCTGCGAGCTGGACGACGTGCTGGGCCGCCCCATGGGCGTGCTGGCACCCGACGACGACGACCACGCCTTCCACGCCGAGCCGGGCAGCGACGTCTTCGAATGCAAGCTGCGCGGCCGCGACGGGCGCGAGTTCTGGGTCATCGGCAACGCCGTGCAGACGCCGCGCGAGGACGGCGGCCTGCAAACCACCTACGCGCTGCTGGACATCGACCGCCGTCGCCAGGCCGAGGCGCAGAGCCGGCTGGCGCAGGCCTCGCTGGCCCGCATCATCGAGGGCGCGCCGCTGGCCATCACGCTGCACGAGGCGCAGAGCCTGCGCATCGTCAAGCTCAACCAGGCCGCCGCCGCGCTGGCCGGCCGGCCCGAGAACGCGCTGCTGGGCGGCACGCCGGCGCAGCTGTTCGGTGACGAACAGGGCGCGCGCGTCGTGGCCGACATGCGCGAGGCGCTGGCCTCGCAGGCCGTCGTGCAGCGCGAGTACCCCGTGCCCGCCGGCGCCGCCACGCGCATCTGGGATGCGCGGCTGCTGCACCTCGCCGGCGTCGGCGGCGACGACACGCCCGAGCTGCTGCTGATGGTGGCCAGCGACGTGACCGAACAGCGCGCCGCCGAACAGGCGCGGCTGCAGGCCGCCATCTCGCAGCGCGAGCTGCTGGTGCGCGAGGTGCACCACCGCATCAAGAACAACCTGCAGGGCGTGGCGGGGCTGCTGCAGCAGATCGCCGTGCGCCGGCCCGAGGTCGCCCCCGTGCTCAAGGAGGCCGTGGGTCAGGTGCAGGCCATCGCGCAGGTCTACGGCCTGCAGGTGGGTGCCACCGGCCCGCTGGTGCTCAAGCGCGTGTTCGACGCCATCGTCGGCTCCGTGCAGCGCATGCAGGGCCGCGTCATCACGACCGCCGCCGAGGGCGGCGCGCTGCTGGAGGACTGGTGCCTGCCCGAGGCCGAGGCCATCCCCATCGCGCTGAGCCTGAACGAGCTGCTGGGCAATGCGCTGCGCCACAGCCACGACGCGCAGGTACGCTGCCAGCTCATCTGCGACACCACCGGCGTGACCGTGGAGATCGTCAACCCCGGGCGGCTGCCCGACGGCTTCCAGCTGCAGAACGTCAGGAGCGGCGTGTCGGGCCTGGGCCTGGTGCGCGCACTGCTGCCGCGGCGCAGCGCCATCCTCAGCCTGGAACAGCAGGGCGACGACGTCGTTTGCCGCCTGGAATTGATTCCGCCAAGCGTGGTTCACAATCCGGCCATAAAACCAAGTTCTTAATGGTCGAACGAGGGGCGCGGTGAGCAAGGGCAAGATCCTGGTCGTCGATGACGACCGACTGGTGTTGGCGACGCTGAGCTACGGGCTCACGCAGGCCGGCTTCGAGGTCATCGACGCCGACAACGGCGACGACGCCATCCTGCTGGCCCGCGAACACCGGCCTGAACTCGCGCTGCTGGACATCCGCATGGAAGGCCTGACCGGCTTCGACGTCGCAGCCTACCTGCGCGAGTACCTGCAGACGCCGTTCATGTTCCTGTCCGCCTTCGCCGACGAGGCGACGGTGGCCAAGGTCAAGGAGCTCGGCGCCGTGGCCTACCTCGTCAAGCCGCTGGACATCTCGCAGATCGTGCCGGCCGTGGAGGCCGCGTTCGCCCGCACGGGCACACCGCCCCCGGCGCCTGCTCCCGTTGCCGCCCCGCCGTCCGAGCTGCCGCACGCCCTGGACCCCACCGCGCTGGCCGTGGGTGTGCTGATGCACCGCTACTCGCTGCCCCGCGACGAGGCGCTGACCCGCCTGATGAGCCTGGCCGCCGCCGACGGCCACAGCCTGCCGGAGCAGGCGCGGCGCATCGTCGACGCCGTGGAGTTGCTGGCTCGCCCAGGCGCCAGATAGGCCCCTCGCCCAGTCCTGCGCCGCTGAACGCGGGCAGGCCTGGTCGGTCTTGCAGACCGCGCTGCGGCAGTGCCGCAACCCTTCGGCAGGCACATCCCGCCCACTGGGCGCGATGTGTCCGGCCTCAGCCCCCGAGGGGACGGCGATGCTTGCGGCATCGAGCCGCAAGCACATCGCCATGGCGGGCCGGCTTGGGAGCGGCCCGGCGCTCGGCTCGCAATACGGGCGTCAGCCCAAGGTGAAGTAAAAGCGGGAACCCTCGCCGACCGCGGACTCGGCCCAGATGTCGCCGCCATGGCGGCGCACGATGCGGCGCACCAGCGCCAGACCCACGCCGGTGCCCTGGAAGTCGCTGGCGCTGTGCAGGCGCTGGAACACGCCGAACAGCCGCTCGGCAAAGCGCATGTCGAAGCCGGCGCCGTTGTCCGACACGACGAAGGCGCGGCGCCCGCCCTGCTCGCAGCTCGCGAAGCGGATGCGCGCGCAGTCGACCTTGGCGCTGTACTTCCACGCGTTGCCCAGCAGGTTCTCCAGCACCATGCGCAGCAGCGTCGGGTCGCCCTGCACCACCAGGTCGGGCTCGATGTCCAGTTCGAGCTCGCGCTGCGGCGCGCTGCGGCGCAGTTCCTCCATGACATAACCCGCCTGCTGCGACAGGTTGACCGGCTGGGACGCCAGCGGCCGCGTGGACAGCTGGGAGAGCGACAGCAGCGCGTCGATCATGCTGTTCATGCGCGCCGCGGCGCTCATGACCCGGTCCAGGTGGTCGTTGCCGACGCGGTCCAGCCGCGAGCCGTAGTCTTCCTTCAGGATGCGGGCAAAGCCTTCCACGACGCGCAGCGGCGCGCGCAGGTCGTGCGACACCGAATAGCTGAAGGACTCCTGCTCCACAGCCAGATCCTGCGGCATCGGGGCCGGCGCGGGCGCCGGCGCGACCTCGTCGGGCCGCGCCGTGCCCACGTAGCCGGCGAAATGCCCCTGCGAATCGATGCACGGCAGCCCGCGCAGCCGCCAGCGCGTGACGCCGTCGACGGCCGGGACGAGCAGCTCGGCGAACGGCTGGTGGGCCTGCACGCGCTCGCGCAGTTCCTGCCCCGGCTCAGTGGCCGCGAAGCGCTCCCACAGCAGCTGCGTGCTCAGGCTGGCGCCCACCCAACTGGAGGCCGGCCCACCCTGAGGCGCCTGCCAGCGCACGAGCCGGTGGGTGGCGTCCGTGGCCCATTGCCAGTCGCGCTGCAGCTGGGCCTGCATCAGCAACTGCTGGCGCGCCTCGCGCAGCGGCTCGGCCAGGCGCTGCCGCGTCAGGCGCACGCCGGCATGCCAGCCCAGCGCGGCGGCCACCAGCACCAGGACACCGGTGAAGAATGCCGTCAGCACGAGGGCTGCATGCACGAGGCCGACCTCGCCGCCCCACACCCGCATCAGCGCCAGCACGACCAGCGCGCCGAGCAGCAGCATCAGCAGCGCAGCACCGGCCAGCCCCGCCACCACCAGCCGCATCGACGGTCGCCGCTCCAGGCGGCGCGAAAGCGCGCTGTGGTCGCTCAGGCTGTTCATGCGCGAGATTGTAGGCAGCGGCCCACCGTGCCCCGGTGCAGATGCACCACGGTGTTTGCCCCGCCGAATCTGTGCATTCCTTCGCGTCAGCCCCCCCACCCGCCCGCGCTACATTTGCGGGATACCCCGTGTCCAGTTCTCCATGACCGCGCAACCACCCGCCGACCTGCTCGATCCCGAGGCGATACGACGCCTGCGCGAGCTCGACCCGAGCGGCGGCAACAAGCTGCTGGAACGGGTCGTTGCCGCCTTCGGCAGCTCGCTGGAGCGGCTGCTGCCCGATCTGGCCCGGGCGCGCGAGGGCGACACGCTGGATCTCGTCGCCATCCGGCACGTCAGCCACACGTTGAAGTCGTCTTCCGCCAGCCTGGGCGCGATGGCGCTGTCGGCGCGTTGCGCAGACATCGAAACCCTGGCCCGCGAAGGCCGCAGCGAGGGCATGCAGGAACAGTTGGACGCTATGCTCCAGGACATCCAACGGGTACGCGCGGCGCTGGCCGCGCTGCTCTGACTCGCCGCCCATGCTGCCCACCGGTCAAGCCCTCGACGATCTGCCGTCAAGCCCGCGCGTGCTGCTGGTGGATGACGACGAGGTCAACCTGCTGCTGACGGCAGCCGCCCTGCGTGAACGCGGCTTCGAGGTGACCGAGGCGTCCAGCGGCAGCCAGGCGCTGGCCCAGCTGTCCGTGCGTGCGCCCGACGTCGTCGTGCTGGACGCGCTGATGCCCGAGCTGGACGGCTTCGAGACCTGCTCGCTGCTGCGTGCCACGCCCGGCTTCGAATCCCTGCCGGTGCTGATGCTGACCGGCCTGGACGACGAGGCCTCCATCAACCGCGCCTACCAGGCCGGCGCCACCGACTTCTTCGTCAAGTCCTCGCAGTGGAGCCTGCTGGACGGCCGGCTGCGCTACCTGCTGCGCAGCTCGCGCACGCGCCACGAGCTGGAGCGCAGCAAGGCCAAGCTGGCCCGCGCCCAGGACCTGGCGCGCATGGGCAGCTTCGAGTGGCGGCGCGACGTACCCGGCAGCTTCACGATTTCGGCCGAGGGCCTACGCGTGTTCGGCCGCGGCCCGCAGGACCGGCTGGATTTCCTCAGCGTGCTGCGCATGGTGCCGTCGGACGACCGCCACGTGTTCCTGCGGCTGCTGCGCGACGTCATCGCCCATACCTCCGTCCTGATCACCGATCTGCCGCTGACGTTGCCTGACGGCCGCCAGCGGGTCGTGCACATCGAAGCCGAGCCCGAGTTCAGCGACCAGGGCATCGTCAGCGGCTACACGGGCATCCTGCAGGATGTGACGGACCGCCGCCAGGCCGAGGATCGCATCCGCCAGCTGGCGCATTTCGACGCCCTCACCGGCCTGCCCAACCGCCGCCAGCTGATCTGGCGCGTCGAGCGCGCCATCGAGAGCGCGCGCCGTGGCGGCCACGAGGTGGGCCTGCTGCTGATCGACCTGGACCGCTTCAAGGTCATCAACGACACGCTGGGCCATGCGGCCGGCGACGAGCTGCTGATCGAGGTCGGCCGGCGCCTGCGCAGCTGCGTGCGCCATTCCGACCAGATCATGGAAGGCGTGCTCGAAGGCCTGGGCAACCGCAGCCACCGCGGCCTGGAGGCCGTGGGGCGCCTGGGCGGCGACGAGTTCGTCGCGCTGCTGCCGGAGGTCGCGGATGAGCGCGACGCCGAGCGCGTCGCCCAGCGCGTGCTGGATGCGCTGCGCGAGCCCATCTTCGTCGGCGGCCAGGAATGCTTCGTCACGGCCAGCGTGGGCATCGCCATCTACCCGCGCGACGGCCAGACCATGGCCGACCTGCTGCGCAACTCCGACGTCGCGATGTACGCCGTCAAGAGCCAGGGCCGCAACGCCTCGGCCGTCTACTCGCCGCAGCTGGCCGGCCACGGCAAGCAGAAGCTGGAGCTGGAGAGCGCGCTGCACAAGGCGCTGGAGCGCAACGAGATCGTGCTGCACTACCAGCCCAAGATCGACGTGCGCGCTGCGCGCATGGTGGGCGCCGAGGCGCTGATGCGCTGGCAGCGCGGCAACGTGCTGGTGCCGCCGGCCGACTTCATTCCGCTGGCCGAGGAAACCGGCCTCATCGTGCCGCTGTCCGAATGGGCGCTGAAGGAAGCGGCGCGCCAGGCCAAGCTGTGGTCGCTGCAGTTCGGCTTCGCCGATTCCATCGCCGTCAACCTGCCCAGCCGCCTGTTCGAGCGCACCGATCTGGTCGAGCACATCCATCAGTGCGTCAGCGCCTACGGCGTGCCGCACCGGTCCATCCAGCTCGAAATCACAGAAAACAACCTGATGAAGGACCTGCAGAACGTCATCCCGTCTCTGCACCGGCTCAACGAGGTGGGCGTCGAGATCTCCATCGACGATTTCGGCACCGGCTACTCGTCCCTCGCCTACCTGACCACGCTGCCCATTTCCGAGGTCAAGGTGGACCGCACCTTCGTGCGCGACCTGGGCATCACGCCGCAGAGCTCGGCCGTTGTCACCGCCATCATTGCGCTGGCGCGGGCCCTGGGCCTGCGCGTCATCGCCGAGGGCGTGGAGACGCTGCGGCAGATGGAAGTGCTGCACCGTCTGGGCTGCTCGCTGATGCAGGGCTTCCTGTTCAGCAAGGCGCTGCCCGCGGACGAGCTGGAGCGCTGGATCGCCCAGACCGTGCTGCCGCGCAAGGCGCCGTGGATCACCCAGGCCGACAGCACCGCGGACCTCGCCCGCGGCCAACGCTAACAACCAACCGACTCACCGATGCGCTCTACCCTTGCGCCAGCCCAGCTCGCCAAGGCGGCGCTGCAACGCCTGGCCCAGGCCCGGCTTGAACCCACGCCCGAGAACTACGCCCGCGCCTATGCCATCGAGGCAGGCGGCGAACCTGCCTCGGCCGCCAGCAGCGCGATCCCGGAGAAGCTGCAGCAGCTGATGTTCCGGCTCATCAGCCTGGCGCTGCCGTCGGGCGCCACGCGCCAGGAACTGCAGACGGCGCTGCGCGAGCAGCGCCTGGACGAGTTGCAGCGCCAGGTCGACCGGCTGCTGGACACCGCGAGCCCCGGCGCGCAGGCCGAGGCGCTGGCGCAGGCCATCGAGCGCCTCGTGCGCGGGCTGGAGCGCGGCGGCCGGCACTGGACGCTGGCGCGCAAGAAGGACGGCATCAACCGCGTGCTGGAGCTCAGCCGCGCCGACAGCGGCAAGCTCGTCAAGCGCCTGTCGCAGCTCATCACCAGCTGGGACAAGGACGGCGACGGCAGCGAGGTCGAGACCGATGACGACGGCGGCACGTCCAGCCAGCTGTTCGCCGACAGCGCCTTCGTGGACTCGGACTTCCGCGACAGCAGCGGCTTCGGCGAGGCCAGCCGCACCGGCCTGCGCGACGCGCCCGCCACCGATCTCACCCCGTGGCACGACGTCAGCGGCGAGCTCAACGGCACCGTGCGCCACGCGCTGCGCTCGGCGCAGACCGAGGCCACGCCGGCCGACGCGTTGATGCGCGACCTGGAGGCTGCGCAGGACGAACTCAGGCTCGGCGGCGCCAGCCCCGAGCGCGTCACGCAGATGGCCGCGCTGTGCCTGCGCGCCCGCCACCTGCTGGACCACCGCCGCCACCTGTTCGACGAGCTGGGCGGCCTGTGCCGCGAGCTGTCGTCCAGCCTCGTGGACCTGGCTGAGGACGACTCCTGGGCGCTGGGCCAGGCCGAGGCCATGAGGAACACGCTGGCGCAGGGCCTGTCGGGACGCGGCGTGCGCACGGTGTCCGAGCTGCTGGCCGGCACGCGCGATCGCCAGCGCACGCTGCGCGACGAGCGCTCCAAGGCGCGCGACGCGCTCAAGGGGCTGATCCAGCGGATGCTGTCCGAGCTGGGCGAGCTGGGCCAGCACACCGACCGCTTCCAGAACAGTGTCGGTCGCTACGCCGACGCCATCGAGCGGGCCGACTCGCTGGAAAGCCTGGCCGGCACCGTGCGCGAGATGGTGGAGGAGAGCCGCAGCGTGCAGGGCCTCGTCGCACAGACTCAGCAGCGGCTGACGCTGGAGCATGACCGCGCCACCGCACTGACACAGCGCGTGGAGGAGCTGGAGGGCGAGCTGCGCCGGCTGTCCAACGAGGTGCACACCGACCAGCTCACGCAGGTGGCCAACCGCCGCGGGCTGATCCAGGCTTTCGGCATCGAGCAGGCCAAGGCCGAGCGCGAGGCCACGCGCGTGGCGCTGGCGCTGCTGGACATCGACAACTTCAAGAAACTCAACGACAGCCTGGGCCACCACGCCGGCGACATCGCGCTGAAATCGCTGGCCGAGCGCACGCAGGCCTCGCTGCGGCCCGGCGACATGGTGGCGCGCTACGGCGGCGAGGAGTTCGTGCTGATGCTGCCCAACACGCCACTGGACGAAGCCCAGCAGGTGCTCGTGCGGCTGCAGCGCTCGCTGTCGTCGGCGCTGTTCAACCATGATGGCAAGGACGTGTTCGTCACGTTCTCGGCCGGCGTGACGCTGTACCGGCCCGGCGAGACGCTGGAGGCTGCGCTGGATCGCGCCGACGTGGCGCTGTACGAGGCCAAGCACACCGGCAAGAACCGGGCTTGCATCGCCGAATGACCGGCGCAGGGCCTGGCTGGCTGCCACCCGCCGGCGTGCTGGCCGCGCTGTTGGCAGCGCCTGGCGCCGCTCATGCCCAGGCCGCCACCATGGTGCCGCTGTGCTTCACCGACTTCCCGCCCTACGTCAGCGCCGATCTGCCCGACGGTGGCAGCCTGGGCGCGCTGGCGCGGCGCGCCTTCACGGCCGCCGGGCTGACGGTGCAGACCATCAAGGCGCCATGGGCACGGGCCTACACGATGGCGCGCAACGGCGAATGCCTGCTGATGGCCGTGTGGCGAAATGACGAGCGGGATGCGCTGCTGCGCTACTCACTGCCCGTGGCGCGCATGCAGCTGGGCTTCTTCGTGCGCGCCGAGCGCGGCACCGAGCCACTGGCCGCGGACGCGCAGGTGGCGGTGGAGCGCGGGGCCTACCTGCCTGCCGAACTGGCCGGCGGCAGCTACCGCCTCCACCCTGTCGTCGACCGGCGCCCGGCGCTGCAGTTGCTGAAGCTGGGCCGTGTCGACGCCGTGTTCTCCGAACGCGCGTCCTTCGAGTACCTGCTGGCGCGCGATGCGATGACGGAGCTGCGCTGGCTGCCCCCGGCCGTCGAGCTGAAGACCACCTACATGGCCCTCAGCAAGCACCATCCGCATGCGGACGCGTGGCTGGAGCTGCTGAACCGCGAGATCCGGCTGTCGGTGAAGAACTGAGCGTCAGAAGTTGAACGCCAGCCGCAGGCCACCCCAGTGCCGGCCGTTAACGACGATGGGTGCCGTCGCCTCCTTGAGCACGACGAAGCGGCCGCCGCCCATGTCGCGGCGATAGGTCTGGAGCAGGAAGGGCCGCGTGTTGCGCGCCGAGGCCAGGCCCGTACGGTCGTTGAAGATGCGACGGTAGCGGCTGTTGGCCGTGTTCCAGACCGTGTCACCCGGGCGCTGCGGCTGGCAGTACTTGCGGTTGTGGGTGGCGATGTAGCCGTTGCGGTCGGCCGCGATGCAGAAGACGATCTTGTCGCTGAAGCCCAGCGCCTTCTCCTGCACGGCCGGGAACAGCTTGTCGCCCAGCGCGCAGAAGCGCGTCGTGTGCTGCTGCGGGTTAGTGCCGTCGATGGGGCGGTACTGCTCGTCGAAGAGGTCGGCCTCGCTGATCTGGCCGTTGCGCAGCGCGTCCTCCAGCAGCGCGCCGATCTCGGCCGCCGCCGACTGCGCAGTGCGGATGAAGGGCATGTCGTCGACCTCGACGCCGCTCTCGGCGATCTGCTCGATCAGTTCCTCGGACATGCGCAGGAAGCGGTCGCTGCCATCGAACGCGACCTTGAGGCCATGGGTGGCCTCGGACACCTCACGCTCCAGCTCGTGCGCACGCTCATTGAGCAGGCTCATCTGCTGGCCGCTGTCGGCGGCGGACGCCGAGATGCGCTGCACGTCCTGCTCCACCTCGCTGAACGCGGCATGGATCTGGCTGGGCTTGGCGGCGTTCTCGGTCAGCTCGGTGCTGAAGCGGTCGATGCGATCCTGCAGCGTCGCGATGGCGGTGACGATGGCCTTGGACGACGACTCCACCTGGCCCGCCAGCGCCTTGACGGCCTCGGCAACGACGGCGAAGCCGCGCCCTGCGTCGCCCGCATGCTTGGCCTCGACAGCCGCATTGAACGCGACCAGCCGCGTCTGCAAGGAAATCTTGGTGATCTCGGCCGCCGCGTCCGACACCTGGGCCAGCGTGGCGGACATGCCCACCACCTCACCGCCGACGACGCCCAGAGCGCCGCGCGCGCGCTGAACCGCAGCCGCGCTCTGGGCGGTGGCGGTGGCGATGGATCGCTGGGCCTCGCCAATCTGGCTGAGCTGACGGGCCAGCGCCTGCATCGCCTGGCTCTGAGCCTGCACGACGCGCTGCGTGTCTTCGAGCGCGCCGCGCACTTCGGCGGCGTCCTTGCCCACGGTGGAGATGGAGCGGGACAGGCGCTTGACGACGTTCAGCGCGGCACCGTCCTCACGGCGGCCTCCCTCTTCACGCGGCGTGACGGCAGCCGCGGCGGTCGAATAGCCGGCCTTCTTCCATCCGAACATGCGCTTGTCCCCTGCTTATGAGCTGGGGCAGCTGCCGTCGGCGTGCCCCGCGATTCACCAGTCACGCAGCTTAACGCGCAACCTTGCGATGGACTGGCTGTGCAGTTGACAGACGCGCGACTCCGTGACCTTGAGCACGGCTGCAATCTCTTTGAGATTCATGTCGTGCTCGTAGTACATGCTCATCACGAACTGCTCGCGCTCGGGCAGGTTCTTGATGGCGGCCACCAGCGCCTCCCGCATGCGATGGTCCTGCAGCAGGGCGACGGGGTTGCTGGCCTCATCGGCCACGTGGCGGTCGAGGTAGTCCTCGTCGCCCTCGTCGCCGGACATGTCTTCCAGGTAGACCAGTTGCGTGCCGCGCACCTTGCCGAGCAGTTCCTGGTACTCCGCCAGCGGCAGGCCCATCTCGGCGGCAATCTCTGCCTCGCTGGGCGCGCGTCCCAGGCGCTGCTCGACCTTGTGGACGGCGGCCTCGATCTCGCGCTGCTGGCGGCGCGTGCCGCGGCTCATCCAGTCGCCGCCGCGCAGCTCGTCGAGCATGGCGCCGCGGATGCGCTGCGTCGCGAAGGTCTCGAACTGCACGCCCTGCCCCGCATCGAAGCGCGACAGCGCGTCGGTCAGGCCGATGAGGCCGACCTGGATGAGGTCGTCCACCTCCACGTTGGCCGGCAGCTTGGCGATCATCTGGTGCGCCAGGCGTCGCACCAGCGGGCTGTACTGCTTGATCAGCGTGCTGTTGTCGAGGCGGCCTTTGGGCGTGTACATCGTGAACTCCGGCAGTTCAGTGTGCTGCGAGGAACGGTGACGACACCGCGCGCGCCGGGCGCAGCGGAGTCGCATCAGAGGCGGCGTCCAGCGCCGAGCCGGGCGGCGACGCCAGCAACAGCTCGCGGGCCAGGTGACGCAGCTCGGGCGTCAGCGGCGCATGCTGGGAGGCGCGGGGGTCTAGGCAGGCCCAGTCGCGCAGCACCGCGCCGAGGAAGCCGTCGGCGCAGGAATGAAGCTGTTGCGCGATGCGGGTGGCCACGCGCAGCTGGGGATGGCAGGCCATCAGCAGACTGTAGACCATCAGCCCGGCGCGTTGTGTGAGCCATTTCATGCCCGCGTACGCCTCGGTGACGCTCAGCGGGTCGGTGTCGGCCAGCAGCAGCGGCCGCACCTCGCGCGACGCGACGACGCGCGCCAGTTCGGACGCGGGCGCGTGCAGCAGGATGACGTCGGCCTCGGGCGCCGCGGCGGCCACCGCTTCCAGGAAGGCCGCGGCCGAGCCCTGGGCATTGATGTGACGCAGCGGCAGGCCACGCGCCGCCAGGTACGAGACCCGCGGCGACAGCCGCTCGATGCAGTTGGACAGGTCCACCTGCGCCAGCTCCGACGGTGCCGGGGAGTGCTCGCCGGCGTCGACCACCAGCGTCTGCAGGTTGAGCTCGGCGAAGGCCGCACACAGACCTTCCAGCAGCACGCCGGCGCCCATCACGCGCGGGTTGCTGACGACCGGCACGAAGCGCGTCTTGGAGGCCGCGAACAGGCGGCGCAAACCGTGGGCTTGATCCATCATGTTTGCCCCTCGTCCAAGGAGGACCTTGGCCGGGACCGCTCTGCGGCCAGTGGCCGCAGAGCTTCGGCAGGCACAGGACGCCCGCTGGGCGCCCTGTGTCCGGCCTCAGCCCCCGCGGGGACGGCGATGCTTGCGGCATCGAGCCGCAAGCACATCGCCATGACGGGCCGGCTTGGGAGCGGCCCAGCGCTCGGCCCGCTCAAATGAAGAGGTGTCGTCGACATCAGTGGATGGCCCTCAGGCCGGCGTCGGTCAGCGGCGCGCCGGCGAAGATCAGGTTCACGTCGGTGTTGTCCATGCGCCAGGCGCCGGCGGCGGGGCTCTTCAGCGCGCGCTGCACCAGCGCCACGCTGGGCAGGCGGTGCCAGTCTTCCGGCACGCGCTGGCCGTTGGCCACACCCAGCACCTTGAGCTTGTGGCGGATCAGCGTGTCCAGCGCCGGGGCCAGCTTGACGGCCTCGTCGATCTTGCTGAGCACGACGCCTTCGCAGGCCGCGCCCTTCCAGGCGCCGACGACGTCTTCAATCGTCTCGCCCTGCTGCGCGGCGTTGATGACCAGCAGCTTCTTGATGCTGGGGTGGGCCAGCATCTCGAGCAGCTCCTGCGTGCGGCTGTCGCGCTGGGCCATGCCGGCGGTATCGATGAGCACCAGCTTCTTGCTGGCGAGCAGGTCCAGCAG
This sequence comes from Pelomonas lactea, assembly GCF_043555885.1. Classification (NCBI taxonomy): domain Bacteria; kingdom Pseudomonadati; phylum Pseudomonadota; class Betaproteobacteria; order Burkholderiales; family Sphaerotilaceae; genus Roseateles; species Pelomonas lactea. Next base: position 272,540 of record NZ_JBIGHX010000003.1, on the reverse strand, counting down.
GTCGTCCAGCGACGCGCGGTCGTGCGCGGTGTGCACCGGCACGCCGAGGATGCGGCCGTAGGCGCGCAGCTGCTCGTGGGCGCCGACGCGGTAGGCGTCCAGCGTAATCAGGCCGAGCTGGCCGGCACCGTATTTGGTGGCGAAGTGGGCGGCCAGCTTGGCGGTGGTCGTCGTCTTGCCGACGCCGGTGGAGCCGATCAGCGCGAACACGCCGCCGCGGTCCTCGATGGCCGGGGCGGCCTCGTCGGTCTGCAGATTGCGCGACAGCACGTGGGCGGCCCAGGCGGTCTCGTCGGCGGGGTCATGGGGCGAGCCGGCCTTGAAGTCGGACGGGCAGCTCTCGGCCAGCTTGCGCACCAGCGCGGGCGAGAAGCCCAGCTCCAGCAGCTTCTGCGTCAGGCGCGCCTGCACGGGCTGGCGCTGCAGCTTCTCCATGAAGGCCAGCGACGAGAAGCGCTCCTCGATGAGGCCGCGCATCTGGCGCAGCTCGGCGGCCATGTCCATCTGGTTGCGCTGGGACGCGGTGGGCTGGCCGGGCAGCGGCTGCGGCTCCATGCCGGCGCCCTGGCCGATGTCACCGAGCTGCGGCACCGCGCGCTGCGTCGCGGGCACGGCAGCGGTGGGGATGCGGATTTCGTCGCGCAGCACCGGCGGCATCGGGCGGGGCTGGGCCGGTGCCGGGCGCCGCGGGGCCAGCGCGGCCATCGCTTCGGCCGCGCGGCGCTCACGCTGGGCGCGCACGGCGTCCAGCGACACCGCTGGCGGCTGCTGCGGCGCGGGGGCCGGCTGCGACAGCACGGGGTCGGGCTGGCCGGCCATCTCGGCCTGGCGGCGGCGCAGCACGCGCTCGCGCACGTAGTCCTGGAAGCTCAGCGTGCTCATGGCCAGCTGCTCGACGTCGTTGCGCACCTCGGGCGCGCCGAAGCTGGGCTCCTGGCGCGAGCGCTCGGCAAAGCTGGCGCGCTGCGGCGGCTGGGCCGGTGCCAGCTGCGCGGCCGGGCGGGCCACGGTGCGCGGCGCGGTCTGGGCCATCTGCTCGATCTGGCCCATGCCTTCTGGCGCCATGGCCAGCACTTCCACGCCTTCGGGCACGTTCTTGTTGGACAGCACGACGGCGTCGGGACCGAAGGCCTGCTTGACGAGGGCAAGAGCTTCTCGCGATGTCCTCGCGGTGAATTTGCGAACGTTCATGGAGCCTCCTGCCGAGCCGCCTCAAAGGAGGCGAGCGCCCCCTCGGGGGGCAGCGAATGAATATGAGCGTGGGGGCACATCGGAGCCTCCTGCCGAGCCGCCTCAAAGGAGGCGGGCGCCCCCTCGGGGGGCAGCGATTGAATATGAGCGTGGGGGCACATCAAGCTGTACCTCCGATGATGGAGCCGATGCGGATGGTGTGGGTCTCAGGGATCTCGCTGTGGCCCAGCACCTTGAGCCGGGGCGCGGCGCGCTTGAGCAGGCGGGCCATGGGGGCGCGGATCAGGTCGGGCACCAGCAGCGTGGCGGGCACGCCGCGGTCTTCCTGCTTCTGGGCCGTCTCGGCCGCGCTGCGGGCCAGCGTGTCGGCCACGCCGGGGTCCAGCGCGGCGCCATGCGGCGAATTGAGGGCCTGGGTGACGAGGCGCTCCAGCTCCGGCTCCAGCGCGATGACGTCCAGCTCCTTCACGCTGCCGTAGATCTGCTGCACGATGGCCGGCGCGATGTGGGTGCGGATGCGGCGCGCCAGTTCCTGCGGGTCGGTCACGGCGGCGGCGTTCTCTGCCAGGCACTCGACGATGGAGCGCATGTCGCGCACATGCACGCCCTCTTCCAGCAGCAGCTGGAGGACTCGTTGCAGGGTGGCGATGCTGACCATCTTGGGAATCACGTCTTCGATCAATTGCGGCGCCTGCTTGGTGAGGTGCTCCACCAGCGCCTGCGTCTCCACGCGGCCCAGCAGCTTGGCCGCGTGCACTTGCATCAAGTGTGAAAGGTGGGTGGCCACGACGGTCGAGCAATCAACGACCGTAAACCCGTTCATTTGGGCCATCTCCTTCTGCCGCTCGTCGATCCACACGGCCGGCAGGCCGAAGGCCGGGTCGGTGGTCTGCGTGCCGATGAGCTTCTGCGTCGCGTGGCCCGGGTTGATGGCCAGCCACATGCCGGGGAAGGCCTCGGCCTCGCCGACGACCGCACCGCGCAGCGAGATGCGGTACTGGCTGGGCCGCAGCTCCAGGTTGTCGCGGATGTGCACCGGCGGCGGCAGGAAGCCGACCTCCTGCGCGAACTTGCGCCGCACGCCCTTGATGCGGGAGAGCAGGTCGCCCTCGCGGGTCTTGTCCACCAGCGTGATGAGGCGGTAGCCCACCTCCAGACCCAGCGTGTCCACCGGCACGAGGTCCTCCCAGCTGGCCTCGCCGGCGCCCTCGCTGGGCGGCATGATGGGCTTGACGGCCTTGGCGGCCTCCATCGCCTGCTCCTTGGCGCGCAGCCAGTACGCCAGATAGCCCAGGCCGGCCGCGATGAGCAGGAACACGACGTGCGGCATGCCCGGGATCAGCCCCAGCGCCCCGACGACGCCGGCGGTGATGGCGATGCTCTTGGCCGAGCCGAACACCTGCTTGCCGATCTGGCTGCCGATGTCCTTGTCCGTGCCCACGCGCGACACAACCATGGCCGCCGCCACCGAGATCAGCAGCGCCGGCACCTGCGCCACCAGCGCGTCGCCCACGGCCAGCAGGATGTAGCTGTTGGCCGCGTCACCAGCGGAGAGACCGTGTTGGGCGATGCCGATGATGAAGCCGCCGACGATGTTGATGGCCAGGATCAGCATGCCGGCCACGGCGTCGCCGCGCACGAACTTGCTGGCACCGTCCATGGAGCCGAAGAAGTCGGCCTCGTCGCCCAGCTCGGCGCGGCGGCGCTTGGCCTCGGCCTCGTTGATGAGGCCGGCGTTCAGGTCCGCGTCCACGGCCATCTGCTTGCCGGGCATGGCGTCCAACGTGAAGCGCGCGCCGACCTCGGCGATGCGCTCGGCACCCTTGGTCACCACGATGAAGTTGATGACGACGAGGATGGCGAAGACGATCAGGCCCACCGCGAAATTGCCACCGATCAGGAAATGGCCGAAGGCCTCGATGACCTTGCCGGCCGCGCCGGTGCCGGTGTGCCCCTCCAGCAGCACGACGCGCGTGGACGCGACGTTCAGCGACAGCCGCATCAGCGTTGTCAGCAGCAGCACGGTGGGGAAGGCCGCGAAGTCCAGCGGCCTCACCATGTTCGCTGCCACCATCATGACCATCACGGCCATCGCGATGTTGAACGTGAACAGCAGGTCCAGCGCGAACGGCGGCAGCGGCAGCACCATCATCGACAGCACCAGCAGCACGGCGATCGGCGCACCCAGAGCGGCGATGACGCCCGAGCGCGGGCCCAGCAGGGCTTGGAGTTTGGCGGTGAGCTGGTTCATGCGGCAGTTCGGGTCTCAGCCGCATTCTTCGCGGCGAGGCGCAAAACTTGAGTCGGAGTAGCGGCAGGAAAACCGCCCTGTTCGGGCGCCTGCCACCGTGACCTATTCCGCGAAGTCCTCGTCGGGCTCGGGCCGCCAGCCCGGCTTGTTGTGCGGGTCCAACTCGGGCGGCACATGCGGCTTGGGCATGTCCGGCCGGGCGACATGGCGAGAGGCCAGCGCGGCGCGCAGCTGGTACACATAGGCCAGCACCTGCGCCACGGCGCCGAACAGCGCGGCGGGAATCTCGTGGTCAACCTTGGCGTGCGCGTACAGCGCACGGGCGAGAACCGGCTGCTGCAACACGGGCACCTTGCTTTCCTTGGCTAGGTCGCGGATCTTCATCGCCAGCAGGTCGGCACCCTTGGCCACCACCTTGGGCGCAGACATCTTGCCTTCCTCGTACTTCAGCGCGACGGCGTAGTGCGTCGGGTTCATGACGACGAGGTCGGCCTGCGGCACGGCGGCCAGCATGCGGCGCTTGGCCATTTCGCGCATGCGGGCGCGCATCTTGGCCTTGACCTCGATGTTGCCCTCGACCTCCTTCATTTCCTGCTTCGCCTCTTCGCGCGTCATGCGCATGCGGCGCAGCCACAGCTGGCGCTGCAGTGGCACGTCGATGGCGGCGAACACCGCCAGCGCCAGGGCCAGCAGCCCCAGCCCTCCCATCAGCTGTCGGCCCGCGTAGGCCAGCGCCGACGGCAGCGGCACCGACATGATGCTGACGTAGGCCGCCAGCCGGTCCTTCAACGCCAGCGCACCGATGACACCCAGCACCAGCGCCAGCAGCACGGCCTTCAGCGCCGTGCCCAGGCCCTGGCCGGTGAACAGCCGCTTCAGGCCGCCCAGCGGGTTCAGGTGCGAGAACTTGGGCGCCAGCGGCTTCATCGTCCAGTTCCAGCCGCCGCTGGCGAGGTTGCTGGCGATGCCCACCAGCACCAGCAGCGCGGCGATGGGGCCCATGACCAGCGCGAAGTCCAGCGTCATCTCCACCAGACGCTCACCCATGAAGCCAGGCCGCGCCAGCAGCCGCGCATCGAAGTGCAGGCCGTGGATCAGCGTCTGGCGCAGCTTCTCGACGATCTGCGGCCCGCCGATCGCCAGCGCCGCGCCGCCCGCCACCATCATGGCGAAGTGCGGCAGGTCACGCGAACGCGGCAATTGCCCCTCCGCCCGGGATCTCTCGATCTTCTTGGGCGAGGCGGGTAGGTTGCGGTCTTGTGCGTCTTGGTCGGCCATGGCGGGGGCGCGCCGGGAAAGGCGCCAGGCAGGATTGTTGAGGGCCGCCCCCTGGCGCCTGAGCCTGAAAAACGGGCCGAAGCCCCCCCTGATCCACCACCGGGCGGCCAGCGACGCTCAAGGCGTGACCTTGACCCATCGCAGGCGCGACGTCGACCCGCGGTCACCCCGTTTTGCCGATCCAAGGCCGGGTCATCCCCGTGACGTAGACAACCCAGTCCACCACCGGGCGGCCAGCGACGCTCAAGGCGTGACCTTGACCCATCGCAGGCGCGACGGCGGCCCGCTGTCACCCCGTTTTGCCGATCCAAGGCCGGGTCATTCCCGTGACGTAGACGACCCGGCTGGCGGATTGCCCAGCGGGCAACGGTGTGCTGCTCCAGCCTCACGTCTGCCCACGGGCCCATCAGGTTCACCGTCGGTGAACGAAGGCATTTCCTTCACGCCGGGCAGCCGCCAACCCAGTGGCTGGCGTGCGTGAGCGCAGGCGGAAACCAGCGAGTGGAACGACGGATCGCCGGTCCTGGCCAGGTCGGGCGCCCCTCGTTCGCCAGGCTCACGCACGCCATTGCGTCTGGGATAGCGCCACGCCACCAAGCAAAACGGGGAGCGTGCAACACACGCTCCCCGTTCTTGTGGCGTTTGCCGGCCTCAGAACCCGAGGCTCGCGAGCAGGTCGTCGACCTCGCCCTGGTTGGTGACCACATCGGTGCGGCCCTCGGCGTTGACGACGGGGCCCTGCAGGATGGTCGGGTCAACCTTCTCGCGCTGCTCGGGCGGCACCACCTGCACCAGCAGCTTGACGAGGCTGTCCTCCAGATCGTTGGCCAGGTTCACGACCTTGGCAACCACCTGGCCGGTCAGATCATGGAAGTCCTGCGCCAACATGATGTCGGTCAGGTGGCTGTCGATGTTCTGTGTGCGGCTTTCAACGTCTTTGACGAAGTTCATCACCGCGCCGCTGGCGACGGCCCGCACCGGGTCGGCCACGATGGCTGCGGCCAGCTCCTTCGTCGCCTGGCTGATGCCGGCATGTTCAGCCTTGGCCTGGTCGACGGAGTTCAGCACCTTCTCGGCGGCGGCAGCCGTCTTGGTGGCGATATAGCTCAGGCGGCTGCGCGCATCGGGCAGGCCGTCGGTGGCCACCTGCAGCTTGGGCATGACGCCCAGGCGCTGCATGGTGTCATGCAGGGTGCGGGTGATGGTGCCGAGCTGCTGGAAGACCTCGGGCGAAACGAGCAACGGCTCCTGAGCCTTGGCCAATTGGTCCAGTTGATCCATCGACATGGCAGTCCCCTATTGTTTTGTTGTCAGGCGGCGGCAGCCAGCTTCTGCATGATCTTGAGAACCTTCTCCTCCAGCGTCGCCTTCGTGAAAGGCTTGACGATGTAGCCGGCCGCACCGGACTGGGCCGCCAGCACGATGTCTTCCTTGCGGGCTTCGGCCGTGACCATCAGCACCGGCAGGTGCTTGAGGTTGGGGTCTTCCTTGATGGCCTTCAGCAACTCGAAGCCCGTCATGTTGGGCATGTTGATGTCGCTGACGACGAAGTCGAACTTGGCGCCCTTGAGCATGTTCAGCGCTTCGACGCCGTCTTCGGCCTCTTCGCAGTTGTTGTAGCCGATCTCCTTCAACAGGCCGCGAACGATGCGGCGCATGGTGGAGAAGTCGTCAACGACCAGGAATTTCATGTCAGCGCTCATGGCGATCCTCTCTGTAGGCAGGCGGGGATTTCAGGGGTCAGCCCGCAGTCTAGTTTCTAGCGGGCCGGCACCACAGGCTGAGTTTGCGGCATTTTGCCGGTCTCGGCCGCTGGCGTGTCTGCCTCGGGTTCTTCCACCACATTCTTCAGCACGGCGTCCTCGGCATCGCGGTTCATGACGATGATGCTGATGCGCCGGTTCAGCGCGCCGTTGGGGTCTTTCGCATCCAGCAGCTTGCTGGCGGCCAGCCCCTGCACGCGCAGCATGCGCGCCTCGGACAGCCCGCCCGCCACCAGCTCGCGGCGCGATGCGTTGGCGCGGTCGGCCGACAGTTCCCAGTTGCTGTAGCCCTTGTCACCGCCGGGGAAGGGCTGGGCATCGGTGTGCCCCTCCACCGTGAGCCGGTTCGGCACCTCGGTGAGGACGCTGCCGAGTTCGCGCAGCAAGTCGCGCATGTAGGGCTTCACGACGGCGCTGCCGCTGTCGAACATCGGGCGGTTGCCCTCGTCGACGATCTGGATGCGCAGGCCCTCGCGGGTCATGTCCAGACGGATCTGGCCGCCCAGGGCGGCGAGCTTGGGGTTCTCGGCCAGCACCTCTTCGACCTTGGTCTTGAGCTGCTCCAACCGCGCCTTCTCCGCCTTGCGCTGCTCTTCCTTGAGAGCCCGCAGCGTGTAGCTGGAGCGCTTGGCACTGCTCTCGCCTTCCTTGACCTGGCCGGTCTCGCGCGTGAGGTCCTTGCCGCCACCGCGCACGACGCTGGAGGAGTCGCCCGAGCCGGAGCCGCCCAGCATGGCCACCTTCAGCGGCGACTGGAAGAACTCGGCGATGCCTTTCTTGTCGCCCTCGGTCGTGGATCCCAGCAGCCACATCAGCAGGAAGAAGGCCATCATGGCCGTGACGAAGTCCGCATACGCGATCTTCCATGCGCCGCCATGCGCCGCATGGCCGCCCTTCTTCACCTTCTTGATGATGATGGGCTGGAGCTTTTTCGCGTCACCGGCCATTCAAGGCTCCCGCGAAACCGCGCTGCGTTGCCAGGGCGACCGCCACGTCACTTCTTCTTCACGTGGGATTCGAGCTCGGAGAAGCTCGGCCGGTCGCCCGAGAACAGCACCTTGCGGCCGAACTCGATGGCCACCTGCGGGGCGTAGCCCTGCATGCTGGCCAGCAGCGTGGTCTTGATGCACTGGAATTCCTTGCCGGCGTCTTCCACCTTCTGCTCCAGCAGGCCCGCCAGCGGCTCGGCGAAGCCGTAGGCCAGCAGAATGCCCAGGAAGGTGCCGACCAGCGCGGAGCCGATCATGCCGCCCAGCACGGCCGGCGGCTGGCCCACCGAGCCCATGGTGTTCACCACGCCCAGCACGGCAGCCACGATGCCGAAGGCCGGCAGGCCGCCGGCCAGGCGCTGCAGCGCGGCGACCGCGGCATGCTCCTCCTGGTGGTGGGTCTCGATCTCGCTGTCCATCAGCGACTCGATCTCGTGTGCGTTCAGGTTGCCCGACACCATCATGCGCAGGTAGTCGGTGATGAACTCGGTGACGTGGTGGTCGTTGCCCACCACGGGATATTTCTGGAACAGCGGCGAGCTGTGCGGGTCCTCGACGTCCTTCTCGATGGACATCAGGCCTTCCTTGCGGGCCTTCTGCAGGATGTCGTACATCAGCGCCAGCAGCTCCATGTAGCGCGCCTTGCTGTACTTGCTGCCCTTGAAGCACAGCCCCAGGCCGGCGGCCGTCGCCTTGACAACCTTCATCTGGTTGTTGGCCAGGAAGGCGCCGATGGCGGCACCGAAGATGGTGATCATCTCGAAGGGCAGCGCGTGCAGGATGACGCCGATGTTCCCGCCGTGGGCGATGAACACGCCGAAGATGCAGGCCATGGAGACGGCCCAGCCGATGATGACGAACATGGGTGGTCGCGTTGAGGGTGTTCAGGCCATATCGGCCCGATGCCGGGGGGCTTGAGAAAGTATGCCGAAACGGCGCCGCCGTGAAGGCATCAATTGGGCAGCTTTGACACCACAGTCCGCTGCGGGCGGTAAAGCCACACGAACTGGCCGTTGCCGAGTTGCCAGCTCGCCACCGGTGCGGCGCCCGGCACGGCGAAGTCCAGGCTGACCAGCCAACCGCCCGGCGCCATCTCGGCGCAGGCCTTGGCCCAGGCGCGCGGCATGGACTCGGGGCGCTGGAACAGGTAGACCAGCGCGAACGGCGCCCAGTCGTCGGCCCACAGGTCGCCCCGGCGCACGGTGGCGCCGCGCACGCGCCAGCGCGCGGCCAGCGCCAGCGGCCGGCTCCATTCCACGCCCTCCACGCGGGCCTCAGGGTAGGCGCGCACCAGCTCGCGCAGGCCGTCGCCCACGCCGCAGCCGGCGTCCAGCACCCGTGCACCGGGCGGCAGCGGCGCCTCGGTGGGCAGCCTCGAGAGCGCGCCAGCGGGCGTGGGGAACAACGGCGCCTCGCTCCAGCTGCGTCGCGGGTACAGCCACCACAGCAGCGCCAGCGGCAGCAGCCACAGCAACGGCGGCGCGCCGCCCTGCCAGCCGAGCAGCAGTGCCGACAGCGGGAAGCCCAGCGCCGCAATGAGCCGGCGCCAACGCTCGCGATACAGCAGCGCCAGCGCGCCGCCCAGCACAGCCCCGGCGACGACAGCCGCCTCGCGCCCCAGCCCCAACAGCAGCGCATGGCAGGCCCAGGCCGCCAGCCAGACCAGCAGCGCCGACAGCGGCCACGTCGTGGCGAGTCGCCTCATGCCGGCGACGATCACGGCCACGGGTGAGCGGCGCGCACGGCGACAGCCTCGGCTGCGCGGCCGGTGCCGTCCAGCACGACGGCCAGGTTGTGCGCGGCCAGCCAGCTGCCGCGGCCCGCCACGGCGCCCGGCTGCTCAGGGTGCTCGCCCAGCGCCAGACAGCGCCGCCACGCGGCCTCGGCCATGGGCAGCGCGTCGGCCGCCTGCGCGGGCTGGGACGCGGCCAGGTCCAGCATCACGTCGCCCACCGCGAAGAAGAAGTCCGGCGAGCCGGCGCACTCGTCCATCTGCGTCTGCGCAAAGTCCACTGCGTCGGCATGGCGGCCCAGGCATTTCAGCGCGAAAAGGCGCCGCGAGACGAGGTCCAGCCACCAGGGCGCGCTGGCCACCGCGGGCAGCGCGCAGGCGTGCTCGAAGGCGGCCTCGGCGGCGGCGTGCTCGTCGTAGACGGCGCAGTCCTTGCCCAGCTGATACCAGAGGTAGGCATCGCCCGGCGACTCGGCCAGCGCCTGCTCCAGCAGGCGGCGGTTGCGGCCGCGCTTGTCCGCCAGCCGCTCGCTGACATAGCCGTCATGCCCCACCACCAGCGGCAGCCGCCGCACCGGCAGCGCATGTTGCGGCTGCTCGTGCACGCGGCCGGCGTAGCGCACCGCACCGGGCAGCACCCGGCTGAGCCATGCGATCGCTTCGGCCTGCTGACCGGGCGCCTGGTCGAAGCGGTCGCGCAGCTGCAACACGCCGACGAATCCCGGCGCCGTGTTGCGCAGCGCCTGCAGCGCCTCGCCGCCGTCGATCAGCCACTCGTCGGCGTCCAGCACCAGGTGCCAGTCGGCGCCGGCCAGCGCCAGCGCCTGATTGCGGGCGGCGGAGAAGTCGTCGCACCATGCAAACGCCTGCACGCGTGCGCCATGCGCGCGGGCGACGCGCACGGTGTCGTCCCGCGAGCCTGTGTCCAGCACCACCATCTCGTCCACCCAGGGGCGCACGCTGTCCAGCAGCCGCCCGATGCGGGCCGCCTCGTCTCGGGCGATGACGACAAGGGCCAGGCGGCGCGGTGAGGCGGTCATGCGCGCATTGTGTTCACGCCGCGGCGGGCCATGGAGCATTTCAGGGCCGGATTTCCCCTGCTCCACCGGGTTTCGGCAAGCCGGCTGGCGGCCTAGAGTGGCAGCTCTTCCACCGTCCGCGAGGCTTCCCCATGATCCCCCGCACCCTGCACGTGATCTGGGTGGGCGACGAATCCAAGCGCCCCGACAACTGCATCGCCACCTGGCGCCAGCACAACCCCGACTGGACCGTGCGCGTCTGGGGCAACGACGACCTGGCCAGCTATGGCTGGGTCAATGCAGCGCACATGCGCGAGATGTCCAGGCGCGAGCTCAACGGCGTGGCCGACCTGATGCGCTGGGAGATCCTGTATCACGAGGGCGGCTTCGTCGTCGATGCCGACAGCATCTGCAAGCGCCCGCTGGAGCCCTGGCTGTTCGAGGGCGAGGCCTGCGCCTGCTGGGAGAACGAGCTGATCCGCCCCGGCCTGATCGCTGCCGGCTACGTGGCCTCCGTACCCGAGAACCCCTTCTTCGGCCAGATCATCCTGGACTTGCAGAAGGAAACCACCGTCGTCGACCGCATGGCCTGGCAGAGCGTCGGGCCGCTGCTGCTGACCGAACAGGTGCGCATGCAGCGCTATGCCAACCTGACCATCTGGCCCAGCCACTTCTTCATCCCGCGCCACTTCACCGGCCTGGAATACACCGGCGGCGGCCCGGTGTTTGCCGCGCAGGAATGGGGCAGCACGCTGGGCAAGTACGACGAACTGCACAAGAGGAAAGTGGCATGAGCGCGGTATTGGCCACGGAGCGCAAGACCATGGACGACCTGCCCGTCTCCCCGCTGGAATACGCGCATCAGAAGTACTTCGTGCAGAAGGTCAAGGTCGGCGAGGACTTCGTCGGCGTGCCACGGCTGGACGCCTTCGTCGCGCTGTGCGCGGACAAGCGCGTGCTGCACGTCGGCTGCGTGGACTGGCCCATCACCGACCTGAAGCGCTCGCTGCACCTGCAGCTGGACGAGCATTGCCAGCTCGACGGCTTCGACATCCACGGCGAAGCCTTCCCGCTCATGCAGCCGCACCTCAAGGGCCGGCTGTTCAGCGACTGGGCCGACGTGACCGAGCGCTACGACACCGTGCTGGTGCCCGAGGTCATGGAGCACGTGCCGGACGTGCAGGGCTTCCTGCAGCAGCTCGATGCGCTGGGCGCCGGCCAATACATCATCACCGTGCCCGATGCGTACTCCTGCTTCCGGCGGCATTTCGACTACAACAGCGGCGCGCAGACCTTCGTCGAGGTGGTGCATCCCGACCACAACTGCTGGTACACGCCGTTCACGCTCGCCAATGTGATCCGCAAGTACACGCCGTGGCAGCTGGACGGCATGTTCTTCTTCAACGGCATGTCGCTGCTGGCGGTCGCCAGCCGACCCCAGCCCGCGTGACGACGCCCGCCGCGTTGCGCAGCCAGGCCGAGGCGCTGCGCCATGCCGGCCGCGCCGTCGAGGCCATCGACCTGCTGATGCAGGCGCTGGCGCTGGCACCCACCGAGGTCGACACCTATCTGCAGCTGGGCTTCGCGCTGCAGGCGCTCGGCCTGCACAGCCAGGCCGCGGAGGCCTTGCGCACGGCAGCCATGCTGGCGCCGCACAGCGTGATGGCACAGGGCTACCTGATCCACGCCGCTCAGAAGGCAGCCGACTGGCGTGAGTTCGACGCCGACCTCGCCGCGCTGCGCGCCGCACTCCAGGCCAGCCCCGACGACGAGTTCGGCATGCCGTTCGCCTTCGTCGGCCTGCCGCACACGCGGGCCGAGCTGAAGCGGGCCGCGGCCATGGCCAGCCGGCACGTGGCACGGGGCCTCAAGCCGCTGCCGCGGCGGCCGATACGCGCACGCGAGCGCGTGCGTGTTGGATATCTGTCGGCCGACTTCCACGCCCACGCCACCGCGGCGCTGATGGCCGAGCTGCTGGAGCGGCACGACCGCGAGCGCTTCGACATCCGGCTGTACTCGCACGGGCCCGACGACGGCTCGCCGATGCGCCGGCGCATCGTGGCCGCGGCAGAGACGTTTGTCGACGTGGCGCCGCTGAGCCTGGCCGCGCTGGCCGAGCGACTGCACGCCGACGAGCTGGACATCCTCGTGGACCTCAAAGGCCACACCGCCGGCAGCCGCATGGCCGCCCTCGCCTGCCGACCGGCGCCCGTGCAGGTGAGCTGGCTGGGCTTTCCCGGCACCAGCGGCGCGAACTTCATTGACTACGTCATCGGCGACCCGGTCGTCACGCCGCTGGACCATGCGGCCGACTACAGCGAGTGCATCGCCCAGCTGCCGCACTGCTACCAGCCGCAGGACGGCCGCCGCATGCCGGGCAACGCGCCGGCGCGCGCCGCGCTGGGTCTGCGCGATGACGCGCTGGTGCTGCTGGGCGCCAATGCCGTCTACAAAATCACGCCGCCGCTGTGGGCGGCCTGGATGGACGTGCTGCGCCGCCTGCCCGCGGCGCAGCTGTGGCAGCTGAGCGGCGGCGAGCAGGCCGACGCGCGGCTGCGCGCGGCAGCCGGCGATCTCGCCGAGCGAATCGTGTTTGCGCCGCCGGTGGACATGGACACGCACCTGGCCCGGCTGCAGGTGGCCGACCTGGCACTGGACAGCTGGCCCTGCAACGGCCACACGACCACCAGCGACGCGCTGGCGGCCGGCGCGCCGGTCGTGACGCTGATGAACGACAGCTTCCCGGGCCGCGTGGCGGCCAGCATCCTGGCGGCGGCGCGGCTCGATGCCTGCATCACGCAGGATGCCGGCGACTACGTCGAGCGCATCTGCGCGCTGGGCCGCGATGCCGCAGCACGCCAGTCACTGCGCGATCGCATCGCCGCGCGGCCCGCAGGCCTGTACGACATGGCCCGCTTCGCCCGCGACCTGGAGTCGCTGTACGCGCGCATGTGGGACCGCGCGCTGGCGGGTCAGCCACCCGCCGCACTGGCGGCGTGAACAACAAGGGGGCCCATGGCCCCCTTGGTTTCAATGCATCTGGATGGAGCCCTGGGCGCGCCCCTTGCCGGCGCGCGCCGGCGGGTTGCACAGGCCGCAGACGAAGTGACGCGACATCTCGTGCGGGTGCGTCACGAATTGGCCGCTGCACTTGGAGCACTTGGTCAGCGTCAGCATGCCGTTGTCGACGAACTTCACCAGGCGCCAGGCGCGCGTGACGGAGAGCATCGCCTCCAGGCCCTGCGCCTGGGTCTGCTCCTGGTAGAGCTGATAGGCCTTGATGACGGTGTCGATCTCGTCCATCTCGGCGGCCTTGTTCAGGTACTCGTGGATGTTCAGGAACAGGCTGGCGTGGATGTTGGGCTGCCAGGTCATGAACCAGTCGGTCGAGAAAGGCAGCTGCCCCTTGGACGGGGACTTGCCGCTCACCTCCTTGTACAGGCGCAGCAGGCGCTCGTAGGACAGGTCGGTCTCGGACTCCAGCACCTGCAGGCGCGCGCCGAGGTGGATCAGCTGAACGGCACGTTCGATCTGCTTGGCTTCGGTGAGGATGCTCTTGACGCGCATGGTGGTCTCCTGGAATCGGTGTGAGTTCGGTGTTCTGTGCTGCGGGCGAGCGCCGGGCCGCTCCCAAGCCGCCCGCCTAAGCGCATGTCGCGAAGGGGCCAGCCCCTGAGCGACCCCCACCCCCTCGGGGGGGCAGCGGCGCGGTCCCGCGCCGCCGGGGGCTTCATGCATGCTCGTGGCGGCCGGCCATCAGGATGGAGGCGTGCAGGCGGCTGACGCTTTCGTTCGCGCCCGGCTTGCTGTGGTTGGTCAGCAGGCCCCACACCAGGTCGTCGCTCATGCGGAAGGCGCACAGCAGCGTGTTGCCGGCGGCGATCTTCATGATCTGGGCCGGGCTCAGCGTGCCGATCAGCGTGGCCGTCTCCTCGCTGATACCCAGGCGGTACAACGCCTGCTCACGGTCCGCGCGGATGAGGCTCTGGGCCAGCATCAGGTAGGACAGGTTGGCTTCACGGATCTCGGCGAGCATTTGGTCGGCGTTCATGGCGGGCTTCCGTTTCAGAGCTGTAGGGGTGTTCGGGATCAGTGAAACGGATTGTGTTGAAGCCTCTTTTCCCGCGATATCAGGCTGCGTCGGTGCGCTGCGTCACCGCGGCAGGAAGCGTCTGTCAGGCAAATTCCTACAGCCGCGTCAGGGCTGAAAACACCGAGGCCCCGCAGCTTGCACTGCGGGGCCTCGGTGTTGGGCATCAATGGGTATGGCGGGCGAGCGCCGGGCCGGGGTTCACCGCGTCCTGCGCAGGCGCTCCAGCTCGATCATCGCCACGGGCACCAGCTCCGGCGCCTCGGCCTGCAGGCTGTCGCGGCCGGCGCCCTGCTGCAGCTCGGTCAGCACGCCGATGGCACGGTCCACCTCGCCGCGGCCGGACAGCGAGAACGCCAGCGTGTACAGGCTGGGGCCATGCAGCGGGCAGGCCTGCAGCGCGCGGTCGGCGTAGGCGCCGGCGTGCTCCAGCTTGCCGGCGGCCAGCAGCAGCGCCGCCATGTCCGACAGCAGGTCATGGCTCATGGGCTCATCCTGCAGCGCGTCGTACAGCATGCCCAGGCCGCCGCCGAGATTGCCCTTGGCCGCCTCGGCAAACGCCGCGTTGCGGGCACGGGCCAGCAACAGCTTGGGATCGTTGGCCGGCGCGGCAACGGGGCGGTGGACGTTCTTGCGGGGCGACGAAGACAGGGCTCGCATGGCGGGACTCCAGGGCCGGCACAGGGTTCGGCCGGGATGTGCCGCACTTTAGGAAGCGGCCACCGCGCCAATCTGCTGAAAAGCCCCGGCTTTCGGGCGCGCTTTTCGCGCCGGACGCTGATCCGAAGAACAGGCTGTTGCAGCCCCTTTTATTCAAAAGATCACGGCCTTGACAAATCGGGCTAAAGAAACTTGTCCGCCACACCGATAGCCAATCCAACGGCGCTGCAAACAGTTCCGTGGTCCGGCTGGAAGGCCGAGAAGTTGTGACATTGCTCACGGGTAGTGACGCAGCCTCTCGACCAACCGGCGCCGGGCGTCGCCGCAACGGCCTGCCGCGAGGGGGGTTGGTGCGGAGCACGGGTGCCGCACCCGGGCACCTGGATCTTCGTCCGGCGCTATTGCCGGGTTCTCTCTAGCTGAAAAGGAAGCGCATCATGGCCTCGGTCATCAATACCAATCTGCTGTCGCTCAATGCGCAGCGCAACGTGTCCGCGTCGCAGTCATCGCTGTCGACGTCGCTGCAACGCCTGTCCTCGGGTCTGCGCGTGAATTCCGCACGCGACGACGCCGCCGGCCTGGCCATCTCCGAGCGCCTGAACGCTCAGGTGCGCGGCTCCAACGTCGCCATCCGCAACGCCAACGACGGCATCTCGCTGTCGCAGACGGCGGAAGGCGCGCTGGCCAAGGTGGGCGACTCGCTGCAACGCATGCGCGAACTGGCGGTGCAGTCCCGCAACGCGACCAACACCAGCGCTGACCGCACCTCGCTGGACAAGGAGTTCGGTGAACTCGCCAAGGAAATCCAGCGCGTGCTGGGCGGCACGACCTTCAACGGCCGCGCCGTGCTGGCTGGTGACTCGGGCACGCAGACCTTCCAGGTCGGCGCCAACGTGACCAGCAACGACCGCATCGACGTCGCCACGACCAACATGACGACCGACACCACCGTCACCGCCGTCGCAGGCACCGACAACACGGGCGCTGGCCGTGCGGTCATCACCGCTGCCGCCGGTTCCGAGTCGGCGATCGACACGGTCATCACCGCCATCGACACCGCGCTGGACAAGGTCAACGGTGAGCGCGCCACGCTGGGCGCGTCGCAGAACCGCCTGGATCAAGTCATCTCCAACCTGCAGATCTCGGTGGAGAACCAGAGCGCCGCCAAGAGCCGCATCACGGACGCCGACTTCGCGCAGGAAACCGCCAACCTGTCGCGAGCGAACATCCTGCAGCAGGCCGGCAACGCGATGATCGCCCAGGCCAACCAGATCCCGTCCCAGGTCCTGTCCTTGCTTCGATGACGCCGGGCCAGCAACGCTGGCCCTGAGTGAAACGTCCACGCTGAAGACGGAAGTCCTCACGCCACCAGCACAAGCACCTTGAACGCCGCTCCGCCCCCGGCGGGCGGCGCTTTTAAGGCGCCGTGCAAAAAGGATTCAAGTCAATCCATCGTCACGACGATAAGCATCTCAACGGGTTCGCGATTCATTCGAGGACTTCGTACCAGACGCCTCGTCACGAAAGGATTGAACCATGCCTCAAGTCATCAATACCAACCTCGCTTCGCTGAATGCCCAGCGCAACACGGCGATGTCTCAATCGTCGCTGGCTGTCTCCATGCAGCGTCTGTCCTCCGGCCTGCGTGTGAACTCGGCCAAGGACGACGCTGCGGGCCTGGCCATCGCCGAACGCATGAACGCCCAGGTGCGTGGCTCGCAGGTCGCGATCCGCAACGCCAACGACGGCATCTCGCTGGCGCAGACCGCCGAAGGCGCGCTGTCCAAGGTGGGCGACTCGCTGCAGCGCATGCGTGAGCTGGCCGTCCAGTCGCGCAATGCCACCAACACCAGCGCCGACCGCGCGTCGCTGGACAAGGAATTCGGCGAACTCGCCAAGGAAATCCAGCGCGTGCTGGCCGGCACCACCTTCAACGGCAAGGCGGTGCTTGCCACGTCCGACGCCGGCACCCAGACCTTCCAGGTCGGCGCCAACGTCACCGCCAACGACCGCATCGACATCGTCACGACCGACATGACCACCGACAACACGATCACCGTGGTGGCCGGCACCGACAACACGGGCGCAGGCCGCGCCGTCATCACGGCCGCCGCCGGCTCGGAAGCGTCGATCGACACCGTCATCACCAACATCGACCTGGCGCTGGACAAGGTCAACGGCGAACGCGCCACGCTGGGCGCCTCGCAGAACCGCTTCGACGCGGTCATCTCCAACCTGCAGGTGGCGGTGGAGAACCAGAGCGCCTCGCGCAGCCGCATCATGGACGCCGACTTTGCGCAGGAAACGGCCAACCTCAGTCGCGCGCAAATCCTGCAGCAGGCCGGCAACACCATGGTGGCGCAGGCCAACCAGCTGCCCCAGCAAGTGCTGGCCCTGCTGCGCAGCTGAAGCAAACCGCACCGGGCGGCGACGCCCTTTCCGACGAGGCACCGGCCGCGGTGCCAGCCCAGGCAGGCACCGCGGCGGCACCCAACACATCTCTTTCGACACCGGCCTGCAGAGGCATGGAATAGCCGTGGTTTGGCCCGTTGATCGGGCTTTTGCCGACGGCACGCACTTTCAGAATTCAGCCCATCGGACCGACGCTTCATTCGGTCCGGACTGATTCCCGAGGAGTGCGTCAATGCCCCAGACCATCAACACCAACATCGTCTCGCTGAATGCGCAGCGGAACCTGAACGCGTCGCAGTCGTCGCTGTCGACGTCGATGCAACGCCTGTCGTCCGGCCTGCGCGTGAACTCGGCCAAGGACGATGCTGCCGGCCTGGCCATCGCTGAGCGCATGAACACCCAGGTACGCGGCATGAACGTCGCCATCCGCAATGCGAACGACGGCATCTCGCTGGCGCAGACGGCAGAAGGCTCGCTGGGCAAGGTCGGCGACATGCTGCAGCGCATGCGTGAGCTGGCCGTGCAAGCCTCCAACGGCACCAACAACACCCAGGACCGCGCGGCGCTGAACAACGAGTTCACGCAACTGCAGACCGAGGTGGGGCGCCTGATGCGCAACACCAACTTCAACGGTTCGCCCATCCTCACCGGCTTCGCGGGCGGGACCAGCGCGTCGTTCAGCTTCCAGTGCGGCGCCAATGCGACGGCTGACGACCAGATCGTCATCACGCAGAGCGACATCCTGGGCACCACGCTGGGCGCCACGGGCACCCCCACCGGCAACGACGGCGCGCTGGAGGCTGCCGTCAACAAGACCAAGATCAACATCCTGGGCGCCGCCGGCAGCAGCAACGCGGGCCTGCCGCCGACCGCCGCGGTGGACTTCGCCGCCGCCACGCTGCCCGCCCCCGGCGGCCCGGCCGGCGACGAGGGTGACCCGCTGGTGGCCGTTCAGTTCCTGGACTTTGCGCTGGCGCAGGTCAACCTGGCACGCTCCACCTTCGGTGCCACGCAGAACCGCTTCGACGCCGTCATCTCCAACCTGCAGGTCGCCGTCGAGAACCAGACCTCGGCCCGATCCCGCATCATGGATGCCGACTTCGCGCAGGAAACCTCCAACATGAGCCGGGCGCAGATCCTGCAGCAGGCCGGCAACGCGATGGTGGCACAGGCCAACCAGCTGCCGCAGCAGGTGCTGTCGCTGCTGCAACGCTGAAAAAAAACTCGTCCGGGCCTAAAGTTCCGGAACCACCGGCCGATATCGCCTTGGCATATCGGCTTTTTTCGTTGGTGAAACACGCCCGCATCTCCGACGCTTGCGGGCAGCATCCCTGATCTTCCATACAGCATGGCAACCATCAGCTCGGCCGGTCTCGGCAGTGGACTCAATGTTGACGACATCGTCAGCAAGCTGGTCGCGCTCGAGCGCACGCCCATCACCCAGATCAGCAAGAAGGTCGACGGGCTCAAGACCGAGCTGTCGTCCTACGGCAAGGTGCAGAGTGCGCTGTCCGCGCTGCGCGACGCGGCCTCCAAGCTCACCTCCCCCAGCAACTGGGCCGGTTCGCTGGCCACGTCCAGCGACGCCACGACCGTGTCGGTTTCGGCCGGTGCCGGTGCCGCCACCGGCAACGTGTCCGTGAAGGTGGAAGCGCTGGCCCAGGCGCAGACGCTGGTCAGCGGCACGTCGTACGCCAGCTCCACCACCACCGTGGGCCAGGGCAGCCTAACCATCACGCTGGGCAAGTGGGCCACCGACGGCGGCGACCCGCCGACCTACACCGGCTTCACCGACAAGGCCGGCGCCACGCCCATCACGGTCAACATCGGCGCAGGCCAGGACACGCTGGCCGGTATCCGCGACGCCATCAACGCGGCCGGTGCCGGCGTGACTGCTGCCATCGTCAACGATGCCAACGGCGCCCGGCTGACGCTGCGCTCCACCGCCAGCGGCGAGACCAACGCGTTCCGCATCGATGCCGGCGGCGGCCTGAGCGACCTCGGCTACGACCCGCGGGTGGGCGTCACGTCGCTGATCCAGACGCTGCCTGCGCAGAACGCCCGTGCGCTCATCAACGGCATCGACGTCAGCTCCGAGTCCAACACGCTGAAGGAGGCCATCGACGGCCTCAACATCACGCTGCTCAAGACGTCCACCATCCCGGCCAGCATCGCCGTCAGCCAGGACAAGGACTCCATCAAGAAGCTCATCACCGACTTCACGACCGCCTACAACGCCGTCAACGCGCTGCTGCGCGAGCAGACCAAGTACGACGCCGGCACGAAGACGGCCGGCCCGCTGCAAGGCGACGCCACCGCCAATGGGCTGCAGAGCCAGCTGCGCAGCATCATCGGCGGCACCACGTCGCTGGCCGGCAGCATCGGCCGCCTGGCGCAGATCGGCCTGGAGGCGGGCACCGACGGCAACATCAAGGTCACCGACGCCAAGCTCAACACCGCCCTGAGCGACCTGGACAGCGTGAAGAAGCTGTTCATGGGCCTGGACGGCACCAACAGCAGCAACGACGGCTTTGCGCAGCGCATCCGCAGCTATGTCGACGGTGCGCTGAGCACCGACGGCCGCGTCAGCGCCAAGCAGGCCGGCCTGCAAAAGCTCATCGACAGCAACAACAAGAGCATCGACAAGCTCGAAGACCGCGTCGCGCTGACCGAAGCGCGGCTGCGCGCCCGCTACACGGCGCTGGATACCCAGATGAGCAAGCTCAACGGCCTGTCCAGCTACGTGACGACGCAGATGAACAAGCTCAACAGCAGCGGTTCCTGACGCACGGATGCGCCCCGCCCCCGCGCACGGCGACCTCTGGGTCGCCGTTGTCGTTTGCGGTGGCCTGAATAGACGCAAAGTCCCGCACATGTTCCGGTGAAGACCGCCTCAAGTTCCCCCCGGTGGAGGCCGAAAAACAGTCAACACGACGCCACCTCCCCGAGACACCATGTACGGCAACATGTCCTCCCCCTTCGCAGCCCGCAACCAGAGCGCCACCTTCTATGCCAAGGTCGGCCTGGAGACCGACGTGCAGGCCGCCAGCCCGCACCGCCTGGTCGCCATGCTGTTCGACGGCGTCTTCGATGCGATGACCCAGGCCACGCAGGCCATCCAGGCCGGCAACGTCGAGCTCAAGGGCCGGGCGCTGGGCCGCGCGGTGCGCATCCTGGACGAAGGCTTGCGCGCCGGCCTGGACCTGTCGGCCGGCCAGTTGGCCACCGACCTGCGCGACCTGTACGGCTATGTCTGCACCCGGCTCACGCAGGCCAACCTGCGCAGCGACATCGCCGCCATCGAGGAGTGCCAGCGCCTGCTCGGCCCCGTCCGCGAGGCCTGGGCCGCCATCAGCCAGACCCCCGCCGCGATGGGCAGCACTGCCCGCGCCGCCTGAGCGTCTCGTCCCCGCCCACTTCCGGTGACCCTGCAATGAATTCCGAACTGCTGAATTACTACGAAGCCATCGAGCAAGCCAGCGCCGACATGCTCTCTGCGGCCCGCACCGGCAACTGGGACGAAGTCGTCAAGCTCGAAGGTGCCTGCGTGCTGCTGATCTCCCAGCTCAAGGCCGCGGCCCACCAGAACCAGCTCAGTGCCGGCGAATCTCAGCTGAAGACGCGCATCATGCAGCGCATCCTGCTGAACGACGCCGAGATCCGCCACCTGGCCGAGCCGTGGCTGGAGGACCTGGACCATGTGCTGAAGGGCAAGAGCCGGATGGTGCACTGAGGCCCCTCGTCCGGCTCGCACCGGCTGAACGCCGGCGAGCCAGCCGGTCCCCCGAGGGGACGGCGATTGACCGGGCATCGAGCCCGGTCAACATCGCCAGACGGGCCGGCTTGGGGCGGCCCGGCGCTCGGCCCGCAAATCCGTCGGCGAGACCGTGAACGGATGCCGGCCGCACACTGTCCCGCGACTGGCGCCGCGACTACCATCTCCCGCATGAGCGCCCCCGAAGCCGCCCCCGAAGAATTCCGCGTCGCTGCACCGGCCGAGATCACGGCCTACCTGCACGAGCTGCAGCGCGACAACGCCACCGTGCTGCTGAGCGGCCCGCCCAGCCAGAGCCTGGCCAGCCGCATCACGGCGCTGGACGCCGCCGCTGACGTGCTGGGCCTGGCCATCGGCGCCGACCCCGACGGCATCAGCCAGGCGCTCGTGGCGAGCGGCGAGATCACTGCCGTGGCCTACCTGGGCGCGGTCAAGCTGCAGTTCGAGCTGGATGGCGCCGTGCTCGTCAGCGGTGACCAGGGCACGGTGCTGCGCGCCGGCCTGCCCACCCGCCTCTACCGCTTCCAGCG
Source organism: Pelomonas lactea (assembly GCF_043555885.1). Lineage (NCBI taxonomy): Bacteria > Pseudomonadati > Pseudomonadota > Betaproteobacteria > Burkholderiales > Sphaerotilaceae > Roseateles > Pelomonas lactea. The sequence goes on along the minus strand of NZ_JBIGHX010000003.1, from coordinate 250,850 downwards.
CCGCCAGGCCTACCGCGTGCAGCCGGCGGGCAGCGTCTACCCGCGCGTGGTGCTACCCGGTGGCGACGTCGCCGGGCGCGCACTGCGCGTGCTGGACATCAGCATCGGCGGCCTCGCCCTGGCCGCACCGCCTGGCACGCCGCCACTGCCGCTGGGCCAGGCCACCACCGGGCTGGTGCTGGAGCTGGACCGCCTCACCGCGCTGCGTGTGAGCCTGCTGCCCCACCACGCCAGCCCCATCGCCGGCGACGCGCTGGGCGCCCAACAGATGGGCTGCGCCTTCGTCGACCCGGACGCCGTCACGACACGCGCGCTGCAGATGTACGTGGACCAGACGCAGAAGCGCCGCCGGCTGCTGAAGCTCGACGCATGAACCGCGACCGCCGTCCCACGCCGCGCGGCTTCACGCTCATCGAGGTGATGGCCACGATGGTGGTGCTCACCATCCTGCTGGCTGCGGCCGTGCCCAGCTACAGCGCCCACCTGGCGCGGCAGAAGCTGCGTCACGTCGCCGAGCTGCTTGAGCTGGACCTGCGCCGCGCCCGCGAGCTCAGCGTCAACGAGAACCGCAACCTGCACGTCAGCTTCCACAGTGGCCCGCAATGGTGCTGGGGCGTCAGCCGCGAGCAGTCCTGCGACTGCGCCACCGGTGCGCCGCGCTGCGAGCTGGGCGGCGTGTCCTGGCGCGATCACAAGGGCCACCTGCTGCAGTCCGGCCAGGGTGTCGTCTTCCAGGCCGGCATGGGCCGCGCGCTGGACTGGACGCGCATCGGCATCTCCAACGACCGCAACCAACAGCTCTACATCGACCTGAACCCGTTGGGCCGCCCGTCCATCTGCGGCACCGACGCCCGCAAGGGAAACTGTTGACCCTGGGGCCGAGCGCCGGGCCGCTCCCAAGCCGGCCCGTCTGGCGATGTGCGAGCGGGGCACGCCCCGCGAGCATCGCCGTCCCCTCGGGGGACCGGCCGGGCTCGCTGCGTTCAGCAGGCGAGACCGGACGAGGGGCCCATCACACCTGCATGTTCATGATCTCGGCATACGCCGAGACCAGCCGGTTGCGAACCTGCAGCGTCGCCTGGAAACCGATCTGCGCCTTCTGCATGGCGACCATGGTCTCTTCGAGGCTGACGGTGGGGTTGTCCAGCTGCACCTCGCGCTGCAGACGCGTCGCCTCGCTCTGCTGCGCGCTGACGCTCTTCAGCGCCTGGGCCATCGCGTCGCCAAAACTGGCGCCGGTCGTGGCAGCGGGCTTGGGCGCGAGCGGCGTGCCGTTGACCGCCAGCCCCGCCCGGGCGGCGGCCTGAGCGAAGTCAAAGGGGCGCAGCTTCATGTCCATGGGGCCGCACTTTGGCAGCAAGCCGCACGCTCAAAGCACCGAGATGCGCGGGCGGGGTCGGCTACTTCGGCGCTTTCTTGAGGGCCCCGGCCCGAATAATTTGCGCCATCGCCGGATCTCCCGGCCCCGCCGTACCCGCCCACCCGATGGACAACGCCCTGAGCGCCCCCGCAGCCACCGCACCGGCCCTGATCACGCCGGTGGAGCCGCCCAACTTCGCACAGCGCCTGAATGGCCTGCCGCTGCGCAGCAAGCTGACGATGGGCGCCGGCCTGCTGGCGCTGGCCGGCGCGGTGCTGGCCATCACGCTGTGGTCCAGCCAGGGCGACTTCCGCCCGCTGTTCACGGGCCTGTCCGACAAGGACGGCGGCGCCGTCATCGGCCAGCTGTCGGCGCTGAACGTGCCCTACAAGCACGAGGCCGGCGGCACCATCCTCGTGCCGGCGGGCCAGGTCTACGAGCTGCGCATGAAGCTGGCCGCGCAAGGCCTGCCCAAGGGCGGCGGCGCCGGCAACGCAGTGGGCTTCGAGCTGATGGACAAGTCCTCCATCGGCCAGACCCAGTTCGCCGAGCGGCTGAACTTCCAGCGCGGCCTGGAGGGCGAGCTGGCGCACTCCATCAAGACCACCAACGACGTCGCCGACGCGCGCGTGCACCTGGCCATCCCGCAGCAGAACGGCTTCTTCCGCGAGCAGCAAAAGCCCAGCGCCTCGGTCGTGCTGACGCTGCGCGGCGGCCGCACGCTGGACCGCAGCCAGGTGGCCGGCATCGTCCACCTCGTCTCCAACGCCGTGCCCGAGCTCAACCCCAAGGCCGTCAGCGTGCTGGACCAGACGGGCTCGCTGATCTCCCAGACCGGCTCCGACGCGGCCACCGGGCTGGACACGCAGCAGCTGCTCTACAAGCAGCAGGTGGAGGCCGGCTACAACAAGCGCATCTTCGAGCTGCTGGAGCCGGTGGTGGGCCACGACAACCTGCGCGCCACTGTGACGGCCGACGTGGACTTCTCGCAGACCGAGGCCACCGCCGAGGAATACCGCCCCAACCAGGGCCCGAACACGCAGGCTGCGGTGCGCTCCGCGCAGAACAGCGAGAGCACCAACGCCAACGCCGCGCCGCCCACCGGCGTGCCGGGCGCCGCCACCAACCAGCCACCCGTGCCGGCCACGGCACCCATCAACGGCGCCAGTGCGCCGCTGCAGGCCGCCCAGGGCGGCGCCGGCCTGAACAGCAGCCGCAAGGAGCAGGTCACCAACTACGAGGTCGACAAGACCGTGCGCGTGACGCGCGGCGCGGTGGGCAACGTGAAGCGGCTGAACGCCGCCATCGTCGTCAACCACCGCTCGGTGACCGACGCCAAGGGCAAGACCACGCAGCAGCCGGTACCGGCCGAAGAGATCACGCGGCTGACCGACCTCGTCAAGGAGGCCATGGGCTTCAACGCCGACCGCGGCGACTCCGTGAAGGTCGTCAGTGCGCCCTTCGTCATCGACAAGACCGAGCCGGTGGACGTGCCGATCTGGAAGCAGCCGTGGCTGCTGGACATCGCCCGCAGCGCCATCGTGCCGCTGGCCTTCGTGGCCATCGCGCTGATCGCCGTGTTCGGCATGATCCGCCCCGCCATCAAGGCCGCCGCGCCTCTGCCGCCGGAGGAAAAGCCCGAGACGGTGGACGAGGTGGTCGACGACACCGAGCTGCTGCCGGGCGCAGAGGGCATGCCCAAGCTGGAAGCACCGCTGCACAGCGAAAAGCTCGACCGCGCCCGGGCGCTGGCGCGCGACAATCCGGTGGCCGTCGCGAACATCATGCGCGACTGGATGGAAGGGCAGACAGCATGAGCGTGAGCCCCTCGTCCAGTCTTGCCACGCTGAACGCGGGCAAGCCTGGCCGGGACCGCGCAGCGGCCAGCGGCCGCTGCGCTTCGGCAGGCACATCGAGCCCACTGGGCTCAATGTGTCCGGCCGAAGCCCCCGAGGGGACGGCGATGCATTCGGCATTGAGCCGAATGCACATCGTCCGCGGGCCGGCTTGGGGCGGCCCGGCGCTCGGCCTGCGAGGCAAGACCCCACGCGTCGGGTAAGGTTCAGCCATGGACGACAAAGGCTTAGAGAACGCTGCAATCCTGTTGATGTCGCTGGGCGAGGAAGAGGCCAGCGAGGTCTTCAAGCATCTGTCGCCCAAGGAGGTGCAGGCGCTGGGCGAGACCATTGCCAAGCTCAAGGTCATCAAGCGCGCCCAGGTGGAGCAGGTGCTGGAGAAGTTCGACGCGGTGGCCGAGACGCAGAGCACGCTGGTCACCGACACCGACGAGTACGTGCGCGCCGTGCTGCGCAAGGCACTGGGCGAGGACAAGGCCAACCTGCTGCTGGACCGCATCCTGCAAGGCAGCGACGTGTCATCCATCGAGAGCCTGAAGTGGATGGACGCGGCTTCGGTGGCCGAGCTGCTGCGCAACGAGCACCCGCAGATCATCGCGGCCATCTTGGCGCATCTGGACTTCGACCAGACCAGCTCCGTGCTCAAGCTGTTCACCGAGCGCGGCCGCAACGAGGTGCTGATCCGCATTGCGACGCTGGACGGCATCCAGCCCACCGCGCTGAAGGATCTGAACGAGGTCATGAGCCAGATCCTGGCCGGCGGCGAGCGCATGAAGAAGAGCTCGCTGGGCGGCGCCAAGACGGCCGCCGAGATCATCAACATGATGGGATCCAGCGTCGAGGCCTCGGTGCTGGACTACATCCGCGAGGCCGACGCCGACCTGGCGCAGAAGATCATGGACAACATGTTCACGTTCGACGACGTGAACAAGATCGACGACAAGGGCATCCAGGCCGTGCTCAAGGAAGTGCAGAGCGAGAGCCTGGTCGTCGCGCTCAAGGGCGCCAGCGCCGACCTGCGCGAGAAGGTCTTCCGCAACATGTCCAGCCGCGCCGCCGAGACGCTGCGCGAAGACCTCGAGACCCGCGGCCCGGTGCGGCTGTCGGAGGTGGAGGCGGAGCAGAAGGAAATGCTCAAGATCGTGCGCCGCCTCGTCGACGAAGGCCAGATCGTGCTGGCCGGCGGCGGCGACGACCAGTTCGTGTAGCCCATGAAGCCCCTCGTCCAAGGAGTACCTTGGCCGGCCCCCCGAGGGGACGGCGATGCTTGCCGGATCGACCGGCAAGCACATCGCCATGACGGGCCGGCTTGGGAGCGGCCCGGCGCTTGGCCCGAAATGCAACGCCCGGACAACTGACATGGTCACGCGACAACCACCCCGGCAAGTCCCCCCGCCCGACCGCCGCGAAGGCGAGCGGCGCGGCAGCTACGCCCGCTTTATCCCCGGCGAGGAAGTCCAGGGCGCCAAGGCCTGGAGCCTGGACAGCCTGGGCGACACCGCGCCCTCCCCGTTCGCGCCGATGCGCCCGGGCGTTCAGCCCCCGCCCCCGCCGGCCGCGGCCGCGCCGGTGCAGCCCCCTCCTCCGCCCGAGCCCAGCGTGCAGGAACAGCTGCACGCCGCCCGCCAGAGCGGCTACCAGGACGGCTACCGCGACGGCATGGCCGCGCTGGATGCCTTCAAGCACAGCTTCGCGCAGCAGATCAGCGCGCAGGTCGGCGCGGTCGTGAAGAGCTTCGACGCCGAGCTGCAGGCGCTGGAGGGCGACATGGCCCAGTCCGTCGCCCGCATCGCCGTCGAGCTGGCCCGCCAGGTGGTGCGAAGCGAGCTCACGCAGCGGCCGGAGCTGATCGCCCGCGTCGCGCATGACGCCGTCGAGGCGCTGCAGCTCTCCGCCCGCCATGTGCGCGTGCGCGTGCACCCCGATGACTTCCCGCTGGTGCAGGACGGCGCGGGCCAGGAGCTGCAGGCCCGCGAGGCCCAGCTCATCCCCGACGCCGACGTGGCGCGCGGCGGCGTCAAGGTGGACGCCGACATCGCCAGCGTCGACGCGACGATCAGCGCCCGCTGGCAGCAGGCCGTCTCGGCCATCGGCCAGCAGTCCATCTGGGAAGACCGCCGGGCGGAGGACGAATGACGTCCGCGCGTACCGAGCGCTGGCAGCGCTACCTGGCCGACCTGGAAACGCTGGCCGGCAACGCCGCGCCGCTGGAGTCGCAGGGCAAGCTGGTGCGCGTGGCCGGCCTGGTGCTGGAGGCCACGGGCATCAAGGTGCCGCTGGGGTCGGTGTGCCGCATCCAGATGCCCAGCTCCGGCAACTCGCCACGCCGCGGCTTGGCGCCGGTGAATGCCGAGGTGGTGGGCTTCTCGGGCGACCGCGCCTACCTGATGCCCACCGACGAGGTGCAGGGCCTGTCCAGCGGCGCCACCGTCGTGCCGCGCCACCTGCCGCCGCTGGCGCCCCAGCTGGGCCAGCCGCTGCACCCCTGGCGCCGTGGCGAGGACCGCGGCCTGCACCTGCCCATGGGCGACGGCCTGCTGGGCCGCGTGGTGGACCCGCACGGCCACCCGCTGGACCGCGGCGGCGAGCTCGCCGACATCCACAACGAGCCCATGGTGCGCCGCCCCATCAATGCGATGGACCGCGACCCGGTCCGCATGCCGCTGGACACCGGCGTTCGCGCCATCAACGCGCTGCTCACCGTCGGCCGCGGTCAGCGGCTGGGGCTGTTTGCCGGCACCGGCGTGGGCAAGAGCGTGTTGCTGGGCATGATGGCCCGCTACACACAGGCCGACGTCATCGTCGTGGGCCTCATCGGCGAGCGCGGCCGCGAGGTGAAGGAGTTCATCGAGGACATCCTCGGCGAGCAGGGCCTGCAGCGCAGCGTCGTCGTGGCCGCACCCGCCGACGCACCGCCGCTGATGCGCATGCAGGGCGCGCACTACGCCACCGCCATCGCCGAGCACTTCCGCGACCAGGGCCGCCACGTGCTGCTGCTGATGGACTCGCTGACCCGCTACGCGATGGCGCAGCGCGAGATCGCGCTGGCCATCGGCGAGCCGCCGGCCACCAAGGGCTACCCGCCCAGCTGCTTCGCCAAGCTGCCGCAGCTGGTGGAGCGCAGCGGCAACGGGCTGCCGGGCGAAGGCTCCATCACGGCCTTCTATACCGTGCTGACCGAGGGCGACGACCCGCAGGACCCGATCGCCGACGCGGCGCGCGGCATCCTGGACGGGCACATCGTGCTCAGCCGCGAGCTGGCCGAGGCGGGCCACTACCCGGCCATCGACATCGAGCGCTCCATCTCGCGGGTGATGACCAGTGTTGCACCCCAAAACCAGGTCGATTCCGCGCGTCGATTCCGCCAACTTCTGGCGAAATACAACAAGGCCCGCGACCTGATCCAGCTCGGCGCCTACGCCCCGGGCGCGGACCCCGAGCTGGACCTGGCCGTTCGCCTGCACGCCGACATGACGCGGCTGCTGCAGCAGGACATGCACAGCCCGGCACTTCTTCACGCCAGCGTCAGCCAGTTGCAGGCCGTGGTCCAGGGCGCCTAAACCCCCGGGTGGCGCCCGCCGATAACGACTGAGCGTCGGGCCGACGGGCCTGGTGCTGCGCTGGAGCCGCCGATGACCGCCACTGCCACCGATACCCTGAGCCTGCTGCTGGAACGCGCCGAAGGCGAGCGCGACGCCGCGGCCCGCGCGCTGCACACCGCCGGCGCGCAGGCCGAGGCCGCCCGCGCCCAGCACGGCGAGCTGGCCGGCTATCGGCAGGACTACCAGCAACGCTGGACGCAGAGCTTCGCTCAGGGCACGACGATGAGCCTCGTCGGCTGCTACCAGAGCTTCGGCCAACGACTGAACCAGGCCGTTGACACCCAGGGCCACGTCGCCAACCACGCCGACCAGCGCCTGCTGCGCGCCCGCGAGGCGCTGCGCCAGGCCGAACTGCGCGTCGCCGCGCTGCGCCAGCTGATCGCCCGCCGCCAGGCCGACGCTGCCAAGGCAGCCCAGCGCCGCGAACAGCGCGCCACCGACGAGTTCGCCGCCCGCGCCCACCTGCGTCGCACCGCGCACGCCTGACGCCATGCTTGCCCAGAACATCGCCCCCAAGCCTGCCGCGCTGCCGCCGGCACCCCAGGCCGCAGCCCAGCCGCCGCAGGCTGCCGGCCCGAGCTTCGCGCAGTTCCTGACCAGCCAGGCCCCGCCGCCCGCCCCACCCGAAGCCGACAACGCGGCGGACGAGGCGAGCTCGGCGCAGGCCGCCGCCCGACGCCGCCCGGCACAGCCCGCCAAGCCCGCGCAGCAGCGCCCGGCAGAGGCCGCCCCCAAAGCCGAGGCCAAGGCACCGGCCGACAAGACTGACGCCGAAACCACCACCGACGCCGTGACGGCCTGCGCCGACGAGGACGACACCGCCGACACGCCGGAGCTGAAGGAGTTCACGCAGTTGCTCGGCATGACGACCGCGCAGCCCGAGGCCCTCGCCAGGAACGATACGCACCGCAGCCGCAACGCCGCCGCCAGCGACGACGACGCGCCCACCGGCCGCACCGGCACGCGCGGCGTGGCCGCCGACGGTGGCCGCGGCCCGGTCGAAGCCGCCGCTGCCGCGCCGGCCCGGGCCGGCGACCTTCGCGCCGATGCCGGCAAGGCCGCGCGCGCCGACACGGAGGCGCTGCAGACGGCCGCCGCATCGCAGCCTGCCAGCGAGCCCGCGCCCGCTACGCCGGCCCCGGCCTCGCCCAGCTTCGCCGCGGTGCTGGCGCAGGCGCTGCCCGCACCCGCTGCAACGGCCAACGCCGCGCCCGCCACCGCCTACGCCGGCGTGCAGGCTCCCTTGCACAGCCAGGCCTTTGCGCCCGAGCTGGGCGCCCGCGTCAGCCTGCTGGCCGTGGACGGTGTGCAGCAGGCGCAGTTGCAGCTCAACCCGGCCGACATGGGGCCGGTGTCGGTACAGATCACCGTGGACGGCAACCAGGCCCAGGTGTCCTTCCACGCCGTGCAGGCCGAGACGCGCCAGGCACTGGAGCAGAGCCTGCCCGACCTGGCGGCCGCGCTGCAGGGCCAGGGGCTCACGCTGGCCGGCGGCGGCGTGTTCCAGCAGGCGCCACGGGACGCCGAGCAACGCGGCGAGCCAGCCGACGACGGCGGCACGGCGCGCGGCTCGCGAGCCGGCGGCGGCCGCATCGATGCCACGGCCACGCCCGCGACGCCGCCGGCCCGCCGCAGCGTGGGCCTGCTCGACACCTTCGCCTGAGCCTGAAGTGGAAATAGCCACGGCAGGCGCCACCTAATCCCGGCTTGTCAGGCCGACCCGACGTCAATAATCGGGCATAGAAACGTCCACCGCATGCCGTGGGCGTGCTGTTCAAGGAGTTCTCATGGCGACTGCGCCGGCTGCCGAAGAGGCCGCGCCCAAGGGCGGCGGCAGCAAGAAGCTGATCATCATCCTGGCGGCCGTGCTCGTGCTGGTGCTGGGCGGTGGCGGTGCGGCCTTCATGCTGCTGAAGAAGAAGCCCGCCGAGGACGGCGAGGACGGCGAGCACGCCGCCGAGGAGCACGCGCCCAAGGCCAAGGCCAAACCCAAGAGCGACCACCCGCCCACCTTTGTGCCGCTGGACCCGTTCACGGTCAACCTGGCCGACAAGGACGTGGACCGCTTCGCGCAGATCGGCATCACGCTGGAGGTCGAAGACCCCAAGTTCGCCGAGCAGATCAAGGCCTACATGCCGGCCATCCGCAGCAACGTGCTGATGGTGCTGGCGCACAAGACGGCGGTTGAGCTGCTGACGCGCGAAGGCAAGGAGAAGCTGGCCCGGGACATCATGCGCGAGTCCGTGCGACCCATGGGCATCGAGCTGGAGGACGAGGACGAGGAGCCGCCGGCCGACGCGCCGAAAAAGAAGAAGAAGAAAAAGAAGGCGGCCGTCGAGAGCCCCATCACGCAGGTGCTCTTCTCCAACTTCATCGTGCAGTGACCGCAGGTCCGCCATGAATCAGCAGATCCTGTCCCAAGACGAAGTCGATGCACTGCTCCAGGGCATCACCGGCGAGAGCCAGAAGCTCGAAGCCGAGGAGGAGCAGGTTGGCGGCATACGCGAGTACAACCTCGCGAGCCAGGAGCGCATCGTCCGTGGGCGCATGCCCACGATGGAGATCATCAACGAGCGGTTCGCGCGCAACATCCGCGTGGGCCTGTTCAACTTCATCCGCAAGAGCCCGGAAGTCGCCATCGGCGGCATCAAGGTGCAGAAGTACAGCGCCTTCCTGCGCGAGATCGTCGTCCCGACCAACTTCAACATCGTGTCGGTGAAGCCGCTGCGCGGCAGCGGCCTGATCGTGTGCGACCCGACGCTGGTGTTCGCCGTCATCGACAGCCTGTTCGGCGGCATCGGCAAGTTCCACGCCCGCATCGAGGGCCGCGACTTCTCGCCCACCGAGCAGCGCGTCATCACCCGCATCGTCGAGGTCATCCTCGCGGAATACCACAAGGCCTGGAAAGGCATCTACCCGCTGGAGCTGGAGTACCAGCGCTCGGAGATGCAGCCGCAGTTCGCCAACATCGCCACGCCCAGCGAGATCGTCGTGTCGACGTCGTTCACGCTGGAGATCGGCGAGACCAGCGGCACCATCTACTTCTGCATTCCGTACTCGACGCTGGAGCCCATCCGCGACGTGCTGTACTCGACGACGGTGGGCGACTCCTCCGAGCCCGACCGCCGCTGGATCAACCTGATGAAGACGCAGATCCAGGCCGCCGAGGTGGAGCTGGTGGCCGAGCTGGGCACGGCGCCGGCCACGGTGGAACAGCTGCTGGCGTTCAAGCCCGGCGACTTCATCGAGCTGGATCTCGACCCGCTGATCCAGACCAAGGTGGATGGCGTGCCCGTCTTCCAGTGCCACTACGGCACGTCCAACGGGCGCTACGCCCTCAAGATCGACAAGATGCTGACCGGCTCTCAGGAGAGCTGGCTGGGAGCCAAACATGACACCTGATTCACCCAGCCAAGAAGAACAGGACGCGATGGCCGCTGAATGGGCCGCGGCGCTGGCCGAGGCTTCTGCTGCGGCGCCCGCGTCCACCGAGGTGGTGGCCGAGGTACCGGAGCAGGTCTCCACGCCCAGCTTCGCGAACTTCACGCCGACCACCGCGGGCGGCCCGGCGGGCGACATCAACATGATCCTGGACATCCCCGTCCAGCTGACCGTGGAACTGGGCCGCACCCGCATCCCGATCAAGAACATCCTGCAGCTGGCCCAGGGCTCCGTCGTCGAGCTGGACGCGCTGGCCGGCGAGCCCATGGACGTGCTGGTCAACGGCTACCTGATCGCCCAGGGCGAGGTGGTGGTGGTGAACGACAAGTTCGGCATCCGGCTGACGGACATCGTCACGCCGTCCGAGCGCATGCGCCGGCTGTCCAAGGCCGCGTAAACGGCCCACCCCGTACCGGCTTCGCCGGCCCCCTCAAGGAGGCAACGCCAGCTGAGCGGCAAAGCCGGATCAGCGGCTGCCTTGATGTCGCCGCGCCTTCGGCGGCGGCGGTCGGCGGACTACCGCAGGTTTGGCCGGCCATTTAGGCGGTTCGGGGGCTCAAGTCGCTCCGCAGAATGCCGAGGCATGAACGCTTCCGGCCTGCTCCCCTTCCTGTGGTTCCTCGGGATCATCGCGCTGATCCCCGTCGCGCTGTGGCTGCTCAAGCGCACGCCGATGGGCGGCGCGGCGGCGGCGGGCGTGCTGCGCGTGGTCGCGCAGCTGCCCACGTCGCCCAACCAGCGGCTGTTGGTCGTCGAGGTGGGCCAGGGCGAGGACCGACGCTGGCTGGTGCTGGGCGCGACAGCCCAGAGCATCACGACGCTGCACACGCTGCCACCGCAGGCCGAGCCCCCGGCACCGGCCACGTTCGCCACGCTGCTGAAGAAGGAGCGCGGCGATGCGGCCTAAGCACCTGATCGGCCTGGCGCTGCTCGCCGCAGGCAGCGCCATCGCGCAGACGCAGAGCCCGCCAGCCACGCTGCCGCTGCTCGTCGGCCAGGGCGCGGGCGGTAGCTACTCGGTACCCATCCAGACGCTGCTGTTCTTCACCGCGTTGGGCTTCCTGCCCGCGGTGCTGCTGATGATGACGGCGTTCACGCGCATCGCCATCGTGCTGAGCCTGACCCGCCAGGCGCTGGGCACGCAGGCCTCGCCGCCCAACCAGGTCATCGTGGGCCTGAGCCTGTTCCTGACCTTCTTCGTCATGAGCCCGACGCTGGACAAGGTCTACGCCGAGGCCTGGCAGCCCTACAGCGCCGGGCAGATCCAGTTCGACGAGGCCCTCAAGCGCGCCGAGGTGCCGATGCGCGGCTTCATGCTGAAGCAGACGCGCCAGGCCGATGTCGCGTTGTTTGCGCGGCTGGCCAAGCTGGACAACGGCATCAAGCCCGAGGACGTGCCCTTCAAGGTGCTGGTGCCGGCCTTCGTGACCAGCGAGCTGAAGAGCGCCTTCCAGATCGCCTTCCTGATCTTCATCCCCTTCCTGGTCATCGACATGATCGTGGCCAGCGTGCTGATGAGCCTGGGCATGATGATGCTGTCGCCCGTGCTCGTGTCGCTGCCCTTCAAGCTGATGCTGTTCGTGCTGGCGGATGGCTGGAACCTGCTGCTGGGCTCGCTCGCCGCCAGCTTCGTCACCTGACCGCCATCGCCTCGCCAACACCATGGACGCACAACAAGTCTTCACCTTCGGCCAGCAGGGCCTGTACATGCTGATGCTGGTCTCTGCCCCCATCCTCATCGTCGTGCTGCTGGTGGGCGTGGTCATCAGCGTCATCCAGGCCGCCACGCAGATCAACGAGGCGACGCTGTCCTTCGTGCCCAAGGTCATCGCCGCCGTGCTGACGCTGGCCGTCGCCGGGCCGTGGATGGTCACGCAGCTGGTGGAATACATCCAGCGCACGCTGATGACCATCCCGTCCGCAGTGGGCTGAGCCCGCGGGCGCGATGTTCACCGTCACCGAAGCCCAGCTGCTGGCGTGGTTGAACCCGCTGCTGTGGCCCTTCATCCGCACACTGGCGCTGTTCGCCGGCATGCCCACGTTCAGCCAGCGCAACGTGCCGCTGCGGCTGCGCATCGGCCTGTCGCTGTTCATCGCCGTGGCGGCCCAGCCGTCGCTGCCCGACATCCCGCCCACGCCGCTGGACTCGCTGCCGATGCTGACGCTGCTGATCGCACAGCAGCTGCTGATCGGCCTGGCCATGGGCTTCGCGGTGCGCATCGTGTTCGCGGCGCTGGAGTTCGCCGGTGAAATCATCGGCCTGCAGATGGGCCTGAACTTCGCCGGCTTCTTCGACCCCGGCACCGGCGCCCAGGGCACCGCCAGCGCGCGCTTCTTCGGCAGCATGGTGGCCTTCCTGTTCATCGCCATCAACGGCCACCTGCTGCTCATCAACGCGCTGGTACAGAGCTTTCACGCCTTCCCGGTCGGCGCCGAGCCCTTCGCCTTCCTGCGCGTGGCGCAGCCGCACAAATGGGGCGGCGAGATCTTCAACATCGGCCTGTGGATCGCGCTGCCGCTCATCACGATGCTGATGTTCGTGAACCTCGTGCTGGGCGTGATCTCGCGCGTGGCGCCGCAGATCGGCGTGTTCTCGGTGGGCTTCCCGCTGACCGTCAGCGTCGGGCTGATCGGCATGGTGGCCACGCTGCCGCTGATGCAGACGCCCTTCACCGTGGCGCTGGAGCGGCTGCTGGCGGCGTTCACCTGAGGCGCCGCTTCATGGTGCCCGGTAGACGTTCACGGACTGGTCCGGAGCGGCTGCCATGAGGCGCAAGAACCAGTCCTGCGGTGCCATGGCGCCGGCCAGAACACGATGGACAGTCTCGCCCAGCGACGCCCAGTCGGGCGAGTCCTCGGAGACCTCCAGCCAGCGCTCACCCGGCCCCTGGAACGACAGGCAGAGGCAGTCGCCGATGTACGCATCCCGCCGGTAGGCTTCAACGCGCTGGATGTCATGCCAGACGAGGCGGTCGGCGCCACAGCCGATGCCATCGGCATCGACGACAACCGCCGCCAGTTCGGGGCGCTGGCCTTGCAGACGCGCCAGCAAGCGCTGGAAGTAGCGAGTCATCATGCCCACCGGGACATTGCCATCGCGTCATGCACCTTGCTTTGCATGCCCCGTCGGTCAGCACCCACAGAGCTCCAGCGTCACGCTACACGCCCGGCCGGCTTACGTCGCGCGGCGGCGCAGCGCCGCCAGCCCCAGCAGGCCTGCCGCCAGCATCGCGTAGCTGGACGGCTCCGGCACCGCACTGACCGTCAGGCCCGACAGTGTGCCGTTGTAGGTGCCGATCAGCGTTGCCGCGCCGGTGCCCAGGTTGATGCGGTAGATGCCCGTGGCCAGCGAGGTGCCGGCGTCAACGTTCAGGGCTGCATAGGCCTCGCCGTTGCCCAGCACCTCGAAGCCGTTGGCCTTCAGCACGTCCACGCCCAGCGCGCCCACGGTGGTGATGGTGGGCGTGTTGAACGCCGACGGCGCCATCGCCAGCGTGTCGGTGGCCGCGTCGATGTAGTACAGCGCGGTGCTCGCCGGCGCGGCGGTGGGCCTCAGCGTCGAGTTCGTGTAGGCCACGCCCGTGAAGCCAGCAGCGATCTTGTTGGCCGCGTTGCCGACCGCGCCCGTGGCGGCGTTGATCGCGAAGTTGTCGCCCGCCGAGCTGACCAGCCGCAGCGAGGCGCCGGTGCCGAAGTCCGCCACCGGGTTGAAGTCGATGCCGTAGCCCAGGTTGGCCTGCACCACCGGAGCGCTCAGCGCGGCCACCCAGGTCGCCGCGCCGGTCATCTCGTTGACGGTGTAGAGCTGGTTCATCGTGCTGACGCCATAGACCTTGCCATCCTTGGGCCGCGTGTCGATGCCCACGAGGCGGTCACCGGCCATCAGGCCGGTGATGTCCACATTCGTCGCGCCGGCGATGTCCGTGGTGGCGATGCGGCTGATCTGGCCCTGGCTGTTCAGGCCGACCAGCGTGACCGCCTGGGCCGAGGCGGCCGTCAGCAGCGCTGCCGTGGCGAGCGCCGTGCGAGAGAAGAACGTCATGGGAAGTGCTCCTGGTGAAGGTGATGGACGGGGAACGTCCTCACCTACGACCAGGCGCCGGCGCCAGATGCGCGGCGCGCAGCGCTCCCCCTAACTTGAGCTCAGGCCTCGCGCAACGCCGTCGTCACCGGGAGGCTGGCCGCGCGCACCGCCGGGAACAGGCCACCGACGAAGCCGATGGCCAGCGCCCACTTGATGCCCTCCCACAGCAGCTGCGGCGACACGGCCAGGTTGAAGCTCAGCTTGCCCACCGCGCCGGCCGACATCGTCGACGCCTCGAAGCCGTTGAACAGCAGCCACGCGACGAAGCCGCCGATCGCGCCGCCCAGCAGCGCCAGCAGCGTCGTCTCCAGCATCACCGCCACCACCACCGGCAGGCCGCGGAAGCCGATGGCGCGCAGCGTCGCGATCTCGCGGGCCCGGCTGGCCACGGCGGCGAACATCGTGTTGAGCGCGCCGAACACCGCGCCCACGGCCATGATGGCGCCCACCGTGATGCCGATGATGCGCAGGATCTGCGTCATGCGCTCGGCCTGCTTGGAGAAGAACGCCAGCGTCGTCGTCGCCTTGACCTTGAGCTGCGGGTTGCCCTCCAGCGCCTCGCTGAAGGCCTTGATGGCCGCGGGGTTCTCCAGCTTGACCGTCGCCGAGTTGCGGCCGCCGCCGCGCTTGTAGGCGTCGTTGACGACGTTGGCATCGGCCCACAGCTCCGACTCCATTGCGTCGCCCGACGCGAACACGCCCACCACGGTCCACGGCTGGTTGCCCAGCTTCAGCGTCGCGCCGACGGTGAGGCCGTCGAACTGCCGCACCGCGCCCTTGCCGACGATGAGCTCGCGCAGGCCCGCCTGGAAGCTGCGGCCCTGGACGATCTTCACCTGGGGCCGCACCGCGAACGCCGCCTCGCTGATGCCGCGCACCTGCGCGCTGCCGGTGTCGCCCGTCTTGCTGCCCCTGACGGGCAGGTTGGCAGCCACCACGGTCTCCGCCGACAGGATGGGCTCGCCCTTGGCGTTGCGGGCAACGCCGGGTGCCTGCTCGATCTGCACGATGTCCTCGCGGCTCAGCGACGACGACACCTCGTTGGCCGACGCGCCGCGCATGACGATGGCGGTGTCCAGGCTGCCCGAGTTGCGCTGCGTGCGCGCATAGCCTTCGGCCATCGCCAGCAGCGACACCAGCACCCCCACGACGCCGGCGATGCCCACGACGATGACGGCCGACGAGCCCAGCCGCTGCGTCAGCGTGCTGAGGCCCACCGACGCCACCGAACGCGCCTGCGCACCGGTGCGGAACAGGAACATCCACGCCGCCAGCAGTGCCGCCAACGCGAGCGCGCCCCACCAGGGAAGCATCACCCAGCCGGCCAGCAGCACGGCCATCAACAGCACGAGGCCGAGGTTCTTCAGGAGCTTCATGGTCAGGCCCTCCCGGCCAGTGCATCGGTGATGTTCACGCGCATCGCCCGCAAGGCCGGGAATGCGCCCACCAGCAGGCCGAACAGCAGCGCCAACCCGCCTCCCACCAGCCAGCTCGTCAAACCGGCGGCCGGCAGGTTCAGCGCGCCGCCGCTGCCAGCGCTGACGGCGGGGCCGATGACACTGGCCAGCAGCAGGCCCACGCCGCCGCCGATCAGCAGCAGCAGCACCGACTCGGCCAGCACCATGGCCAGCACGCTGCCGCCCGAGAACCCCAGCGTCTTCAGCACGGCGATCTCGCCGGTGCGCTCGCGCACCGCCTGCATCATGGTGTTGCCCGCCAGCAGCAGGAGCGTGAAGAACACGGCGCCCATGATGGAGGTGACGATGAGGTTGATGTCGGCCAGTTGCCGCATCCACGACGACATCGCGGCCTGCTCGGTCTGCGTGCGCGTCTCGTGATCGGAGTTCGCCGAGATCTCGTCGATGGCCTTGAGCACGCGGTCGGCCTGGTTGACGTCCTTCACGCGCGTCACGTACCAGCCCACCTGGCCCTGGTTCCACGGCGTCGTGTCGTCGAAGTACTTCCAGTTCAGCAGCAGCATCTGGTCGTAGAACGCGCCGCTCTTCTTGTCCGGCACCTTGATGAGGCCGGCGATCTTGAACGGCCAGTTCTGGCTGCCGTTGCGGTCCGGAAAGATGGTGGATTGCATCGGGATCTGGTCGCCCACCTTCCAGCCGAACTTCTTGGCCAGCCCCTCGCCGACGAGGACGCCGTCCTTGGTTTCGGCGAACGCCTTGCGGTGCTCGGCCGAAACGTCCATCTCGGGGTAGACGTCCAGGTAGTTGGGCGACACGGCGAAGCTGAACACCTGGTTCTCGGGCTTCTGGTACGCGCCGCCGAACCAGTTCGCGAAGGCCACGTCCTTCACGCCGTCGATCTGCGCGATGCGCGCGCCCAGCGACATGGGCAGCAGCTGGATGAAGCTGAGCCGCGCGCCGGTCTGCAGCCGCTGCGCGCCGTTGGCGCTTTTTCCCGCCTGGTCGAAGCCCACGCGTACCGCGTCCAGCAGCCCGAACAGCAGGAAGGCCGTGATGATGGACACCAGCGTCAGGAAGGTGCGGCCCTTGCGCCGGAACAGCGCGGCCCAGATGAGATGGAGGTATTTCATGTCGGCCTCCCGGGATCAGGCCATGGCCTCGGCGGCCGACACCAGCGTGCCCTTGTCCAGATGCAGCGTGTGGCTGGCGCGCGCCGCCGCGCGCGGGTCGTGCGTGACCATGACGATGGTCTTGCCATGCTCGCGATTCAGCGCCTGCAGCAGGGTCAGCACGTCCTCCGCACTCTGGCGGTCCAGGTCGCCCGTGGGTTCGTCGCAGACCAGCAGCGTGGGGTCGGACACGATGGCCCGCGCGATGGACACGCGCTGCTGCTGGCCGCCGGACAGCTCGGTGGGCTTGTGCGACGCGCGGTCCGACAGCCCCACCAGTTGCAGCGCAATGGCGGCGCGCTTCCTGCGCTCGGCGGCCGACAGCTTGGTCAGCAGCAACGGCAGCTCGACGTTCTTCTGCGCCGACAGCGACGGCATCAGGTTGTAGAACTGGAACACGAAGCCCACCTTGGCGGCCCGCCAGCGGGCCAGCGCGGCGCCCGACAGCCTGTCGATGCGCTCACCGCCCACCGAGATGGCGCCGCCGCTGGGCGCGTCCAGCCCGCCCATCAGGTTCAGCAGCGTCGTCTTGCCCGAACCCGACGGGCCCATCAGCGCGAGAAAGTCGCCCTGCGCCACGTCGAGGTTGATGCCGTGCAGCACTTCCACGGTCTGCTTGCCGCGGGTATAGGCCTTGGACAGGTCCCGGACTTCGATCAAAGCGCTCATGCTCATTCCTTGTTGGAGACGGTTGAACCTTGCTTGAGTTCCGCGGGCGGCGAGACGACCACCGTCTCCCCGGCCTTCACCCCTTCGGTGACGAGGTGGAACTTGCCCACGCTGGCACCCTGCTTGAACGTGCGCTGCTGCGCGCGGCCATCGGCCACGACGAACACCACCGGCACGCCGTCCCGTTCGGTCACCGCGTCCGGCGGCACCAGCACGCCGGGCACCGGCTTCGCATCCACCGGCGCCTTGGCCGCCAGGAAGCTCACGCGCACGCCCATGTCGGGCACGACGCGCTCGTCCTTCTGCTCCAGCGCCACGCGCACCTTGACGGTGGCCTTGCCGCGGTCGGCGCTCGGGATGACGGCGACGACGTGGGCCGGGATCTTCCAGTCCGGGTAGGCGTCCAGCACCGCCTCGCAGGGCATGTCGGCCCTGACCTGGGCGATGTAGGCCTCGTTGACGTCGACGCTGACCTCCAGCGAGTCCATGTCGACGATGGTGCCCACGCCGGTGCGCGTGAAGCCACCGCCGGCGGACAGCGGCGAGATGATCTCGCCCACCTGCGCCGCGCGCGCCGTGACGATGCCGTCGAAAGGCGCCCGCACCGTGGCGTAGTCGTAGTTCACGCGCGAGGCCCGCGCCTGCGCCTGCGCCGCCTCGACCTGGCGCTGCGCCGCCTCCAGCTGCGCCGCCACCGTCTTCACGGCCGTCGCCGCCTGCTCGCGCGACTGCCGCGTCGTCATGCCGGCGGCGTTCAGCTCGGCCTGGCGGCGTTCATCGGCCTGCGCCTGCGCGAGCTGGGCGCGCAGCTGGCCCAGGTTGGCCTCCGCGGTGCGCACCTGCGCCTCGGCCGCCGCCAGCCCGGCCTTCAGGCCGGTGTCGTCCAGCCGCGCCAGCACCTGGCCTTTCTTGACCTTGAAGCCCTCGTCGATGAGCACCTCGGTCAGCGTGCCGGTGATCTGCGCGGACACGGTGGCCATGCGGCGCGCCGTCACATAGCCGGTGGCCTGCAGCACCGCGTTGGGCGAGACGCCCTGGCCGTTGGCCTTCACGGCGACGGTCTGCACCGACACGGCCTTGTTGGCGTTGAGATACCACCAGGCGCCGCCGCCCGCCGCGGCCAGCAGCACGGCAGCGCCGGCCAGCCCCCACACCCACTTCGGCGTGCCACCGCCGCGGTCCTCGCGCTGCGCGCCGTCGATGCGCAGTTCCTTCAGCATTCCGGTATCGATGACGCACTCCTGGAAGAAGGTTCACCGGGCCGGCCAATGCCGCACCCGCTCGAAAACGGGCAAATTCTGCACAGCGAGCGCTACCAGCGCCCAGGCTTTCGACCAACGGTCGCCGGCGATGGCGAATCGACAGCCAGCCGGGATGAATGGCGGCTGACCGGGGCGAACGGCCCTAGGGAGGGTCTGCAAAAACCCCTGTGGGCCGCGTTTGCGACAGCACCGGCCCGCGAGTAGGCGCGTCGCGAAGCTGGGGCTGGCCGCCCCAGCGAGCGGTGCAACACCCGCGCGGGCCGGCGTTGTCACAAACCCGCAGGGGCGTGGCTTTGCCGGCGCGGGGCGGCGTTGCGAACCTTGCCCAGGCACGAGCCTGGGCGGCGGTCCGCGCCTTGCCCCGCATCCGGCAAAGACCTCGCCGCGGCCCGCAGGGGTTTTGCAGACCCTCCCTAGCTGGCCACCAGCCCGTTGCGGATCGCGTAGACCGTCAGCTCGGAGTTGTTCGTCAGGCCCAGCTTCTCCAGCACACGGGCGCGGTAGACGCTGACGGTCTTGGGGCTGAGCATCAGTTCCTCGGCGATGTCCGACAGCCGCCTGCCCGACGCGATCATCACCAGCGTCTGCAACTCGCGGTCCGACAGCTTCTGGTGCGCCAGCTCGGTGACCGGCGCCGTCAGGCTCTCCACCAGCATCTGCGCGATCTCGGGCGTCACGTATTTGCGGCCCTGCGCCACCGTGCGCACGGCCTGCACCAGCGTCGCCGGGTCGCCGCCCTTGTTCACGTAGCCGTAGGCACCCGCCTTCAGCGCACGGATGGCGTACTGGTCCTCCGGGTACATCGACACGATCAGCGTGCGCAACGGCGAGCCCTCGTCCTTGAGCACGTGCAGCACGTCCAGTCCCGAGCGGCCGGGCATGTTGATGTCCAGCACCAGCACGTCGCAGGGGTCGCTCTGGCCCAGCTTGTGCAGCAGGCCGCGCAGCTCCGTGTAGTCGCCCGCCTCGCCCACCACCTCGATGTCGTCGGCATCGGCCAGCGTGTCGCGGATGCCGCGACGGATCAGGCCGTGGTCGTCGCAGAGGATGACGCGGATCACAGTCGCCCCCAGATGGATTGGCCGACGTCGTCGCGGCCGAAGTCGGTCGTGTCATCCAGCGCGTCGATGGCGTCGGCGTCCAGCGGCACGGTCAGGATCAGGCTGGTGCCCTGCCCCGGCGTGCTGGACAGGTCCACCCAGCCGCCCACCGTCGCCGCCCGCTCGTGCAGGCCGCGGATGCCGAAGCTGCGTTCCTTGGCCAGGTCTTGCGCCGCCACGCCGCGGCCGTTGTCACGGATCTCCAGCGTCAGCACGCCAGAGTCCAGGCTCAGCTCCAGGTCCACCCGGGTCGCGCCGGCGTGCTTGGACACGTTGGTCAGCGCCTCCTGCGCCGTGCGGTAGGCCACCAGCGGCACGCCGGTCGGCAGGGCCAGGCGCGCCTCGCCGATGCGCAGCCCCGCCTCGATGCCCGTGCGGCGCTCGAAGCGTGCCGTCATCCACTGCAGCGCGGCCACCAGCCCCTGCTCCAGGATGGCCGGGCGCAGGTTGTGCATGATGCGCTGGCTGGCGTCGATGGCCGAGCTGACCGTCTCCAGCGCCGCCGCCACGCGGGCACGCACCTCGGGCTCCTGGGCGTGGCGGTCTATCCAGGCGAGGTCGAACTTGATGGCCGTGAGCGAGCCGCCCACGTCGTCATGGATCTCGCGCGCGATGGCCGCTCGCTCCAGCTCGACGCTGGTCTGCAGATGCCCGGCCAACTGATGCAGGCGCTGCTTGGAGCGCACCAACTCGTCCTCCGACGCGCGCCGCGCGCGTTCGCTGTCAGCGGCCTCGATGGCATGCAGCAGCGCCGGCGCCAGCCGGGCCAGGTTGTTCTTGAGCAGATAGTCGGCCGCGCCGTTTCGCATCGCCGCGACCGCCGCGTCCTCGCCAATCTCGCCGGACACCAGCAGGAAAGGCGCCAGCAACTGGCGGTCCTTGACGGCCTCCAGCACCTGCAGACCCGTGAAGCCCGGCAGGTTGAAGTCGGAAATGATGGCGTCCCAGGGGCGGTCCAGCGCCGCGAGCACGGCCGGCAGCGCATCCAGCCGCTCCATCTCCAGACTCAACCCGGCGCGAGCGAGCTGCGTGAGGATGAGATGGTGGTCGAGGTCGGAGTCCTCGACATGCAGCACGCGCAGGACTCTGCCGGCCTGTTCGACACCTGGAATCGTCATGGGCCCGCAGTATGCCCCGCCCGGCAACGGCGCCACGGCGCCACGCTCAACGCCTGCAAGAGCGGTAATACCGCTCGTTCTCACAACATCTCAAGGTCGACAGCTGCCGAAAATGCGGTGAACATGCAATGATTGATTTGCCCTGATCAGATCCACAGGGGCATGGGACAAGAAGCAGCATCCCCTCGCGGAGACACGATGCAGACAGACACCTCCACCGCAGCCGAACTCGACGACGTCGTGGCCGCCATGCCGCTGCTGGCGGCTGCGGAACTGCAGGATCACCTGATGACGGTGACCAACGACCTCGAGCGTCTGCAGCGCCTGCTTGACGACGCCGGCGAAGCCTTGTCCACGCACTTCTACAGCGCGTCCAACCAGACCATGTCGCTGCTCAGCGGCAGCGATGGCGGGCCCGCGTCGGAAGGTCTGAAGCAGATCATGCAGGACATCGCCGGCGCCATCACCGCGCTGCAGTTCCAGGACATGGCCACGCAGTTGATCGCCCACACCAGCCAGCGCCTGCGCAACTGCGCCGACCAACTCGCCCGCGACACCTTCGGCATGGACGACGAGGACGGCGTGGCCGTCGTCGAGATCGCGCCGCTGCGACCCAACCCGGTCACGCAGGACGAGATGGACGCCGGCTCCATCGAACTTTTCTGAACCCCCCGGTCCAACTCAGCCCCAGGCAACCACGCTCTCTCGGAGAAAACTCAAATGCACTCAATCCTCGCTGTCGACGATTCGGCCTCGATGCGCCAGATGGTGGCCTTCACGCTCAAGAACGCCGGCTTCAACGTGGTGGAAGCGGTGGACGGGCAGGACGCCTGGGAAAAGTCCGGCCAGCGCGATTTCGACCTCGTGCTGACCGACCAGAACATGCCGCGCATGGACGGCATCAGTCTGACCAAGAAGTTGCGCGAGAACCCCAAGTTCAAGACCACGCCCATCCTGATCCTGACCACCGAGTCCAGCGACGCGATGAAGCAGGCCGGCCGTGCCGCTGGCGCCACCGGCTGGCTGGTCAAGCCCTTCGACCCGGCCAAGCTGATCGAAGTGATCGGCAAGGTCATCCGCTGATTCCGGTTCCAGGGGAGCACCATCCATGGGTGACATGACCACTGAAGGCGCCAGCATCAGCGCCGGCATCGACCTCAGCCAGTTCTACCAGGTCTTCTTCGAGGAAGCCGGCGAGAACCTCGACAACATGGAGCAGTTGCTGCTCAACGTGAACGTCGAGGCGGCGGACGACGAGGAGCTGAACGCCATCTTCCGCTGCGCCCACTCCATCAAGGGCGGTGCGGCGACCTTCGGTTTCTCCGACGTCGCCGAACTGACCCATCAGATGGAGACGCTGCTGGACAAGCTGCGCCGCCATGAACTGCAACCCAACGCCGCGATGGTGGACGTGCTGCTGCAGTCCGGCGACGCTTTGCGAGCGCAGCTGGGCCGCCACCAGGGCTCGGGTGCCGACCCCTTCGACACGACCGAACTGCTGGTCAGCATCAAGAGCTTCGTCGAGGGCGGCGGCGCCCCGGCACCGGCGCCGGCCCCCAAGGCGGCACCTGAGCCGGCACCCGCGCCGGCTGCGGCCGCTCCGGCCTCCGCCAAACCCGGCGCACGGCTGCTGGAGCTGCAGGTGGGCCCCCTGAACGATCCCGGCGTCGCCGACAACCTCGTCGAGCTGTTCAAGGAGATCACTGACCTGGGCACCATCGAGCCGCTGGACGCCGGACAGAGCTCCGACGGCATGCGCCGCTTCAAGGTGCTGACCAGCTCCTCGGACAACGACCTGCTGGACCTCTTCACGTTCCACGTTGCCCGCGACCAGGTCAAGCTGATGCCGCTGGGCACGGGCTTCGGCTTCTACGAGGGTGCGCCCGGCGCACCGCCGGCGGAGGCGCCGTCCTCCGACCCCGGCTACGGCTTCTTCGACGACGCGCCCGGCGTGCCCGCCGGCGCAGCCCCCGAGGCCGCGCCCGCACCTTCGGCAGCAGCCCCCGCGCCAGCCGCCATCGTGCCCGCCCGCCCCGCCACGCCGGCCAAGGCCGAGGCCAAGCCTGCCGCCGGCGGCATGGACCAGACGACGCTGCGCGTGTCCATCGAGAAGGTCGACCAACTCATCAACCTCGTCGGCGAGCTCGTCATCACGCAGGCCATGCTGGCGCAGAACAGCCGCGAGCTCGACCCGGCGCTGTACCAGCAGCTCACTTCGGGCCTGGCCGATCTGGAGCGCAACACACGCGACCTGCAAGAGTCCGTGATGTCGATCCGGATGATTCCGATGTCGACCGTGTTCAACCGCTTTCCGCGCATGCTGCGCGACCTGGCGGCCAAGCTGGGCAAGAAGGTGGAGCTGGTCACGCAGGGTGAGGCGACCGAGCTGGACAAGAGCCTGGTCGAGAAAATCACCGACCCGCTCACCCACCTGGTGCGCAACAGCTGCGACCACGGCATCGAGATGCCGGCAGACCGCGTCGCCAAGGGCAAGCCCGAGCAGGGCACGATCACGCTGGTGGCCTCCCACCAGGGCGGCAGCATCGTCATCGAAGTGCGCGACGACGGCCGCGGCCTGAACCGCGAGAAGCTCATCAAGAAGGCCCGCGAGAAGGGCATCGATGCGCCGGACACCATGACCGACGCCGAATGCTGGAACCTGATCTTCGCGCCCGGCTTCTCCACCGCCGAGCAGGTCACCGACGTGTCCGGCCGCGGCGTGGGCATGGACGTGGTCAAGAAGAACATCACGTCGCTGGGCGGCACGGTCGAGATCGACTCCGCCGAGGGCTACGGCATGAAGGTGTCCGTGCGCCTGCCGCTCACACTCGCCATCATGGACGGCATGAGCGTGGGCGTGGGCGACGAGTGCTACATCCTGCCGCTGAGCAGCGTGGTCGAGTCCTTCCAGGTGCAGTCCGACACCATCAAGACCGTGGCCGGCTCCGGCCGCGTCGTCGAGGTGCGCGACGAGTACATGCCGGTCATCGAGCTGGAGAAGGTCTTCGACGTGCCGCGCTTCGATTTCGAGCACGTCAGCTCCATCATGGTCGTCGTGGAAGCCGAAGGCGGCCGCGTCGCACTGCTGGTGGACGAGCTCCTCGGCCAGCAGCAGGTCGTTGTGAAGAACCTGGAAGCCAACTACCGCAAGGTCAACGACGTGTCGGGCGCCACCATCATGGGCGACGGCCGCGTGGCCCTGATCCTGGACGTCGGCAGCCTCGTGCGCCGTTCTCGCCACTAACAATCCACCAACGACAGAGAGGTCCGCATGGAAGCCAGCAACGTCCCCGCCCTGCGCCAGCAAGGCGCCGTCACTGCCAAGTCCCATGGCCCCGCCAGCGGCGAGTACCTGACCTTCCGCCTCGGCTCCGAGGAATACGGCATCGACATCCTGAAGGTGCAGGAAATCCGCTCCTACGAGCAGCCCACCCGCATCGCCAACGCGCCGGACTTCATCAAGGGCGTCGTCAACCTGCGCGGCGTCATCGTCCCCATCGTGGACCTGCGCCTGAAGCTGGGCTGCCCGACGGCCGAGTACAACAGCTTCACGGTCGTCATCGTGCTGAACGTGAAGAACCGCGTCGTCGGCGCCGTCGTCGACTCGGTGTCGGACGTGCTGGAACTCAACCGCGAAGCCATCCGCCCGGCGCCCGAGCTGAGCGCGGCGTCGGTGGACACCAGCTTCATCACCGGCATCGGCGCGGTGGGCGAACGCATGCTGATCCTGATGGACATCGAAGGCTTGATGAGCAGCGCCGACATGGGGTTGATGGACGCCGCCATCGCGGCCTGACCGCCACCGCCTGACCTGTTTCGGAAACCACCCGCGACGGCGCGGGGTGGCGCAGCTTTGTCCTCCCCAACGCTTTCAAGGAGGTGCACATGAGCCAGCCCGTCAACTCCATCGCCCGACAGGTCTCACTGACCGGCGCTGCGGCGGTCGCCGTCGTGCTGCTGGGCGTCAGCCTGATCGTCGGCACGCTGCTCAAGCGCACGATCAACGACCAGGTGCACACCTGGGTGAGCGACAAGGCCGGCTCGCTGGTCGACGCCATGCAGGCCATGGACGATGTCGCGGCCAAGCAGACGCAGCGCAGCTTCGGCTCCTTCCGCCAGGAGTTCGGCCCCAGCTTCACGCTGGATGAGGCGACCGGCGAACTGCGCGACTGGGGCCCCAAGCTGAACGGCAATTTCAGCCAGGTCGACAAGTTCGCGGCCGTCAACGGCGGCGTGGCCACGGTCTTTGCGGCCAAGGGCACCGACTTCGAGCGCATCACCACGTCGCTGAAGAACGAGAAGGGCGAGCGCGCCATGGGCACGCTGCTGGACAGGCAGGGTGCCCCCTATGCCGCCGTGTCGGCAGGCAAGCCATACACCGGCCGTGCGCTGCTGTTCGGGCGCGCCTACATGACGCACTACGAGCCGATCAAGAACGACGCCGGCAAGATCATCGGCATCCTCTTCGTCGGCTACGACCTCGATGCATTCGAGCAGGCCATGGACCGCATGGCTGGCAGCGCGAAGTTCTTCGAGCGGGGTGGCACCTACATCGTCGCCGTACCCAAAGACCCGACCAAGGCGCAGCTGGCCGCTCACCCAACCGCCAAGGGCAAGCTGCTGTCCAGCGTGGCGCCGGGCTTCGAGAAGCTGCTGGCCGAGCAGACGACGAACGCCGTCACGCTCGATGACGTGCCCGACGTGCTGGGCAACGGCGCCAGCGACAACTTCGCCGTCGCGCGCAAGAGCGAGAAGACCGGCTACTGGGTCATCGCCCAGGTCTCGCGCGGCGAGGCCCAGGCCGCCAGCCGCACGACGCTGTGGTTCTTCTGGGGCGCGCTGGCACTGACGGCTGCGGGGCTGGGCTTCGGCCTGATGTGGATGATGCGCCGCTGGGTGGCGCAGCCGCTGGCCGCGCTGCAGAAGGCCGTGGGGGCCATCGCGGAGGGCGACCTGAACCAGTCGGTCAGCAGCAGCCGCAACGACGAGATCGGCGCGCTGATCCAGGACACCGAGGGCATGCGCCAGCGCCTGGCCGCCACCATCGGCACGGTGCGCAACTCGGTGGACAGCATAGCCACCGCCGGCACCGAGATCGCCACCGGCAACCTGGACCTCAGTCAACGCACGGAGCAGACGGCCGGCAATCTGCAGCGCGCAGCGTCTTCGATGAGCGAGCTGACCGGTACCGTCCGGCAGACGGCCGACTCGGCCCGCACGGCCAACCAACTGGTGCAGTCTGCCGTCGGCGCCGCGACGCGCGGCGGTGAGGTCGTCGGCCAGGTCGTCACGACGATGGACGAGATCAACACCGCCAGCAAGAAGATCGCCGACATCATCGGCACCATCGACGGCATCGCCTTCCAGACCAACATCCTGGCGCTGAACGCTGCGGTGGAAGCCGCGCGTGCCGGCGAGCAGGGCCGCGGCTTCGCGGTGGTGGCCAGCGAGGTGCGCTCGCTGGCCGGCCGCAGCGCCGAGGCGGCCAAGGAGATCAAGGCCCTGATCGGCAACAGCGTGGAGCGCGTGGAGAATGGCGCCCGCCTGGTGGAGGCGGCCGGCACGACGATGGGCGAGATCGTCGCCAGCGTGCAGCGCGTGCAGGACATCATCGGCGAGATCAGCTCCGCCGCCACCGAGCAGAGCGAGGGCATCGCGTCGGTCAACACGTCGGTCGTGCAGCTGGACCAGATGACGCAGCAGAACGCGGCGCTCGTGGAGGAATCCGCCGCTGCAGCCGAGAGCCTGAAGGAACAGGCGCAACGGCTGGTGGAGGCCGTTGCGGTGTTCCGCGTGTCGGGCAGCGAGTCGTACCGCCCCGCTCCCGCAGCACCGCGGGCCGCGCCTCCCCGCCCCCTCGCCACGGCCTCGGCCAAGAGCTCACCGAAGCCCGCTGCCGCTGCGAAGCCGGTGACAGCGCCTCGCCCGAGCGCACCCGCTGTCAAGCCGCCCCCTGCGCCGGCGCCCCGCCCCCCGGCGGAGGACGGCGACTGGGAAACCTTCTAACGACAAAGGCCCGCGGTTCGCGGGCCTCGTTCATTCAGCCAGGTTGAGTCAGACGCGCTCGGCCACCCAACCGGCCACGCTGTTCAGCGCCGCGGCCACGCCGGCCGGCTGCGTGCCGCCGGCCATCGCCAGGTCGGGCTTGCCGCCGCCCTTGCCGCCGACCTGCTGGGCGACAAAGTTGACCAGCTCGCCGGCCTTGACCTTGCCAATGCTGTCGGCCGTGACGCCGGCCGCCAGCTGGACCTTGTCGCCGTCCACGGCCGCCAGCACGATGGCAGCGGTCTTGAGCTTGTCCTTGAGCTTGTCCATGGTCTCGCGCAGCGTCTTGGCGTCGGCGCCTTCGAGCTTGGCGGCCAGCACCTTCAGGCCCTTCACGTCCACGGCCTGGGCCAGCAGCTCATCGCCCTGGGCGGAGGCCAGCTTGCTCTTGGCGGCGGTCAGTTCCTTCTCCAGCTGGCGCACCTGCTCCAGCACGGCATGCAGGCGCTGGCCCAGCTCGTGCGGCGTGGTTTTCAGCGTCATCGCGGCGCCCTGCACCGTGGTTTCCAGCGACTGCAGATAGGTCAGCGCGTTGTCGCCCGTGACGGCCTCGACACGGCGGATGCCGGCAGCCACGCCGGACTCGGCGACGATCTTGAATAGGCCGATGTCACCGGTGGCCTTCACGTGCGTGCCGCCGCAGAGTTCCTTGGACGAGCCGATGGAAAGCACGCGCACGGTCTCGCCGTACTTCTCGCCGAACAGCATCATCGCGCCCGACTTCTGCGCATCGTCCAGCGCCATGACCTGCGCCGAGGCGCCGGCGTTGGCCAGGATCTCGGCGTTGACGAGGGCTTCCACCTCGCGGATTTCCTCGGCCGTCATCGGCGCGTTGTGCGCGAAGTCGAAGCGGGTGCGCTCGGCGTTCACCAGGGAGCCCTTCTGCTGCACGTGCGCGCCCAGCACTTCGCGCAGGGCCTTGTGCATCAGGTGGGTGGCGCTGTGGTTGCGCACGGTCTTGGCACGGCGTTCGGCGTCGACCTTGGCGGTGAACACGTCGCCCACCTTGACCGTGCCCTCGACGACCTGGCCGTGGTGGCCGAACACGTCGGCCTGGATCTTCAGCGTGTCGGCGACGACGACGCGCGTCGTGCCGTTGCGCAGGTCGCCAGCGTCGCCGACCTGGCCGCCGCTTTCGGCGTAGAACGGGGTGTGGTCCAGCACGATGACGGCGTCGTCACCGGCCTGGGCCTCGTTCACCTGTGCGCCATCGATGTAGATGGCCGTGACCTTGCTCGTCTCGCAGACCAGGTGCTCATAGCCGTGGAAAGTCGTGGCCGCGCCGCTGTAGGCCAGGCCCTGCGCCATCTTGAACTTGCCGGCGGCACGGGCGCGGTTCTTCTGCTCTTCCAGCAGCTCGTGGAAGCGGGCTTCGTCCACCGTCACGCCGCGCTCGCGGCAGACGTCGGCGGTCAGGTCGACCGGGAAGCCGTAGGTGTCGTGCAGCTTGAAGGCGGTGTCACCGTCGACATTGCCCTTGCCCAGCGCACCTTCGAGGATTTCCATGCCGGTGGCGATGGTCTGGAAGAAGCGTTCCTCCTCCTGCTTCAGCACGTCCGTCACGCGGGCCTGCGCCTGGCGCAGCTCGGGGTAGGCATCGCCCATCTCGGCGGACAGGGCCGCCACCAGCTTGTGGAAGAACGGCGTGCGCGCGCCGAGCTTGTAGCCGTGGCGGATGGCGCGGCGGGCGATGCGGCGCAGCACATAGCCGCGGCCGGCGTTGCCGGGGATGACGCCGTCCACCACCGTGAAGGAACAGGCGCGGATGTGGTCGGCGATGACCTTCAGCGACGGGCTGTTCGCATCGCAGTCGCCGCCGCCGGCTTCGTCCACGGCCTTCTTGGCCGCGGCGAGCAGGTTCACGAAGGTGTCGATCTCGTAGTTGCTGTGCACATGTTGCAGCACCGCAGCCAGGCGCTCCAGGCCCATGCCGGTGTCCACGCTGGGCTTGGGCAGCTTGTGCATGACGCCGTCTTCAGTACGGTTGAACTGCATGAAGACGTTGTTCCAGATCTCGATGTAGCGGTCGCCGTCCTGCTCGGGCGAGCCCGGGGGGCCGCCGGCCACGTCGGGGCCGTGGTCGTAGAAGATCTCGGTGCAGGGGCCGCAGGGGCCCGTGTCGCCCATCATCCAGAAGTTGTCGGACATGTAGCGCGCGCCCTTGTTGTCGCCGATGCGCACGATGCGCTCTTGCGGCACGCCCACCACCTTGTTCCAGATCTCGTAGGCCTCGTCGTCTTCCTCGTAGACCGTGACCCACAGCTTCTCGGCAGGCAGCTTGAAGTGGACGGTCAGCAGCTCCCAGGCGTAGGAGATGGCGTCGTGCTTGAAGTAGTCGCCGAACGAGAAGTTGCCCAGCATCTCGAAGAAGGTGTGATGGCGGGCGGTGTAGCCGACGTTGTCCAGGTCGTTGTGCTTGCCGCCGGCGCGGATGCACTTCTGGCTGGTCGTCGCGCGGGTGTAGGCGCGCTTGTCAAAGCCCAGGAACACGTCCTTGAACTGGTTCATGCCCGCGTTGGTGAACAGCAGCGTCGGGTCGTCGCCCGGCACCACGGGGCTGGAGGCGACGATCTGGTGGCCTTTCGACTCGAAGAACTTCAGAAAGGTCTGGCGGATCTCGGCGGCTTTCATCCCGGGGCTTCCTGGAAAAGGTCAGTGACAAAGAGGGGCGATTGTAGAGAGAGGCCCTTGCCTGCCCCGGGTAGAGTGGGTGTCAATACGACTGGAGAAGCCCCCAATGGACGCGAATTCCCCGCTGGACGCGCTGGAGAACCCCGGCCTGCTGCGCACGCAAGCCTTGATCAACGGCGAATGGGTGGGCGGCGCCGAGACCTTCGCCGTGACCGACCCGGCGACCGGCCGCGAGCTGGCGCAGGTGCCCAACCTGGGCCGTGCCGACGTGGAGACGGCCATCGCCGCCGCCGCCAATGCACTCAACGCCTGGCGCGCCAAGCCCGCCAAGGAGCGCGCCGCCGTGCTGGTGCGCTGGCAGCAGTTGCTCGTCCGGCATGCCGACGACCTGGCCCGGCTGATGACCGCCGAGCAGGGCAAGCCGCTGGCCGAGGCGCGTGGCGAGGTGGTTTACGGCGCGAGCTTCCTGGACTGGTTTGCCGAGGAAGCCAAGCGCGTCTACGGCGAGACCATCCCGACAACCGACCCGACCAAGCGCTACCTCGTCGTCAAGCAGGCCGTGGGCGTCTGCGCGGCCATCACGCCGTGGAACTTCCCGCTGGCGATGATCACGCGCAAGGTGGCGCCGGCGCTGGCCGCCGGCTGCACCGTCATCATCAAGCCGGCCGAGGCCACGCCGCTGACGGCGCTGGCCGCCGCCGAACTCGCGCAGCAGGCCGGCATGCCGGCCGGCGTGTTGAACGTGCTGACGGCGGATTCGCAGCGCTCCGTCGAGGTGGGCAAGCTGCTGTGCGAGAGCGACGTCGTGCGACATCTGTCGTTCACGGGCTCCACCGAGGTCGGGCGCATCCTGATGGCGCAGTGCGCGCCGACGATCAAGAAACTCAGCCTGGAGCTGGGCGGCAACGCGCCCTTCATCGTCTTCGACGACGCCGACCTGGACTCGGCCGTCGACGGCGCCATCGCCAGCAAGTACCGCAACGCCGGCCAGACCTGCGTCTGCGCCAACCGCCTCTACGTTCAGGCCGGCGTGTACGACGCCTTCCTGGACAAGTTCGCCGCGCGTGTGGCCCAGCTCAGGACCGGCAACGGCTTCGAGGCCGGCATCCACGTCGGCCCGCTGATCGACGAAGCCGCGCTGCAGAAGGTCGAGACCCACGTGGCCGACGCTGTCGCGCTGGGTGCCAAGGTACTGGTCGGCGGCAAGCGTGTGGAGGCGGCGGCGGGCAGCTTCTTCGAGCCCACGTTGCTGGCCGACGCGGCGCCGCAGATGCTGTGCTCGCGCGAGGAGACCTTCGGCCCGGTTGCACCGGTATTCAAGTTCCAGACCGAGGCGGACGCCATCCAGCTCGCCAACGCCACCGAGTTCGGCCTTGCCAGCTACTTCTACAGCCGCGACATCGGCCGCATCTTCCGCGTCAGCGAGGCGCTGGAGTACGGCATGGTGGGCGTCAACACCGGGCTGATCTCGACGGCGGAGGTGCCGTTCGGCGGCGTCAAGCAGTCGGGCCTGGGGCGCGAGGGCGCGCGGCAAGGCATCGAGGACTATGTCGAGGTGAAGTACATCTGCCTGGGCGACATCCAGAAGTAGTCGTCCAGAAACAAAAAACCGCGAGGCAGCTTTTGGCTGCACACGCGGTCACTGAACCGACTGGCCGGGCCGGATCGGCCCGCCAGCCACACAGTTTCTTGAAGGCTTACTCGAAGTCGGCGCTGAACGTGATCGTGCTCAGACGCGGGGCGCCGAGGTAATAGAACACGCCCTGGGCGGCCTGGGTCTGGTAGGCCACGGCGTTGGTGACCGTGCCCGACGACGGGTTGCGGTACTTGGCGTTGGTCAGGTTGCTGACGTTGAAGCGCAGCTGGGCGTTCTTCACGAAGCCGAGGTCGCCGACCTTGTAGCCGACGTCCAGGTCCGCGGTCTTGTAGGACGGCACCAGCTCGTCGTTCATCAGCGTGGCCTGCTGCGAACCCGAGTACTTGGCCTTCACACGGGCGTAGAACGGGCCTTGCTCGTACTGCAGCGACAGACCCGCCATGTGGCGGGGCGTCAGCGTGAACTGCTTGCCGGCGGTCGGCAGCGTCACGGCGGTGGAGACGCGCAGGTTGTCCTTGATCAGGCTTTCCTGGATGGTCACCGAGGCGTAGGCGGAGAAGCCCGAGAACACGCCGGTGCCGGCTTCGACTTCCAGACCGCGGGTGCGCACGCGGCCCGCGTTCATGTAGACGTTGGTCAGCGTGTTCGGGTCAACGGCGTTGGCCTGGCGGTCACTGAAGTTCGAGTTGAAGATCGTCGCGCCCAGAGACACGGCCGGCGACTGATAGCGGAAGCCGAAGTCCGTCATGATGGACGTTTCGGCCTTGACCTCGGCGTACGGCTGGATGGAGCCGGCAACGAAGCGCACGTTGCTGCCCGTGTAGGCGAAGTTGGACGGCGCGCGGAAGTTCTTCGCGACGTTGGCGAACACCTGCGTGCGCGGGTCGACGTTGAAGCGGATGCCCAGCTGCGGCAACACCTCGGTGAAGGAGCGCTTGACCTGGTAGTCCTGCGACACGTTGGTCGACGTCGTGGCCGTCGCCGACGCGAACGAACGGGTGGTCGTCTCGCTGGCGAAGTTGGTCACGTCACGCTGGACGGTCGGCACGCGGATGCCCACCGAGATCAGGCCGCGGTCGTTGGCGAAGCTGATCTGGTCGTTGAAGTAGGCCTGGTGGGCGGTGCTGACCGTCGACCAGTCGCGACCCTGGTAGCAGGAACCGTTGACGCGCTGGATGCAGCCTTCGCGCATCCACATGTCGGTGGGCGAGCCGTCGGCGTTCAGCTGCACGGCCGGCTGGGTCTGGCGGTGCTTGGCACGCTCGAACCACAGGCCGAACTTCAGGTAGTGGTTCTCCCAGGTCGTGCTCAGCTCGGCGGTGACGCCGGGGCGCTGCGTGCGCGTGACGCTGGCGCGGCCGACGCGGACGGTGTCCAGCGTATCGCCGTCACCGTTGATGTCCTTGGCGCCACCCAGCAGGCCGGAGGCCTCGCTCAGCGCGACTTCAGACCAGCCGCCGTTGCCAAAGCCGTACCACATGTACGGCTGCACCTTCAGGTAGGTGTCCGGGGCAACCTTGAACGAGCCCGACACCGATGCGATGACGTTCTCGAACGGGTTCAGCGACGTCTTCCAGAAGATGGGGTTCATCGGGCCGGCGGGGTTCGGCGCCGCCGGCGTGCCGATGGTCGCGGCTTCGTTCTGAGCACCCGCGCCCGGCGTCAGGCGGGGCTTGAAGGTCGTCGCGAAGTCGTAGTAGTAGCCGTTGGCGTTCAGCTGAGCCAGGCTGATCGAGTAGATGTTGTTGTTGACGGCGCGGTTGTAGAGCACCGAACCCAGAATCTTGTTGTCCTCCGACAGGTCCAGCGAGAAGCCGAAGTCCACGTGGTCCTTCTTGGCCTTGCCCTCACCCTTCCACTTGTCAGCCTGGGTGTGCGAGACGCTCAGGAACATCTTGGCCTTGCCGTCCATGAAGCGGCCGGTGTCGGCGCGCACATAGGTGCGGGTCATGTTCAGGCCGCCGAGCGTCTGCGAGAAGCGCAGGCGACGCTTGTCGGCCGGGTCGCAGGTGATGATGCCCACGCTGCCGCCGGAGGCGCCGCCGCTGGGCGATTCCAGTTCGGTGGAGCCTTGCGCGACGGACGTCGTGCAGACGTTCTCGGTGTCGATGAACTCCTGCGGGTAGACGGCGAAGTTGCCCGAGTCGTTGACGGGCACGCCGTTGACGGTGAAGCCCAGCTGGTCGGAGTTGAAGCCACGAATGGACAGACCGCCGCCGAACAGGCCGGTGCCGTCGTAGTTGTAGGTGTTGACGCCCGGCAGCAGCGCGATGGCCTGGTAGGAGTTGCCGGTGGAGCGATCCTTCTCCAGCGACGCCTTCGTGACCGTGCTGCGGCCCTTCACGGAGTCGTCATTGATCATCAGACCCGAACCCAGCTTGGCGCCGGAGCCCACGACGGTGATGGTGCCCAGGCGGACGGCGTCGTCCTTGGCGCGGGGCGTTTCGGTGGGCTGGGTACCCGCTGCTTCCTGCGCGTACACGGTGCCGGTGGCCAGTACGGTGACGGCCAGGGCCGTGGCCGTCTTGCAGAACAGTCTGCTCTTCATTCGTGTGACTCCTAGTGGGCGCGCCGGGCGCGCTGGGCTGTAACAAATTCCGTTGACATGACAGCCGGACAGCAGTCCGACCTTTGCCAGTCCTGGAATTGTCATGACTTTCCGTGACAGAACTTTACGGGTAAGTCAGAAGTGGCCCTTTTTAGACACTTCACTCCGGTTGCCGGCACCAGCAAGGTGCGGCCGCTGGGCGGGTCGACCGTCACAGCTCGGCGCAACCAGTGCCGGCATTTCCCAGTAGGCGCGGCGTTCCCATGCGCCGGCAGCGGCACCAGATTGGGTCGGCAGACGACCCGGAGGGAGGCATTTCCGGACTGTCGCAAAACTGCTACAGCCCCTCGTCACAGTCGGACTCCTAAGATCGACGGTTTAGTCAAACTTCGCTTCGCGCCATGTCATTTCGCCTCAGCGCCGTCGTCATCGCCGGCCTCCTGCTTGCCGGTTGCGCCACCCAGCCGGGCAAGACCACCGAACTGACGCTGCTGTCGATCAACGACTTCCACGGCAACATCCAACCCGCCAAGCCGACGCCGCTGATGCCGCGCCTGCCCGACCCCGCCACCGGCGAGGTCAAGCCCCAGCCCGCCGGCGGCGTGGCCCACCTGGCCACCGCGCTGGCCGAGCTGAAGGCGAAGAACCCGGACGCGCTGCTCGTCGCCGGCGGCGACCTCATCGGCGCCTCGCCGCTGATCTCCAACCTGCTGCGCGACGAGCCCACGCTGGCCGCCATGTCGCAGTTGGGCATCTCGGCCAGCGCTTTGGGCAACCACGAGCTCGATGCCGGCCTGCCCGAGTTGTTGCGCCAGGCGCGTGGCGAATGCGCGCCGGCCGGCTGCCTGTGGCCGGGCTACCGGGGCCCCGGCTTCCCCTTCCTGGGCGCCAACGTGCTGGATGCCGCCACCGGCAAGCCGGTGCTGCCCACGCACGTGATGCAACAGGCGGGCGGGCTCAAGGTCGCGGTCGCGGGCGTGGCGACCAAGGAGACGCCGCAGGTCATCGTCGCCCGGGCCATCCAGGGCCTGCGCTTCGCCGACGAGGCCGACACGCTGAACGCGCTGGTGCCCCAGCTCAAGGCCGAGGGCGCGCAGGTGCTGGTAGCCGTCATGCATGAAGGCGGCGTGCAGGGCAAGGACGGCGCCGCCAACGACCCGAGCTACGCCTGCCCCACGCTGAGCGGCCGCGTGCTGGACATCGCCAAGCGCCTGGACCCGGCCTACGCCATCATCATCGGCGGCCACACCCACCAGGCCTACACCTGCAAGATCAACGGTCGCCTCGTCGTGCAGGCCGGCAGCTACGGCGGCTGGATCACCGAGAGCAAGCTCAAGATCGACGCCGCCGGTCGCGTGCTGGAAGCCAGTGCCGTGAACCACCCGGTGCTGCAGTCGGCCTACGCGCCCAATGCTGCGCTGGCCGACCTGGTCGCCCGCGCCGCCGCGCTGACCGAGGCCGCGCGCCTGAAGCCCGTGGCCACGCTGCCGCGCGGCGCGGTGCGCAGCGCCAAGGAACCCCACGGCGACGCCGCGCTGGGCAATCTCATCGCCGACAGCCAGCTCGTGTTCGCCCGCAAGCAGGGGCCGGCGGACATCGCCTTCATGAACCCGGGCGGCATCCGCGCCGACCTGGTGGTGGAGCCCGGCAAGCCCACGACGATGAGCGACCTGCTGGCCATCCAGCCCTTCGGCAACGAGATCGTCGTGCTGACGCTGACCGGCCAGCAGCTGTGGGACGTGCTGCAGCGCCAGCTGCCCCGTGGCGACGCCGCGCCGCGCATGCTGCAGCCGTCGTGGACGCTGCACTACCGCTGGCGCACCGGGCCCGACGGCACGCCGCAGCTGGGCGAGATCCTCATCGACGGCAAACCGCTGGAGCGCACACGCGACTACCGCATCGTCGTCAACAACTTCCTGTCCGAGGGCGGCGACGCGCAGGCGGGCTTCCGCCACGGCCGCGACCGCGCCGTGCTGGGCACCGACATCGACGCCTTGGTGGGCCTGCTGCGCGACCAGCCGCTGGCCATGGACCGCATCGCCCCGGGCCGCATCGTCCGCGAGTGAGGGGGCACAGGGGAAACCTGTAACCAATTGCAGCGACGCCGACGCAGGACTCGCCGCATGTGCACCCTAGACTCGTGACGTCCGGCACAGCTGGCCGGGCGCCAGCGGTTCGGGGGAGCGATGGCGGCGTGGGACAAGCAAGGTGGCGCGGGTGCCGAGCACCGGCTCAGGCCCGCGCCCAGCCCGCTGGTGCTGGAGGTGCTGGCCCACCTCCCCTGCGGGCTGGCCGTGTTCGACGCCGAGCGCCGCCTGGTGGTGCACAACGCCGAGTTCGAGAGGCTGCTGGACATCCCCGCCTCGCTGTTCGAAGAGCCGCTGCTGCGTTTCGACGACCTCGTCAGCTTCTTCGCTGCGCGCGGCGACTACGGCGAGGGCGAAAAGGCGCGCGCCACCGTCGAGGCGGCGCTGGCCCTGGCCCGCGACGGCCAGCCGCGCCGGCTGGAGACCTACCGCACCGGCAACCGCGTCATCGAGGCCCGCACGGCGCCGCTGCCCGACGGCAGCCTCGTGGTGACCTGCCTGGACCTCTCCGCCCAGGTCCAGGCACGCGTCGCGGCCGAGCGTGCCTCGCTGGCCAAGACGCGCTTCCTGGCCAACATGAGCCACGAGATCCGCACGCCCATGAACGCCGTGCTGGGCATGCTGCGGCTGCTGCAGAAGACACCGCTGGATGCCCGCCAGCGCGACTACGCCGTCAAGAGCGAGGGCGCCGCGCGCGGCCTGCTGGGGCTGCTGAACGACATCCTCGACTTCTCCAAGATCGAGGCCGGCCACCTGGAGCTGGACCCGCACCCCACCAGGCTGGACGAGCTGCTGCGCGACCTCTCCGTCATCCTGGCCGCGCATGTGGACCGGCGCGACATCGAGGTGCTGTTCGACCTCGACCCCGCCCTGCCCGCCATCATCCACGCCGACGCGCTGCGCCTGCAGCAGGTGCTCGTCAACCTGGCCGGCAACGCGATCAAGTTCACCAGCCAGGGCGAGGTCGTGCTGGCCATCCAGCGCGTCATGCAGGCCACCGGCAGCGTCACGCTGGCCTTCTCGGTGCGCGACACCGGCATCGGCATCGCACCGCAGCAGCTCGAGCGCATCTTCTCCGGCTTCACCCAGGCCGAGGCCTCCACCGCGCGGCGCTTCGGCGGCACCGGCCTGGGCCTGGCCATCAGCCGCCGCCTCGTGCGGCTGATGGGCGGCGACATCCACGTCGACAGCACCCCCGGCGCCGGCAGCTGCTTCAGCTTCTCGCTGAGCTTCCCGCTGCCCGGCGACGCCCCGCCGCCGCCGCCGCCCCGCCAGGCGCTGCAGGCGCTGGTCATCGACGACCACGCCGAGGCCCGCCGCGTCATCGGTGCGCTG
The DNA here is from genome assembly GCF_043555885.1 of Pelomonas lactea. Lineage (NCBI taxonomy): Bacteria > Pseudomonadati > Pseudomonadota > Betaproteobacteria > Burkholderiales > Sphaerotilaceae > Roseateles > Pelomonas lactea. Next base: position 213,528 of record NZ_JBIGHX010000003.1, on the reverse strand, counting down.
GCCCGCTCGCTGGGCTGGCAGGTGCGGCTGGCCGGCAGCGGCGCCGAGGCGCTGGCGCTGGCGGCCGCGCAGGCGCCCGAGGTCGTGCTGCTGGACTGGGTCATGCCCGACATGGACGGCTGGCAGACCGCCGTGCGGTTGCGCCAGCTGCTGGGACCGGCGCCGCTGGTGCTGATGGTCACCAGCCATGACCGCGAGCGGCTGGCCCAGCGCAGTGCTGCCGAGCAGGCGCTGCTGGACGGATTCCTCGTCAAGCCCATCACCGCGGCGATGCTGGGCCAGGCCGTCGCCGCCGCCACGCAGTCCCGCCACGGCAACGCCGCGCCCCCCGAGCCCGCGCCGCAGCGACTGGCCGGGCTGCGCCTGCTCGTCGTCGAGGACAACCCCGCCAGCCAACAGGTCTCGCGCGAGCTGCTGGAGCTGGAAGGCGCCACGGTCACGCTGGCCGGCGACGGCCAGCAGGCGCTGACGCTGCTGGCCCAGGCGCGCGGCCGCCCCGGCTTCGACGCCGTGCTGATGGACGTGCAGATGCCCGTGATGGACGGCACCACCGCCACCCGGCTGATGCGCCGCCAGTTGGGCCTGACGCTGCCCGTCATCGCGATGACCGCCGGCGCACTCGCCGCCGAGCGCCAGGCCTGCCTGGACGCCGGCATGGACGAGCACATCGTCAAACCCTTCGACCCCGACACCGTCGTCGCCGTGCTGCACCGCCGCTGCGGCACCGTGGCGGCGCCCGAACGCGCCGCCGCGGCCGAGCTGCCGCCCGCGCTGCTGGACGACGCCGGCCGCGCCGGCATCGCGCTGGCCGAGGCGCTGGCACGCATGTCCGGCCGCGTCGAGCTGTTCGAGCGCACGCTGGCCGCGCTGCACGAGCAGGACCGCCACATCGCCCAGGCGCTGACCGAGGGCGGCAAGGCCGCCACCCGTGGCCTGCACGGTTACCGCGGCCTGGCCGCGATGCTGGGCGCCGGCCAGCTCGCCGCGCTGGCCGCCGAGGGCGAGCACGCCGCCGCGCCCGACCCCGACTGGCGCCAGCGCTTCCAGGAGCGTCGCCAGGTGGACCTCGCCGCGCTGGACCGGCTAGCCGCCAACTTGAACGCGCGCCAGGCCGTGCAGGCGCTGCACGCCGCCGCCGGCGCCCCGCCCGCGGCCGGCACGCTGGCCGCGCAGCTGGCAATGCTGACCGAGCTGCTGGCCGGCTCCGACCTCGCCGCGCTGGACGCCCACGAGGCTCTGCGCCCGCAGCTGCCGCCCGGCACCGCCGCCGCGCTGGACGCGGCCATGGCGGCGCTGGACTTCGACACCGCCCTGACGCTGTGCCACGAGCTGCAGGCCACGCTGGAGCCCCGCCCATGATGCAGATCTCGCTGCCCGAACACACGCCGCTGGTCCGCGGCCATGGCCCGTCGGGGCGCCGCCCGCGGCTGCTCATCGTCGACGACCAGCCCGTCAACATCCAGGCCCTGCACCGCGTGTTCGCGCCGGACTGCCAGGTGCTGATGGCCACCGATGGCGCCCGCGCGCTGCAGCTGTGCCGCGAGCGCCAGCCCGACCTCGTGCTGCTGGACGTGCAGATGCCCGGCATGGACGGCCACCAGCTGTGCGCCGAGCTCAAGGCCGACCCGCTGCTGCGCGGCATCGCCGTCATCTTCGTCACCGCGCAGGACCACCCCGACGACGAGACCCGCGGGCTGGACGCCGGTGCCGCCGACTTCATCACCAAACCCTTCAACCCCACCGTCGTGCGCGCCCGCGTGCGCACCCAGCTGACGCTCAAGGCCCAGGCCGACCTGCTGCGCGAGCTGGCCTTCGTCGACGGACTGACCGGCGTGCACAACCGGCGCCACTTCGACGAGCGCTTCATCGCCGAGTCGCGCCGCGCCCAGCGCACCCGCGCGCCGCTGGCCGTCGTGCTGGCCGACGTCGATCGCTTCAAGCGCTACAACGACGCGCTGGGCCACCTGGCCGGCGACGACTGCCTGCGCCGCGTCGCGGCGGCGCTGCGCGCCTGCCTGCGCCGGCCCACCGACCTGCTGGCGCGCTACGGCGGCGAGGAGTTCGTCTGCCTGCTGCCCGACACCGACCTGGCCGGCGCCATCGGCGTGGCGCAACTGATGGAAGACACCGTGCGCGCGCTGGCGCTGCCGCATCCGGGCATGGACGGGCCGGTGACGATCAGCCTGGGCGTCTCGGCCGGCGTGCAGGCCGAGGGCCTGGTCGAGGCGGCCGACAAGGCGCTGTACCTGGCCAAGGCGGCGGGGCGGGCTCGGGTGAGCTGGGTGGAGGGGTGAGCGAACCCCGGCGGGATCTCATCCCGAACCCCGGACACGCCGCCCGACACGCCGCTCAAATGCGAACGGCCCCTGCTGGGGCCGTGTGCATTTGGAGCGGGTGATGGGAATCGAACCCACGTAGTCAGCTTGGGAAGCTGAAGTTCTACCATTGAACTACACCCGCATCGGGCTGCGAGTGTACGGGAAGCGGCACGCGCGGCCCCGCTGTAGGACAAGGCCGCAAGAACGACTTGTTGCAATGGCCGGCCCGGCGCGGCAGGCGTCAAGCCCTAGCATGCCGGCCACCCACAACCGCCTCCCCAAGCAGGAGCCCCCATGAAGAAGAACACCGCCCGCCGCGCCCTCGCCTCGCTGCTCATCTCGTCCATCGTCTTCAGCGGCATGGCGCAAGCCGCGCCGACGGCGCTCATCAGCACCGAGCAGGCCGCGGCCGCCCAGCAGGCCGCCACGCGCTCCGAGGCCCATGCCCGGCTGCATGCCGCGCTGGACCGTGCCGACCTGGCCGCCATGCTGCAGGCCCGCGGCGTGTCCACCGACGAGATGCGCGCCCGCGTCGACGCCCTGACCGATGCCGAGGCGCAGAAGATGGTCACGCAGATCGACCAGGACCCGGCCGGCGCCGCCGATGTCGTCGGCGTGCTGTTCACCGTGTTCATCATCCTGCTGGTGACCGACATCCTGGGCCTGACCAAGGTGTTCCCGTTCACGCGCTCGGTGCGTTGATCGCCCGAACCGCGGCGGCGCTGGCCGCGCTGCTGCTGAGCGGCTGCGCCAGCTTCTTCACGCCGCCGCAGACGGCCGCGCTGCTGGCCAGCCCGCCGCAAGACCTGCCCGCACGCGTGGAGCGAACGGAGGTGCCGTTCTTCCCGCAGACGCGCGACCACTGCGGGCCCGCCGCGCTCGCCACCGCGCTGGCGCACGCCGGGTTGCCCGCAGACCCGGACCGGCTCGCCGACGCCGTCTTCCTGCCGTCGCGGGCCGGCACGCTGCAGCTGGAGATGCTGGGCGGCGCACGCCGCCAGGGCGCACTCGCCACCAAACTGCCGCGCGAACTGCCGGCGCTGCTGCGCGAGGTCGCTGCCGGCCACGCGGTCGTCGTGCTGCAGAACCTCGGCCTGGACCTGATCCCGCGCTGGCACTACGCCGTCGTCGTCGGCTACGACCTGGCCACGCGCGAGGTCGTGCTGCGCAGCGGCACCACCGAACGCGCCGTGCTGCCGCTGCGCACCTTCGAATACACCTGGGCGCGCGGCGGCCACTGGGCCATCGCCGTGCTGCCGCCGGGGCAACTGCCCGCCACCGCGCGGGAAGCCGATGCGCTGGACGCCGCCGTCGGCTTCGAGCGTGCAGCGTCGCCCGCCCGCGCGGCACTGGCCTACCAGGCGCTGCTGGCGCGCTGGCCCGGCAACCTGCTGGCCGGCATCGGCCTCGGCAACACGCGAGCGGCGGCCGGGGACGCGGCCGGCGCGCGGGCCGCCTTCGAGGCCGTGGCGACGCAGCACGACAGTGCGGTGGCCTGGATCAACCTCGCGCGATTGCGGCTGGACGCGGGCGACCGCGCTGGCGCGCTCGCCGCGGCCAGGCAGGGCCTGCAGCGCGCCAACGCCGCCGAGCCGGCGTGGCGCGATGCCGCCATCGCCACACTGGCGGCGCTGGACGCTCAGCGCTGACGACTGGCAGGCGGCACCCGCACGGCTACAGTCGCGCGCATGACGTCTGCTGCCCCACCCGCCCCACGTCCTCCCGCCACGCTGGCCGTCGCCTGGCGGCAGCTGCTGCGGGACTGGCGCGCCGGTGAACTGCGGTTGCTGATGCTGGCTGTCGCGCTGGCGGTGGCGGCCCTGTGCGCGGTGGCCTTCCTGTCGGACCGGCTGGACCAGGGCCTGCGCCGCGATGCCGCGCAGCTGCTGGGTGGCGACGCCGTCGTCGCGAGCGACCAGCCGACGCCGCAGCCCCTCGTCGACCTGGCTGCGGAGCTCAAGCTCACCACCGTCGGCACGGCAGCCTTTCCGAGCATGGCGCGCGCCGACGAGGCGCAGGGCGGCGAGAGCCGGCTGGTCGCGGTCAAGGCGGTCGGCAGCGGCTACCCGCTGCGGGGCCGCATCACGCTGCGCAGCAGCCTGCCCGGCCAGGGCCAGGCGCCGGCCGCCGGCGAGGTCTGGGTGGACCCGGCCGTCGTCGACGGGCTGGGGCTGAAGCTGGGCGACACGCTGCTGCTGGGCGACAGCCGGCTCAGGATCAGCGGCCTCATCGAGACCGAACCGGACCGCGGCGCCGGCTTCATCAACTTCGCACCGCGCGTGATGCTGGCCGAGGCCGACCTGGCCGCCACCCACCTCGTGCAGCCCGCCAGCCGCATCACCTACCGCCTCGCGGTGGCGCCCGCGCCGGGCGCCGCGCCGGACGCCGTGAAGCGCTTCGTCACGGGCGCCGAGAAGCTCATCGAGGCGCAGAAGCTGCGCGGCCTGCGGCTGGAGTCGCTGGAGTCCGGCCGGCCCGAGATGCGCCAGACGCTGGACCGCGCCGCACGCTTCCTGCGGCTGGTGGCCATGCTGTCGGCGCTGCTGGCCGCCGTGGCCGTGGCGCTGGCCGCGCGGGACTTCGCCGCCCGCCACCTGGACGCCTGCGCGATGCTGCGCGTGCTGGGCCAGCCGCAGCGTCGCATCGCCTGGGCCTACGGGCTGGAGTTCCTGCTGGCCGGGCTGGCCGCCAGCGTCGTCGGCGTGCTGCTGGGCCTGGGGCTGCACCAGGTGTTCGTGTCGCTGCTGGCCGGCCTCATCGACGTGGCGCTGCCAGCACCCAGCGTCTGGCCGGCGTTGCTGGGGCTGGCGCTGGGGCTGTCGCTGCTGATGGGCTTCGGCCTGCCGCCAGTGCTGCAGCTGGCGGCCGTGCCGCCGCTGCGCGTCATCCGCCGCGATCTGGGCGCGCCCAAGGCCAGCTCGCTGCTGGTGCTGGGCGCGGGCGTGGCGGGCCTGGCGGCCATCCTCGTCGTGCTGGCGGGCGACCTGACGCTGGGCGCCATCGCGGCGGCCGGCTTCGCGGGCGCGGTGCTGCTGTTCGCGCTGCTGGCCTTTGCGGCGGTGAAGCTGTTGCGCCGCGTGGTACCTGCCAACGTCAGCGGCGCCGGCGTGCCGCGCTGGCTGCTGCTGGCCACGCGCCAGGTGGCGGCGCGGCCGGGGTTTGCCGTCATGCAGGTGTCCTCGCTGGCGGTGGGGCTGCTGGCGCTGGCGCTGCTGGTGCTGCTGCGCACGGACCTCATCGACAGCTGGCGCGCCGCGACGCCGGCCGCCGCGCCGGACCGCTTCGTCATCAACATCCAGCCCGACCAGGGCGCGGACTTCCGCCAGGCGCTGGCCGATGCCGGCGTGCAGCAGTACGACTGGTACCCCATGATCCGCGGCCGCCTGACGACGCTGAACGGCGAGGCGGTGCAGGCCAGGCGCTTTGCCGATGACCGCGCCCAGCGCCTGGCCGAGCGCGAGTTCAACCTCAGCCACACCGCCGAGCTGCCGGCGCACAACCAGATCGTCGGCGGCCGCTGGGGTTCGGCCGCGGCGGGCGAACTGGGCCTGAGCGTGGAGGAAGGCCTGGCCAAGACGCTGAACCTGAAGCTGGGCGACCGGATGGCCTTCGACATCGCCGGCCAGCCTGTGCAGGGCCGCGTGACCAGCCTGCGCAAGGTGGACTGGTCGTCCATGCGCGTCAACTTCTTCGTGCTGTTCGAGCAGGCGGAGCTGCCCGATCTGCCGGCCACGCAGATTGCCGCCTACCGCACGCCGGCCGCGGGCAAGCTGGACCGCGAGCTGGCGCGCCGCTTCCCCAACCTCACCGTCATCGACGTGTCGGCCCAGCTCAACCAGGTGCAGGGCGTGCTGGACCAGGTCATCCAGGCCGTGCAGTTCCTGTTCGGCTTCACGCTGGCGACGGGGCTGGTGGTGCTGCTGGCGGCCGTGGGCAGCACCCGCGAGGCGCGCACACGTGAGTTCGGGCTGATGCGGGCTTTGGGCGCGCCGTCGTCGCTGCTGGCGCAGGTGCAGCGCGCCGAGCTGCTGGGCGTGGGCGCGCTGGCCGGCTTCCTGGCCGGCGCGGTGGCGCTGCTGCTGGCGGCGCTGCTGGCTCGCTTCGTGTTCGAGTTCGACTGGCAGCTCAAGCCCTGGGTGCCTCTCGCGAGTGCCGCGTTCGGCGCGTTGCTGGCCTGGAGCGCCGGCTGGTGGAGCCTGCAGGGCGTGCTGCAGCGGCCGGTGGTGCAGACGCTGCGGGAGGCGCAGGCGGAATGAAGCTGGCTGCCCGCGACATCGGCCGCTACCTGGCGCTGACCGCGGGCATCACGGCCGTCTATTACCTGCTGGGCCGGCTGGGCCTGCTGATGGTGCTGCCGCCCTACCAGCTGGCCCCCATCTACCCGGCCGCCGGCTGGGGGCTGGCCGTGCTGCTGGTGCTGGGGCTGCGTTACCTGCCGGCCGTCGCGCTGGGCTCGTTCGTCGTGCAGGCGACGACACAAGGCGGCCAGGCGCTGCCGCTGGCGCTGGCCATCGGCTGCGGTGCGGCGTCCCAGGCGGCGGCCGGCGTGCTGCTGGTGCGGCGCTGGTGCGGCCAACCGCTGCTGCTCGCGTCACCGCGCGAGGTGGCCGGCTACCTGGCCGCGGCCGCGCTGGCCGGCGTCGTCAGCCCCAGTTGCGCGACGCTGGCGCTGAAGGCCGCGGGCGTCATCGCCACCGCGCAGATGGGCCTGGTGTGGACCGTCTGGTGGACCGGTGACCTGATGGGCGTGCTGATCGCCACGCCCATCACGCTGGCACTGATCGGCCAGCCGCGGCGGGCCTGGGTGCCACGCCGCCTCAGCGTGGGCCTGCCCATGCTGCTGACGACGCTGCTGGTGGGCCTGGGCGTGGCCGCCACGATGGAATGGGATCGCCAGCGCAACCGCGCCGACTTCACCCGCGAGGCCACCAATGCGGCGCAGGCGCTGGCCGGGCGGCTGCGCGAGCCGCTGCTGGCGCTGGAGGGCGTGCACGGGCTCGTCAAGGTCAAACCGCTGCCCACGCGCGACGAGTTCGAGCAGGCCACGCGCGGCTTCCTCACCGAGGACAGCCCGCTGATCGCGCTGGGCCTGGCGCTGCAGGTACCGCGCGCCGAGCTCGCACGGTTCACCGCCGCAGCAGCCACCGATCGCTTCCCGACCGGCTTCCAGGTGCGTGACCGCACACGCGCCGGCGACGTCAGCCCGCCGCCCGACGAGGACGTGCTGGCCATCCGCCTCATCGAGCCGCTGTCGCGCAACGCCGGTGCGCTGGGCATCAACGTGCGCAGCGTGCCGGTGGCGCGCGTGGCCACGCAGCAGGCTGCCACCACGGGCCGGGCGGTCGCGTCCGCGGGCTTCCAGCTCTCGCAGGACAACGAGGGCGTCGGCGTCGTCATCTACCAGCCGCTGCAGCGAGGCGGCACAGGCGCGAGCGGCTACGTGTTCGCCACGCTGCGCCCGGACGTGCTGCTGTCGCGGCTGGCCGCAGACTGGCCGGAGTACCTGGGCGTCTGCCTGGTGGACCTGCAGCCCGGCGTGGCGCTCCCGCGCCTGGCCGGCCGGCGCGGCTGCGAGGCGGTTCAGCGCGGCACCGCGTCGGCGCTGCCGCTGGTGAAGCTGCCGCTGAGCTTTGGCGGCCGTGCCTGGGAAGTGCGCATCTACGACCTGCCGGGCCTCACGCCCGCGCCGGGGCGCAGCTGGGCGTTTGCGCTGGTGGGGTTGCTGGCCACGGCCATGGTGGGGGCGCTGCTGCTGCTGATGTCGGGCCGCACCCAGCACGTCGAGGCCCTCGTGCGCGAGCGCACCGCGGCGCTGCAGCGCGAGATCGCCAGCCGCGCTGAGGGCGAGCATGCGCTGATGCAGACCGAACAGCGTTTCCGCAGCATCTTCGAGACGGCCCCCATCGGCATCGCGTTCACCGATCTGAACGGCGGGTTCCAGGAGGTCAACGCCTATTTCTGCGGCCTGGTGGGCCGCCCGGCCGAGCAACTGATTGGCCAGCGCTCCGTCGACGTGACCCACCCCGACGACCGCCGCGAGGACATCCGCCTGGGACGCCGGCTGATGCGCGGCGAGCTGCCGTTCTACCGGCGCCTGAAGCGCTACGTGCGGCCCGACGGCAGCCAGGTGCATGCGCGCGTGCTGGTCAGCCTGCTGCGCGGCAGCGACGGCCGGCCGCACCGGCTGGTGGGCATCGTCGAGGACATCACCGACCAGCTGCGCATCGAGGAGCTGGGCCGCGCCCGCGAGGCCGCCGAGGCGGCCAACCAGGCCAAGAACGAGTTCCTGTCGCGGATGAGCCATGAGCTGCGCACGCCGATGAACGCCATCCTCGGCTTCACGCAGCTGATGCAGATGGACGCCGGCGAGCCGCTGCCGCCGGCGCAGCGCGCCCGTGCGCAGCAGATCGCACAGGCCGGCTGGCATCTGCTGGAGATGATCAACGACACGCTGGACCTGTCGCGCATCGAGGCCGGCTCGTTGCGGCTGGAGCTGGCGCCGCTGGCGCTGCCGCCGCTGCTGGCGCGCGCACAGGCGCTGGTGCAGCAGAGCGCCGCCGAGCGCGGCCTGAGCATCAGCCAGCGCCTGGCGCCCGACGCGCTGCGCCTGCTGGGCGACGCTACTCGCGTCACGCAGGTGCTGACCAACCTGCTCAGCAACGCCGTCAAGTACAACCGCCCCGGCGGCAGCGTTGCCGTCGAGGCCCGCTGCCCGGAACCCGGCTGGGTGGAGATCGCCGTGCGCGACACCGGCCTGGGGCTGACCGACGAGCAGCGCGCCGCCCTCTTCCAGCCGTTCAACCGGCTGGGCCGCGAGCGCAGCGGGCTGCCTGGCACCGGCATCGGGCTGGTCATCAGCCAGCGCCTGGCCGAGATGATGGGCGGCAGCCTGCGCGCCGAGGCCGTCGACGGCCCCGGCGCCTGCTTCGTGCTGCGCCTGCCCGCCGCCGCGGCCGCGCCGGCCACGACCGAGTCCGGCCCGCAGGAACCGGCCCAGCCGCAGCCCGGCCCGCACCGGCGGCTGCTGTACGTGGAAGACAACCCGCTGAACGCCGACGTCATGCGCGGCATCCTGGAGCAGCGCCCGGGGCTGGAGCTGGAGGTCGCCTCCACGGTGGAGGCCGGCCTGCGCGCGCTGCGCGAGCGCCCCCCGGCACTGCTACTGCTGGACTGGCAGCTGCCCGACGGCGACGGCCTGGCGCTGCTGCGCCAGCTGCAGCCTCCCGGGGCGCCGGCGCTGCCAGTCATCGTCGTGTCGGCCAATGCGCAGCCCGAGCAGATCGAACTGGCCCGCCAGGCCGGCGCCCGCCACTACCTGACCAAGCCGCTGGACGTACGCGAACTGCTGGCCCTGGTTGACGAATTGTTGGCATCGTCCGCCCAGCCGGAGCGGGCAGAATGAGTGCCTGAGATCCACCCCGCGCCGTACCGATGAGCTCCACCGACCTCGTTCCGACCACCTCCGGTGCCCAGGCCGTGCAGGCCCAGACCCACACCGATGGCCGCCAGTTCCTGACCTTCCGCATCGGCGAGGAGGAATACGGCCTGGACATCCTGCGCGTGCAGGAGATCCGCTCCTATGAGGCCCCCACCCGCGTCGCCAACGCGCCGTCCTTCGTCAAGGGCGTTGTCAACCTGCGCGGCGTCATCGTGCCCATCCTGGACCTGCGCATCCGCCTGGGCCAGGCCGGCGAGTACAACGCCTTCACGGTCGTCATCGTGCTGAACGTGGCCGGCCGGGTCGTTGGTGTTGTCGTCGATTCGGTGTCCGACGTGCTGGAGCTGAGCGAGGACGAGATCAAGCCGCGCCCCGACGTGCCCGCGGCGATGGACTCCCGCTTCATCACCGGCCTGGGCAAGCTGGGCGAACGCATGCTGATCCTGCTGGACATCGAGGCCATGATCAAAAGCCCCGATTTCGGCCTGGTCGACTGACCGCCCGACGACTTCAAGTTAGCGCCCGCCCACTGTTCAAGCCGCAGCAACACTGCATTCCAGGAACAGCCATCTGATCCTTAGCACTCAGCAAAGCAGAGTGCTAATATTCATCTCACCGCTGCATCTCGTGGCGGTTCAGTAAGGATCAAGACGATGTCTGCTTCTTCCGCCATTGCCGTTCGCAGTCCCTGGGCCATGGTGCCCTCGCTGGGCAATCTGGACGCGTACATCTCCGCCGTCAACCGCCTGCCGCTGCTGACGGCCGAGGAGGAATCCTCCGCCGCGCGCAGCCTGCGCGACAAGGGCGATGTGGAGGCCGCCGGCCGCCTGGTGCTGTCGCACCTGCGCCTGGTGGTGTCCATCTCGCGCCAGTACGTGGGCTACGGCCTGCCCCAGGGTGACCTGATCCAGGAAGGCAACGTGGGCCTGATGAAGGCCGTCAAGCGCTTCGACCCCGACCAGGGCGTGCGCCTGGTGAGCTACGCGATGCACTGGATCAAGGCCGAGATCCATGAGTACATCCTGAAGAACTGGCGCATGGTCAAGGTCGCGACGACCAAGGCACAGCGCAAGCTGTTCTTCAACCTGCGCTCGATGAAGCACCAGCTGAAGGCCGACCAGGCCGACGGCCAGACGCACCGCAACACGCTCAGCGAGGCCGAGGTCGCCCATGTGGCCAGCACGCTGAACGTGAAGCGCGAGGAAGTGCTGGAGATGGAGACGCGCCTGTCCGGCGGCGACGTGGCGCTGGAGCCGCAGACCGACGACGACGGGGAGGCCTTCGCCCCCATCGCCTACCTGGCCGACGAGACGCACGAGCCGACGCGCGTCATCGAGGCCCGCTCGCGCGACGAACTGGCCGGCGACGGCATCCAGCGCGCGTTGGAGGTGCTGGACCCGCGCAGCCGCCGCATCGTCGAGGAGCGCTGGCTGAAGGTGAACGACGACGCGTCCGGCGGCATGACGCTGCACGAGCTGGCGGCCGAGTACGGCGTGTCGGCCGAGCGCATCCGCCAGATCGAGGTGGCGGCGATGAAGAAGATGAAGAAGGCGCTTACGGAAGCCGCCTGACCGGCGCCACCCTGGCAAAAAAGGCCCCTCGCGGGGCCTTTTTCATTTCCGGGTCTGGGCCTCGGCGAGCAGCAGCTTGATGTCGTGCGCCAGCGGCTCGGCGCCGGCGCCGTAGCGCACGTAGACGCGCACGCGGCCCTCGGTGTCGAAGACGAAGCTGGCAGCGGTGTGGTCCACCATGTAGCTCTCCGGCGTCTTGCCGGGCGACTTGGCGTAGAACGCGCGGAATTCCTTGACGGCGGCCTTGGTCTGCTCCTCGCTGCCGCGCAGCGCGACGAAGCTGGGGTCGAAGGCGGTGATGTAGGCCTTCAGCAACTGGGCGGTGTCGCGGTCGGGGTCCACGGTGACGAACACGCCCTGCACCTTGTCGCCGTCCGCGCCCAGCGACTTCTTGACCTCGGCCACCTCGGCCATCGTCGTCGGGCAGACGTCAGGGCACTGCGTGTAGCCGAAGAACACCACGACGACCTTGCCCTTGAAGTCGGCCAACGAACGGGAACGGCCGTCCTGGTCGGTCAGGTTCAGCTGCCGGGCGTAGTCGACGCCGGTCAGGTCCACACCCTTGAAGGCGGGCTTGTCGGGGCCGGACGGCTGGCAGCCGGCCACGGCGAGCGCGGCCAGCAACGTCAACGAGGAAAGGGCCAGGCGGCGTGTGCTCATGGGATGTAGTGGTCGATCAGCAGCGCCGCGAACAGCAGCGACAGGTGCCAGATGGAGAACCAGAAGGTCCGCCGCGCCAGCATCTCCGAATACTCGCGCCACAGCCGGAAGGCATAGCCGCAGAAGCCCAGGCCCAGCGCGATGGCGCTGACCAGGTAGAACCAGCCGCTCATGCCGGTCAGGAAGGGCAGCAGCGTGGCGGCCAGCAGCACCCAGGTGTAGAGCAGGATCTGCAGCCGCGTGTAGTCGTTGCCATGCGTCACCGGCAGCATGGGCAGGCCGGCGCGGGCGTAGTCCTCGGCGCGGTACAGCGCCAGCGCCCAGAAGTGCGGCGGCGTCCACAGGAAGATGATCAGACACAGCAGCCAGGCCTCGAAGCCCACTTCGCCGCGCATCGCGGCCCAGCCCAGCACGGGCGGCATCGCACCGGACGCGCCGCCGATGACGATGTTCTGCGGCGTCATGGGCTTGAGGATGACCGTGTAGACCACGGCGTAGCCGACGAAAGTGGCAAAGGTCAGCCACATGGTCAGCACGTTCACGTAGACGGCCAGCAGCGCCATGCCGGCGCCACACAGCAGCGCCGAGAACGCCAGCGTCTGCGGCCGGCTCAGCTCGCCCTTGGCCGTGGCCCGCCACGCGGTGCGCTTCATGCGGGCGTCGATGCCGTCTTCGATGAGGCAGTTGAACGCGGCGGCGGCGCCGGCCACCAGCCAGATGCCGGCGATGGCGGCGAGCATGGTGACGGCCTGAGACAGGTCCGGCAGGCCGGGCACGGCCAGCGCCATGCCGATGGCGGCGCAGAAGACGATGAGCTGGACGACGCGCGGCTTGGTCAGCTGGTAGAACTGCTGCCAGCGCGGGTGGTGCGCGGGTGCGCTGGCGGTGGACGTGGAAGCCATGGTCAGACGTGACGCGCGTTGGCGCGGGCAAACAAGGTGGTGAGCAGACCCAGCAGCACGGCGGCGCCGGCCGTGTGCGCCAGGGCCGCGACGATGGGCCAGTCGAGCACGACGTTGGACAGGCCGGATGCGAGCTGCCAGCCCGCGGCGGCCAGCAGCGCACGCGACCAGCCGGGTGCGGGTCGGCGCAGCGCCCAGGCCAACGTCAGGATGGCAGCGAAGACGACGGCCGCACCCAGGCGGTGGGCCATGTGGATGGCGGCCAGCGCCTCGAAGCCCAGCCAGCGGCCGTCCGCGCGCTGGCCCAGCTCGCGCCACAGCTGGAAGCCCTGGCCGAAATCCATGTGCGGCCACCACTGGCCGTTGTGGCAGGTGGGGAACTCGTCGCAGGCCAGCACCGCGTAGTTGGTGCTGACCCAGCCGCCCAAGGCGACCTGGCCCAGCGTCAGCAGCAGCACGATGAGCACGGCACGCGCGAACGCCGGGGGCAAGGCCACGGGCCGCGGCGCGTAGGCCTCGTGCTGCCAGGCCAGCAGCATCAACAGCCCCAGGCCGAACAGCAGGTGCAGCGTGACGATGGCGGGGAACAGCTTCATCGTCACCGTCAGCGCACCGAACGCGCCCTGCACGCAGACCCAGACGAAAGTCAGCGTGGGCAGCCACGCGGAGGGCGCGTGCTCGCCCCGCTGGCGCTTCAGGCGCCAACCCAGCGCCGTCATGACGAGGATGAGCAACCCCACGCCGCTGGCAAGGTAGCGGTGGATCATCTCGATCCACGCCTTGCCATGCGTGACCGGGCCCGTGGGCATGGCCGTCTGCGCGGCCTCGATGTGGTCACGCGCACCGACGGGGCTGGCCGACGCGTAGCAGCCCGGCCAGTCCGGGCAGCCCAGGCCGGAGTCGGTCAGCCGCGTGAACGCCCCGAAGACGATGAGGTCGAAGGTGAGGAACAGCGTCAGCAGCGTCAGCGCCCGCAGCCGGCCAGTGGGCGTCTGCGTGCGCGAGCGCTGGCGCCACCACAGCAGCGGGCCGAGTGCCACCGCGCCGCCGATGGCGGCGACCTGGCCCAGGGGGAGCAGCAGCTCGTTCATCGGCCCGGGTTGTCCCAACCTGCGCTGGCCTTGAGCAGTTTGACGAGGTCAGCCTGCAGCTTCTTGGGCTCGGGCTCACCGGGCGCCCGCTCCATCCAGCGGCCCATCGGGTCGACCACGTAGAAGTGCTCGGACAGCTTGCGGCCCTGCGCCGGCTTGAGCCAGCCGGCCAGGCGATCCGCCGGCACGCGCAGCACGGTGACTTCGGCGCCCTTCTGCCCCACGGCGGCCAGCACCTCGGCGCGCGGCGTGCCCTCGTCGGGGATGAGCCAGAGCTTGTCGACGCGCGCGCGCTCCTTGCCCAGCATCTCGCGCAGCTGGCGCTGCACGAAGAGCTGGCGCTCGCAGGCCGCGTCGCAGCGGGACGGCTGCACGGCAACCAGCAGCCACTGCCCCTTCAGCGACTCTGCCTTCACGGCCTGGCCCTGCAGGTCGGTCAGCGGCAGGTCGGCGGGGACGTCGACGGTGGGCGTGATGAGCTCGCCATACGCCGAGCCGCTGGGCTTGATGACGTAGAAGGTGAAGTAGGACGCGACGACCGGCGCCGCGCACAGCGCCAGCACCAGCAACATCTTCCAGCGCCCGGCCTTCTGCGCAGCCGCGCGCGGGTCGGGCAGGCTGTGCACGGCGAAGCTCAGCGGCTCAGGCGTGCTGGCGGCGGAGCCGGGGGCGGAGGAGTTGGAACCAGACATAGAGACCGACGATCAACGCGCAGAGCGCAAACCATTGAAAGGCGTAGCCGTAGTGCTTGTGCAGGCCGAGGTCGGGCGCCGGCCAGTGGCGCAGCAGGCCGTCGTCGGCGCCGTCGGGCGCGGTCTGCACGACGGTCAGCGGCAGCAGCGCCAGGCCCGACTCGACGGCGAAAGCCGCCGAGTCGAGATTCTGCCGGATCGCGCCGCCCGCCCCTTCGCCCAGCTCATAAAGCCGTGACGGCGAGGCGGCCAGCCGCCCGGTGACTTCCACCTCGCCGGCCGGTGTCGCCAGCGGCGGCAGCTGGCGCAGGTCGGCCTGGCTGCGTGGCGCCCAGCCGCGCTGCACGAGGACGGCATCGGCGCGCCCTGCCAGCCGCAGCGGCGTGACGACATAGAAGCCCGCGCGGCCGTCCATCGGACGGTTGTCCAGCCAGACGGTGCGCTCGGCGACCCAGGTACCGCGCAGCACGACGCGGCGGTGCAGCCCGGCACCGCCCAACGCCGCGTTGCCCAGTGGCGCGCGCGCCGTCTCGGCGTCCATCGCCGCCTGCAACTGCAGCTTCTGCTGGGCGCGGTCGAGCTGCCAGACGCCCAGCCGCGCCGTCAACACGGCGCCTGCCAACGCGGCCAGCAGCACCAGCCAGCGCCGGGCCGTCACGGGCGCACCCCGCGCGGATAATTCGCCGTCATGAAATTCCTGTTCCTGGTGGCCTTCATCGGCATCCTCGGCGCGCTGGCGGCGGCCGGCTTCTTCATGTTGCGCAAGGGCCGCGGCACCGACAAGCGCAGCCCCAGCATGGCCCGCGCACTGGCGGTGCGGGTGGGGCTGTCGGTGGCGCTGTTCCTCATCATCCTGCTGAGCTGGAAGCTGGGCTGGATACACCCGACCGGACTGCCGCTGAAGTCGTCCTGAACCGCAACAAAAAAGCGCCGCTTCCGCGGCGCTTTGTCATTGGGTGGCTGGCTTACATCCAGTAGACGATGACGTACAGGCCCAGCCAGACGACGTCGACGAAGTGCCAGTACCAGGCCGCGCCTTCGAAGCCGAAGTGGTGCTCGGGCGTGAAGTGGCCCTTCATCAGGCGGATGGTGATGAACAGCAGCATCAACGCGCCCACGCAGACATGGAAGCCGTGGAAGCCGGTCAGCATGAAGAACGTGGAGCCGTAGATGCCGGAGTTGAGCTTGAGGTTCAGCTCGGCATAGGCGTGGTGGTATTCGTAGGCCTGGAAGCCCAGGAAGGTGGCACCCAGCAGCACGGTGATCCACATCCACGTGATGGTCTTGGCGCGGTTGCCGGCGATCAGCGCATGGTGGGCAATGGTCAGCGTGATGCCCGAGGTCAGCAGCAGCGCCGTGTTGATCGTCGGGATGGGCCACGGGCCCATGGTCGTGAAGGGCTCGACGGTGCCGGCCGGCGCCGCGGTGAAGCCGGCGGCGGTGCTGGGCCAGATGGCCTTGAAGTCGGGCCACAGCAGGCCGTTCTCCAGGCTGCCCAGCGACGGCACCGAGAACACGCGGGCCCAGTACAGCGCACCGAAGAAGGCCGCGAAGAACATCACCTCCGAGAAGATGAACCAGCCCATGCTCCAGCGGAACGACACATCGATGCGCTCGCTGTAGAGGCCGCCCTCGCTCTCGCGGATGGCGTCGCCGAACCACTGCTTGAGCACGAAGGCCCACAGCGCCAGGCCGCCGAACAGCGAGTACATGCCCCAGCCGTGGCCGTTGACCCACTGGCCGGCGCCGAGGATGACGAAGAACAGGCCGATCGCGGCCATCACCGGATGCCGCGAGGGCGCCGGGACGAAGTAGTACGGGGTCTTGCCCGAAGTTGTCGCTGCCGACATGTCGTTCTCCTAGTTCTCGCTCGTTCTGAACCTTGTCGCGTGCGGCCTCAGGCCGCCGCCACGCCACTGCCGATGACCCAGCGGACCAGCAGCACCAGCATCAACACAAACAGGGCCGCGCCGAGCAGGCCCGCAATGATCACGTGCACCGGGTTCAGCCTGGCCATGTCGTTTTCATGGTCCTTGCCGCGACGCACGCCGAAAAAACTCCAGGCCACGGCCGCGATCGTCTGGCCCAGTGAAGCCTTGCGGTTCACGGCGTCCTTCAGATCCTGGCCCGGCTTGCTCACAGCGCCGTCCCTTTCGGAGACTGGCTGAGCTTGACCGCGCCCTTGCCCGCCACCTCGAAGAAGGTGTAGGACAGGGTGATGGTCTTCACGTCCTTGGGCAGCTTGGGGTCGATGACGAACACGACCGGCCACTGCCTGCTCTCGCCCGGCTTCAGCGTGTACTCGTTGAAGCAGAAGCATTCCAGCTTGTTGAAATGCGCGCTGGCCTGCATCGGCGCATAGCTCGGGATCGCCTGTGCGGCCATCGTGCGGTCCTGCTTGTTGCGGAACTCGTACATGACCTGGCTCAGCTCGCCCGGGTGCACCGTCATGTGGCGCACGGCGGGCTTGAAGTCCCAGGGGCCACGCGCGTTGGTGTCGAACTCGACGGTGATCTCGCGGCTGTAGTCGACCTGGCCGTTGCCGTTGGCAACACCCTTGTCGGCCAGCGCCACCTGCCGCTCGGCCAGCGACAGTACGTTGATGCCCAACGCCTCGCAGATCGCCTTGTACAGCGGCACCAGTGCATAGCCGAAACCGAACATCAGCGCCACGATGACCGCCAGCTTCGCCAGGAGCTGACGGTTGTCACGGCGCAGGGCGTTCAGCAGACGCATGACGTCAGTGGGCGAACAGCGCCATCTTGGCGATGAAACCCACGCCGAAGGCCAGGGCAACCGTCAGCAGGATGAGACCCAGCCGGCGGTTGTTCTTGCGCTGCTCGGGCGTCATCACGTTCAGTGGCCGTGGACGATGCGGGTCGCCGAAGCGTCCAGCTTGGGCGGCTCCTCGAAGGTGTGGAACGGCGCCGGCGACGGCACTTCCCACTCCAGGCCTTCAGCGGCTTCCCACGGCTTCTGCGGGGCCTTCTCGCCCTTGCCGCGCATCATCGGCACGACGACGAACAGGAAGAAGTACACCTGCATCAGGCCGAAGCCGAAAGCGCCGATGGACGCGATCTGGTTGAAGTCGGTGAACTGCATCGGGTAGTCGGCATAGCGACGCGGCATGCCGGCCAGACCCAGGAAGTGCATCGGGAAGAAGGTGATGTTGAAGAAGATCAGCGAGCCCCAGAAATGGATCTTGCCGCGCGTCTCCGAATACATCACGCCGGTCCACTTCGGGCCCCAGTAGTACACGCCGGCGAACAGCGCGTACAACGAGCCGGCCACCAGCACGTAGTGGAAGTGGGCCACGACGTAGTAGGTGTCCTGGATCTGGATGTCGATGGGGGCCATCGCGCAGATCAGGCCGGTGAAGCCGCCCATCGTGAACACGAAGATGAAGCCCACGGCCCACAGCATCGGGGTCTCGAAGGTCATCGAGCCGCGCCACATCGTGGCCAGCCAGTTGAAGATCTTCACGCCGGTGGGCACCGCGATCAGCATGGTCGCGTACATGAAGAACAGCTGGCCCGTCACCGGCATGCCGGTGGCGAACATGTGGTGGGCCCACACGATGAAGGACAGGATGGCGATCGACGCCGTGGCATACACCATCGAGGCGTAGCCGAACAGGCGCTTGCGGGCGAAGGCCGGCACGATCTGGCTCACGATGCCGAAGGCCGGCAGGATCATGATGTAGACCTCGGGGTGGCCGAAGAACCAGAAGATGTGCTGGTACATCACCGGATCGCCGCCGCCAGCGGGGTTGAAGAAGGCGGTACCGAAGTGGCGGTCCGTCAGCGTCATCGTGATGGCACCAGCCAGCACGGGCATGACGGCGATCAGCAGGTAGGCGGTGATCAGCCAGGTCCAGGCGAACATCGGCATCTTCATCAGCGTCATGCCGGGGGCGCGCATGTTGAGGATGGTCACGATGATGTTGATCGAGCCCATGATGGACGAGGCGCCGAGGATGTGCATCGCGAAGATGCCGGCGTCCATCGACGGGCCCATCTGCAGCGTCAGCGGTGCGTACAGCGTCCAGCCGGCGGCGGGGGCGCCACCGGGCATGAAGAAGCTGCTGACCAGCATGATGGCCGCGGGGATCATCAGCCAGAAGCTGAAGTTGTTCATCCGCGCGAAGGCCATGTCGCTGGCACCGATCTGCAGCGGAATCATCCAGTTCGCGAAGCCGACGAACGCCGGCATGATGGCCCCGAACACCATGATCAGACCGTGCATGGTGGTGAACTGGTTGAACAGCTCGGGGTTGAAGAACTGCAGACCCGGCTGGAACAGCTCGGCGCGGATGCACAGCGCCAGGATGCCGCCAACCATCAGCATCGTGAAGCTGAACAGCAGGTACAGCGTGCCGATGTCCTTGTGGTTGGTCGCGAACACCCAGCGGCGCCAGCCGGTGGGTGCGTGGTGATCGTGATGGTCGTCATGGGCATGGCCGTCGTGGCCGCCATGAACGCCGTGGGGGGGGAGCACTGCACTCATGTGATTTCCTCTGCTTCGGCGTTCTGACGATTACTTGCGGGCCGCGACGATCTCGGCCGGCTGCACGGTCTGGCCGGTCTTGTTGGACCAGCTGTTCTTCGTGTACGTGATGACGGCGGCGATGTCCGTGTCGCTGAGCTGCTTCCAGGCCGGCATGCCCTTGTCCAGGCGGCCGTTCAGCAGCACCTGGATCTGGTCCAGATGGTTCTCGGCGAGCACGACCGGCGAGGCGTCCAGCGCCTTGATCGGGCCGGCGCCGGTGCCGTCAGCCTTGTGGCAGGCCGCGCAGTTGGCGGCATAGACCTTCTCGCCACGGGCGATCAGCGCCGCCTGCTCCCAGACCTTGCTCGGGTCATCGGCCTTGGCGGCCAGCTTCTTCTTCTCGCCGTCCACCCACTTGGTGTAGTCCTCGGCGGACACCACCTTCACATGGATGGGCATGTAGGCGTGCTCCTTGCCGCACAGCTCGGCGCACTGGCCGTAGTAGTCGCCGACCTTCTCGGCCTTGAACCAGGTGTCGCGCACGAAACCGGGGATGGCGTCCTGCTTCACGCCGAAGGCCGGCACCATCCACGCGTGGATGACGTCATTGGCGGTCGTGATGATGCGGACCTTCTTGTCGACCGGCACCACCAGCGGGTTGTCGACCTTCAGCAGGTAGTTGTCGACCGGCGCCGGCTTGCCGGAGTTGGACTGCTCGCGCTGCTCGGTGTCCAGCGTGGCCAGGAAACCGATGCCCTCGCCCTCGCCCTTCAGGTAGTCGTAGCCCCACTTCCACTGGTAGCCGGTGGCCTTGATGGTCAGGTCGGCGTTGGTCGTGTCCTTCATCGCGACCACGACCTTGGTGGCGGGCAGCGCCATGCCGATGACGATCAGGAAGGGCACCACGGTCCAGGCGATCTCGACGGCCACGCTCTCGTGGAAGTTCGCCGACACCGCGCCCTTGGATTTGCGGTGCTTGAAGATGGAATAGAACATCACGCCGAACACCGCCACGAAGATGACGAGGCAGACGATCAGCATGAAGTTGTGCAACCACATCTGATCGGCCGCGATGCGCGTGACCGGTTCGTGCAGATTGATCTGATTGACGCCCGGGCCGCCCTTGAGATCGTTCACCGCGAAGGCAGAACCCGTTGCCAGGGCCGCCGTCGCCGCCGCGGCAGCCCGCTGGGCCCAGCCGCGTGAGGCGCTATGCACTCGTGCGTTCATCATCGTCATGGTTGTCACTTGGTTCTTTGAAGAGCAGGACTTGCATGTCCACCCGAAAGGCCGGACGTGTGCGCCGCGAGCGCCGCGGAGGTGGGTCGGGTTTTGCCCTAGACCCTCTGAGCGGCGCGAAATTTTAGCCCAGGGGTCCCCCGCCGCCGGGGGGTGGCAGCCCCTGGGAATCACCTAGCCATCAGCCGCCGGAGCGGCCTTTTTTGAGGCTGGCACGCATCGCATCGACCGACACGTGCGTCTCGGCGGCCATCGTGAGGCGCGGTGCCGCCTTGAAGGCGTGGCCAAACACCAGCTCCAGCGTCAGGCCCAGCCGGCCGTCGGGGCCGCGCAGCCCTTCCAACGCGTGCCGCAGCGCCGCCTGCCAGGCGCGGCCGCGCAGGCCGGCAAAGCGACTGGGCGCCAGGTTGCCGCCCAGCGCGCGAAGGTCGGCCAGCAGGCTCTCGGGGCTGGCCCAGGTCAGCCGCAGGCGCTCCTGGTCCATGACGGGGTCGGCAAACCCGGCCTTGAGCACGAGGTCGCCGATGTCGTGCATGTCCCACCAGTCCGGCGCCGGCCGACCCCAACCGGCGCGCGCGAACAGCGGGCGCAACTCGACGAAGCTGTCGGGGCCCAGGCAGGAAAACATCATGAAGCCGCCCACGGCGATGCTGGCCTGCCACTGCGCCAGCAGCCCCGGCAAATCCGACGCCGCGTGCAAGGCCATGTTGGACCACAGCAGCTCCACCTCGGGCCGCGCCGGCAATGAGTTCACGCGGCCGGAGCCCGCGCCGCGCAACTTCTGCCACCAGCCCGGCGACCGGTCCTGCGCCGCACGGTCGGCCAGCACCGCGTCGGCCTCGTGCCACAGCAGCTCGGCCTTCGGGTAGGCCTGGCGCAGCAGCTCGGCGCTCGCACCCAGCACCGGCGCAGCATCCAGCACACGGGCAGGCTGCAGCTTGATGAGGGGCAGGCGCTCGGCCATGCGCCGGGCCACCTCGGCATGCAGCCAGGGTGGCTGCTCGGCCCGCGCCAGTCGGCGCGCCTGATGACGCAGCGCGGCGTCATCAATGTCCTGAGGCCGCGGCCCCTTGTTTGAAGTGGGGGGGGCTGCCGGGTCGCTCATGGGCCGCTCAGTATATTGAGCCGATGCCTGACCGCCCGCTGGCCGCGCCCAAGCCCGCACTCGTCGAACGAGTCCTGATGCGCTGCGCCGGCCAGTGCGCCGTGTGCCGGGCGTGGAGCCACCAGACCATCTGCGACGCCTGCCTGGCCCTGCACGCGCGACCGCAGCCCCGCTGCTGGACCTGCGCCGCCCGGCTGCCACTGGAACTCACGGGCCGCCCACGCCCCCAGTGCGGCCGCTGTCTCGTCGAGGCGCCGCCGCTGGACCGCGCCGTGGCCGCGCTGGACTACCGCTTTCCGTGGGACGGCCTGCTGCAGCACTTCAAGTACCACCAGGCGCTGGACTTGCGCGAGAGCTTGCTGGGCAGGCTGAATGCAGCGCTCAACGCCGCCGACGTGCACGAGCCCGACTGGCTGCTGCCGGTGCCGCTGTCGGTCGAGCGGCTGCGCGAGCGGGGCTACAACCAGTCCCACGAGCTGGCCAAGGCGCTGGCTCGCCGGCGCGGCCTGCGCTGCGAGCCCGAGCTGCTGCTGCGCGTGCGCCACAACGAGCGCCAGGCCTCGCTGCGGCTGGAGGCGCGCGCGGCCAACGTGCGCGGCGTCTTCGCCGTCGACCCACTGAGCGCCGCGAAGCTGCGCGGCGCCAGCGTGGCGCTGATGGACGACGTGATGACCAGCGGCGCGACGCTGTACGAACTGGCCCGCGTGCTGCTGCAGGCGGGCGTCATGAGCGTGCAGGCCTGGGTCATCGCGCGCACGCCCGAGCCAGGAGACGAATAGGGGCAGGGACAATCCGTCCATGTTCCATATCGTCCTCGTCCATCCCGAGATCCCGCCCAACACGGGCAACGTGATCCGCCTCGCTGCCAACACGGGCTGCAGCCTGCACCTCATCGAGCCGCTGGGCTTCTCGATGGAGGATCGGTTGCTGCAGCGCGCCGGGCTGGACTATCACGAGTACGCCCGCGTGCAGCGGCACGCCGACTGGGGCGCCTTCCTGGCCGCTGAGTCGCCGGATCCGTCGCGGATGTTTGCGTTCACGACGCGCGGCAGCCGCCCGTTCGGCGAGGTCGCCTGGCAGCCGGGTGACTGGCTGGTGTTCGGCAGCGAGACAGCCGGACTGCCGCCGGCGCTGCGCGACGGCTTTCCGGCCGAACAACGGGTTCGGCTGCCGATGCGACCGGAGCAGCGCAGCCTGAACCTCAGCAACAGCGTCGCCGTCGCGGTGTTCGAAGCGTGGCGTCAGAACGGCTACGCGGGCGGCGCCTGACGCCCTGCCCGCCCGACGGGCGAAGGCGGCCCTACTCCGCCTTCGCGTCGCGGCTCATGAGCCGCTCGACCGCCTCGCCCACCTTCAGCCGGCCGTCCAGCAGCGCCACCATGCCCTCGGTGATGGGCATCTCGACACCGGCGGCGCGCGCACGCGCCAGCACGGTCGGCGCGCTGTAGACGCCCTCGGCCACATGGCCCAGCTGCTGCAGGATCTGCGGCAGCGCCAGGCCCTGCGCCAGCAGCAGGCCCACGCGGCGGTTGCGGGACAGGTCGCCGGTCGCCGTCAGCACCAGGTCGCCCAGGCCCGACAGACCCATGAAGGTCTCGACCCGCGCGCCCAAGGCAACACCCAGCCGCAGCATCTCGGCCAGGCCTCGCGTGATCAGCGCGGCGCGTGCGTTCAGCCCCGGCGCATCGGGCGCGGCGCCCGACAGCCCGTCGCAGATGCCGACGGCGATGGCCATCACGTTCTTGACCGCCCCACCCACCTCCACGCCCACCGGGTCGGCCGAGGTGTAGACGCGCAGCCGCTCGCCATGGAAGGCGTCGACGGCGGCCTGGGCCAGATCGGCATCCTCGCTGGCGGCCACCAGCGCCGTCGGGCGGCCGGCGGCCACCTCCTGCGCGAAGCTGGGGCCGGACAGCACGCCCACGCGCATCGCGGGCTGCAGTTCGCGTGCGATCTCGTGGCCCAGCTTGCCGGTGCCGGCCTCGAAGCCCTTGCACAGCCACAGCACGCGCTGCGTGGCGGGCAGCGCCGCCAGCGTCTCGCGCAGGCCGGACATGGGCGTGGCGATGATGGTCAGGCCCTGCGCCGCGTGGGCAACGGCCTCCCCGCGGTCCGCGCTCAGCGCGAGCGCGGCGGGCAGTTCGCTGTCGGGCAGGTAGGCGGCATTGCGGCGGCTCGCGCGCATCTGCGCAATGGCCGTGGCGTCGCGCGCCCACAGGCACACGTCATGGCCGGCCCGGGCGGCCTGGATGGCCAGCGCCGTGCCCCAGGCGCCGGCACCCAACACGCTGATCTTCATCGTCGTCATCGCGGAAGTGTCGCCCATGAAAAACGCCCCGCGGCGCGGGGCGTCGTCACGGGCGCAAGGCGCTCAGTTGACGGCGGTGCCGCCCTGGGCGGCGCGCTGGGCCTGCTGGGCTTCGAACATCGCCTGGAAGTTCACTTCGGTCAGCAGCACGGGCGGGAAGCCGGCACGGGTGCAGACGTCGGAGACGATGGCGCGCAGGTAGGGGTAGACCATCTGCGGGCAGACGATGCCCAGGATGCCTTCGACCTGGTCCTGCGGCACGTTGCGGATCTCGAAGATGCCGGCCTGCTTGGCTTCCACCAGGAACAGCGTCTTGTCGCCGACCTTGGTGTTGACGGTGGCCGTCACGCAGACTTCGAAGATGCCGTCAGTGACGTTCTCGGCCGACAGCGTCAGATTGATGTCGACCTGGGGCTGCTGCTGTTCCAGCAGGATGTGCGGCGCGTTGGGCTGTTCCAGCGACAGATCCTTCAGGTACATGCGCTGGATCTGGAACACGGGGGTGCCTTCGGCGGCAGCTTGGATCTCGTCGGCCATGGGACTCTTTCGGTGTCAAACAAAAGCCCGCAGACACGCTGCGGGCGGCAGATGGATTATGGGCGAGGCCTCGTGACAGCACGCCCGGGGCTTGCCCGGGCTTGAAATCGGCCCTCGCGGCCGAAGGCGTTCAGGCGGCCTGCAGCAGGGGCATCAGCCCGCCGCGCTGGTCCAGCGCGATCAGGTCGTCACAGCCCCCGACATGGGTGTCGCCGATGAAGATCTGCGGCACGGTGCGGCGGCCGGTCCTGTCCATCATGGCCTGGCGCTCCTCGGGGTTGAGGTCCACGCGGACCTCGTCAATCTGCTCCACGCCGCGCTGCTTGAGCAGCGTCTTGGCGCGCACGCAGAACGGGCAGACCAGGGTGGTGTACATCTTCACGGGCGCCATCGCCACACTCCTCAGGCAGTTTTCTCGACCGGCAGGCTGGCGTCTCGCCAGGCCTTCAGGCCGCCGGCCAGCACCTGGGCCTTCTCGTAGCCCAGCTTGCGCAGCATGCCTGCGGCGCGGCCGGCGCGTGCGCCGGTGGGGCACACCACCACGAGTGGCAGGGCCTTGTTGGAGGGCAGTTGCTTGTGGCCTTCAAGTTGGCCAAAAGGGATGTTGCGCGCGCCGACCGCATGGCCCTTGGCGAATTCCTCGGGCTCGCTGACGTCGATGAGGACGCCCTTCTCGCGGTTGATGACCTGCACCGCCTGGGCCGGGCTGAGCGCCGCCCCCTGCGAGCCGGACACGACCAGGGGCCACAGCAGCATGCCGCCGGACACCACGGCCGCGACGATCAGGAACCAGTTTTGGATCAGGAAGTTCAAGCGTTCACCGTCAGGACTTGGAAAAGCCCGCGATTATCGGCGAGGCTGGCCGGCCCCGCCCGGCGGCGGGCCCGGCGACTCAGGACAGCTTGAAGGTGGCCACCGCCTGCTGCAGGTTGACGGCCTGCTGCTCCAGGCTGGTGGCGGCCGCGGCGGCCTCTTCGACGAGCGCGGCGTTCTGCTGGGTCATCTGGTCCAGCTGCACGACGGACGCGTTGACCTGGCCGATGCCGGTGCTCTGCTCGGTGGCGGCAGCCGTGATCTCGCCGATGATGTCGGAGACGCGCTGCACGCTGGCGACGATCTCGTCCATCGTGCTGCCCGCCGCCTGCACGAGGCGGGCGCCGGACTCGACCTTGTCGACGCTGGCACCGATCAGGCCCTTGATCTCGCGGGCCGCCTCGGCACTGCGCTGCGCGAGCGAGCGCACCTCGCCGGCCACGACCGCGAAGCCGCGGCCCTGCTCGCCGGCACGGGCCGCCTCCACGGCCGCGTTCAGTGCCAGGATGTTGGTCTGAAACGCGATGCCGTCGATGGTGCCGATGATGTCGGCGATCTTCTTGGAGCTGGTGTTGATCTCGTCCATCGTCGCGACCACCTGGCCGACGACCTCGCCGCCACGCTGCGCGACGGCGGCCGCCGAGCCGGCCAGCTGGTTGGCCTGCGCCGCGGCATCTGCGCTCTGGCGGACGGTGTCGGTCAACGCCTGCATGTTGCCGGCGGTCTGCTCCAGCGAGCTGGCCTGCTTCTCGGTGCGCTCGGACAGATCCTGGTTGCCGGCGGCAATCTCGCGCGAAGCCACCGTCATGGAGTCGGTGCCGGTGCGCACATTGGCGACGATGGCGGCGAGGCCGCGCGACATGTCGCGCACCGCGGCCAGCATGCTCTGCTCGGCGCCCGGCGCCACGACGATGTCCTGCGACAGGTCGCCGTCGGCCATGTGACGCATCACGTCGCGGGCGTACTCGGGCTCGCCGCCGAGCTGGCGCCAGACGCCACCGATGATCAGGAAGGACCCGCCGCCCAGGCACAGCACGACGACGACGCCGCTGATGACCGTGGCCCAGAGGCTGGCGGAGACGCCGCTCTGCGCGCGCTCCAGGCCGGCATCGAATCCTTCGCTGGCCTGCACGCGGGCGCTGGCGAGCTCGGACTCCAGCTTCTTCAGTGCGGCCTGCATCTTGGGAATGGCGCCCGCCTGGTCGCCCTGGCGGATGCCCAGGAACAGCTCGGCCGTCTCCACCGACGCCGTGAAGTAGGCCTCGAAGCTCTTCGTCAGCTGGCTGCCGACCTCCGCCTTGCCCTCGATGCGCGAGATGGCGGCCAGCAGCTTGCGCAGGCTGGCCGCACGCTCGTTGGCTTCGTCCAGGCGCTTCTTCTCGCCCTCGGCGACGGCACTCTGGATGGTGGCGCCCAGCGCCTCCAGTTGAGCAGCGAACTGCGTGGTGGCGTCCAGGTAGGGGTAGTCCACCTGGCCCACCGCACGGATGGAGTCCGATGTCCTCGACGAGAACAACAGCACCACCACGATGCCGATGGCAAAGATTGCCGCCGCCAACGCGGGGAGCAACCAGATCCGGGTCTTCACGTTCATTCGCTGTCTCCTGGGCGGGTGGGCGCGTCAGGCACCCCACGCCATCATCTGTTGCGGACGGAAATCAGTCGACGGTCAGCACGACCTTGACGCTGCCGTCCACGGCGGATTTCTCGATGTAGCCGATCGCGTCCGGGTTGGCGGCGACAAACTTCTTCACTTCGGCGGAGCTGCCCAGTTCCTTGGGCGGCGTCGCCTTGCCGGAGAACACCAGCCGCGACCACGCCGCCTTGACCTGCGCGGCCTGCTTGCCAGCCACCTTGGCATAGAACTGCTCGCGCACGGCAGAGCCTTCGGCCTGGTCTGCCGCCGCGGCGGTGGCGCCGCTGGGCAGCGTGGAGGTCTTGCCGAGGAAGATGCCGGCCACCTGGTCGGCGGTCATGGCCGCAGCCGCGCTCTTGGGGTTCACGACGACGGCGACCTGCGCCTGGGAAGCGACGGCGCAGGCGGCCAGCGCCAGGCCGGAGAGGAGATGCTTGAGATTCATGGCGTTGCTTCCTTGCTCAGAACACGGTGTCCAGCGCGACGCTGAACACGTTCACGGTCTTGCCGTTGCCCCAGTTGGGGTTCGTGACGATGAAGTAGCCGCGGCCGTCGGGGCGGACGTTCTCCCACTGCGCCTTGAAGGCGAAGTTGCGGGCAAAGTCCCAGCGGGCGCCCAGCGCCACGGTCTTCTGGGTGTGGCGCTGGCCTTCGACGACGCCGTCGACGGCCGCCTTCAGTGCGGCGAGCTGCGGCGTCGCGGCCGGAATGGTGTTGTTGACGTTGCTGTCGACCGTGCGCGCCTCCGACACCGTCAGGTAGGGCGTCACCGGGCCGAAGCGGTGGCCCACCAGCACGTACCAGCCGTCCGTGTCGGCCAGGAAGCTCTTGAGGCGGCGCTGCGTGTACTCGGCATTGACGATCCACTGGCCCTGGTCCCAGGTCAGGCCCACGCCGGAGAAGCTGGCCTTGCTGCTGTTCGGGTCCAGCTGGTTGCCGACGCTGGCGAAGGGCGTCGCGCGCAGCGTCGCCACCAGGCCGTTCAGCGCCGCATTGCCCACCGTCAGCTTGCCCTCGGCATAGCCCAGGCGCAGCGTCAGGCCGGCATCGGTCTCCAGCGTGGCGTTGAAGCCGGCCATGCTCTTGACGTCCACCTTGTAGCGCTGCGACGTGTCCGAGGCCTTGCCGCCAAACACCTGGCCGGTCAGCGTACCCACCGACGTGGCGAGCTGGTAGCTGGCGTCGGCACCGTCGAAGTGGCTGACGGGCACCTGGTCGTAGACATCCTTGGGCGGGCGCAGCGCGGTGTTGGCAAAGCCCACGTCACGGAAATCCGACACGGCGAAGAACGGCGCACCCATGCGGCCGGCGCGCACGGCCACGGCCGGCGTCACCTGCGCCTTCAGGAAGGCCCACTCCACGCCGGGGGCGAACTTGCCCTTGCCGTTGGCCTTGGTCAGCACCTGCACGGTGCCGGAGAACACGTTGTTGAACTTGGCGCCGACCTGCACGCCCAGCTTGCTGTCGACTTCCGCGCTCGGGTCCTTGTCGGCGCCGCGCACCTGGCCGAACAGCGCGAACTGGGCGTCGTCGGTGCTCGTGCGCACCAGGCCCAGCGTGCCGAAGCCGGACAGCGAGAACATGCCGTCGGCGGCGGAAGCACCGCCGGCCGCCAGGGCCAGCAGCAGGGGAAGCAGGCGATGTCGGGCTTGGACCTTCATGGTTTGACTCCTTGAGTTGGCACGGTTGGCCTTGTTTGCTCGGGAAAACCCGGATTATTCGGAGTCGCCAAACGTTTGCGCCGCCTCTGTCGAACGGGAACGCGCACTGAGTCACAGTCGAAGGCCACTTCTGAGGCGAGCGTCGCGGCCTCCCTACAATTTCGGCGCCCTCATCCATTTCTCACTCCATGTACAAGCTCGTCCTCATCCGCCACGGCGAATCCACCTGGAACCTCGAAAACCGCTTCACCGGCTGGACCGACGTGGACCTGACGCCCACCGGCGTGGAACAGGCCAAGAGTGCGGGCCGCCTGCTGAAGGAAGCCGGCTACGACTTCGACATCGCCTACACGTCGGTGCTCAAGCGCGCCGTGTGGACGCTGTGGCACGCGCTGGACCAGATGGACCGCACCTGGCTGCCCGTGCGCCACGCCTGGCGCCTGAACGAGCGCCACTACGGCGGCCTGCAGGGCCTGAACAAGGCGGACATGGCCAAGCAGTACGGTGACGAGCAGGTGCTGATCTGGCGCCGCAGCTACGACACGCCGCCGCCGGCGCTGGAGCCGACCGACCCGCGCAGCGAGCGCAGCGATGTGCGCTACGCCAAGCTGGACCCGAACGACATTCCGCTGACCGAATGCCTGAAGGACACGGTCGCCCGCGTGCTGCCGTTCTGGAACGAGACCGTCGCGCCCGCTATCCAGAGCGGCCAGCGCGTGCTGATCGCCGCGCATGGCAACAGCATCCGCGCGCTGGTGAAGTACCTGGACGGCATCGCCGACGACGCCATCGTCGGCGTCAACATCCCCAACGGCATCCCGCTCGTCTACGAGCTGGACGCTAATCTCAAGCCCATCAAGAGCTACTACCTCGGCGACGCCGAAGCGGCCGCCAAGGCGGCGGCGGCCGTCGCGAATCAGGGCAAGGCCTGATCCACGGCTGACAGCACCTCATCGACGCTGACCCACTCAGGCCAGCGTCGCATGACGGTCACGCTCGATCCCCACGGCGCCCAGCGCGCCGGATCGGTCGGCCCCAGCACGCTGAGCAGCCGAGCGCCGACGCCGGCAGCCATGTGGGCCGGCCCGGTGTCGTTGGAGACCACCACGCCGGCCAGTTGCAGCAAGGCGTTGTAGACGCCCAGCGCCACGCCGTCCAGGCGAATGGCATCCGGGTACAAGTCCTTCGCCCCCTGCACCTCGGCCGGCCCCGGCACGATGACGATCCGGCGGCCGTCGGCATGCAGGCGGCGCACGAACGCCGGGAAGGCCGGCCAGCTGCGGTCCAGGAACTCCACGCGGCCGTTCGCGAACGGGCAGATCAGCACGTAGCGCCCGGCCTCCAGGCCCTGTTCAGCCAGCAAGGCCAGCGCCTGCGCGCGCTGCGCCTCGGTGACCTTGACGCGGATGTCGGCGGGCGGCTCGGCCTGGATGCCCAGGAAGTCGCAGGCCAGCTCCCAGTACTCCACCAGCGTGTGCCGCCCGTCGCGGCGAGGGTGGCCGCGCTGCATCAGCCACGTGCGGCCGTCGCCGGCATGGCCCTCGGCCTTGAGCCCGGCCAGCCGCGCATCCAGCGCGGCCGAGAAGGCATAGGGCAGCAGCAGCGTGTTGGAGCGGCGGTCGAACCCGGCGTCCTCGGCGCGAAAGCGCTGGCGCAGCGCGCGCAGCTGCGCGATGCGGTCGCCCAGCTTCGCGGGCCGCACATGCACCGCCCAGCCCTCGGCTTCCAGCAGCCCGCGCGCCCAGCCCTTGCCCACCAGCTCAAGCCGGTAGCCGTGCTGCTCCAACAGCCGCAACGCCGGCAGGCTCAGCACCGTGTCGCCCACGAAGTTGCGCAGGCGCACGATCAGCGGCTTGGGTGGGGTGCTGGCTTCTATCATCCGGGGCTCTTGCAAAGTGGCGCGGGATTCTGCCAGCGCATCCTCATGAACAGCCTGCCTTCCTCCGCCGATGTGATCGCCGCCCACGATGCGGCCCTGGCCTCGGCCCCTGTGTCCGCCGAGGCGAACGACGTCACCGGCTGGATCGCCGTCAACCATTTCCACAACCGCAGCCTGTGGGCCCAGGAAGACCTGGCCCGCCGCACGCAGGCACCGGACGCCGACATCGTCGCCAACAAGCGCGCCATCGACCGCCACAACCAGGCCCGCAACGACGCCATCGAGCGCATCGACGAGTTCCTGCTGTCCGCGCTGGGTCTGGTGGACCCGGCCACCATCGGCACCGCCCTGCCCGTTTCCACCGTCGCGCCCGGCGCGCGGCTGAACAGCGAAACGGCCGGCTCCATGCTGGACCGCATCTCCATCCTGGGCCTGAAGATCGCCGCGATGCGCGAGCAGACGCAGCGCACCGACGTCGACGACGCGCACCGCCAGGCCTGCGGCGAGCGGCTGCAGCGGCTGGTCCAGCAGCGCGCTGACCTGGGTGCCTGCTACGACGAGCTGCTGGCCGACGCCCGCGCCGGCAGGGCCTACTTCAAGGTCTACCGCCAGTTCAAGATGTACAACGACCCGCGCCTGAACCCGGCGCTGGTGGCGGAGCGCAAGTGATATCGCCGCGCTTCGCGGCCAACCTCGACTGGCTGTACGCGGAGCATGCCTACCTGGACCGGCCCGCGGCGGCCCGCGCCGACGGCTTCAGCGCCGTCGAGCTGCAGCAGCCGCACCTGCACGACACCGCGGCACTGAAGGCGGCGCTGGGCGACCTGCGCGTCGTGCTCATCAACGCGCCCGCGGGCGACTGGGCCGCGGGGGACCGTGGCTTCGCCGCCCTTCCCGGCCGCGAGGCCGAGTTCCGCGACATGACGCTGCGTGGGCTGGAACTCGCTACCCGGCTGGACGCCGCCCGCGTGCATCTGCTGTCGGGGCTGGCCGAGGACGGCGAATCGACACGCGCCACCTGGCTGGACAACCTGCATTGGGCCGCGGAGCAGTCGACGCTGCCGCTGGTCGTGGAGCCCATCAACCGGCGCGACATGCCGGGCTACTTCCTGCACCGCCAGTCGCAGGCGCTGGCGCTACTGGCCGAGTTGGGCTCGCCGCGCGTACAACTGCAGCTGGACCTCTACCACTGCCGCATCGCCGAGGGCGAGTCCGCAAGCCACCTGGCCCGCGCGCTGGACCTGGGCCTGCTGGGCCATGTGCAGGTGGCTGGCGTGGCCGGCCGTCACGAGCCTGCGGTCAGCGAGTACGCAGCCGATCTCGCTTTGCTGGAGGCGCGCGGCTGGCCCGGCGCCGTCGGCCTGGAGTACCGGCCACGTGCCGGCACGTCGGCCGGCCTGGGCTGGCTTACAGCCGCTCGCTGATCACGCCGCGCAGCGCCTCGGCCAGCGCGCGGCGGTCCTGGCCGGCCACATCCACGCTGGGCAGGATCTGCACCTCGATGCCCAGACCGCGCGCCGAGGCGATGGCCCACAGGCTCTGCGCCAGCGTTGTGTCGCCGATGAAGCGCGCCGACACGGCGAAGCGCTCGCCCGGCGCGTGCCAGCGCAACACCAGCGGCAGCACCGGCGCCTGCGCCGACACTGCGGCTTGCAGCAGGTTGGCATGGAAGGGCAACAACTCGGGGCCGGGGCCGGTGGTGCCTTCCGGGAAGAAGGCCACGCAATCGCCCGCCTGCAGCGCCGCGGCCGCCTGGTGCACGACGCGCAGCGCATCGCGCTTGCTCTCGCGCTCGATGAACAGCGTGCCCGCGCCCTCCACCAACGCGCCCACCAGCGGCCAGTGCTTCACGTCGGCCTTGGACACGAAGCGCGCCTGCGGCAGCACCGCATGCACGGCCGCGATGTCCAGCCACGACACATGGTTGGCCACCAGCAGATGCCCGGCGGGCAAGGCCTGGCCCTCGGCCTTCAGCGTGATGCCCAGGATGCGCAGCGTCTTCAGCGACCACCACTGGATGAGCTGGTGCCGCTCGGTGGCGGACAGCAGCTCGAAGCGGCGCCTGACCAGCCACAGCCCATGCAGCACATGCGGCACAAGGCGCGCCAGGCGCCAGACCGCCCGCATCAGGCCTCCCGCCGGCCAGCCGCTCGGGCGGCGGCGAGCAAGGCGCGCATGCGGGCCGTCATGCCTTTTCGAAGGCCACGTGCCCGGCCACCAGCGTGCAGCGCACGCGCGCCGGCAGCTCGAAGCCGGTGCGCTCGAACGCGAACGGCGTGTGCTTGCCCTGGCTGGCGAGCTGCTCCGGCGTGACGGCCCAGCTGGCATCGGCGTCGAACACGCAGACGTCGGCCACGCCGCCTTCCACCAGGCGGCCGGCACTCGCGGCCAGCGAGCCCAGGGCGCCGCCCATCACGCGCACCGGCTCGGCGGTGACGACAGCCAGCGCACGCTGCAGCGGCAGGTCGGCGTCGCGCGCCCAGCGCAGCGCCAGGCTCAGCAGCAGCTCCAGCCCGGTGGCGCCCGGCGTGGCCTCGGCGAAGGGCACGGCCTTCTCGTCGGTCGTCACGGGCATGTGGTCGGACACCAGCGCGTCGAGGGTGCCGTCGGCCAGGCCGGCGCGCAGAGCGTCGCGGTCGCGGCCCTGGCGCAGCGGCGGCGTCAGGCGCATGGCGGAGTCGAAGTAGCCGATGTCCACATCGCTGAGGTGCAGCGAATTGATGGACACGTCGGCGGTGACGGGCAGGCCTTCCTTCTTGGCGGTACGCACGAGCTCCACGCCGGCGGCGCTGGAAAGCCGGCACAAGTGCACGCGGGCACCGGTGGCACGCACCAGCTCGAAGATGGTGTGCAGCGCGATCGTCTCGGCACTGACCGGCACACCGGACAGGCCCAGCCGCGTCGCGACCGAGCCGCTGGCGGCCACGCCGCCGCTTAAGTACGCGTCCTGCGGGCGCAGCCAGACGGTGTAGCCGTAGGTCGCCGCGTACTGCAGCGCGCGGCTCAGCACGACGGTGTCCTTGATGGGCACCTCGGCCTGCGAGAAGCCGATGCAGCCGGCCTCGGTCAGCTCGGCCATCTCGGTCAGCGCGGTGCCGCCCAGTTGGCGCGTCAGTGCGCCGAGCGGGAACAGCCGGCAGCGGCTGAGCTTGCGGGCGCGGAACTTCAGCATCTCCACCAGCCCGGGCTCGTCGAGCACGGGGTCGGTGTCCGGCGGGCAGACCAGGCTGGTCACGCCACCGGCCGCGGCCGCGGCGAGCTCGCTCTCCAGCAGGCCTTCATGCTCGTGGCCGGGCTCGCGCAGGCGGGCGCACAGGTCCACGAGGCCGGGCGCGACGATGAGGCCGGTGGCGTCGATCGTGCGGTCGGCGGTGAAGTCGGCCGCGTCGCCCAGCTTGACGATGCGGCCGTTGGCGATGGCCAGGTCGCCGGTGCGGTCCAGGTTGCTGGCCGGGTCGATGAGGCGGCCGTTCTTGATCAGGATCTTCATGCTCATGCCTCGTTGCCAGCCAGGATGGCCATGACGGCCATGCGCACCGCGATGCCGAAGGTGACCTGCGGCAGGATGACGCTGCTCTTGCCGTCCGCCACCTCGGACGCGATCTCCACGCCGCGGTTGATGGGGCCCGGGTGCATGACGATGGCGTCGGGCTTGGCCAGCGCCAGCTTGTCCGGCGTCAGGCCGAAGTGCTTGAAGAACTCGCCGCTGCTGGGCAGCATGCCGCCGTTCATGCGCTCGTTCTGCAGGCGCAGCATGATGATGACGTCGGCGTCCCTCACGCCCTCGGCCATGTCGTGGCAGACGCGTACGCCCATGTCGCGCAGGTCGCCGGGCACCAGCGTCTTGGGGCCCACCGCGCGGATCTCGGGCACGCCCAGGATGTTGAGCGCGTGGATGTCGGAGCGGGCCACGCGCGAGTGGACGATGTCGCCGACGATGGCCACCGTCAGGTTGCGGAAGTCCTTCTTGAAGTGCCGGATCGTGTACATGTCCAGCAGGCCCTGCGTGGGGTGCGCATGGCGGCCGTCACCGGCGTTGACGACGTGCACGTGCGGCGCGCAGTGCTGGGCGATCAGGTGCGGCGCGCCGCTCTCGCTGTGCCGCACGACGAACATGTCGGCGTGCATGGCGCTGAGGTTGGCCACCGTGTCCAGCAGCGTCTCGCCCTTGGCGGTGGAGCTGCGCGCGATGTCCAGGTTGATGACGTCGGCGGACAGGCGCTTGGCCGCGATCTCGAAGGTGGTGCGGGTGCGCGTGCTGTTTTCGAAGAACAGGTTGAACACCGACTTGCCGCGCAGCAGCGGCACCTTCTTGACCTCGCGGTCGTTGACGGACAGGAAGCTGCCGGCGGTGTCCAGGATCTGCTCGACGACTGCGCGCGGCAGGCCTTCGATGGACAGCAGGTGGATCAGCTCGCCGTGCTTGTTGAGTTGAGGGTTGCGTTTGCTGAGCATCACTTCACCTCAAAGGCAAATCGGCCATCGTCGCTGCGCGCCAGGCGCAGGCTCTGGTCGGCGTTGAGCGTCACGCGCGCCGCCGAGAAGGCGGGCTCGATGGGCAGCTCGCGGCCACCGCGGTCCACCAGCACCGCCAGCTGCACGCGCGCCGGGCGGCCGTAGTCGAACAGCTCGTTGATGACCGCCCGCGTCGTGCGGCCGGTGTAGAGCACATCGTCGATGAGCAGGATGTCGCGGCCGTTCACGTCGAAGGGCAGCTTGGTGTGGTCCGCCTTGGCCAGGCCGCGCGACCCGAAGTCGTCACGGTGCATGGCGCTGGAGATGGTGCCGCAGGCCAGGCCCAGGTCGGCCGCCAGACGCTCGGCCAGCCATGCGCCGCCACTCCAGATGCCCACGAGGGCGGTGTCGGGCGTCAGCAGCCGCTGCACGCCTTTCTTCAGTTCGAGGTACAGCGCCTCGGCATCAAGCAGCAATTCACTCATGGGTGTTCTCTAAAAAACTGTTCCAGGATCAGCGCGGCGGCGGCGGCGTCCACGTCGAGTGCGCCCTGGGCCTCGGCCTCGACACTGGTGTAGCGCTCGTCCACCTCGAAGACCGGCAGGTGGTAGCGGCCGGACAAGCGGCGGCCGAAGTTCTGCGCCTTGGCCGTCATCTCGTGCGGGTTGCCGTCGGGATGGCGCGGCACGCCGATGACCAGCGCGTCAGGCTGCCACGTCTTGATGAGATCCGCTATGGCGGCGAAGTCGCCGCCCTTGATCGTGCCACGCGGCTCGGCAGCGCCCAGCAGCCGCGTGCCGGAGGCCACGCCGATGCGGCGCAGGCCGAAATCGAAAGCAAGAAAGGATTGATGGGCCGGCGTGAGGGCGGGAGCCATCATCAGGCGTGGCCCGCTTCCGTGCTGAGCATGCGCGGATCGATGCCCAGCAGGCCCAGGGCCTTCTCGTAGCGCTGCTCCACGGGCGTGTCGAAGATGATCTCGGGCGCGGCGTCCACGGTGAGCCAGCCGTTGCGGCCGATCTCTTCCTCCAGCTGACCCGCGGCCCAGCCGCTGTAGCCCAGCGTGACGAGCAGCTTCTTGGGGCCGGCGCCGTTGGACAGCGCCTCCAGCACGTCGCGGCTGGTGGTCATCTCCAGGCCGCCGGGCACGGCCAGCGTGGCGTTGTAGTGGCCCCCCTGCTCGTCCAGCGGCTCGTGCAGCACGAAGCCACGGTCGGTCTGCACCGGGCCGCCGTAGTAGACGGGGGTCTCGGACAGTGCATCGGCCGGTGGGCTGAGCTCCACCTTCTCGAACAGGTTGCCCAGCGTCAGGGAGATGGGCTTGTTGATGACCAGGCCCAGCGCCCCGTTGTCGTTGTGCTCGCAGAGGTAGACCACGGTGCCTGCGAAAGCCTCGTCGGCCATGCCCGGCATGGCGATGAGGAACTGGTTGGTCAGGACGATCCGGTCGGCGGGCATGGCCGGCATTTTATTCTGCGGGTATGACCACCCGCCTCGACCGTGCTCTCGTCTGGTTTCGCCGCGACCTGCGGGCCGATGACAACGCTGCGCTGTACCGCGCCCTCACCGGCGCCCGCCAGGTCTTCTGCGCCTTCGTGCTGGACCGCGACATCCTGGACGCCCTGCCCCGCGCCGACCGGCGCGTGGAGTTCATCCTGGGCGCGCTGCAGGTGCTGGACGAGGACCTGCGCAAGCTGGGCGGCGCGCTCATCGTGCGCCATGGCACGGCGGCGGACGAGATCCCGCGGCTGGCCGCCGAGCTGGGTGTGCAGGCGGTGTTCGCGAACCACGACGACGAGCCCCAGGCGCTCAGCCGGGACGCCCGCGTGGCCGAGCGACTGGCGTCCTTCAACGCCGCGCTGCGCACGTTCAAGGACCACGTCGTCTTCGAGCGCCGCGAGGTGATGACGGGCGCGGGCGGCGCCTACGGCGTGTTCACGCCCTACAAGAACGCATGGCTGAAGAAGGTCGACGAGTTCTACCTCAGCAGCTATCCGGTCGAGCGGCACGCGCAGGCACTGGCGACGACGGCGCTGGCCAACGGCGTACCGGCGCTGGCCGACATCGGCTTCCGGCCCGCCGGACTCACCGCGCACGTGGGCCAGGGCAGCCGCGGCGCCGACGCGCTGCTGGACGACTTCCTGGACCGCATCTCCGACTACGACAAGAAGCGCGACTTCCCGGCGATCAAGGGGCCCAGCTACCTCAGCGTGCATCTGCGCTTCGGCACGGTGTCGATCCGGCGCCTGGCGCGCATCGCCCACCAGCGCATGCTGGGCGGCGACCACGGCGCCGAGGTGTGGCTGTCAGAGCTGATCTGGCGCGACTTCTATCACCAGGTCATGCACCACCATCCGCACGCGATGACAGCGGCCTTCCGGCCTGAGTACGACGCCATCGCGTGGGAGACTGGACCGCACGCCGACGCCCTCTTCCAGGCCTGGTGCGAAGGCCGCACGGGCTTCCCGCTGGTGGACGCCGCGATGCGCCAGCTCAGCCAGACCGGCTACATGCATAACCGCCTGCGCATGGTGACGGCCAGCTTCCTGGCCAAGGACCTCGGGCTGGACTGGCGCCGCGGCGAGGCCTGGTTCGCGCGGCAGCTGCTGGACTTCGACCTGGCCGCCAACAACGGCGGCTGGCAGTGGGCCAGCAGCAGCGGCTGCGACGCCCAGCCCTACTTCCGCATCTTCAACCCCACCGCGCAGAGCGAGAAGTTCGACGCCGAGGGGCGCTTCATCCGCCGCTACTGCCCGGAGCTGGCCGGGCTCGATGCCAAGGCCATCCACGCGCCCTGGGAGCGCGCGCCGCTGGCGATGCAGGGTGTGGACTACCCGCGGCCCGTCGTCGACCACGCCGTCGCCCGCGAGCGCACGCTGGCGCGCTACGCGGTCGTGAAAAGCCGCGCACTGCCCTAGGCGGAAAACACCCCACGGGGTGACCGCACGGGTTTTGCAGACCCTCCCTAGAGGCCCTGCACCTTGTAGACGCCACAGCCCACCAGCAGATCGCCCGGCAGCGGCAGCACGAACGACACCTTGTCGTTGACGGCGCCGGTGCCCGGGTGGACGGTCTGGTAGTCCACCCAGCCGCCGCCCGCGTCGGTACGCACGAAGCCCTCGCGCAGCAGGTGCTCCCACTGCAAGCCCTGCACCTGGCGCAGGTGGCCGCCATGCAGCCCGGGGTTGGGCCCGAAGGCCGTGAACACGCCCTCGCGGTTGAAGATGAAGATGTACATGTCGCGGTCGAAAAACTCGCCTGCCCGGTCCACGAGCCGCGGCACGGCGGCGCGCAGGCCATCCCGCTTCACCAGCGCGACGGCGCGCTCGACAAGGCGGCGCGCCTCGTCGGCGCTGCCCTGGCGCAGCCGCACGGTCTGTGCGGCGCGGGACAGTTCCTCCGTGCGCTCTCCCAATTCGCGCGCGGCGCGCGCCGAGTCGGCCACCATGGCCGCATTGCGCTGCGTCAGCGCGTTGGCACCCTGCACCGCCTCGGCCAACGTGCCCAGGCCGGCCGCCTGCGCCACGCTGCCGTCGGCCATCTCGCCGACACGGCCGCTCAACTCGCGCACGCCGCCGACGATGTCGGCCAGCGTCTGCCCCAGCGTCTCAATACTGCGCGCGCCCTGCTCCACCTGCTCGGCGGACTGCGCGATCAGCCGCTTCACCTGCGCCGCCGACGCCGCGCTGCGCTGGGCCAGCGCGCGAACCTCGCTGGCCACGACCGCAAAGCCACGCCCCTGCTCGCCGGCCCGCGCGGCCTCCACGGCCGCGTTCAGCGCCAGGATGTTGGTCTGGAATGCGATGCTGTCGATGACGGCGATGATGTCGCCCATCTCGTGCGAGCTCATCTCGATCTGGCGCACCTGCCCGACGGCCGACTGCATCAGCGCCGCGCTGGATTCCGCCGCTTCGCGCACCCGGGTGGAGACCTGGTGGGCCGCCTGCGCATGCTGGGCCGTCTGCCGCACACGCTCGCCCAGGGCCTGCACCTGCTCCGAGGCGGACGCCAACTGGCTGGCCTGCGCGCGCGTGCGCTCGTCCAGCTGATGCGTACCGCGGGCCAGCTCCTGCCCGGCCATCGCGAGGATGCTGGCGTTGTTGCGGATCTGCGCGACGCGGTTGGACAGCGAAGCGCACATCGCATTGAAGTGCCGCCCCAACCCAGCCGCTGCACCGTCCTCCACGGTGACCGACAGGTCACCCCGCGCAGCCGCGTTCAGCCCGCCATCCAGCCCCCCGCCCTTCGCCACCGTCCCGCCAACGCCACCAGCCGCCCACGAGCCTGCTCCGCGCCATCACCTGCTCCTTGTCTGCGTTGTCGAGAAGGGACTGGCAGTGTCCGGGCGGGCGGTCGTCAGCGGCAACCATGAATCAGAAATTTGATGGAATCCGCCCGGCAAAAACAGAAATCCGCATCGCCGCAACCGTAGCCCTTCCGGCACGGACGCAAGCCCGCAAACTGACACGAAGGGATGACCGGCAGGGCCGGCCTGGGCACCTGCGTGCCCCTAAGGCCTCGCCCCCGCCGTCAGAGGGCGCCGAATGCGGTCGCCTCGGCCAGCGTGAGCAGCGCACGCGGCGAGATCGCGTCGGCCGGAAACAGCGCCATGCCGATCTCCACGCTCAGCACATGCTCCATGCCGGCGTGGGCGAACGGTTGGGCCAGCAGCGCCGCCAGGCTGCGCGCGTGGGCGGCCGCCTGCTCGGCGTGCTCCAGGTGGGTCAGCACGACGGCGAACTGGTCGGCCG
Source organism: Pelomonas lactea (assembly GCF_043555885.1). Taxonomy (NCBI): domain Bacteria; kingdom Pseudomonadati; phylum Pseudomonadota; class Betaproteobacteria; order Burkholderiales; family Sphaerotilaceae; genus Roseateles; species Pelomonas lactea. Next base: position 173,984 of record NZ_JBIGHX010000003.1, on the reverse strand, counting down.
AGCTGCGCGCCACGATGTCGGCGTCGCCGCTGGCCTCGCGCAGCCGCAGTGCCACCTGCCGCGCCAGCGCGTCGGCCACGTCCTGCGGCAACCGGGCCAGGCCGGCCAGGCGCAGCACGTAGACGGCCAGGTCCACCCCGTCGCGCGTCGCGGCGCGGGCGGCCTGGTCCAGGCGCTCGTGCAGCGCGGCCTCGCTGAACAGGCCCGTCAGGCCGTCGCGCAACTGCGCGGCGGGTCGTCCGTGGGGGGTGGTGGCGCTGCTGGCGGTCAGCGCCGCGAGGTCGCCAAACAGCGTCTCCAGGCCGCTGGCCTTGTCGTAGAAGGCATCCGCGCCTGCGTCCAGGCAGGCGCGGCGGTAGGCATCCAGGTCCTGTGCGGTCAGCACCGCAATGCGCCCGGCAAACCCAGCGCCGCGCAGTTGGCGCACCAGGCCCAGGCCGGAACCGCTGGCCAGCGACAGGTCCACCAGCACGACGTCCGGCTGGGTCCACTTGATCAGCGCCAGCGCCTGGCGTTCGCCCGCCGCCTCACCGACGACGCGCATGCCGGGCAGCGTTTCCAGGCGGCGCACCAGCAGGCGGCGGATGGACACCGCGTCTTCAACGAGGAATATGTTCATGGCGGCCATGGTCATGCCGCGGCGGGACGGACGGCAGCGGCCGATGCCGGCGCCGCGCCAGCGGCGTTGCCGCGACCTCGTGTAGGGGACTTGCCTACACGCCGGCGTATCGCATCAGGCGTCGGTCAACCCGTGATGCACGCAGTACTTCGTGAGCTCGGTGTTGTTGGCCCAGCCCGTCTTCTCCAGGATGCGGGCACGGTAGCTGCCCACGGTCTTGACCGACAGGTGCATGGTCTCGGCGATCTGCGCCGGCGCCTGACCCGCGGCGATGAGCAGCATGACGCGGTGCTCCTGCGTGGACAGCAGCTCATGCGGCAACGCCTGCGGAGACTTGCCGCTGAGCAGGCCCAGCAGGTGGTCCGCCATGGACGACGTGACATAGCGTCCGCCCTCGGCCAGCCGCCGCAGCGCGACGCGCAGTTCGTCCGGCGCGCGGTCCTTGGGCAGATAGCCGCTGGCGCCCATCTGCATCAGCCGCGCCGCGTAGGCCGCCTCGGCGTTCAGGCTCAGCACCAGCAGCGGTACGTCGGGCAGCACGCGCAGCAGCCGGCTCGCACCCTCGGTGCCCTGGGCGTCCGGCAGGGACAGATCCAGCGTCACAAGATCCGGCCGAGCCGCCGCAATGCACTGCAGCGCCGCAGCGATGGTGGGCGCCTCGTCCACCTGCGCGTCCGGCCACTCCTGACGCACCAGTTGCACGATGCCCACGCGCATCAGCGGATGGTCATCGACGATCAGCACTCTCATCACCACGTCCCTCCCGCGTCGCCGCCGCCGGCGGCCTCGTTGACCTGCAAGGGCAGCCACACTCCCACCCGGGTGCCGCCCCCGGGCGCCGGACCGAACTCGAAGCTGCCGCCCGCCAGGGTCGACCGCTCGCGCATGCCACGCAGCCCCGACGCATCGGGCCGCACGTCACCGGGCCCCTGGCCGTTGTCACAGATCTCCAGCAGGTAGCCGTCCACGCCGCCCTGCTGCCACGGCTTCCCGGTCACGCGCAGCGCACTGGCGCCCGCATGGCGCAGCACGTTGGTGCACGCCTCCTGCACGATGCGGAACAGCGGGTTGGCCTGGTCCGGCGCCAGCGCATCGGCGGCGTCCAGCGTCAGCGTGGTCGTCAGGCCGGACTGGCGCTGCAGCGTCTGCAGGTAGTGCGACAACGCCGCTTCCAGCCCCAGCTCGTCCAGCAGCGGTGGCCGCAACGCCGCGGAGATCTGCCGCGCCGAGCGGATGGCTTCCTCGGCCATGTTCTGCAACTCGTCCACCAGAGGCTCGGTGCGCGGCGCCAGCTTGCTTCGCAACGACAGCGTCAGCATCTTGATGGCGGTGCCGACCTGCCCGAACTGGTCGTGCACCTCACGGGCCAGGCGCCGCCGCTCGGCCTCCACGCCACGCTCCAGCTCGACCGCAAAGCTGCGGATGCGCGCCAGCGCTCGCTGCAGCTCCTCGGTGCGCTGGGCCACCTGGCTCTCCAGCGTCGCGTTGGCCTGGCGCAGACCAGCCTCGGCGGTGTCGCGCAACCGACGCTCGCGGAACATCAGCGCCAGCGCGAAAGCCAGCGCCACGATGCCCGCGCCCAGCAACAGCCGCCCCAGGCGCGTCGTGCGCTGCTGCACCTCAAGGCTCGCACGATCGGCGTCCGCAACCCGCTGCTGCTGCCCCTGGCTCAGCTGGTCGATCTCGAAGCGCAGGTCATCCATGACGCGCTTGCCCTCGGCGTAGGCGCCCAGGTCGCGCATGACGGCATCGCCGCCGGACACGCGCCGAGCGATGATCACGCGGGCCTGCTCCAGCCGCTGGCGGACCAACTGATCCAGCCGCTGCAGTGACAGGGACGGCGCCCCCGCCCGTGCCAGCCTCTCGCGCAGGCCGGCCTTGAGCTGGCCCAGCTCCAGCAGCGCCTCCTCATAGGGGCGCAGAAAAGGCTGCTGGCCGGTGATGATGAAGCCGCGCTGCCCCGTCTCGATGTCCAGCAACAAGGTCTTGAGCCGCTGCAGATCCGCCTCGGTACGCATCGCCTCGCTGCGCTCCGTGTCGCGCACGAGCAACTCCGCCAGACTGCGCGACGTGCCCACGGCGGCGCCCACGAAGGCCAGCACGGCAGCCAGCAACAGGCTGAACGGGAGCCAGGAATAACGCATCTGTTGACCGGCGCGCGGGTCCAGGGACCGGGGTCCACACCGGGCGCAGGCGCCGGCGCGGGGAAGTCGCGCCTAGGCTATGGCCCTGCCCGAGAAAATGCAAGAACCGGGCTTGCCGCGCTTGACGGACGCGTTAGGACTCTGACACAGGCCTAGAACAGCTCAACGTCGCTGAGCTGCGTGGCTTCCTGGATCACGCCGCTGGCCACCAGCGCCGCATAGTTGTGCACCTGGTTGCGGCCATGTGCCTTGGCGTGATAGACGGCCTTGTCCGCGCGCTCAAAGGCGGCGGCCGGCGCATCACCCGCGCGCACCTCGGTGAAGCCGATGCTGACCGTGATGCGGCCCACCTGCGGGAAGGCGTAGCGCTCGGTGTTCAGCCGCAGCCGCTCGAAGGCCTCGCCGGCGTGTGCCTCCTCGTCGCAGCGCATCAGCACGACGAACTCCTCGCCGCCGAAGCGGTACAGCAGGTCGTGGAAGCGGAACGAGCCGCGCATCAGGCGCGACAGCAGCAGCAGCACCTCGTCGCCAATCAGGTGGCCGAAGCGGTCATTGACGGACTTGAAGTGGTCGATGTCGATGACGCCCAGCACGTAGTGGGGCGTGGCCGTCTCGTGGCGGCGGTCTTCGGCCTCATGCTCCACTTCCGGCCGGTGCGGGATCTCGGAGAGCACCTTGAGGAAGCTCTCGTCGAAGGTCTTGCGGTTGAGCAACCCCGTCAGCGTGTCGCGCTCGGAGTAATCCAGCAGGCCCTGGAAGTTGTGATAGATCCGCAGCACGCTGCTGACCATGCGCTGCGCGGCCGTGCCCAGCCTGCGCGTCGACAGGATCTCGATGACGCCAATGACGTCGCGGTCCGTGGCGATGGGGAACAGGTACAGCCACTGCCCCGCCTGCGCCACCTGCGTGACGCTGCGGCTGCGCATGGCCTCCAGCCGCAGCGGATGCTCGGCGGACAACGGCAGCGCCTCGGGCTTGGCCCACAGCGGGTCGGCCGACGCGACGGCATCGCCCGCGCGCAGGTGCGCGCGGGTGAGCCAGCGCTCGTTGCCAGGCTCGCCCACCAGCCGGTAGATGGCGGCCGACTCGGGCTCGAGCAGGTCGCGCAGCGCCATGACCAGTGTGACGTCCATGACGTCACGGTCACGGAAGCCCGTGAGCTCGGCAAGGTGGTCGACTACCTGGGACATGGCGTCAGGCTACCACCGACGCCCGCGTGTACTGGCGAATCAGGCCCAGCAGTTGCTCTTCGTCATAGGGCTTGCCGAGATAGTGATCCACGCCAAGCTGCGCTGCATAGTCGCGATGCTTCTGCGCGATGCGGGACGTGATCATGATGACCGGCAGGCCGGCCAGGCGCGTATCCGCCCGCATGTTGCGCACCAGGTCGAAACCGTCCATGCGCGGCATCTCGATGTCCGACAGCACAACCGACGGCAGCTCGTCCGCCGACAGCTTCTCCATCGCATCCAGGCCGTCCTTGGCGAGCATGACGCGGAAACCCACGCGTTCCAGCAGGCGCTGGGTCACGCGGCGCACAGTCAGCGAATCGTCAACCACCAGCACCAGAGGCGCCTGCACGACGTCGTCGAACACCGGCGCGGCCGGCATCGGCGTGTCGACCTGAGCGTTGACCGCGGACAGGCGCGCCTGCGCGTCGGCACCGTACCAGTCCGCCAGCGCGACGACGTTGTAGATCAGCGCCACTTCACCCGAGGCCAGCAGGCTGATGCCTGCCAGGCCCGGCACGCGGTTGAGCTGCGCACCCAGGTTCTTGACGACGACTTCCTGGTTGCCGACCACTTCGTCCACATGCAGCGCGAGCGCGGCCTGCGCGCTGCGCACCAGCACGACCGGCGCGTGCTTGCCATGCGTATGACCCCGGCCGGCATGACCCAGCAGGCCGCCCAGCCAGTAGAACGGCAGCTCGATGCCGCCGTACTGCAGCTTGCCGGTGGCGTAGGCCGCCTCGACGGCCTCCACCGGCACACGCTGCACGGACTGCATCAGTGCCGCAGGCACGGCCACCGTCTGCTCGCCGCTCTTGAGCAGCACGATCTGCGTCAGCGCGGTGGTCAGCGGCAGGCGCAGCAGGAAGCTGGTGCCCTGGCCCGCCGTCGAAGCGGTCTCGATGCTGCCGCCCAGCGTGCCGACCTCGGCGCGCACGACGTCCATGCCGATGCCCCGGCCGCTCAGCTCGGTGATCTGGCTGGCCGTGGAGAAGCCCGGCGCGAAGATCAGCCGCTTGAGCTGGGCCTCGTCGGGTTCGGCGTCGGCCGAGATCAGCCCCAGCTGCAGGCCGCGCTCGCGGATGCGGGCAAGGTTCAGGCCGGCACCGTCATCGACGAAGTTCAGCAGCACTTCGTTGCCGTGCTGGCTGACCTCGATGCGCAACGTGCCGGTGGCGTCCTTGCCCACCGACGTGCGCACGTCCGGCATCTCGATGCCGTGCGCCACGCTGTTGCGCAGCAGATGCTCGAAGGCGCCCGCCGTGCGCTCCAGCACCGAGCGGTCCAGCTCGGTCTGGCCGCCGCTGATCTCCAGCTTGACCTGCTTGCCGGCATCGCGGGCCGCCTGCCGCACGACGCGGTGCATGCGCTCGCCGATGCTGTCGAAGTCGACCAGGCGCGTGCGCAGCAGGTCGTCCTGCAGCTCACGCGTCAGCCGCGACTGGGCGGCCAGTTCGTCTTCGCCGGACTGCACGCTGCGCGTCAGCGTGCGCTGCAGCGTGGCCACGTCGCCGACCGACTCGGTCAGCATGCGGGTCAGCTCCTGGAAGCGGGTGTAGCGGTCGAACTCCAGCGGGTCGAACTCGCGGCCACCCTGCTGCGCGGCTTCCTGCTGCGCGTGCATCTGCGCCTCGGCCTGCAGGTCCAGCTCGCGCAGCTGGGTGCGCAGGCGCTCCAGGTTGTCGTCCAGGTCCAGCAGCGCGCCCTTCATCTGGACGAGCTCGGACTCCATCCGCGCACGGCGGATGCTGACCTCGCCGGCCTGCGTGGCCATGCGCTCCAGCAGACTGCCGCGCACGCGCACCAGCGCCTGGCCGATGGCCAGGTTGTCGCTGCCCGGCGCCACTTCGGCCTCGCCGGCAAAGCGGCTCCAGTCGATCTCGCGCGACGGCTCGGCCGCGGCCTCCTCGATCGGCGCCGGCTGCGCAAAGCGCGCCAGCGGCTCGGGGCGGGGTTCCGGCTGTGGCAGCGGCTCCGGCGCGGCGACCGGTGCCGGTGCCGCCACAGGCGCGGCGACGGCGGCCGGCGCGCTCAGGCTGCGGCCCAGCGCTTCAAAGGCATGCTCCAGCGCGTCGCCCTCGTGCTGCAGTGCTTCGACCTGACCGTAGTCGGCCGTGCCGGCGCGCAGCAGCGTCTCGACGCCCGACTCCAGCTGGTGGGCCTGCTCGCCCAGACGCATCGCGCCGGCGAGGCGGGCCCCGCCCTTGAACGTGTGCAGCGCACGCATGCAGGCGTCGGAGCGCGCCAGGTCGGCCGGCTCGGCCAGCCAGTCGCGCAGCGCGGCGTGCAGCTGCTGCAGCAGGTCGCGCCCCTCTTCCTCGAAGATCGGGAAGAGCTCCGGCTCGATGGCATCGGGCAGCCCGGGCTCGGGCTCGGCCTCTGCAGCCGGCATGGCCGGCTCGACGGGTTCGGGTAGCACGTCCGCCAGCGCGGCGGCGACGGTGACCTGAGGCTCCGGTTCCAGCTCGTTCACCGGCTCCGGCTCCGGCTCCAGCGCCAACTCCGGCACGGCTTCGGCCGATGCTGCAGGCTCCGGCTCCGGCTCCGGCTCGACGACTGGCTCGGGCTCCAGCTCCGGCAGCGCCGCCGCGACGGTGGCCTGAACCTCGGGCACGGGCTCGGCAAGGTCGGCGGCCACGGTGTCGGTGCCGTAGGACGAGGCCAGGTGCGGCTCGTCCAGCGGCACGGCAGCGGTCAGCGGCTCCTCCTGCGGCTGGTAGGCATGCAGGCGGGCGACGACGTCCGGGTCGTGCGGTTTTAGGAAGCCGGCCGCGAACTGGTGCAGCAACACGCGGATGTCGTCCGCGGCGCGCACGAACAGCTCGGCATCCTCCGCCTCGTAGGCAACGGCACGCTGGGCGCGGCCCAGCGCATGCTCCAGCTCGCGGGCCAGGCTGGAGAGGTCTTCATAGCCCACGGTACCGGCGTTGCCCGCCAGCGCATGGGCCTGCACCTCGCAGCTCTGCGGCACCGGCGGCGTGCGCTCGACGGCCCACTCCGCCAGTCCCACGGCCAGCTTGCGCGACAGCTCGTCGGCCTCGTTCAGGAAGATGTTGAACAGCGCGATGCTGATGCGCAGCGGGCCGATGACCTTGTAGCCTTCGTCCAGGTCGACCGGCTCGGGTTCCGGTTCGGGCTCCGGCGCCGGCACGACGGTCAGCAGCGGCTGCGACACGGGTTCGTGGTCGTGGTCGGGCGGCAGCGTGGGCTCGAAATCGGGCTCGCCCAGTTCCAGCGCCGACAGCGCCAGCGTCTGCTCCTCGGGCCGAGCCGGCACATCGACGTCCGGCAGCGGCTGGGGTTCGATGACCAGCGGCTCGTCCTGCGCCAATTCCAGCCGGAAGTTGGCCAGCGTCTGCTCCTCCGACGGCGGCACCGGCAGCAGCTCCGGCAGCGGCATCGGCTCGGTGGGCTCGTGGGGGGCCTCGTCGCGCGCAGCGGGCGAACCCAGGTCCAGCGTAGGCTCCTCGTCGGGCAAAGCCGGAGCGGCCTCCGCAATGACGGCATCGGCCAGGTCCAGCACGAAATCCGGCGCCAGCGGCGTCTCCTCGGCCGGTGGCGGGGCGACGTCGATGACCTCCGGTGCCGGCAGCGGCGCAGCCTCCGCAGCAAAGTCGACCACCTCCACCGAGGCCTCGGCCTCCAGCGGCAGGTCGACGTCGGCGGGCGCCGGCGCAGCGGCCAGCGGCAGGAGCTCACCATTCAGGCGCAGCGCATCGGCGCTGCGGCGCAGCGGGTCGGGCAGACTGGTGCCGGGCTCGTTGCCGGCGATCTGTTCGCGCCAGTGGGCGAAGTAGTCCAGCGCCTCGGTCGTGAAGGCCTGCAGCGCCGTGTCGGCCTGCGGGGTGTGCTCGGCCAGTCGGGCGTTGTAGAGCTGCTCGCAGGCCCAGGCGCCTTCGCCGAAGTCGGTGAGGCCCACCATGCGGGCACTGCCCTTGAGCGTGTGGAAGGCGCGGCGGACGACCGTGAGCTGGGCGTGGTCGGCCGGCGCATCGCGCAGCGCGGCCAGCGCGGCACGGGCGTTGGCGATGACCTCGTCGGCCTCCTCCAGGAAGATCTCGCGCATCTCCGGGTCGTCGGCGACGCTGGGCTCCGCCGAAGGAGCGGGGGCAGGCGGCGGCGGTGCGACGACCGGCGCGGGTGCGGGCGCCAGCGCGGGCTGGGACAGGTCCAGGTCGGGCAGGCTGAGATCGGGCAGATCCAGCGAGGCCAGGTCCACGCGCAGCGGCTGTGTGGCCTCGACGTCCAGCGTGCCTTCGACTTCGGGCTCCAGGTCGACATGGAAGCCGCTGGCCTCGAAGTCGGGCAGCTCGACAGCACCTTCGCGGCGGCCCATGACGGCGTCCAGCCGGCCGGTGCGGTCGTCGAACTGGAACATGCGCTTGGCCAGGGCCGGCTGCACGCTCAGCATGTCGATGAGGAAGCCCAACGCGCCCAGGTTGGTGGCCAGGCGCTCGAAGACGTCACGCGCACCGGGGCGGTTGAAGTCGATCTCGGTACTGGCCAGGCCGTCGATCTCGTCGCGCATGCGCACGGTCGCGAGCGCCGCCTGGTCCAGTCCCAGCACGCTGAGCACGCCGCGCATGGCCTGCAGCTGGCCGGGCACGGGGATCAGCAGCTCGCGGTGGGTCGGGTCGCGGAAGTACTCGTCGCACTGCTTCTCGACCTCCGACAGGCTGGCGCGCAGTTCATGCACCACGCTGCCCAGCGTCTGGCGGTCGGAGACACGGCGATAGAGGTCCTCCATCCAGTCTTCCAGCGGCTCGGCCGGCTGGCCGTGGCCGACGGCCTCGACGCGGCGCGCCAGGCGGCGCACGCGCTCGGCCTGTTCGGGCTGGTCGAAGGCGGCGTCTTCCAGCGCGGCTTCGACGTACAGCAGGCTGGTGGCGACTTCCATCGCCAGTGCCGGCGGCGGCGTGGAGCGCGAACGCAGCGTCGCGACGACGGCGCGCTGCAGCGTCTGCGCCAGCACCTCGCCGCTGGGGAACAGGCGGGTCAGCGATTCGGCCAGGCCGGCGAACTGCTCGTCCAGGCTGGACAGGCGATGCTGGTCGCCCTCGGCAGCGCTGGACCAGCTCTCCTTGGCGGCCAGCACGCGGCGCTTGGCCTGTGCGACCCAGGCCGGGTCGATGCGACCCAGGCTGGCGTCCTCGTAGTCGCCGGCATGTTCGTCGCTGAGGCGGAAGGCTTCGTGCACGGCCGACAGGCGCGGGCCGGCGCCCTGCGTCACGCGACACTGGGCACAGAAGAACAGCAGGTCCTGCGCGAGGCGCTCGGAAACCTCGCCCTTGCCCAGCACGCGCAGTTCATGCAGCAGCTTGGAACCCAGGCGCTTGGTGTAGGCGTCGCTGCCCAGCAGCTTCAGCGCCTGGCCTTCGAAGACGGCGGCGGCCAGTTGCCACAGCGTGCGGCCCGTGCCGGCCGGCAAGGTGGCGGCGAGGCCGGCACACAGGCCCGACAGGTTGGCGGCATGCGCCGAGCTGGGCTCGCGCATGTGGCGCAGCAGCGCCGCCTCGAACGGCGCACGCACGGCGTCGGGCGAGCGCGGCAGCACGCCCGGCTCCAGCGGAATGCTGCGCCAGGCCCAGTCGTAGGCCCACAGGTCGGCCGGGTGGATGCGCTCGGCGCCGTTGAGCTGCTGCAGCGCGCGGTAGCTGGGATACAGCGCCAGCGCGGAGGTCTTGTTGCCGGCCAGCAGGCGGGCGACGTAGGCCAGCAGCGCGAAGTCGGCACGCTCGATGACGTCCACCGTCGCGGCCTCGACCTCCAGCGGGCGCTCGGCCAGCCGCGCGACGGCCGACTCGGCGGCGCGCAGCACGGCTGCGCCGGCGGGCAGGCCCACCAGCGACAGCACACCGCTGACCTGGTGGAGCTGGGCCGAGGCCTGCTGCAGCGGTGCGCTGGGCTGGGCATCGGCGCCGAAGGCGTGGAGCCGGTTGTCGTTGCCTTCGCGCACGTGGCGGCGCAGGGTCTTGTGCACCGACTCCAGCGAGCGGCGCAGTTCTTCCTGAACCCACGCGAGCGGGCTGAGGTCGGCCGGGAGTTCGGCGTCTCGCAGGGAGCTGTCCATGTCGGCTCGTCAGGCGACCTTGAATCGCGACACGGATGCGCGCAGCGCCTCCGCGGACCGCGACAGTTCATGCACCATCTGCGCCGTGGAGCGCGTGCCCTCGGAGGTCTGCTCCGTCACGGCAAAGATGTGCTGGATGTTGGACGCCACCTCGTTGGCATGCTCGGCTTCCTGCTGGGCCTGCGAGGAGATGCGCACGATGAGTTCGTCCAGCTGGCGGGACACGCTGTCGATGTCTTCCAGCGCGCGGCCGGCCGCGTCGGACAGCTGGGTACCTTCCACCACACCGCGCGTGGAGCGCTCCATGGCGGCCACGGCGTCGTGGGTGTCGGTCTGAATGGTCTTGACCAGCGCGGCAATCCGGCGCGTCGCGTCGCCGGAGCGTTCGGCCAGCCGCTGCACTTCTTCCGCAACCACCGAGAAGCCGCGACCGGCTTCACCGGCGGAGGCGGCCTGGATGGCCGCGTTCAGCGCCAGCACATTGGTCTGTTCCGTAATGTCCGAGATCAGCTCCGTGATCTCGCCGATTTCCTGCGACGACTCGCCCAGCCGCTTGATGCGCTTGGACGTTTCCTGGATGGAGTCGCGGATGGCGTTCATACCGGCGATGTTGTTCTGCATCGCGGAGAGACCCTGCTCGGCAGCTTCCCGGCTCTTGCGCGCCACCTCGGCAGTCGTCTGCGCCTGCGCGGACACCTCGGTAATGCGGCTCGCCATGCCCAGCACGGCCTCGCCGGTCGCGCGGATCTCGTGCAGCTGTTCCTTGGACGCGGCCAGCAGGTCGGTGGACGTCTGGTCCACCGCGCCGGTGGTGTCCGTCACGCGGGCCGCCGTGGCCTGCACCTGGCCCACCAGGTTGCGCAGCTCTTCCACGGTGTAGTTCACCGAGTCGGCGATGGCGCCGGTGATGTCCTCCGTCACCGTGGCCTGTTGCGTCAGGTCACCTTCAGCGACCGTGGACAGTTCGTTCATCAGCCGCAGAATGGCCGCCTGGTTGGCGTCGTTGACGCGCTTGGCCTCCTGCTCCTGCGCTTCGGCTTCGCGGCGCTGGGCCTCGGCCAGCTCGGCGCGGCCGGCCTGGTCGGCCAGGTACAGCCGCAGGAAACCGACAGCGCCGGTCACCAGCGCGGCCAGCGACGCGATCAGCAGCAGGATCAGGCCCCAACCTGCACCGCCGGACTTTTCCAGGTCGGCAGCGGCCTGCTCCAGGCCCTTGCGCAGCGGTTCGGAGTCGCCCAGGATGGCCGTCTGCGCCTCACGCGCCGACACCAGGCCCTGCAGATTGCCCAGAATGGCGGAGGCCTGCGTGCGGGTCTGCTCGTACTGCTTCAGCAGCGTCTGCAGACGTTCCTTCAGCTGCGGGTCGCGGGCGGCGTTCAGGCGCAGCTCGGGGCTGCCGTTGATCAGAGCCTCGGTGATGAGCTTGAAGGAGTTCAAGTCCTTGCCCAGCAGGAACACGGCCTCGGGGCTCACGCCTTCCTGCGTCAGGAATTCGTTGGCACTCTTGCCGATACGCTGCGTCAGCATGACCAGCTGACCGACGGCGGACACCTCGCCCGCCGACGAGCCGATCTGCAGCGCTTGAGATGACACGGCCTCGGCGCTTTCCAGCAGGTCGCTGGACTGGCGGTTGATCGCGCGCAGCGCGGAACCCACCTGCGTCAGGATCTTTTCCTGGCCTTGCACGACCTTGCCGTTCTTCTCGGCACGCTCGACCAGCGGCTTGAGCGTCTCCAGCACGGGCTGCACGGCGGCCGGCGCGATGGCCAGGTCACCCTGGCCGGTGCGCAGGTTGCCGACCACGCTGCTCAGCGTGCTGACCGACTCGCGCAGTTCGCCGAACGCGGCCTGGTTGCCCACCAGCGCGGCGGACACGGACTTGGCCATCCGCTGCGAGTGCATCAGCGCCTGACCAGCAGCGCGCACCTGCGCGGCGCTGCGGTTGGACGACACCAGCACCAGCGAGACCGACAGCGCCGTGCCGACGAAGCCCAGGGCCACCAGACCCGTCAGCACGCGCTGGCGGTGGCGACCGAACAACTCGCCCAGCTTGGCCGGCCCGGAGGGCGGCGTGTCCAGCGACGGCAGCGACGTGGGGTCGGCCGCCTGCGTGGTCGGCGCGAAGTTCATCGTGCTGGCCGGAAACTCGCTGTTGGGGCCCGGCTCCGTGGGCATGGCCGGCGAGATGATGGATGGCGTCTCGGGACGCGGCAGATCGGCACCGGCGAGGGTGGAGTCGGCGGGGCGTGTGCCGTCAAAGCCGATGCCGCGCGTGTCGATGGTCGTATCGGCCGCTTCGACGGGCGCCGCCAGCGGCGACTCGTCGGCTTCGGACTTTCCCCTGATCTTGTCCAACAGGCTCATCTCACCCTCGTTCTTCAGTGTTTGTGACGTCCGCTTTCCCGCGCGGACTTCAGAGACTAGAAAGCGCGCATCACGCGACGATGTGCAGGAAGTTCTCCTGCCTGGACAACGCTTCCAGATTGATTTCCTGCCATTGCCGACCGGCATCGTCGCGGCGCAACGCCCCGGCGAAGCGGGGCAGCGGCCCGGCAGGCTGCTCGGCGGCCAGCGGCAGTTGTTCGTCACTGCGCAGCCCGGCCAGGCGGTCGACCAACAGTGCGCAGTTGAGGTTCAGTTCGCTGCTCAGCGACACCAGCCGCGTCTGCGCCGACACCAGGCGGCCCGGCGACGGTTCGCGCAGCCCGAGATAGACGGCCAGGTCCACGACCGTGAACAGACCGCCGCGCAGGTTGGCCACACCGGCCAGCCAGGGCTTGGCGTAAGGCACGGGCTTGATGGGCACGGGCGCGAAGATTTCGCTGGCCTGCTTCAGCGAGAAAAGCAGGCCGACGCCGGCGCAATCCACCGCGAGCCAGTTCGCGATGAGCGTGGTCTCACGCGCGGCCTGCATGCGCTCGGCCAGCCGCTGTTGCAGTTCACGGAGCGCGGTCTTGTTGGCCATGCGCTTTGCCTTCAGCCGAGGGCTTTGATCTTGGCCAGCAGCTCTTCGGCCTTGACCGGCTTGACGACGTAGTCGCTGGCGCCCTGGCGCATGCCCCAGACCTTGTCGGTTTCCTGGTTCTTGCTGGTGCACATGATGACGGGCACACCGGCGTAGCGTTCGTCGCGCGTGATGGCGCGCGTCAGCTGGAAGCCGTTCTGGCCGGGCATGACGACGTCCATCAGGATCAGGTCGGGCTTGGCCTCGGCCAGGCGCTTCATGGCCTCTTCGCCGTTCTCGGCGGTGCGGACGGTGTAGCCGCGCTTGGTCAGCATCTCCGAGAGCGCATGCAGCTCGGTCTTGGAGTCGTCAACCAGCAGGATGTTGTGGATGCTCATGGGGTTTCTCTCAGTGGATGCTTGTCAGGGCCGGTGCTGCAGCACCGCCTGAAGCAGCTGGTCCTTGGTGAACGGCTTGGTCAGGTAGTCCTGCGACCCCACCATGCGCCCGCGCGCCTTGTCGAACAGGCCGTCCTTGGACGACAGCATGATGACCGGCACGCCCGAGAACTCCGGGTTGCGCTTGATGATGGCGCAGGTCTGGTAGCCGTCCAGTCGCGGCATCAGGATGTCGCAGAAGACCAGATCGGGATGGAAGTCGCCCAGCTTGGACAGCGCGTCGAAGCCGTCTTCGGCCAGGGCCACCTCGTGGCCGCCCTGCTTGAGGAAGATCTCGGCACTGCGGCGGATGGTGTTGCTGTCGTCGATGACCAGGACCCGGGTGGGCCCCGCAGCGGAAACTTGCTCGTTCAAACCTTGTCTCCTGGGAACTTCAGCGCGGGCCCGGGCCCGATTGACCTCTGCAGTGCCGCGTCAGATGCGCACCATCTCGAAATCTTCCTTGCGGGCGCCGCAGTCGGGGCAGACCCAGTTCATGTCGACGTCGGCCCATTTGGTGCCTGGCGCAATGCCATGCTCGGGATCACCCGTTTCCTCGTCGTAGATCCATCCGCAGATCAGGCACATCCAGGTACTGGGTTCGCTCACGTTGCTCAGAGTTTGCTCACTACAATCAAATCATTCTAGCCAGGGGCCGACAGCGCAATGCTGAGGGCAAACGCCTGGGCCCAGGCCCTCGGAACAGCCCTTTTAGCGGCAGACTCCACGCTTTGCGGCAGCTCTTTGGCCGCGACCGCCAAGAACTCCAGATGAGCCCAACCTCCCACCCCACCGACCCCGAGGTCGGCCAGCCTCAAGACGAGGAAAGCCCGCCGCCAGCCTGCGTGCTGAGCTTCAACGCGAGCGACGCCTCCGGCGCCGGCGGCCTGGCCGGCGACATCGCCACCATCGCGGCCATGGGCGCCCACTGCCTGCCGGTCGTGTCGGCCGTCGTGCTGCGCGACACGGCCGAGACGTTCGAACACGTCAACCTCGACCCCGACACCATCGCCGAGCAGGCCCGCCACATCCTGGAGGACGTGCCCATCACGGCCTGGAAGGTCGGCTTCCTGGGCAATGCGGAAGGCGTCAGCGCCGTCGCGGAGGTGCTGAGCGACTACCCCGATGTGCCCCTGGTGACCTACCTGCCGTCGGTGGCCTGGATCGACGAGGACGAGCAGCAGCAGTACCTGGACGCGCTGCGCGAGCTGGTGCTGCCGCAAACGGCCGTGCTGGTGGGCAACCACAAGACGCTGACCGATTTCCTGCTGCCCGACTGGGACAACGAGCGCGCACCGTCCGCCCGCGAGCTGGCCGTGGCGGCCGCACAGTCGGGCACCCAGCACGTGCTGGTGACCGGCATCCAGCTGCCCAACCAGTATGTGGACAACGTGCTGGCCAACGCCTCCGGACCCATCACCGGCGAGAAGTTCGAGCGCTTCGAGACGACGTTCGTCGGCGCGGGCGACACGCTGGCTGCCGCGCTGGCCGCGCTGCTGTCCGTGGGCGCCGAGCTGCATTCGGCCGTCAGCGAGGCGCTGTCCTTCCTGGACCAGTCGCTGGACGCAGGCTTCCGGCCCGGCATGGGCAATGTCGTGCCCGACCGCTTCTTCTGGGCACTGCCGCCGGCGGACGAGGAAGCCGCGGAACCGGCGTTTGAGGACATCGAGCCGGAACAGCCGCCCAAGACGCCGCGGCGCATGCACTGAACCTCACCTTCCTTTCCGATGGTTACCAATTCCCAGTTGTTTGAACGCGCCACGCGCGTGATTCCCGGCGGCGTGAACTCACCCGTGCGCGCTTTCCGCGCTGTCGGCGGCACGCCGCGCTTCATCGCCCGCGGCGAGGGCGCCTACATCTTCGACGCAGAAGGCAAGCGTTATGTGGACTACATCGGCTCCTGGGGGCCGATGATCCTGGGCCACGGCCACCCGGCCGTGCTGGAAGCGGTGACCAAGGCTGCGGCCGAAGGTTTCTCCTTCGGCGCGCCGACCGAGCGCGAGATCGAACTGGCCGAGGAGATCCTCAAGCTCGTGCCCAGCATGGACCAGGTGCGCCTGGTCAGCTCGGGCACCGAGGCGACGATGAGCGCCATCCGCCTGGCGCGCGGCGCCACCGGGCGCCCGAAGTTCATCAAGTTCGAGGGCTGCTACCACGGCCACACGGACGCGCTGCTGGTGAAGGCCGGCTCCGGCCTGGCCACCTTCGGCCACCCCACCAGCGCCGGCGTGACGCCCGGCGCGGCCGCCGACACGGTGGTCCTGGAATACAACAACGTCGAGCAGCTCGAAGCCGCCTTCGCAGAGCATGGCGCGGAGCTGGCCTGCGTCATCGTCGAGCCCATCGCCGGCAACATGAATTTCGTGCGCGCGTCGGTGCCGTTCATGACGGCGATGCGCGAGCTGTGCACCAAGCACGGCGCGCTGCTGGTGCTGGACGAGGTCATGACGGGATTCCGCGTCGCGCTGGGCTCCGCACAGTCGCACTACGCCAAGCTCATCCCCGGCTTCGCGCCCGACATCTCGGTGTTCGGCAAGGTCATCGGCGGCGGCATGCCGCTGGCGGCCTTCGGTGCCAGGCGCGAGGTCATGCAGCACCTGGCGCCGCTGGGCGGCGTCTACCAGGCCGGGACGCTGTCGGGCAACCCGGTGGCCACCGCCTGCGGGCTGGCGACGCTGCGCGAGATCCAGAAGCCCGGCTTCTTCGACGCACTGTCCGCCCGCACGCAGCAACTGGTCGACGGCCTGAAGGCGATCGCCGCCGAGAACGGCGTGCCGTTCAGCGCCGACAGCGAGGGCGGCATGTTCGGCTTCTTCCTGCTGCCCGAGCTGCCGCAGAACTACACCACCGTGATGACGACGGACAAGGAGCGCTTCAACCGCTTCTTCCACGCGATGCTGGATGCCGGCATCTATCTTGCTCCGGCCTTGTACGAGGCGGGCTTCGTGTCGGCGGCCCACAGCCAGGCCGACATCGACGCCACCCTCGCGGCCGCGCGCACCGCCCTGCGCTGAACCCAGGCGCTCCTGCGGGAGCGATCCCGACATGCATCTCCACATCCTCGGCATCTGCGGCACCTTCATGGGTGGCCTCGCGGCGCTGGCCCGCGAGGCCGGCCATCGCGTGACCGGCTGCGACGGCAACGTCTATCCGCCCATGAGCACCCAGCTCGAGGCGCTGGGCATCGAGCTCATCGAAGGTTTCGGCGCCGAGCAGCTGGCGCTCAAGCCCGATGTCTTCGTCATCGGCAACGTCGTCACGCGCGGCGAGCGCTTCCCGCTGATGGAGGCCATCCTGGATGCCGGCCTGCCCTATGTGTCGGGCCCGCAGTGGTTGGCCGAGCACGTCCTGCAGGGCCGCCACGTGCTGGCCGTGGCCGGCACGCATGGCAAGACCACGACGACCTCCATGCTGGCGTGGATCCTGGAGCATGCCGGTTTGAAGCCAGGCTTCCTGGTCGGCGGCGTGCCGCAGAACTTCGGCGTGTCGGCCCGGCTGGGCGAAGGCGCGCCCTTCGTCATCGAAGCCGACGAGTACGACACGGCCTTCTTCGACAAGCGCAGCAAGTTCGTGCACTACCGCCCGCGCACGGCCATCCTGAACAACCTCGAGCACGACCACGCCGACATCTTTCCGGACCTGGCGGCCATCGAGACCCAGTTCCATCACCTCGTGCGCACCGTGCCGGCCAGCGGCCGCCTCGTCGTCAACGCCCGCGAGGAGGCACTGCAGCGCGTCATCGCGCGCGGCTGCTGGAGCGAGGTGCAGCGCTTCGGCGCCAAGAAGGAAGAAGCCGGCATGCTGCGCGCCCGCGGCGAGCCTCAGGCCTTCGACGTGCTGCGCGGCAGCCTCAAGGTCGCGCGCGTCGAGTGGGGCCTGATCGGCGAACACAACCAGCTCAACGCGCTGGCGGCCATCGCGGCGGCCGAGCATGTGGGCGTGTCGCCGGAGCGGTCGGCGACAGCGCTGGCCGAGTTCCAGAACGTGCGCCGGCGCATGGAGCTGCGCGGTGAGGCCGGCGGCATCAAGGTGTACGACGACTTCGCCCACCATCCGACGGCCATCCGCACCACCATCAACGGCCTGCGCCGCCGCATTGCGCCGGCCGACCGCATCCTGGCCATCTTCGAGCCGCGCTCCAACACGATGAAGCTGGGCACGATGAAAGCACAACTGCCCTGGGCGCTGGAGGAGGCGGATCTGGCCTTCTGCAACCAGCAGGGGCTGAGCTGGGATGCCAAGGACGCGCTGGCGCCGATGGGTGCCCAGGCGGTCGTCGGCGCGGATGTCGACGCGCTGGTGGCCGCCGTCGTGAAGGCGGCCCGGCCGGGCGACCATCTGCTGTGCATGAGCAACGGCGGTTTTGGCGGCATTCACGACAAGCTATTGCAAAGCTTGGCCGCCCGGACCTGACGGTCCGAGGAGCGGCATTCACGACAAGCTATTGCAAAGCTTGGCCGCCCGGACCTAACGGTCCGAGGAGCGGCATTCACGGCAAGGCACTGCAAAGCTTGGCCGCGCTGGCGGCACACACCCAGGGCAGTCGGGTGCGGCCCGCACCTGCTGAGGCACTTTGCGGTTAGGGGTGGCCGCCGCACGGTGACGGACTTGAAATGGCGACGCTCGCGCAAGTCGCCGTGAGCCCGCCAGGAGCCCAACCATGAATTCTCGTCCGCTTGCCGCCGCACTCCGCGCGGCCGCCTGTGCCGCGCTGGTGCTGGGCACGTTGCACGCCAAGGCCGACAGCACGTCCCTGGAGATCGCCGGCGTCCTGACGGACGGATTCGGCAACCGGATCACGGCCTCGCCGTACATGGTCTACACCGAGGGTATCTATGACCGCCCCACCGGCGGCGTGCTGCTGGCGAACCTCGGCACGGAGCGGGTGCAGGTCATCAACGGCAACTATGTCCAGATCTTCAGCCTGGATGACTCGGTGTTCGCGAGCGGCGCCTACCTGCAGGTCAACATCAACGGCTTCGACATGGGGCCGCGGCTGGACATCTTCTTCAACGGCAGCTACTACATCGCCAACGGCATCACCGGCGGCGGCCCTGGCCTGGAAGGCTCGCAGCTGTTCGTGATGTACGCCGGGCTGGCAACGCCCGTGCCCGAACCGGCGAGCGGCGCACTGCTGGCCGGCGGCCTGGCCTCACTGGGCGCGCTCGCCCGGCGCCGGACGGCCCGCAGCAAACAAACCTGACCGGGCGCACCGCCCGCCGCGCTCACGCAGAAACAACAAACCCCGCGGTCGGCACTGCCAGCGCGGGGTTCAGTGGCTTCAGCGCCGCTTGATCAGGCCGCGGCTGTCGCGTTGCGCAGGCGGATGTGCAACTCGCGCAGCTGCTTCTCGTCGACCAGCGACGGCGCGCCGGTCAGCAGGCACTGGGCGCGCTGGGTCTTGGGGAAGGCGATCACGTCGCGGATGGACTCGGCCTTGGTCATCATCGTGACGATGCGGTCCAGGCCGAAGGCCAGGCCACCGTGCGGGGGCGCGCCGTACTGCAGCGCGTCCAGCAGGAAGCCGAACTTGATGCGCTGGTCTTCCTCGCTGATGTTCAGCGCGGCGAAGACCTTGGCCTGCACGTCGGCGCGGTGGATACGCACCGAGCCACCGCCCAGTTCCCAGCCGTTGAGCACCATGTCGTAGGCCTTGGCGATGCACTTGCCCGGGTCCGACGTCATCAGATCCTCGTGCCCGTCCTTGGGCGCCGTGAACGGGTGGTGAACGGCCGCCCAGCGGTCGTTCTCCTCGTCGTGCTCGAACATCGGGAAGTCGACCACCCACAGCGGCGCCCACTTGTCCTCGAACAGGCCATTGGCCTTGCCGAACTCGCTGTGACCCACCTTCAGGCGCAGCGCGCCGATGGCGTCGTTGACGACCTTGGCCTTGTCGGCACCGAAGAACAGCAGGTCGCCGTCCTGCGCGCCGGTGCGCTTGAGGATCTCGGCGACGGCCTCGTCGTGCAGGTTCTTGACAATGGGCGACTGCAGGCCCTCGCGGCCCTTGGCCACTTCGTTGACCTTGATCCAGGCCAGACCCTTGGCGCCGTAGATCTTGACGAACTCGGTGTAGGCGTCGATCTCGCCGCGGCTCATGGCCGCACCACCCGGCACGCGCAGCGCGACGACGCGGCCGCCCGGCGTCGTGGCCGGGCCGGAGAACACCTTGAAGTCGACGGTGGTCATCGCGTCGGTCAGCTCGGTGAACTCAAGCTTCACGCGCAGGTCGGGCTTGTCGGAACCGAAGCGGTGCATGGCCTCCGCGTACTTCATGACCGGGTAGTCGCCCAGCTCGACGTTCAGGTTCTTGCGGAAGACGTGGCGGATCATGCCCTCGAACATCGAGCGAATCTCCTCTTCCGTCAGGAAGGAGGTCTCGATATCGATCTGCGTGAACTCGGGCTGACGGTCGGCGCGCAGGTCCTCGTCACGGAAGCACTTGGTGATCTGGTAGTAGCGGTCGAAGCCCGACACCATCAGCAGCTGCTTGAACAGCTGCGGCGACTGCGGCAGCGCGAAGAAGTGGCCGTCGTGCACGCGGCTGGGCACGAGGTAGTCGCGCGCGCCTTCGGGCGTGCTCTTCGTGAGCATGGGTGTCTCGATGTCGATGAAGCCGTGCTCGTCCAGGAACTTGCGCACTTCCATCGCGACGCGGTAGCGCAGCATCAGGTTGTTCTGCATGTACGGGCGGCGCAAGTCCAGCACGCGGTGCGTGAGGCGGGTCGTCTCGGACAGGTTGTCGTCGTCGAGCTGGAAGGGCACGGCCACCGACGGGTTCAGCACCTCGATCTCGTGGCACAGGATCTCGACCTTGCCGCTGACGAGGTTGGCGTTCTCGGTGCCGGCCGGGCGGGCCCGCACCTTGCCGATGATCTTCAGGCAGAACTCGCTGCGCACGCCTTCGGCGATCTTGAACATCTCGGCGCGGTCGGGGTCGCAGACGACCTGGACCAGGCCTTCGCGGTCGCGCAGGTCGATGAAGATGACGCCGCCGTGGTCGCGGCGGCGATGGGCCCAGCCCATCAGGGTCACGGTCTGGTCGAGCAGCTTTTCGCTGACTTGGCCGGCATAGCAGGTACGCATGGGATTACTCCGGATTCTTTTCTGGGAATGTTCTGGGTGGAGGCGCTGATGAGCTCGCGGCTCTGAGGATTGAACGCCGGCCGGGGCGCTCAACCCTTCTAATTTCGGCCTGGCTGTTGCGGGGCATCGGCCAGCGCCTCGCAGGGCTGACCCGGGTGCGGCAGAGGCGCCACGGTGCCCATGGAGATGATGTACTTCAGCGCCTCATCAACCGTCATCTGCAGCGGCCGTACGTCGGCGCGCGGCACGATGAGGAAGAAGCCGGACGTCGGATTGGGCGTCGTTGGCACGTAGAGGCTGACATGTTCGCCGTCCAGCTGGCAGGCCACTTCACCGCTGGGCGCCCCCGTCACGAACGCGATGGTCCAGGAACCGGCGCGCGGGTACTGGACCAGCACGGCCTCGCGGAACGCATTGCCGCTGCTGGAAAACAGCGTGTCAGACACCTGCTTGACCGAGCTGTAGATGCTCTTGACGATGGGGATGTGGGACATCAGCCGGTCCCACTGCGTCAGCAACCACTGGCCGAAGATGTTGGCAACGAAGACGCCCGTGGCCAGCAGGCCGACTGCCAGGATCACCAGGCCCAGCCCGGGCACATGCTGCAGGCTCAGGATGCCCTCGCGCCAGGCGGTGGGCATGATGAGCGCCAGCGTGGACAGCAGAGCGCCAAAAACGCCGTTGACCACATCCAGCGCCCCGGCCAGCACCCAGACGGTGATGGCCAGCGGCAACCAGACCAGCAGGCCGGCGACGAGGTATTTGCGAAGTGAGGCGCCCACGTCGACCCGCTTCAATGGCAGGCGCAAGAGCCGCCGCAAGCGGTGGACGCGCCGGCGGACGGCTCGGAGGCCGCCGAATCCGCCTTGGCCGGCTCGGCGGCCGGCGCAGTGGCTGCTGCGGCCCCGGTAGCCGCCCCAGCGGCCGCACCGCCGCCGCTGCCGCCGCGGAAGTCGGTCACGTACCAGCCCGAGCCCTTGAGCTGGAAGCCGGCAGCCGTCACCTGCTTGCCGAAGGCTTCGGCGCCACAGGCCGGGCAGGTGGTCAGGGGAGCATCAGAGAGCTTTTGCAGCACGTCCTTGGCATGGCCACAGGCACTGCAGCGATAGGCATAGATGGGCATGGTGGTGCAAAAGGAGGGTTGGGCAAAACCCGCGATTTTAGGGCCACCGCGCCAGCTTCAACCCCCGGGGCTCAAGGATGGGGGTGGAGATGGTGGCTGACGTGCTCGTGCCGGTTAGTCAGGACCTGCGGCATCAGCGAGCCGATCACCATGCCGGCAAGCGCTGCCAGCAGCCCGGCGAGCTGGCCCGGGAAGAACTCGCCCCAGGTCGTCACCTGCGGGAAGAACGCGACCCAGACGGCGATGCCGGCAAAGATCGAGAAGATGGCACCCTGCGTGGTGGCGCGCTGCCAATACAGCCCGAACACCAGCGGCACGAAGGCCGCCACCAGCGTGACCTGGTAGGCCGCGCTCACCATTTCATAGATGGGCGTGCCCTGCAGCGCGATGGAGTAGGCCAGCACGCAGGCCGCGAAGATGACCAGCGTCACCCGCATGGCCACGAGCTGCTGGCGGTCGCTCATGCCGGGACGGATCTGCTTGAGGATGTTCTCCACGAAGCTGGTCGTGGGCGCCAGCAGCGTGGCCGACGAGGTGCTCTTGATGGCCGAAAGCAGTGCGCCGAAGAACAGGATCTGCATCAGCAGCGGCATGTGGCCCATGATGAAGGTGGGCAGCACGCGCTGGTAGTCGTTCTGTGCGAGGTCCAGCGCCTTGTCACCCATGACGGCCACCGCGGCCAGCACGATGAACATCGGCACGAAGGCGAAGGCGATGTAGCTGAAGCCACCGATGATGGCGCCGCGCTGGGCGGTCTTGGCGTCCTTGGCGGACATCACGCGCTGGAACACGTCCTGCTGCGGGATGGAGCCCAGCATCATGGTGAGGGCCGCGCCGAGGAACATCGCGATCTGCGTGAAGCTCGGCTCGGGCAGGAACTTGCCCAGGTCCTTGGAGGCTGCCAGGTCCAGCACCACGCCAGCGCCGCCGGCCAGGTCGGCCGAGAACACCGCGATGACAGAGAGGCCGATGACCAGCACGATCATCTGGATGAAGTCGGTCCAGGCCACGGCCAGGAAGCCGCCGATGACGACGTAGATCAGCACCGCCAGCAGCCCGACGATCATGCCCATCTGCGGGCTCATCGCCCCATTGGTGAGGATGTTGAAGACGAGCCCCAGCGCCGTGACCTGCGCGGCCACCCAGCCCAGGTAGCTCAGGATGATGGCCAGCGAGCAGAAAATCTCCACACCCTTGCCGTAGCGCTGGCGGTAGAAGTCGCCGATGGTCAGCAGGTTCTTCTGGTAGAGCTTGGCCGCGAAGAAGGCGCCCACCAGCACCAGACACAGGCCGGCGCCGAAGGGGTCTTCCACGATGGCGTTCAGGCCGCCCTGCACGAACTTGGCGGGAATGCCCATGACCGTTTCGGCACCAAACCAGGTGGCGAAGGTCGTCGTGATGACCATGACCAGCGGCAGGCTGCGGCCGGCCACCGCGAAATCGCTGGTGTTCTTGACCCGCGTGCCGGCCCAGACGCCGATGCCCAGCGTGCCGAGCAGATAGAGCACGACGAAGACGATGAGCGTGGTGTTCATGGGCGAGGGACGCGTGGGGCCAAAAATTTGGCGCGGATTATGAAGGCGGGTCGCCGGCGCGGGCCTAGAGGCCGAGGTCCAGAAAGCGCAGAGCCAGCCACGCAAGCGTGATGCCAGCCGCGAAGCCGACACCACCCCACAACAGACCGGACAGCAGCCGGTTGGTGCTGCGCAGCTCGCGCACCAGCGCCTTCAGCTCGGCGTCGCCACGGCGCTGCGCCTGGTTCTTCAACGCGTCATGCAGCAACCGCGGGAGCTCGGGCACGAGCTGAGCGAAGCGCGGCGCCTCCTTCATGAGCTGCTTGTTGAACGCCGGCCAGCCGACCTGTTCATTCATCCAGCGCTCCAGGAAGGGCTTGGCCGTGGCCCACAGGTCCAGCTCGGGGTCCAGCTGGCGACCCAAGCCTTCGACGTTGAGCAACGTCTTCTGCAGCAGCACCAGTTGCGGCTGGATCTCGACATTGAAGCGGCGCGAGGTCTGGAAAAGGCGCATCAGCACCTGGCCCAGCGAGATGTCCTTCAGCGGGCGGTCGAAATGAGGCTCGCAGACGGCGCGGACCGCGCTCTCCAGCGCATCGACGCGGGTCTCGGGCGGCACCCAGCCGGACGCGATGTGCAGCTCGGCCACGCGCTTGTAGTCGCGCTGGAAGAAGGCGATGAAGTTCTGCGCGAGGTAGTCCTTGTCCACCTCGGTCAGCGTGCCGATGATGCCGAAGTCCAGTGCGATGTAGCGGCCGAAGGTCTCGGGCGCCAGGCTCACCTGGATGTTGCCGGGGTGCATGTCGGCGTGGAAGAAACCGTCGCGGAACACCTGCGTGAAGAAGATGGTCACGCCGTCGCGGGCCAGCTTCTTGATGTCGATGCCCGCCTCTTCCAGCACGGCGCGCTGGGAAATGGGCACACCCTTCATGCGCTCCATGACGATGACTTCAGGGCTGCACAGGTCCCAGTGCATCTCGGGCACCATGACGAGGCCCAGGCCGTCCATGTTGCGGCGCAGCTGCGCGGCATTGGCAGCCTCGCGCACCAGGTCCAGTTCGTCATGCAGATACATGTCGAACTCGGCGACCACCTCGCGCGGCTTCAGCCGGCGGCCATCCGCCGAGAAGCGCTCCACCCAGACCGCGACCTGGCGCATCAGGGCCAGATCGTCGTCGATGACGTCCAGCATGCCAGGGCGCAGCACCTTCACGGCCACCTCGCGGCCGTCCATCAGCGTCGCAAAATGCACCTGCGCGATGCTCGCGCTCGCCACCGGCTCTGCATCGAAGCTGGCGAACAGCTCGGTCAGCGGACGGCCGAAGGCGCGCTCCACCAGCTCGCGCGACAACGCCGCCGGGAACGGTGGCACGCGGTCCTGCAGCTTGGCCAGCTCCAGCGACACGTCCAGCGGCAGCAGGTCGCGCCGCGTGGACAGCACCTGCCCGAACTTCACAAAAATGGGGCCCAGGCGCTCCAAGGCGAGGCGCAGCCGCACGCCGCGAGGCTCCTGCCAGCGCCGGCCCAGCCGCGTGATGCGCCGCAGAAGCTGGAAGCGCCGCTGGCTCAGGCCGGACAGCGCCAGGTCATCGAGGCCGAAGCGCCAGATCGTCCACAGGATGACCAGCAGCCGGGAGACAAACCTCATGCGCCGCTACCGGCCATCTTGGGCGTCAGGCGTGCCGCCGCGCCCGACAGGGTGCGGCGCAGCGCACGGCCAAACTGCGCCAGCTGGCGGGCTGCCAGCGGGCCGACGATGCCGGCCAGGTCGTCCTCGACGTCCCAGCGCAGGTTGTCCATCAGCCAATGCATCTCGCCGGCAAAGGCAGCATCACCCTGCACGGACACGCGCGGCGGCTCGCCGCTGAGGGCGCCCAGCGCGAGCTTGGCCGGGTTGGCCGCGTCGATCTCTATACGCAGACCGCCGAGGCCGGCGGGCGGCGCGTCCAGCCGCTCGAACAGGCCCGCGGGGGTGACGCCCAGCACCAGGTCGGGCGCGGCCGGAAGCAGCGACGGCCAGCCGGCGAGGTGGACGACCAGGCCTCGGCCAGCCAGCGGCTGCAGCCGTTGTGCGGCGATGGGCTCGCGCGAGACGACGTGGTTGATGAGCAGCACGAGACGGTCTTGCAGGGCCGGCATCAGCAGCGGGGACAGGGAGGGCAGAGGCCAAGGGGCGGGCATGGTCAAGATTGTAGGCAGCGGACCCTGAACAGGGGACGCCCCCGCAACGACTGTCAAAATTGTTGGGGGAGAATCCCGGATCGCTTTTTGCAAGCCAATGCCCATTTGGGCCACCGACCTGTCACGATGTTCGAGGATCGCAGCTACAAGAGAACGTTCTACAGCGCACCGCAGTCGGTCGAGTCACTGATCGCCGCATTTCTTGAGCCCGGAATCATCGTCCTGACGTTCCTGCTCGTGAACGGCCATTTCGACGAGCCGGTCATGCGCCCCACGCTGACGCTGTGCCTGCTGGTGTTCGCCCTCACGTTCCCGGGGCGCAACCGCTTCAACGACCACCCGGCCAGCGCCTTTGTCGACGTCGTGTCGTCCTGGCTGGTGCTGCTGGGCATCCTGGCGCTGTGCGGCTATGCGACGAACAGCCTGCACTATTTCGAGGAAGAAGTGCTGATCTGGTGGGCCGTCATCACGCCCGTTCTCCAGGTCATCGCGATCGAGACGGGCCGTCGCGTGCAGCGCTGGCGGGCACGCGACCCCAGCGCGCGCCGCACGGCCGTCATCGTCGGCGCCGGGCCGCTGGGCCACAAGGTGACCAAGGCGCTACGCGACTCGCAGGGCGTCATCTGCCTGGGCTACTTCGATGACCGCAACCGCGAGCGCCTGCACCCCGATGCCGGTTCGGAGCTACTGGGGCCGCTGTCCAAGCTCAGCGAATTCGTGCGCGAGAAGGGCGTACGAGAGGTCTACATCACGCTGCCGCTCGGTTCGCAGCCGCGCATCGTGGAGCTGCTGGAGCAGGTGCAGGGCACCACGGCGTCGCTGTTCTTCGTGCCGGACGTGTTCGGCATCAGCATCATCCAGGGCCGGCTGCAGGACATGAACGGTGTGCCGGTCGTGGGCATCTGCGAGACGCCGTTCACGGGCACCAACCAGTTGATCAAGCGCATCAGCGACATCGTGCTGGCGTCCATCATCCTGGTGCTGATCTCGCCCATCCTGCTGGCGCTGGCCATCGGCGTGAAGCTGAGCTCGCCGGGCCCGGTCATTTTCAAGCAGCGCCGCAACGGGCTGGATGGTGAGGAAATCATCGTCTACAAGTTCCGCTCGATGCGCACACAGGACAATGGCGCAGTCGTCAAGCAGGCCACCAAGGGCGATTCGCGCATCACGCCGTTCGGCGCCTTCATCCGCAAGACCTCGCTGGATGAACTGCCCCAGTTCATCAACGTGTTGCAGGGCCGCATGAGCATCGTGGGCCCGCGACCGCACGCGGTGGCCCACAACGAGGAGTACCGCAAGCTCATCAAGGCCTACATGGTGCGACACAAGGTCAAGCCGGGCATCACCGGCTGGGCCCAGGTCAACGGCCTGCGCGGCGAGACGGACACCATCGACAAGATGGTGGCGCGCGTCGAATACGACCTGGAGTACCTGCGCAACTGGTCGCTGGCGCTGGATCTGCAGATCATCCTGCGCACCGTGCGACTGGTGGTGTTTGATCGTCATGCCTACTAAGCCCCCTCACCCACCCCGCATCAGCCGGCTGGCGCTGCTGGTCGCGATGGCGTCGCTCGCGCACGCTGCGTCGGCGCAGACGGACG
This sequence comes from Pelomonas lactea, assembly GCF_043555885.1. Taxonomy (NCBI): domain Bacteria; kingdom Pseudomonadati; phylum Pseudomonadota; class Betaproteobacteria; order Burkholderiales; family Sphaerotilaceae; genus Roseateles; species Pelomonas lactea. The sequence goes on along the minus strand of NZ_JBIGHX010000003.1, from coordinate 147,036 downwards.
ACGCCGCGCCGTTCTACGCCGGCGGTTCGCTGGGCGTCTCGCACGTGTCGAACGTATACCGGCAAACCGACACGCCGAACAGTGACAGCGTCATCAGTGCCGGACTACTTGCCGGCATCGACCAACGCTTTGGCCGCCAGCATCTCAAACTCGATACCTCACTGCAAAACAACCGTTACCGCACGAATAGCGCCCTCAACTATCGTGCCTATAGCATTGCAGCCGCCTTGAACTGGCAAACGGCGGGAAATTTATCTGGCGTTCTCAGCGCAAAATCGGAGCAGACCCTAGCCGACTTTAACATAGGCAACGGGATAAATCCGATATTCAAGAAGAATATTGAAAAGAAGGACGAATATAAGGCGGTAGCACGCCTCGGCCTTGCCACTCGATACTTGCTTGAAGGCGCTTGGGTTTACAGACGCAAAAATTTCACGGCGGAAGAATACAACCGCTTCATATACAACCAACATGCAACATCGTTAGGCGCTTACCTTACGCCAGCCGGCAATTTAAGACTGGGGCTTGTTCTGCGCCGTACCGATGGAAGCAACCCTCGCTATCCCGCCGGCTTTGCCATCAACCCCGATACGGCGGAAATCGTAGCCGTGACGAAGTCAAACAAATACGTACGCAACGACTTTGATTTCACAACGCGATGGAGTGTCGGTGGGCACAGCACTCTCAATACGCGCGTCAGTCGCAGCAATACCAAGAACAGCTTGAACGAGTTGGTGAGCGACTTCAGCGGAACGACAGGTGCGATCGGCTGGACTTGGGTGCCTTCTGCCAAATTGAGGTTCGAACTGCAACATTCACGGGACACCGGCTTGGAAAGCGCCATTCGCAGCAGTGATTTGAACCGCATCTATACCATTTGGGACTTCGGGGCCGACTACGCGCTAACCAGCAAAATCGGCCTCCATGCACACCTGAGCAACAACAAAGCCCGCCGCACCAGCAGCACTGACATCGTTATTCGATCATCGCTGGACGACACAAAATCCTACAGCCTAGGGCTGCGCTGGGCTTTTTATCGTGGATTCAGCTTTGGCTGTCAATATGACCACGTAAGTCGCGACAGCAGCATTCCGCAATACGTTTACAGCGCCGGCAGTTACGGCTGCACAGGGCAGGCGCTCGTTTACTAATGACCACCATTTTGCTCACCGGCGCCGCCGGCTACATCGCCTCGCACACCTGGCTCGCGCTGCAAGAGGCCGGCTACCGCGTCGTCGGCGTCGACAACTTCAGCAACAGCTCGCCGCGGGTGCTGGAGCGCCTGGCCGAACTGTCCTCGGCGCCCATCGAGTTCGAACGCGGCGATGTCGGCGATGCCGCGCAGATGGACGAGATCTTCGAGCGCTACAAGCCGGCCGCCGTCGTGCACTTCGCCGCCTACAAGGCGGTGGGCGAGTCCGTCAGCCAGCCGCTGGCCTACTACCGCAACAACATCGGTGGCCTCCTCAACATCTGCGAGGTGATGAAGCGGCACGGCTGCTCGCGCTTCGTGTTCAGCTCCAGCGCGACGGTCTACGGCGCGGCGGAGCGGCTGCCGCTGCGCGAGGATGCCCCCACGTCGGCGACGAATCCCTATGGCGCGACCAAGCTGATGGGCGAGCAGATCCTGCGCGACCTCGGCGTTGCAGATCCGGCCTGGCAGACCGCCTGCCTGCGTTATTTCAACCCCGTCGGCGCTCACGCCAGCGGGCGCATCGGCGAAGACCCGCGCGGCACGCCCAACAACCTGATGCCCTATGTCGCCCAGGTTGCCGTGGGTCGGCGCGACACGCTGTCCGTGTTCGGCAACGACTACCCCACGCCCGACGGTACCGGCGTGCGCGACTACATCCACGTGACCGACTTGGCCGAGGGCCATGTCGCGGCACTGCGCCGGCTGCTGGACCAGCCCGGCTCGCTGACGGTGAATCTGGGCACCGGCCAGGGTTACAGCGTGCTGGACCTGGTACGCGCCTACGAGGCCGCCAGCGGCCGCAAAGTGCCCTACGAGATCGTCCCGCGACGCCCCGGCGACGTGGCCGCCTGCTGGGCCGATCCCGCGCTGGCGCGTGAGTTGCTTGGCTGGGAGGCCAAGCTGGATCTCGCCCGCATGTGCGAAGACAGCTGGCGCTGGCAGCACAACAACCCGCAGGGCTTCAACTGAACTGATACCGATATGTCGACCGAGAAGATTTCCGTCCTGCCCGTCATCATGGCCGGTGGCTCCGGCACGCGGCTCTGGCCGCTGTCCCGCGCCGGCTATCCCAAGCAATTCCTCGTGCTGTCCGGCAACGAAAGCCTGTTCCAACTGGCCGCACGGCGTCTCGCGTCGCTGGCATCGCCCGAGTTCGACTTGGCCGCCCCTTGCATCGTCGGCAACGAGGAGCACCGTTTCCTGGTGCTGGATCAGTTGCGCGAGACCCGCCAGGAGCCTGGCAGCGTGCTGCTGGAGCCGCTGGGCCGCAACACCGCACCCGCGCTGACGCTGGCCGCGCTGGCAGCGCTGGAAGGCGGCCAGGATCCCATCCTCGTCGTCACGCCGGCCGACCAGACGGTCACGAATGGCGCCGCCTTCACGGCTGCCCTGCAGGACGCCATCCGCATTGCCGCCGAAGGCGCCATCACCATCCTCGGCATCACGCCGGACCGCCCCGAGACCGGCTACGGCTACATCCGCACGAAGTCTGACACCAGCGGCCTGGCGGTTGCCCAGTTCGTCGAGAAACCCGACCTCGAGACCGCCCAACGCTACCTGGCCGAAGGCGAGTACTACTGGAACTCCGGCATGTTCGTGCTGCGCGCCAGCGTGTGGGTCAAGGCGCTGGAGCGCTTCCGCCCTGACATCCTGGCGGCAACACGGGCCGCCTGGGCGGTCCGAAAGACCGACGACAAGTTCGTGCGCCCCGGCAAGGCGGAGTTCGCCACCGTGCCCAGCGAGTCCGTGGACTATGCGGTCATGGAGCGCTGCCCAGGCACGGACATCCCGCTGCGCATGGTGGCGCTGGATGCCGGCTGGAACGACCTTGGCGCCTGGGAGGCCGTCTGGCAGGTGGCCGACAAGGACGACGCCGGCAATGCCTTCGTCGGCGATGCGCTCATCGCCGACAGCCAGAACACGCTGGTGCACGCCACGAGCCGACTGGTTGGTGTCGTGGGCCTGAAGGACATCGTCGTCGTCGAGACCGCCGACGCCGTGCTGGTCAGCGACCGCGCCCGCAGCCAGGAGGTCAAGCAGATCGTCAACCGGCTGGGCGCGGAACAGCGTGGCGAGCACGCGCTGCACCGCAAGGTGCACCGCCCCTGGGGCTGGTACGACAGCATCGACAACGGGCCGCGCCACCAGGTCAAGCGCATCATGGTCAAGCCGGGCGCCAGCTTGAGCCTGCAGATGCACCACCACCGCGCCGAGCACTGGATTGTCGTCAGCGGCACCGCCGAGATCGTCAACGGCGACAAGACCATCCTGCTGACCGAGAACCAGTCCACCTACATCCCGCTGGGCCAGACCCACCGCCTCGCCAACCCGGGCAAGGTGCCGCTCGAGATCATCGAGGTCCAGTCCGGCTCTTATCTGGGCGAGGACGACATCGTCCGTTTCGAAGACACCTACGGCAGAACCTGAACCATGACCATCCTTGTCACCGGCGGCGCCGGCTTCATCGGCAGCAACTTCGTGCTCGACTGGCTGCGCCAGTCCGACGAACCCGTCATCAACCTCGATGTGCTGACCTACGCCGGCAACCTCGAGAACCTGGCCTCGCTGGACGGCGACGCCCGCCACACCTTCGTCAAGGGCGACATCTGCGACCGCGCGCTGATCGACAGCCTGCTGTCCACGCACAAGCCGCGCGCCATCGTGCACTTCGCCGCCGAGAGCCATGTCGACCGCTCCATCAGCGGCCCCGGCGCCTTCATGCGCACCAACGTCGACGGCACGTTCACGCTGCTGGAAGCTGCGCGTGCTTACTGGGGATCCCTTGAGGGCGGGGCCAAGGCGGCCTTCCGCTTCCATCACGTGTCCACCGACGAGGTCTACGGCTCGCTCAAGCCCAACGACCCGCCCTTCGCCGAGACGAATCCCTACGAGCCCAACAGCCCGTACTCGGCCAGCAAGGCAGCCAGCGACCACCTGGTGCGCGCCTGGCACCACACCTATGGCCTGCCGGTCGTCACCACCAACTGCTCCAACAACTATGGCCCCTATCACTTCCCCGAGAAGCTGATCCCGCTGATGATCGTCAACGCGCTGGCAGGCAAGCCCCTGCCGGTCTACGGTGACGGCCAGCAAATCCGTGACTGGCTGTACGTGACCGACCACTGCAGCGGCATCCGCGCCGTGCTCGCGGGTGGCACGCTGGGCGAGACCTACAACATCGGCGGCTGGAACGAGAAGGCCAACATCGACATCGTCAAGACAGTGTGCGCATTGCTGGACGAACTGCGCCCGTCGGCCGAAGGCCCTTACTCGCGCCTGATCACCTACGTGAAGGACCGTCCCGGCCACGATCGCCGCTACGCGATTGATGCGCGCAAGATCGAGCGTGACCTGGGCTGGCGGCCGGCCGAGACCTTCGAGACCGGCATCCGCAAGACGGTGCAGTGGTACCTGGACCATCCCGAGTGGGTTGCCCGCGTGCAAAGCGGCGCCTACAAGGAATGGGTCTCCAAGCAGTACAGCTGACCATGAAGATTCTTCTGCTCGGCAAAGGCGGCCAGGTCGGCTGGGAATTGCAACGCTCGCTGGCCGTGGTCGGCGAGGTCGTCGCACTGGACCACGATGACGGCGGGGACTTCACGCAACCGGACCAATTGCTGGCTCGTGTTCAGGCCATCGCGCCCCAGGTCATCGTCAACGCCGCGGCGCACACCGCCGTCGACAAGGCGGAGAGCGAGCCCGATCTGGCGCGCCAGATCAATGCATCCACCCCTGCGCTGCTGGCCATCGAGGCCAAGCGGCTGGGCGCGCTGATGGTGCACTACTCGACCGACTACGTCTTCGACGGCAGCGGTGACCAGCCGCGCGACGAGGATGCGCCCATCGCGCCGCTCAGCGTCTACGGCAGCACCAAGGCCGAGGGGGAGGACGCCCTCCGCGCGAGCGGCTGCCAGCACCTGATCCTGCGCACCAGTTGGGTCTATGCAGCACGCGGCGGCAACTTCGCCAAGACCATGCTGCGGCTGGCCGCGGAGCGCGACCAGCTCAAGGTCATCGCCGATCAGGTGGGCGCCCCCACCGGTGCCGACCTGCTGGCCGACCTGACGACCCACATGCTGCGCGCGGCACGCGTGAACCCGGCACTGACGGGCACCTATCACGCGGTGGCCGGTGGGGAGACGAACTGGCATGACTACGCCCGCTTCGTCATCGAGTTCGCGCGCTCGCGCGGTCGGGACATCAGGGTCGCGCCCGATCAGATCCTGCCGATCCCGACCAGCGACTACCCGACGCCGGCCAAGCGCCCGCTGAACTCACGCCTGTCCACCACCAAGCTGCAGCAGCGCTTCGGCCTGCGGCTGCCCGATTGGCAGCAGGGCGTGGAACGCATGCTCAACGAGATCCTCTGAAAGCGCACCATGACGAAAAACCGCAAGGGCATCATCCTCGCTGGCGGCTCGGGCACGCGGCTGCACCCCGCCACGCTGGCCATCAGCAAGCAGCTGCTGCCGGTCTACGACAAGCCGATGATCTATTACCCGCTGAGCACGCTGATGCTGGCGGGCATTCGGGACATCCTCATCATCAGCACGCCGCAGGACACGCCGCGCTTCGAAGCGCTGCTGGGTGACGGCGCCCGCTGGGGCCTGAACATCAGCTACTGCGTGCAGCCCAGCCCTGACGGCCTCGCGCAGGCCTTCATCCTGGGCCGCGAGTTCGTCGGTGGCGCCCCCAGCGCGCTGGTGCTGGGCGACAACATCTTCTACGGCCATGATTTCGCCGGGCTGCTGGCCAATGCCACGAGCCAGCCGGCGGGCGCCAGCGTGTTCGCCTATCACGTACACGACCCCGAGCGCTACGGCGTCGTCGAGTTCGATGCCGACCAACGTGCCCTGTCCATCGAAGAGAAACCCAAGGCGCCCAAGAGCAACTACGCCGTCACGGGTCTGTACTTCTACGACGAGCAGGTCTGCGACATCGCCGCCAACATCAAGCCCAGCGCACGCGGCGAGCTGGAGATCACCGACGTCAACGCCGAGTACCTGAAGCGCGGTCAGCTCAACGTCGAGATCATGGGCCGCGGCTACGCGTGGCTGGACACCGGCACCCACGACAGCCTGATGGAGGCCGGCCAGTTCATCGCGACGCTGGAAAAGCGTCAGGGCCTCAAGGTTGCCTGCCCGGAGGAAATCGCCTTCCGCTCAGGCTGGATCGATGCCGCCCAACTGGAAGCGCTGGCCAAGCCGCTCGCCAAGAACGGCTATGGCCAGTACCTGCGGAAACTGCTGGTCGAGAAGGCGTTCTGACGATGTTGCTGCAAGTCACGCCGACCGCGCTGCCCGAGGTCTGCATCGTTGAGCCCAAGGTGTTCGGCGACGCCCGCGGCTTCTTCATGGAGAGCTGGAACGAGGCGCGCTTCAACGAGGCGCTCGGGCAGGCCGTCCATTTCGTGCAGGACAACCATTCCCGCTCGTCGCGAGGTGTGCTGCGCGGCCTGCACTACCAGCTCGACCCGCACCCCCAAGGCAAGCTGGTGCGCTGCACGTCCGGCGCCGTGTTTGACGTGGCCGTCGACGTGCGCCGCTCCAGCCCGAACTTCGGCCGCTGGGCGGGCGTCGAGTTGACGGCCGACAACCACCGTCAGCTGTGGATTCCGCCCGGCTTCGCGCACGGCTTCGTCGTCATCAGTGAGACCGCCGACTTCCTCTACAAGACCAGCGGCCGCTACGCACCGGAATGCGAAGGCGCGGTGCGCTGGGACGATCCCGCCATTGGCATTCAATGGCCGCTGGACGGCATCACGCCGCAGCTGTCGGCCAAGGATGTGGCGGCACCACTGCTGAAGGACGCGAAGACCTTCGCCTGACCAAGGTCGATGCTGAATGAACAACGGGCCCGATTCGGGCCCGTTGTCTTGTGCGGTCAGGCGCGCGCGTCGCCCCATCGCAGTGGCGTCACTTCGTCGCCAACGTAGCTGGTGTGCCCCGAGCGATCCACGCAGTACTGAGGCGAGATGATCATCTCGCGCACGGTCATGCCCTCGCCAATGCGCGTGTGCTCAATGAGCACCGATCGCTCCACGGTGCAGCCGCTGCGCAGATGCGAGCCATGGCCGATCCAGGTCGGCCCTACCACGCGAGCACCGGGCTCGATGCGCACGTTGGAGCCGATGTAGACGGGCCCCTCGATGTGCACCTTGTCCCAGTCCACGGACGTGTTGAGGCCTGTCCACACCTGCGGGCGCACTTCACGCCCCGGCACCTGCATCTGCGCCACCTCGCCGGCCAGCACGCGCTGCGTGACGGCCCAGTAGTCCGTCAGCCGGCCGATGTCGATCCAGTTGAACGGCCGGTTCTGCGCGAAGAACGGCAGGCCTTTCTCGACCAGCAGCGGGAACAGCTGGCTGCCAATGTCGAACTCCTTGCCCGGCGGGATCAGGTCCAGCACCTCGGGTTCAAAGATGTAGATGCCGGTGGAGGCCAACGTGCTCTTCGCATCCTCGGGTCTGGGCTTTTCCTGGAAGGACGTGACCCGCCCGTCCGCGTCGGCAACCACGATGCCGTAGTTCTTCGTGTCCTCGCGCGGAACGTCCAGCGTCACGACGCTGGCGATGGCGCCCTTGGCCTTGTGCTCGGCGATCGCGGCCGTGATGTCCATGTCGATGATCGCGTCACCGCACAACACCAGGAAGGTCTCGTCGAAAAAGCCGCCGAAATCCTGGATCTTGCGCATGCCGCCGGCCGACCCGACCGGCTTGCACACCACCTCACCCTGCTCACGGACCCCCTCGTAGGAATAACCGAGTTCCACCCCCCAACGCGCACCGTTGCCGAAATAGTTCTCGATCTTCCAGTGCAGGAAGGCCACGTTGACCATGATCTCCCGGACGCCATGGCGCGCCAGGTGCTCCACCAGGTACTCCATGACCGGCTTGCCCAGGATGGGCACCATGGGCTTGGGCGTGTACTTCGTCAGCGGACGCACCCGCGTTCCCTGGCCGGCTGCCAGGATCATTGCTTTGGCCATTGCCTACCCTCAGTTTTTTGTTGCACCGATTCTCGGGCAAGCAAAGACCGCGCCTGTCCCTTAAACCGGGCGCCCGCGGCCGATACCGTGGTACTCCAAGCCCAGCGCCTGCATCAATTGCGGATCGTAGAGATTGCGGCCGTCGAAGATGACCGGCGCCTTGAGTAGCGCCTTGACGGCATCAAAGTCAGGCGTGCGGAACTCTTTCCACTCGGTCACGATGAGCAGGGCGTCCGCCGCCTGCAAGGCGATCTCTGCGCGAGCGACGAGGGCGACATCGTCGCGGGGTCCCAGGACGCGGGCGGCCTCGGCTGTCGCCACGGGGTCGTAGGCAGCCACCGTCGCGCCCCGCGCCGTCAGCTCGTCGATGACGACCAGCGACGGGGCCTCACGCATGTCGTCAGTGTTGGGCTTGAAGGCCAGGCCCCACAACGCGAACCGCCTGCCTTTGAGGTCTTGGCCGAACCGCTCGACGACCTTGTCGACCAGCACCCGCTTCTGACGCTCGTTGGCGGCCTCGACCGCGGTCAGCACCTGCAGCGGGACGCCGCTGTCCGCCGCCGTCTTGACCAGCGCCTTGACGTCTTTAGGGAAACATGAGCCGCCATAGCCGGCGCCTGCATAGAGGAACTGGTAGCCGATACGCGGGTCCGATCCGATGCCGCGACGCACCAGCTCGATATCCGCGCCGACCTTCTCGGCCAGCAACGCCAGCTCGTTCATGAAACTGATGCGCGTGGCCAGCATCGCATTGGCCGCGTACTTCGTGAACTCGGCACTGCGCACATCCATGATGTGCATGCGGTCCTGCGTACGGTTGAAGGGCGCGTAGAGCGCCCGCATCAGCAGCGTGGCCTGCTCGTCATCGGAGCCCAGGATGATGCGATCCGGCTTCATAAAGTCCTCGATCGCCGCCCCCTCTTTCAGGAACTCCGGGTTGGACACCACCGCATACGGGAGGTCCTTCAGCCCTCGCTTGGCCAATTCCTCGCCGATGCCTCGGCGGACTTCATCGGCCGTGCCGACCGGCACCGTGCTCTTGTCGACGATGACCTTGTAGTCGGTCATGCATTGCCCGATCGAGCGGGCAGCCGCCACGACGTGGCGCAGATCGGCAGAACCGTCGCCCCCGGGCGGCGTGCCCACGGCGATGAAGAGCAGCGTGCCGTGATGCACCGCCTGGTCGACATCAGTCGTGAACTGCAGTCGCCCTGCCGCCACGTTGCGGCTGACGATCTCCATCAGCCCCGGCTCGTGGATGGGAATCTGCCCGCCTTGCAGTACGCGAATCTTCTCGGGATTCACGTCCAGACACAGCACATGGTTGCCCATCTCGGCGAGACAGGCCCCGGTCACCAGGCCTACATAGCCTGTGCCGATCGTGGTGACCTTCATTCCATCTCCTTGTCAAACACGGGTCGCGTCGTTGTAACGACCGTGCATGACAAAGTGATGGAGATCAGACCTTGTAGTACTCCCGGTACCAGCCCACGAAACGCTTGATGCCCTCAGGCACCGGCATCGCCGGTCGGAAGTCCGTCCAGGCAGCCAGTTCGTCCACGTCCGCGTGCGTGGCGGGCACGTCGCCGTCCTGCATCGGCATGAAGTTCTTCACCGCCTCGCGGCCCACCGACTGCTCGATGGCCTCGATGAAGCTCATCAACTCGATGGGCGCATGGTTGCCGATGTTGAACACGCGATACGGTGCGCTGGAACGTGCCGGGTCGGCCTTGATCGGGTCGTAGGCCGGGTCCCCCGTCGCCGTCCGGTCCAGCACCCGCACCACACCCTCGGCGATGTCATCGATGTAGGTGAAGTCTCGGATCATCTTGCCGTGGTTGAACACGTTGATGGGCCGGCCTTCAATGATGGCCTTGGTGAACAGGAACAGCGCCATGTCCGGCCGCCCCCAGGGCCCGTAGACCGTGAAGAAGCGCAGCCCCGTCGTCGGCAACCCAAAAAGGTGCGAGTAGGTGTGGGCCATCAACTCGTTGGCCTTCTTGGTCGCCGCGTAGAGGCTGATGGGGTGGTCGACGCTGTGATGCTCGGAGAACGGCATCAGCGTGTTGCCGCCGTAGACGCTGGAACTCGACGCGTAGGCCAGGTGCTGCACGCCGCTGTGGCGGCAGCCTTCCAGGATGTTCGTGAAACCGACGATGTTGCTGTCGATGTAGGCGTGCGGGTTCTCGATGGAATACCGCACCCCGGCCTGGGCCGCCAGGTGGACGACACGATCAAACTTCTGCTCGGCGAACAGCTTCGCCATGCCTTCGCGGTCAGCCACGTCCATCTTCACGAAGCTGAAGCCTGGCTTGCCGGTCAAGCGCGCGAGCCGATCATGCTTCAGTTGTGGGCTGTAATAGTCGTTGAGGTTGTCCAGACCCACCACCTCGTCACCGCGGCCGAGGAGGATCTGGCTGACATGCATGCCGATGAAACCGGCTGCTCCGGTAACGAGAACCTTCACGCTGAATCCCTATGCTGCCCAAATCGGGCGCCGCATTCTCCTACGTGATGTATTCAACAGTCGCCCCCCGAATGAGGAAACCGTCACTACTGGCGGCCACGTGTCCTCGTGTAACGAGGATTGGGGGCGTGATGGCATTCACGCGGAAGCGGCGTTAACCCATTTGATAGACAACGTCAACCACCTACATTGAGCACGTGGGCTAACGCCCCAATCAGCCGCCCGCTCCATGTGGCGCACATCGTTGTACCAAGTGCCCCATCACGCCATGTCCTTCTTCCACCACGTTTCGCGTCCGATCCTTGCCGCACTGGCCGCTGCCCTCACGCTTGCCGGCTGCGGTGGTGGAGGTAGCCAGAACGCCACCGTAGCGCAGGCCGTCCCAACGGCAGCTTCAGTGCCTGCTCTGCGTACCATCCAGGCAGCAACCACGACAGAAAGCGGACCAGCTTCGCTGACGTTGCGAGCGCATGCCACCGTGGCGGGCGGCGTGGGTGCGATGGTGTCGGTGCGCATTGACGGCGTGGTGACAGACACCGTCGAGGTCAAGGCGACAGAGCCGACCGACTACCGCTTGGCCGTGCCCGCACTCAAGCCAGGCAGTCAGATTGACGTCGTCTACACGAACGACGCTGCCGTCAACGGCGTGGACCGCAACCTGTTCGTGCAGCAGATCAGCACCGCCGACACGGCCGTACTGCCTACCGCGTCCATCGTCACCCTCGACAATGGCTCCGGCAACGGCGCCTTCGACGGGCAGAACGTTGCCCCCGGCACAACCAACATCTATGCCAACGGCGCACTGCGCATGGTCTGGCCTGCGCCCAATCTCACGGACCGTCTTACCGTGCGAGCCAGCGCCAACGCGGCAGGCGGCACCGGCGCCCAGATGATCGTCCGCGTCGACGGCATCGTCGTCGGCTCAGCCACGGTGTCTTCCACCGACCCGGTCGACCATGTATTCGCTGCTCCACCCTTGACTGCAGGCAGCCGGGTCGATGTCGCCTTTGCCAACGCCGGCACCGTCGAGGGCCAAGCCCGCAGCCTTCGCGTGCACTACCTGATGTCAGGCACCACCGTGCTGTTGCCCAGCGGCGGCAGCATGGCCTTCGACGCCGGCGGCGGCCTGGCCGCTTTTGATGGCGTCAGCGTCCAACAGACCGCCCAGAACCTGCTCACCGCCAACGGTGCGCTGCGCGGCAAGTGGCCGGCAGCCAACATGACCGACACGCTGACGCTGCGCGCCACGGCGCGCCTCGCAGCGGATATTGGCCCCATCGTGCGCGTGCAGGTGGATGACGTCGTCATCGGCACTGTGGAACTCCGCTCCACTACACCGGCAGACATCAGCCTGCCGACGCTGCCCATGAAGACCGGCCAACGCGTCGAGGTCGTCTACACCAATCCTGCTGACGGGCGTGACCTGCAGTTGGCCTACGCCATCGCAGGCAAGACCGTTCTGCGCGCTAGCAACAACACCATCAGCGCAGCTTGGCCCGAACCCAACCTCACCGACTCACTGACCGTGCGCGCGCGTGGCGTGATCGCCGGCGGCGTCGGCCCTGTGATGCAGGTGCTGGTGGACGGCATTCTCGTGGGAAGCGCGGAAGTCAAATCCGCGGAGCACGCGGACTATCGCTTCGCCGTGCCGCCGATGACGGCCGGGCGCAAGCTGGATATTGCCTACGTCAACGACGCAACCGTTGACGGCGTAGACCGCAACCTCTTCATCGCCTACGCAACCACCAGCAACACGGTCTGGTTGCCTGGTGCCGCGGGCAACACCTATGACCGGGGCAATGGCGCCGCCGCGTTCGATGGCGTTGACGTCGTCGCCGCCAGCGGCACGCTGGCCGCCAACGGTGCGCTGCGCTCGACATGGGCAGAGCCGAATATCACCAGCACGGTTGTAGTTCGTGCCACGGGCGTGGGCGCGCTCATGACCCTTTGGGTTGACGGAGTGGCTGTCAGCTCAGCGACAGTCAATACCACCACAGCGACTGATTTCCTCATGCCCTCGACAGCGCTCAAACCTGGCAGCCAGGTTTCCGTTGTCTTCGCAAACCCCGGCAGCACTGGCGGTGTTGAGCGTCAGCTCAATGTGCTCAACCTAGTTTCAGGTACCTCATATCTCGCACCATCGCTGTCAGGCGTCAGCTACTCCGCAGGCAATCTCACCGCCGCATGGCCAAAGGCCAACCTGACCAATACGCTGACCGTACGCGCACACGCCAACGTGGCGGGGGGCGTCGGAGCGATGGTGTCGGTGCGTGTGGATGGCATGCTTACAGACACCGTCGAAGTGCGCGCCACGGAACCGACCGACTACCGCTTGGCCGTGCCCGCACTCAAGCCAGGCAGTCAGATTGACGTCGTCTACACGAACGACGCTGCCGTCAACGGCGTGGACCGCAACCTGTTCGTGCAGCAGATCAGCACCGCCGACACGGCCGTACTGCCTACCGCGTCCATCGTCACCCTCGACAATGGCTCCGGCAACGGCGCCTTCGACGGGCAGAACGTTGCCCCCGGCACAACCAACATCTATGCCAACGGCGCACTGCGCATGGTCTGGCCTGCGCCCAATCTCACGGACCGTCTTACCGTGCGAGCCAGCGCCAACGCGGCAGGCGGCACCGGCGCCCAGATGATCGTCCGCGTCGACGGCATCGTCGTCGGCTCAGCCACGGTGTCTTCCACCGACCCGGTCGACCATGTATTCGCTGCTCCACCCTTGACTGCAGGCAGCCGGGTCGATGTCGCCTTTGCCAACGCCGGCACCGTCGAGGGCCAAGCCCGCAGCCTTCGCGTGCACTACCTGATGTCAGGCACCACCGTGCTGTTGCCCAGCGGCGGCAGCATGGCCTTCGACGCCGGCGGCGGCCTGGCCGCTTTTGATGGCGTCAGCGTCCAACAGACCGCCCAGAACCTGCTCACCGCCAACGGTGCGCTGCGCGGCAAGTGGCCGGCAGCCAACATGACCGACACGCTGACGCTGCGCGCCACGGCGCGCCTCGCAGCGGATATTGGCCCCATCGTGCGCGTGCAGGTGGATGACGTCGTCATCGGCACTGTGGAACTCCGCTCCACTACACCGGCAGACATCAGCCTGCCGACGCTGCCCATGAAGACCGGCCAACGCGTCGAGGTCGTCTACACCAATCCTGCTGACGGGCGTGACCTGCAGTTGGCCTACGCCATCGCAGGCAAGACCGTTCTGCGCGCTAGCAACAACACCATCAGCGCAGCTTGGCCCGAACCCAACCTCACCGACTCACTGACCGTGCGCGCGCGTGGCGTGATCGCCGGCGGCGTCGGCCCTGTGATGCAGGTGCTGGTGGACGGCATTCTCGTGGGAAGCGCGGAAGTCAAATCCGCGGAGCACGCGGACTATCGCTTCGCCGTGCCGCCGATGACGGCCGGGCGCAAGCTGGATATTGCCTACGTCAACGACGCAACCGTTGACGGCGTAGACCGCAACCTCTTCATCGCCTACGCAACCACCAGCAACACGGCCTGGTTGCCTGGTGCCGCGGGCAACACCTATGACCGGGGCAATGGCGCCGCCGCGTTCGATGGCGTTGACGTCGTCGCCGCCAGCGGCAACCTCTTCTGGGGCGGCGCGCTGCGCGCCACCTGGCCAGCAGCCAACATCACCAGCACCGTCACAGCGCGTGTCAGTGCCGTGCCCGCCGGCGGTGTCGGCGCGCTGATGACTCTGTGGGTCGATGGAGTGGCTGTGAGTGCCGCTGAAGTTAGCAGCAGCACGCCGACAGATTTCCTCATGCCCTCAACCGCGCTCAGGCCTGGCAGCAAGGTTGCCGTGGTTTTTGCAAACCCTGGCGCCGTCAATGGAACAGAGCGTCAACTCACTATTCTCAGCCTCACCTCTGGCACCACCTTCATCACCCCAGCGTTTTCCGGTGTCAGCTATGCAGGCGGCAACTTGTCTGCGACCTGGCCGTCACCTAACTTTACAGACACCGTGACCGTCAGAGCCTATGCCCAGTTGGCCGGTGGTACGGGCGCAATCTTGCAACTCCGGGTCGACGGCATGATCATTGGTAGCGTGGAAGTGCGTAGCACTACGCCGGCGGATTACAGCTTTGCCGTGCCAAAGCTCTCCGCTGGCAGTCGCGTCGACTTGGTCTACACCAATGACGCCACGGTCAACGGCGTCGATCGCAACCTGTACGTGCAGTACCTGCGCACTCCCACGGGAACGTTGATTCCGTCTGCGAACGACGTCGTGTTCGATGCTGGCACCGGCTCGGCAGCGGTAGATGGGCTCGGAACAAGCGCTAGCAGCGGCGCCATGTACACCAACGGGGCACTGCGATTCACGATGCCGACCGCAACGGCAGCGCCAAGCGCGGCGCACTTCGCCGCTTCGCGTCTGTTGCAGCAGGCCACTTTCGGCCCCACGCTCGAGGAAGTGAATCGGGTTGTGCAGATGGGTCAGGCCGCCTGGATCGACGAGCAACTGGCGCTGCCTTTCACGGCTGACATGGTCCCCGCAATTCAAGCACGCTATGACATGGGTGACGCCTATCGCCCAGCGGGCAGTGCCTATACCGTTGATTGGGTTGGCCAGCAGTTCTGGGCTTCGGCAGCCACAAGCCAGGATCAACTGCGGCGGCGTGTGGGATTCGCCCTTCACCAGATTCAGATGGTTTCGCAGGCTGACTCCAATCTGTACCGGCATGCTCGCGCCTATGCACAGTACGTCGACACTCTCAACCGAAACGCCCTCGGCAACTACCGAACACTTCTGGAACAGGTCGCGCTGAGTCCTGTGATGGGAATTTACTTGTCACATATGCGCAACCGTCCTGAAAATTTCAGGAACGGCCGCATGCCAGATGAGAATTTTGCTCGCGAAGTCATGCAACTGTTCACCATCGGTCTGCATGAGCTCAACGCTGACGGCTCTCCGAAGCTTGATTCGCGCGGCCAGCCTATTGAGTCGTATAGCAACGATGACGTTATGGCGATGGCAAAAGTCTTCACCGGCTGGAGCTGGGGCTTTCCGGACAGTCAGCTGAACGACGCCACCTTCCTTCAGTCCAGCCCCGACCTCAGCGCGGCAGGTGACCAACGCGTCGACCTGCAGCAGATGAAGCCTTACCCAGGACAACACTCCTCCGCCGAGAAGCGTCTTTTTGTCGGGAAACCGCAAGCCACAACAATCCCCGGCGGCAGCGACGCTCGGACCAGCCTGAAGATTGCTCTCGATGCACTCTTCAACCATCCTAACGTTGGGCCGTTTATTGGCCGCCAGCTTATCCAACATCTCGTCGGCAGCAATCCCAGCCCAGCTTACGTCGCGCGAGTTGCCTCGGTATTCAACAACAACGGCAAGGGAGTTCGCGGCGATCTGGGCGCAACTGTACGCGCCATCCTTCTCGACCCCGAAGCTCAGACACCGCCGCCAGACGACATCGGCAAGCTTCGCGAACCAGTACTGCGCGTGAGCCATTGGATGCGCAGTTTCAAGGCAACGTCCGCCAGCGGGCAGTACGCCATCATCACCGACCTGGATTCCCTGGGACAGAAGCCACTTTTCGCACCGTCGGTGTTTGGATACGTGCGCCCTGGCTACGTACCGCCCAACACCGTTTTCACCAACGGCAACATCACGGTACCTGGCATGCAGATCGTCAACGAATCATCGACGGCGCAATGGATCAATCTTGCACAGCGGATGGCCGGCAGTGGCCTGGGCTGGACCGGCTCGGTGAACGACGTTTCCATTCAAATCCAGCCCTGGGTCGACCTCCTGTCTGCCGGTCAAGTCAATGCGTTTGTGGATAGGCTCAACCTGCTGCTGTACGCGGGACGCATGAGCGCCACGCTCAAACAGGACTTGATTGAAACGCTCGTCAGCGTCAGCGGTGATGCCGGAAGCAACACGAACAGGGTCCGCGCAGCACTTTTCCTGGCACTCGCCTCGTCCGAATACCTGGTGCAACACTGATGTCACACGCTAAGCACTCTCGTCGCAGTTTCCTCAATGCCCTGAGCGGCCTGGCGGCAACCGCAGCCCTTCCGCGGCTGAGTCTTCCGCTAGCAGGCCAGTTGGCCGGATTAGCTGCCCTGGCGAGCCAAAGCAGCCATGCCGCAGACACTGGCGGATACAAGGCACTCGTATGTCTATACATGAGTGGCGGCAGCGACACCCACAACTGGGTGGTTCCAATCGATGCTTCGGGCTACGCGGAATACAGCATCGCACGAGGCGATCTGGCTATCGCCGCAGATCGCCTGCAAGCCATCACGGTAAACGGCCAAGGAGCCGGACGCGGGTTCGGGATGCCGCTGGAGCTTGCCGCATTGCGCCAGCGATACGAAGCAGGCCAGGTGGGCATTGTTGCCAACGTAGGCCCACTCCAAAGGCCAATCTCCAAAGCCGATTTCATTGCAGGTGTCGGCTTGCCTTCCAAACTCTTCTCGCACAACGATCAAGCGTCGACATGGCAAAGCTTGGCGCCGGAAGGCGCCCGATCGGGATGGGGTGGGCGGCTAGGAGACATCCTGATGTCCGCGAATGCTCAGCCAGTATTCACAGCAGTATCAGCCGCTGGCAATGCAGTGTTCCTGACAGGCAGTAGCGTGAGTCAGTTCCAAGTGGGTACAGAAGGACCGGTCACTGCGAGCGCAATGAACGGCGGCAACGTTTTTTATTCCAGTACTGTTAGTGCTGCGCTGCGCCGCAGCTATGGCGCGACGTCGAACGATGCGCTACAAAACGAGTACAGCCGCGTCATGCAGCGGAGCCTGAGTGCGAACACGACTTTGCAGTCAGCATTGGCGAATGTAACTGTTCCGGCATTGCCGACAACGTCCATCGCTATGCCAGGTGGCGGGAGCTCGACATTTGAAAAGCTAAGCCTGTCACGCCAATTGCGTGTCGTGCTGCAAATGATCGCCGCCAATCAGGCACTCGGTATGCGCCGGCAAGTCTTCATGGTCTCAATGGGCGGCTTCGACACCCATGCATTCCAGATGCGCGACCAACCGGCCCACATGGCCCAAGTTTCGCTGGCGATCGATTATTTTCTCAGTACGCTATCAACACTTGGCCTCCAAAACAACGTCACACTATTTACCGCATCCGACTTCGGACGCACGCTTTCGAGCAACGGTGACGGAAGCGATCACGGCTGGGGCAGCCACCATTTCGTCGCCGGGGGCGCAGTCAAGGGTCGCCAGATGTATGGGCGATTCCCGGTGACTGCAGTGGGAACGAACGACGAAGTCGGTTCCGGTCGCCTACTTCCAAGCACATCCGTGTCGCAGCTTGCAGCCTCGCTAGCGGGTTGGATGGGACTCAGCGCCACTGAAATCAGTTACGTTCTTCCCAATATTGCCAATTTCAGCGCAGGACCTGCACTGTTCTGAACAGTACCTGTAGATTCCCGGTAGCATGAAACGTACCAGTGTTTTGTCGCGCCTCGCCTTCGCAGGCTGACCTGCCAGCGGCAGACCAACTTCATCGCTACACGTGAGGCGGTAATGATCCAGCGCTGATACCGACCACGATCCACTATATAAGTAGCTTTAAATCTCCACTGAACGAGCATTGCCAAGCCAAATTGAGGCACCCAGCGCAGCTTACGCGGAGCGCGAGCAGCGAACTAAGAAACGCGGATTGTTCGCAAGCGATTTTCATCTGCAGTGATCTGTTCCGTGGATATGACGATATTACCCACAGAGAGTGGGTGAGAAGTACCCGACTCGTTCAGCCTGCCAAAGCGAATCACCTCCATCGGAAAATGCAGATCACCGGACGAAGTCCCGTCGATCGGAAATGGGTAGGTCCGCAAGGGCGCGTTCTTTCCGTTGATCGAATAACCATACGCACCGGGCGACGAGAACGAAGATATCAATATGCTCGCCGCTTGGTTGATGTTTGACACAACGCCCGTGGCAGCTCGATGCTGACCGGCGAACGCGGAAACACCGTAGTCCAACACACACGTATCGTATGGCTCCCAGATGCCCAGAATCGTGTTGTCATGGTTATTTTGCCAACGCACGGATCCATCTGAAGTAATGTGCGTGACTTGATCTGGCACGGCGACAAACGTTTCATCCCAACGCGGCTCAACCGCCCCTGAACGCCCGCCAGTCATGCACAAGAACATCCTGCGCGAATTCTGATTGTCCAACTGAGTATCGGTCGGGATAACAACATCGCCAATCTTGTAGTCTGTATTCGGCTTCCAATAGTAGAGGGGATTCGGATCCCCAAGATATCGATCGCCGAAGAACGCAACCGTGGTTGGACGCAGCCCGACCCCAAGGCGATTCTGCCTGTTGTTGGGCGAAGCCGCATACGCATACCAGAGCCCTTTCCACTCAGGCGTTCGCCCACCCTTTATCGTTATGCCTGAATAGTAGGCAAGCACGGACTCCATAGTTACGACAAAGTTCTGCTGGCCAAGCGTCTTTGCATCGACATTGGGTATTTCAACGGTGTGCGAACGTCGGGCTGGCCCCACCTGATCAGTATTATTTGGCAAATAGGAGGTGGGAAACTCCATCGCGCTCGCGTTGGCACCCCAAATGAAAATTGCCTTCCCCGTCCCTTGGTACTCAGTCGCACCATTTTCTGCCGCCACGCCTAGCCGAACCTCCAAGGGAAGACTGCCGCTCGCCGCATTCGACGTCGTCAAAACACATCGGTACCAGCCATCTGCCCAAGGTTCAATATGAGCCCAGGCCTGCCGACCAGCTGGCGAATCAACGGCGGCTACAGCACCCGTTGACAGTTCGAAACTGGCCCCACATGTCCCACCATCAATCGCCTTGATGGTCATCCGCGCTACTCTTGCAGTGTCCGCCTTCGCAAAGCATGTCAGCGTTATTGGCGCTCCTGCAGGTATAGCGCCAAGACCCAACGAGATGTACTTCTCACCCGACTGCCCCCCTTCATTCAATCGAATCGAGCGATTTTCACAGCGCAGATTTTTTGTCGAAGTTGACGTAACTGCCACCCCACCCACGGCGGTCCAGGTTGTGAACACCTCCGTTTGAGTGCACAGATTCGTCGAGGTAGGTTCAATCCTGAGGAACCTCAGGATCTCGGGTGGAATCAAGGCGCCACGAGATTCAGTTACGTAGCCGGCAGAAACTGTATTTCCGTTATATCGATCAAAATACGCCACCCCATCGACCATGGCGCCATTGAAGACAGGACCCTGACCTGGCAAATCCGTGCTGACGTACTCTGAGGCTGCGCTCCCAGCCCCGGACAAATCTTCTAGCTGCGCATTGCAAATAAGCACGCTGCCGGCGCCCCCCGAACTGAACGGGCCAGGTGATACAAGCACGCGACAAGATCCCGTCCCATCAGGTGTGCCAGTGATCTGGATCCGAGTCCAGACATCAGGCTTTAGATCGAAGAGACCTGAGGCAAGAACGACACCTCCCGCCACGTAAAACTGCAGATACACCTGCGAGAGCGTTTCAGCCCGCGCATATATCGAAAAAACGTGCTCGACCGCTGGCAGCACACCCACGTCTTGAGCTCTGCCTGCTTGCGCGGAAACCTTGGACAACCGGTGCGTGCGGAATGTCCCCACAGCATCCGGAAATTTAGTGTCATTGGCAAGCATGGCGATTCCGACGGTGCCTGCGCTCCACCAAAAACTCCCATTTGCAAAGTCGGCAGATCCGCGCAACTTATTCTCTACCCGACGAGCCCCCCAAAATCTTGCCTCGCCAAGTCGCGCATTCCTCAGGTAGCCAAAACAATCGCGAACCGTAGAGGTCCCCAAGCCAGCGCCGAGCAACCAGCTGGGCATTTGACCAATTTCTGGCACCAGGGTATGGGTCCATTTAGCTGAAAAGGTCCGCTTTGCGACGTCAGCGGTGGACTGCGTCGCCGCTCCGCTCCAATAGGTAACAGGAGGCGGCGGCGGGGGGGGCGGGGGCGGAGGAACCGGAACGGGCGCAGGCTCAGCGCCACCGACACTGCCGCCGCCGCCACAACCACTCAATCCACCCATTACCGACCCAATGCCAACCAGGGCGCGCCGGCGATTGAGACTGGCCTCTCCTCGGCTCGAGTCGATTTGCCCATCGGCATTGGTTTCCATCCCCATCCTTCCAACTACGATAAGTGCAGCCCCGACGGCCGCTCAATTAGATGTCCCTGCCGATGTCGAGGCATCAGGGTAATGCGGTTGCCTTGGCACTGCGCGGCACGTAAGCGCTCAGACATGCTTCATAGGCTTGAAGTATTTGGCCCCAGGTGAGCCCCTGCTCCAGCCTCTGAACAGAATGATTGCCCATTTGCTGGAGGCTTGCAATGTCGCCCAACAATCTATCGAGAACACTCGAGAATCCTGTGGCATCCGCGAAGTAGGCGGCCCCGGTTCCGGCAACCCAGCGATTGAAACGATTGTCGTGTGCAATAACGGGATTGCCGGCCCCCAGCGCCTCAACAAGCGACGGGTTGGTGCCACCTACCTGGTGGCCGTGCACATAGGCCCGGCAGTGATAGCGCAGTGCCTGAACGACGGCCTTGTCGTAGATAGCGCCCAGGAATCGAACCTCGGGTCCCGCAGCTGCCATCACGGCACGATGATAGGCATTGGACTCGTCGTATTTACCAAGCACAGCGAGCGTGCAGCCGCGCCTCGCTTTCGAGAAACCTGCCACCACCTCAAGGATGGAGTTCTCGGGCTCTGGACGGGCGATGAGCGTGAGGTACTGCCCAGGAATGAGGCCAAGGCGACGAACTGGCTCCTCCGGAAGATCTCGCAGGCGATCCGCACCATAGGCAATCGTCGTGACCTTGCGCCGCGACACGCGCGTAGCCAGGTGATTGGCGATCTCGGGGTGGTCCGCCACCAGATGGTTACCCAACCAGCAACCCGCCCAGTCATTCAGCCAGAACCACGCCTTGGCCACCCCACCCCACTTGGCACGAGACCACTCGATACCGTCCATGTTGATCACGTTAGGCACGCCCTTGACGCGCAGCCAAGCGCAGAAGACCGCCGTGTTGTAACCAAGGGTGAGGCACAGGTCGCGTGACTGCGCCGCTGCATGACGAATGGCCTTCCAGTCGAAGGCCATCGTTCCCTTAGGCCCGGGGATATCGATCGGGATATTCACCCTATGGACACCCTCCCAAACATCCTCATACATCGGGCCTTGGCCATCGATTTGGCAATACACCGTGATCTTCCAGCCACGATCACGGAGGTAGAGAGCCAGGTACTCGGCAAAGGTCTCAAACCCCCCATGAGCCGCCGGCAGACCTCGAATACCCAGGATTCTCAGATGTTTCACTTGTTCATTTTCCCTTCAGCACCTTGCGGATCGCGTCGATGCGGCTGTTGCCCCACTCGCGCGTTGGCTCTATGACAGAACCCTCCCCATGTTCGTTCCAGCAGCACAACACCACAGTGTTGCGCGTCTTCTCGGGGTTGGCGCGCACCACGGTTCGGAGGCGACGTAGGTGCGCCTCGAACTCATCAGGAGCGGCCTCGCTATCATCGTGTAGCGGGTTAGCACTCCCGCCCCATGGCCGTTTGTTCCACCCTGCTATGCCGGGGACGATATAAGGCACTGGGGAGTTGGCGATCATCCAACGCCAGGTCATCGCATAGGCATCATCCAATTCCACGAAGCTTTGCGTAGTGCGCCGATCTGCTACATAAACCCCTTCGAATCCGCGGTGGTAGTTGTAGGCGCTGTAGGCGTCATAACCGGTTTCTTTGCCGTACTCAGTAACCCAGTAGGGCACGGCTTCAGCGCTGCCAACGATGAACAATTCACCCACGCCCGTCTCGCGGCCAATGCGGCGCGCAATCTGCAAAAGATCGCGGGGATGCAAGCCCATCTCAATCGCACGGTCGCGCAGGTTCTGCTGAGAGAACACAAATACTGCCGGCTTGCCATCAATGCGCAGATAGTCAGACCGCTTCAAGAAGTTCTGGCACCAATACTCCACCATGCGCTCGAAGTTTTCACGGTTTTGAGGCACCTTCATGTGGTTCGCCCACAGCAATGCGAACTTCATCCCCGGCCAGTCAGGAGACGCGAGGAATGACCGCAACGCATGCTCCAGGTAAGGCTTGTTGCCCTCGGCCCAGTACCAATCGAACACCACGAAGTCCAATTTGGCCTGCCTCATCTGCGCCAACTGCTTGGACACCACCTCGGGTTGCCCTTCGTCGTACCAGCCAATCAGAGGCTCCTTCTCGGGATACTTCTTGATCGGATCCCACGGGCGTTTGGACGGAGCCCCTGGCATGTCGTTCTTCCATCCAGGAAAGTAATAGACGCCTACCTGGGGCGCACCCTGAGCATGCGCCATCAGCGCAGCTAGCAGCAGGCACAGGCCGACAAACCAGGGGACGCACCGAGAAGTTCTAGCGTGCTTCATACAGTCTCCTGAATCCACGCCCCTGGGCGTCGAGGCTGAAATGATTGCGCACGCGGTCGTAGCCGGCTTCGCCCTGGCGCTGGCGCAGCTCCGCATCCGCCGCGAGGCGTTGAATGGCCTCCGCCAACTGGCCATCGTCTCCGGGGCGCACGAGCGCACCCGTCTCGCCGTCCACCACGATGTCAGCCAGCCCGCCATGGTTAGCAGCCACCACCGGCCGACGAGCGCACATCGCCTCCAATGCCACCATGCCGAAAGGCTCTGGGTCAGTGGAAGGCACGACGGCAATATCCATGCCGCACCAAACCGGCCAGACATCTGGGGTGAAATCAAGCACCCTCACGTGCGACTCCAACCCAGCCTCGGTTATCTGCTGCAGCAACTGATCGCGCAGTTCGCCCTGTCCGGGCGGCGGACTGCCCACGATGACGAAGCGCAGCGGCGTCGCCGGATCGGCTGCCACGATGCGCCGTGCAGCCCTCACCAGGACGCCCTGCCCCTTCCAAGCATTGATGCGGCCAACCAGACCAACCACCACCTGCGCTTCCAGACTCTGTGCACTGCGCCACTGGCTGCGGGCAGGCTCCCTGTCCCGATCAGACATCACCATGCCATTCGGCACCACCACAGCCTGGCGGGCAATACGCGGGCATTGGTTCACCAGGTTTTGTCGCACCATCTCAGAGATGCACGCCACCTTGTCGGACAGACGCGAGGCAAGCCAGGCAAGAGCCCTGGCGACCGGCCGAGGACGCAAAATGATCTCGTGCACATGCCACACATGCCGCACGCCGCGCATCCGGCTCCAAACGGCGCCGGACACCACGGCGATGGTATTGCTGTGGACGGCGCCGATGGAACGGCCAGCCACCACTGAATCCAGCTCCGACAACGACCCTGCCACCTGCCGCAGGAAACGTACCAATCCGCCGGGCGTGAACGCGCTGCGCTGCACCTTGGCCAACGTGCGCACATGCACCTCTACACCGATGCGGCGGAACTCGGCAATCAGCGGGCCCTCACAAGGCACCACGACGATGGGATGCACTTGGCCATGGCGTGCAAGCCATTCCACGAGCGCAAGCAGCACGCGGTCGGAACCGTACAGCTCGGCGGCCTGGTGCACGAATAGAACGTTCAAGGCCTGTTGATTCATGCGTTTTTCGCCAGCGCCGGACGCACCGGCCGGATGGCGTCTGCAAACAGGCTCACCGCGTGGTCGGCACTGAAGTACGCCCGCGCCCGCACACGCCACTGCGCGTTGGGCGCAGGCGCGTCGGCCGCAGCCAGTGCCTGCAGTTGGCTGGCGAAGCTCTGCGGGTCGTCCGCCAGCGTGAAGCAATCAGCGACCTCTGGCGGCAGGCCTTGTACGCCTATCCGGGTGCTGAGCAACTGCGTATGGCTGTACAGCATCTCCACGCTTTTCAGGTTGACGCCGCTCCCGCCCTGCACCGGGTTGACCAGCACTCGGGCTTGCGCCAGCAGCGGCGCGATCTCGGCCGGGTTAGGGATCAGCTGGATGCGCGCGTCACTGCGTACCAAGGCCTCCACCTCAGCAGAGGGGCGCGAGCCCGCGATGGCGAAGCGGTAGTCCGGCGACTTCAGCAGCGGCAGGACGCGCTGCACGAACCAGCGTACGGCTTCCACGTTGTTGGGCGTATTGAGGTTGCCGAAATACATCGCGTGATAGGGGCGCGACTGCGAACTCGCGCTGGCCAACTGGTCGGCGAACGCGCGATCGACGATGGGCGGCATCCAGTGCGAGCGGGTTACACCTTGTTTGCGCCAGTACGCCATGTCACTGGCGGAAATGTCGAGCACGGCGGCCGCGCCAGCTTGCACTCCGCGCTCGAAGCGGCCAAGCCCCCACACGTTGGCCATCAGCCCAAGGCGTGACTTGAGACGCGTGGCCTGCGCCAACTGCATCTGCATGTAGTGGTGCTCGATGTTGTGTGAGCGGTACACCCAGGGTACACCCAGCTCGGCGGCGAGCCAGCGCACGACGTGAGCGCCGTAAAGACCATCGGCTAGCAGAAGCGTGGGCTGGAAGCCGCGCGCCCAGTCAAGGACACGAGGCCGGTCCAGCGTCACCCAGCGAGAGGCCACATGCGATGGCCAGCGCCATGCGTTGAGAACCCGGCCGACCAGCTCGGCCGGACTACGAGAAATGCAGCCCATGTGCATGGCCTCGCAATGCACAGCCAGCTGCGCACGCAGGTCGGCGCTGGGCTCTCCGTCGCGCGGGCCGTCGTACCACGTGAGCAGACCCATGGAGGCGCCCGCGCCGCGCAGCGCGAGCAGCCGGCGCCAGACATCAACCCGGCCACCTGAGTTCACCGGCAGAGGAAGCTCGTTAGGCACCACGATGATGCGCTCACCCGCCAGGGTGCCAAGCTGTTGCCGCGAAGAAGTGAAGTCGAGATTGCTCATGTGCGGATGAACCAGAACTAGGCTGAGCGACGCTTGAGCATGCCGGTCAGCATCTGCCGCTCCGCCGGCGTGAACAACCCGCCCACTAGAAGCATCGCAAGTACCAGACTTGACGCAGCAACGCCCAGCACCAGATCTTGCAGAGCGAACGGCGGCATCACAGCCTTCGCGGAAACCGCTGCTGCGGCGATGATTGCGCCGCCTGCGCCGCACAGCAGCAGCGCACGCCAGTCGGGCCGGTAGGGATAGCCTGCGCGGCGCAGCCAGGCCACCGCCGTCAGGTTGTAAAGCAGATAGGACACCCACGCGCCCCCCACCAGCGCCGCGATGCCATAGCTCGGCACCAGCCAGGCGCCGACGACGATGCCCGGCAAGGCGCACGCCGCTGCTTTCACCTGGGTGTCGTTCTGCTCCGTGGTGTTGGCGATGATGGACACGACCCACTGGTTGCTCATCGGCACCAGCAAGGCGACGTAAGCCACCAGCAGCCAGCCGGCATCCGCATAGCGGCCCTTGGACAGCATGCCGAGCACCATGTCGCCGGCAAGCACGAGGAACACGATCAACGGCGTCAGCACGGCGAGGTTGATCTTCAGCACGATGGCGCCCATGGCGTTGAGCGCACCGAAGTCGCGGTTGGCGGTGTAGCGCGAGATGAATACAGGCCGGATAAGGCGCAAAAGCATGAACGCTGGCAGGTAGCGCTGGATGTACTCGTAGAGGCTATGAACTGCACCAAATCGTGCCGCCTGGACCAAACCGGCCTGGGACGAGGCCACCAACCGAAGCGCATCGGGGCCATACAACAGCATGACAAGTTGGGCGCCGTAGTTCTTTGCACCGAATGCCAGCATGCGCGCGCGGATGCTCTCGGGCAACTCACGCCATACCTGTCGAGGACGCAGCACGCTGCGCAGACCACCAACTTTCAGCCGGGTCACTGATACAAGCAATCCGGCCAGCGTGGCAACACTCTCACAAACGATCACCTTGGTCAAACCATCGGCCGACGGCCAAGTGCGCGACAGCACGACGAACAAAACGATCTTGAGCAGCGTGTAGAGGGCCTGTGTGAACTGGGCGGTCCCCTGATTCAAAAGCGCCTCATGGATGGCACCGGCCGTGTTCATCAGGCCGAACATCAACAGCCACGCCAGGGCTAGCGGCAGCACCTCTTTATAAGCCTGCAGAGACAGCAAAGGCACCCACCACCCCATGGTGGCGAGCCCCAACAGCACCAGCAGCAGCAGCACACTGGCCCGCACGGCAATGCCCAGCAGGATGAGCTGTGACGCTCCGACTTCGTTGCCCGCTGTGCGCAGTTCTGGCAGAAAGCGCTCAAGCGTCGCCTCGATGCCCAGCGTCGCCAACACCGCCACGCCGGCCTGAATGGCCAGGATGGCGGTGTAGGCTCCGAACTCTTCGCGGTGCAGTTGCCGAAGCACCAGCACGAAGAACACGAGGCCCAGAGCACCAGTGGCAGCGCGGCCTAGTAAGAAGCGCTGCAGCGCGCGTTGGAAGTTGGCTTTGGAATAGTGCATCAAGGCGGGCGTAGACCGGCAAGAGCCGGGTGGCGGTCAGGCCTGCGCGAACGACACAGGCCGTTGAGCGCGAAGCGGGTGGCGAGCGCCCAATCGTGCGGCCACTGCATACAAGATCATGGCGATCAATTGCATGGGCGGGCTACTGACGATGGTCACCTCATAGAGCACGGCCAATGCCAATACAAGCGTAGTCGCACGCAGGGCTTGCACGAACGACCGCAGCAGCGCTTCGCCTTCGTGCTGTACGCGGCCAAAAGTAACAAAGGCCATGAACAACGGCGCCACATAGGCAACCAACCCCACCAGGCCCACCTCCCAGAGTAGTTTTGTCGCTCCCGTGACGTCAGTGCCCAAACCGAACTTCAGGGCAGCCACACCTGGGCCGGCGATGGTGGACATGCTGGTGGCTGCAGCCATGCCATAGCCCACCAACCAATGGTAAATATCACCGCTGAAGTCCTGATTCCGCCACCAGATCGCCAGGCCTGTCATACGGCCGGGCCAGTTGTTGGCTGGCATGAAAGTGGGGTCGAAGCTGTAGCTGAATCGCCGAACGATCACCAGCCAGACGTCGCCACGGTTCTCCGCTGCCCAGAAGAAGATGAAGTAAACGTAAAGGAGGAGTGCCATGGCCCCCAGCGCGAATAGCGCCCCTATCAGGAAACGCATCGGGCGTTGATAGAGCTCGCCTGAGTAGAGCACTGCAAGTGCCAACGGGATCATCACGAACACGACCTTGGTCTCCGCCAGGCCAATGCCAATCATGATGGCCAAAAGGCTGCCAATGACTTGTCGCCCGTTCAGCAGCTGATTGCGATACATAGCCAAGGCCAACACCATGGCAAAAACCAAATAGATGGCCAGCGAACCACTCGCCCCCCCCCCGAACTTGGGGCCACCAAAGCTGCCGACGATGCTGTCAAACGCTGACCCGAAGGAATTGGCCGCGACGCGCTGCGGGACCACCACAACCGCCTGGTACACCTCGATGGGAAACTGCACCAGCGCCACGAGCAGCAAAAACCACACCGTTCGCCGCAACGTGTCCGCCGACATGCCACCCAACCGCAGGTAAACGTAGAGGCCCAGGAATGGCAGGTAGTTGCGCAGACCTGCCGCAACATGGGGAGCCCCGCCTTCGCCGAACACCGTAGACACGGTAGCCGTCGTAGCAAAGACGATCATGGCGGCATCCACGCCTGTGAGTCGGCCTGTTCCGTCAGACTTGGCACCTGCGCCCTGAAGGAAACCGCTCACCAGAAGACATATGCCGATTCCAGAGGCCACCCATTGCAACTGGCCATGGTCGGTGAAGTACTGGACAGTACCGCTGATCAGCAGCACCAGCGCCAACATCGCCCAATAGAAGAACCTGGGAAAGAAGATGATGACGATGGCTGCCGGCAATGCCCACAGCGCCACCAGTGGCACGATGCCGCCAACGGGCAGGATGAGGCCGCTGAACAATGCCAGCGCCGCCCCAGCGGTCAGCACGGCGATCATCGGCAGCGGAGGCATGCGCTTCATGTTGACTTCCGCTCAGCAGCAAACAGCTGAAGTCGTGCAGTACCCAACACGCTTCTTGCGGGCATCCGTAGGCCGCATCACGCCGCCAGTCGCTCAGCCAACAGCTCGACGGTGCGACGTGAGCGCACCACGGTGGGGCCCAACACCTCGCGAAGCTGTGTGCGAATCGCATCTTCACGATCTACCATCAGGTCCAGCTTTTCCATCAGCGTACGTGCGCTGACGTCGGGCGTGCTGAGCACGAAGTCTTCATGCCCGAACAGATCCTTGTTCAGGCCACGAGCCTTGGTACTGTAGGCAATGGACACAGTCGGCGTTCCGCGCGAGATTGCGCCAATCGTGGCGTGCGTGCGCGCACCGATGAAGTAGCGGGCCTGCCCCAACACAAACTTCAGTTGCGCTGCATTCAGCGTCTTCGGCAGGATGCGCACGTTCGGCACATCCTTGGCCAGATTCAGAACAGCCGTCATGTAACGATGGTCGCAGTTGTCCGATTCGATGCCATCGTTGAGAGGTCCCACGTGCGGAATCAACACGCAGGGCAGTCCGTACTTGGCATGAGCTTCGCGCATGAACCCGGCAACCTCACGTTGCAAGACCGCGGGGTCTTCTCCTGCTGCACGGAACTTGGCGATCAGCGGACTCACATTGAGACCCAGGAACCCCGGCTCCAGGTCAAAGCCGAGTTGGGCCGCGTCGACCGGCTCCGGCTTCATCACGAAGGCCGGATCGCACACGCCGTGCAGGTTGTGAGAAACCCCGATGCTCTGCAGGTACTTGAGCGTGATGGATTCGCGGATAGTCACCAGATCCAGTCGATTCAGGAAGGTGGCCATGTCCTTCTCGATGATCGGCTCTTTTGCGAATGGTCCCACGGACGCAGCCCACAGCACTGTGGGCTGCTTATCCTTGAAGAAGTCTTCCGCAAATGCACGGTGCCAGAGCAGCGGTCCGAGGCCGTAGTCAAGCGTGATCACGTCTCCACCGATCATGATGGTTGCATCACAATCCAAAACCATGCGGCGGTAATCAGCGGGCACGCTGAAGCCAGGCTTCCATACAGACTTGAACAGGTCGGACTGCCGAACCGCCCTTCCCCACAACTTGATGTTGAACGGGTAGACCGGTACGTCAACGAACCGCACCCCCTGATCGGCATGGTCTCGCCATTGGCGGCCATCCGCCGCGGCGTCATAGCTCGGCACCAAAAACTCGCTGGGTCCGAACTTCTCGGTCAGCATCTGCACCGTAGAACGCACCAGCGCTTCGCAGCCGCGGTTGCCGAAATTGTTGTGCCCTGCGAGATAGAACTTCTTCATACGATCAGTGTTGTCAGGGCCGAACGGCCCGGTCGGAAGGGACTGGCTGGCGATTCGAGCTCGATGCCCGGTGACTTACGTTGTCGAATCAGCTCGCCGCAGACGAAAGCGGAAGACCAAAAATGCGATCCAGTTCTGGCGCACGCAAACTTCTTGCCAACTGCTGGGCGAACGCTTGATGGAGTTGGTAGCTGACCTCAGCGTCGGGGCTGATGTTGGATATGCGCACCAACATGCCGTCCGGAATCAGCCCTCGAGTCGAATAGGCCAACTGGCGGAGCTTTTGTTCCGTGCCGCTTACTGCCACTTGATTTCCAACCATCACCCAATAGGTTATGGGTTCGACCCGCCCGCCTTGGACGGCGACCAGTCGCCGGGTATGCACAGTCCTGTCAGCAAGACGGATGAGGCCGCTATGGTCATCTTTGATCTGGAAGCCTTGCGCCGGATAGCAGACTTCCGGGCGATGCGCACGAGTTGCATCTGATTGATCTCCGCCGTACGCGACGGACAACATGATCCGCTGCCCCTCGCTGCTCACATAAGTACGGCTGAGTGTCTGGCTGTAAATCTGGTCAAGTACGGCCTTCTGGTCAGGGGATACGAGCTGCACAGGCAGCCTATCGTCCACCCCCCAGCCGTCCAGCGTCCTCGGGAACGCGGTCTCCAGATCAAATTTTGGCAACCTATCCGCCAGGCGCTGCGTTGGGCGCCACCAGTGCGCACAACCCAGTGCGGCAGCACTCGCAACACACACGGTCAGCGCTTTGCGTCGCGACGATGTCATGCCACACCTCTGCGTTGACGCTCAGCGGGAATAAACCAAGCAAGCACCTTGTCGAGGCCGAGCATCAGCGTCAGTGCGACCAAGAACAGAACCATGCCCGCAAAGCCGTGAACAAAGCCTTGGCCAGCTGCGTCGCCGAAATGATAGGTAACCAACACCAAGATCATCACGCGCACGATGTTGGCCATGAACGCAGTAGGCACCAACAGCAATGCAAGAGCCACATTGCGCAGCGGGTTTGTGTACTTCATCAGATTCATGTACAGCATTCCCAGCGCTTCAAGCGTGAACATGCTGTTCAAGCCTGCGCATGCATCCGCCACCAGCAGCTGATAGGGACCGACAGTCATGACGACGCCGCTTCGGCCGACGGGATAGCCGATGGCGTACAGCAGGTTACTGGCGACTGCAGAAACTGCACTCTTGAGAGGCGCGGTGACCATTGCAACCAGCGCCTCTGGCAGCGGCACCATGAACAACATGAAGAACAAGGGGAACCAGACCAACCGCAATGCCGCGCCGCCCTTGAAGATCAGTAGAAAGGCGGCAAGCACGCCGATCTGAGAGCCCACCGCGAACATGCTGATGTCTTGTGATCGACCGAATGCGTAAACGATCAGGCTCGCGGCAAGAAGCAACCAACCCAACACGGGCATCGGCTTGATGGGAATCTCCGCCAAAGCAAATCTGGCGCGGTACAACAGCCAGAAACTCACGGCCAGAATGATCGGGCCGTGGCCCTGTTCGTCAGTGCTCCAGTACGTTCTTGACAGCTCGTAATAGGCCGGCAGGAACAGCAGTGCAAAGCTAATCGCCAGCGCGGCCAGCACCACCCGGTCCATGCCCGGAGGCAGCACCGTGCGGGACCTGCTCCCGGCTGCGGACGTGGCGGCCATTTGCATCAGAACTCGTTGAATACCACGCCAGCGACTTGGGCAGGCGTTTCGGCAAGGTTGGCAACCAAGTCCTGCAAAGCCTCCACGCGCGCCTCATTCTTGCGAGCAACAACCAAGGCTGCTCCGCAGCGCGCGGCAATCACGGCACTGTCACTACCGAAACAGGCCGCCGGAGTGTCAACGACCACATGGTCGAACTTGGAAAGCAGCTCGCGAATCAGCAGCCCGAACGCCGGGCGCTCCACCAACTCGAGCGGGTTCGGCGGCGTCGTACCTACAGGTAGGACAAACAGGCTGGACACACCGGGGACTTGCTGGATGACCTTCGCCTCCGCACGACCACTGAGGATGCCAGAGAGCCCGGCTCGGTTCTCCACGCCAAACACGTCATGCTGGCGGGGATGGCGCAGGTCGGCGTCTACAAGCAGCGTGCGCCCGCCCAGTTGGGCGAGAACGACGGCGAGATTCGCTGCGAAGAAAGTCTTGCCGTCGCCGGCCTCGGGACTCACCACGGCAATCGCCCGGCGCTCCTGGCCTTCGTTGAACAGCCGCATGATGATCTGGCTACGGATGGCGCGCAGACTTTCAGCTTGAACGCCGAAAGGCTGGTTCAACGCGACCAACTCGGGGCTGGCACTTCGCCGCTCTTCCGGGGCGTAGGGGTAGTGAAATTGCTGACTCAGTGCGAACAGGACGTCGTCGCTGCTAGCGAAGCCGAGCGCAACAGCTGCTTCGCCAAAACGGACGCTCTGCTCGCGCTGATGGCGAACAATCCTCTCCACCTGATCAGCGGACAGGTTGCGCAGATTGGCCAGGATGCTGCCGATCGAGCGATCGGCAATGTTTGAATCTTGGGTGTCGACAGTCACGAGTCAGTCTTTCTGTGCGGCTGGGTACGGTGATTGGGTGACCAGTCAGATACCGGATTGCGAACCAGGCGCAGGCAAGCTCACGGCGCGCTGATTCGCGAAGCCCAGAGCCACAGGGCGCGCGGGATTGAAACGCTTGGCGTTCGGGGTCGGCAACGAACCCAAAACTGGCAGACCCAACGCTGTGATGACGTCATCGGGACTGCGAACACGGCGGTCCGTCATCTCCATCAGCAGCGCGACACCAACTGCCAACAGCCCGCCCATGAAGACCGCCAATAGCACATTCAGTACGATTTTTGGGCTGCTGTGTTCCGAAGGCGGTTGCGCCACCGTAAGGACGTTTGCGTAACTTTGGGTGTTCTGCGCCTCCAGGGCGGACTGGTTTTGGCGCGCCACAAGACTGTCAAAGACCCGCTGAGCATTCTCCACTTCGCGCTGCAGGACCATGCCTTCATCACGAACCGCTTTCATCTCAAGCATCTTGGTGCGCTGAGAATCCAGCGCTGCACGAAGCTGCCCTTCGCGCGCTTTGTTGATGTTGTTGCTAACAGCGACCCCACTGGTAACGCGCCGAGTCTCAGCCTCGATCTTCGAGCGCAGCTCGGCAATGTTCGCGCGAGACTCCTGCACCTGCGGGTGGTTGTCACCCAAGCGCTGAACCAACTCCTGCAGTTTTGCCTCATTGCGCGAAAGATCCGCCTTGAGCCCACTGATGAGCGGGTTGTTGAGCACCTCCTGCAGGCGATCACTCTGGGTGCCCTGCGCCTGTACCTGGCGGCTGCTGCTCTCGGCCGAGATGCCCTGCGACTGAGTCAGCTGACTGTTCAACTCGGCGAGCCTGGCATTCTCGATATCAAGACGCTCGTCAGTAACGATGATGCCTTTTTCCTGCTGAAAGGCCGACAGCCGTTGCTGAGCGCGCTCCAACGATTCCCGGGCATCCTTGACCTGCGCTTGGAAGAAGCTGTTGAATTGCTTCGCGGGATCGGCTCGCAACTCAAGCGTCGTCGCGATGTAGGCCTGCGCGAAGGCATTAGCGAGTGCGGCCGCAAATTGGGGTGACGGGCTCTTGTACTCGATGCTGATGACATTGCTCATCTGGCTCGGCTTCACGTCGAGATACTTCTGCAGGAACAGCACCAAATACTGCTCCAACGTCCCCTTGCCGTCGGACTCCGCTTGCCACTGTTCACGAATTGCGGGGTTCTCGGTCAGCTTGAGGTCGCGAATGACCCTCAACGCCACTCGCTCGCTCTGAAGGATGTCAGCTTGCGTCGCCATGAACCCTGGCGTGGACAACCCAGGAAAGATGGTCGCCGACACCGGGTCCGGCTTGATGTCAATCACCACGCTGGCTGAGCCGGTGTACTTCTTCGGCAGCAGCAAGCTGACCACCAGTGTCGTCACCACCACCAAGGCGAACACCGCCAGTGCCGCCCACTTGCGCGCGCGCAAAATCGACAGAAATTGTGCAAACGTCATTCCCAACTCCCATAGTCCGCCGGCCCCAGCCTGACGCGGATCAAGCTCAGAACAGGCTTTCCTTGACGAAGACCACGTCTCCGTCCTTCACGGCTTCATCCATGGCCTGCTGAATGACCTGCACCTTGCCGTCCGCCCCCTTGCGGTGCACCCGGATACCCCGCTCGGTGCCACGCTGGTTCAGGCCGCCACCGGCGGCGAGGACCTGCATCAGCGTCATGCCACGCTCCAGCCGCATCGGGCCGGGGCGCTGCACCTCGCCGTAGATGTAGACCAGCGGCGCGCGGTCCACCCACAGCACGTCGCCGTTCTGGATCAGGACGTCGTTGGCACGGTTCTGCTCGGCGCTGAACACGTTGGGCAGGTCGATTTCCTGGCGGAAGGGCTTGCCGTTGCGGGTGCCGGTCAGCACCAGCTGGTCGCCACCGCTGGTGGCCACACCGCCAGCCGTCGCCAGCAGGTCGGTCAGGCGCATGTCGGCCGTCTCGATGGGGTAGCGGCCCGGGCGGTTGACCTGGCCCAGCACGCTGGCCTGGTTGCCCTTGACCTGCAGCAGCGTCAGCGTCACCTGGGGCGACTTCACGAAGTTGCCGTTCTTCAGGCCGTCGGCGATGAGCTTCTCAGCGGCGCTGACACCCAGGCCACCGATGCGGATGTTGCCCAGCAGCGGGAAGCTGACGACGCCCGATTCGGAGACCCGCGTCTCCAGCGTCAGGTCGGGGTTCTGGTAGACGACGATGCGCACGACGTCGCCGGAACCGAGCCGGTACTCGGCAGAGGCGGCGGCAGCGGGCGCGGCGGCCTGGGCATGGGCGCACAGCGCGCCCAGACCCAGCGTGGCGGCGACAAGCAGTTCGGAGAGACGCATCTTCTTCATCATCATTTCAGGCCCATGCCCTTGGAGATGGAAGCAGGATCCAGGCCACTGGCGGCCGGTGCGGGCGTTTCGGCAGGCGCCGGCGCCGGGGCGGGCACTGCGGCCGCCGGCGCGCTGGCCGCTGCGGGTGCGGGCTGCGCGAACTTGCCGACGTACTCGATCTTGGAGCCGTCACGCAGCGCCTTGATGTCCTTCTGCACGACCTCGGCCTTGCGCTGATTCAGCAGGAAGGCCTCGATGGCGGGGCGGGCGCGGGCTTCGTCCACGGGCTGGCTGCGCGAGCCGACGAGGAACAGCACGGTGATGCCGTTGGCCGCCGGGCTGACCATGGAGTCGCCGTCCTTCATGCGGGAGATGCCGTCCAGGCTGGCCAGCGGCAGCTGCTCGGCCGCACGCACGGCCTGGTTGCCAGCGAAACGGAAGTCGTTGGCCTTCAGGAAGTCGACGAATTCGTTGAGGCTCTTGGCGGCGCCGAGCTTGGCGCGCAGCACTTCGAACTGCTCGGGCTTGGCCTCGATCTGCAGCTCCTGCAGGCTGTAGATGCGGCGGTCCTTGAACAGGGCCGGCTTGTCGTTGTAGTACTTGGCGATCTCTTCGTTGGTGGGCTTGGCCACGCTTTCGCCGACGCGCTCGACATAGGCGCGGGCGATGATCTCGCGCTTGGCAGCCTCGATCTGCTGCACGACGCGCGGGTCGCGGTCCAGCTTCTGTTCCTGGGCCTTCTGGACGGCCAGCTCCTGATCGACCAGGCGCTCCAGCACCTGGCGGCTTGCGGCCTCGGCCTGCTCGGGCTTGAGGCCCGGCTGGCGCTGCAGCACGAAGTTGATCTGGTGGACCGTGATCTCTTCCTTGTTGACCTTGGCCGCCGTCTGGGAGGCCTTGTCGCCCTTGTCACCACCGCAGGCCGCGAGCAGCACCGCGGCCGACACGGCGGCCAGCAGCGAAACGCGGGTATTGAGGAGTCGCTTTGCCATCTTTTCGATGTCCTTGTTGTGCGTAGAACGGGGTCCAGGCCCGGGTAACAAACGAGTGTAGCGGCCGGATATGTCGCTTCTATGGGGCGCTTGTCCCGGATAAAAGTGGGCCGAACCCGGGGTTAGAGCACTTTCAAGGGACAAGTTCCGCCACCCCCACGTATTCAGGGGGGATCATGAAACCCGGAAGTAACGACGGCCGGGAAAACCGGCCGCCTGGGGTCAGCAATCCGCCGTGGCGGACGGCTCCGTCAGCACTTGATGCCGGCGTGCAGCGCCACGATGCCGGCGCTGAGGTTGTGCACATCCACATGGCCGAAGCCGGCCGTCTTCATCATGGCCTTCAGCGTGGCCTGGTCGGGGTGCATGCGAATGGACTCGGCCAGGTACTTGTAGCTCTCGGCATCGCCGGCGAACAGCGAACCCAGCTTGGGAAGGATGTTGAAGGAGTACCAGTCGTAGGGCTTCTTCAGCGGCTCGGCGATCTTGGAGAACTCCAGCACCAGCAGCCGGCCGCCCGGCTTGAGCACGCGGCACATCTCGGCCAGCGCCTGGTCCTTGTGCGTCATGTTGCGCAGGCCGAAGGCGACGCTGACGAGGTCGAAGCTCTCGTCCTTGAACGGCAGCTTCTCGGCGTCGGCCAGGCTGGTGGGCAGGATGAGGCCTTCGTCCAGCAGCCGGTCGCGGCCCTGGCGCAGCATGGCCTCGTTGATGTCGGTGTGCACGACGACCCCGGTCTCGCCGACCTTGCGGGCGAAGGCGCGAGACAAATCACCCGTGCCGCCAGCGATGTCCAGCGCGCGCTCGCCCGGCTTCAGGTTCGCCACCTGGACGGTGTAGGCCTTCCAGGCCCGGTGCAGGCCGGCCGACATCAGGTCGTTCATCAGGTCGTACTTGGACGCGACCGAGTCGAAGACGCCGCGGACCTTGCTGGCCTTTTCGCTCTCGTCGACCGTGCTGAAACCGAAATGTGTCTGGCTCATGGAATTAGTGTGAGTGGCAGGAGCCGCCAGCCTTGACGGGCATGGCGTCGTCGCGAGACTTGCCGGCAGCGGCCAGGCGGGCCTCGTAGTCGCGCCACAGCGCGTCCTGCTGGCTGCCGAGCTTGTAGAGGTAGTCCCAGGTGAACAGGCCGCTGTTGTGGCCGTCGCTGAACTCGGGGCGCACGGCGTAGTGGCCCACCGGCTCCAGGCCGGTGACGACGACATCGCGCTTGCCCGTCTGCAGCACCTCCTGGCCCGGACCGTGGCCCATGACCTCGGCCGAGGGGCTGTAGACGCGCATCAGCTCGAAAGGGATGCGAAAACGCGCACCGTCGTCGAAGGCGATCTCCAGCGCGCGGGACTGCTGGTGGACGGTGATGTCGGTGGGCTGCGCCATGCCGGGAGTGTCCCTCAGAACGTCTGATACGCCGGGAGCTGCCCGTCCTTGGGCCGCACCTGCGTGAAGCGCGCCGCCAGGCGCGACTGCACGCTGACGGGCAGCGGCGCAAAACCGGTGCCACGGGTCAGGTCGTCGCCGTGCATGAAGCACCAGTACAGGAACTTCAGCGCGCCCAGTGCCTTGGCGCCGGTGGCGGGCTCGCCGTCGACGAGCACGAAGCTGGTCAGCGTGATGGGCCAGGCGTCGTTGCCCGGGCGGTCCAGCAGCGTGGCCAGGTCGTCGCCCTGCCGGTGCATGTCGCTCTCCAGGATGGCGACGCGGAAGCCCGACTCGGTGGGCAGCACGAAGCGGCCGGCCGCGTTGCGCAACTTCACGGCGGCAAGCTTGTCGCG
Organism: Pelomonas lactea; assembly: GCF_043555885.1. NCBI lineage: Bacteria > Pseudomonadati > Pseudomonadota > Betaproteobacteria > Burkholderiales > Sphaerotilaceae > Roseateles > Pelomonas lactea. The sequence continues at coordinate 109,501 of NZ_JBIGHX010000003.1, read as the reverse complement.
CAGCACGCGGTCGAAGGACACGTAGGCGATGCCGCCGGAGGTGGCGCGCAGCATCTGCACCATGCCGTCGTTGCCCTCGGCCTTCAGCGGCTCGCCGGGCCAGGCCGGCGCCTGGCTGGCACCCACCTCGTCCTTGAACCGCGCCGACGCACCGGCCAGGTAGCGGCTGAAGCCGTCGCTGGTGCCCGACTTCTCGGCACGCACGACGCGCTTGATGGGCCAGGCTGGCAGCGCGGCCCCGGGGTTCAGCGCGGCGATGCGCGCGTCGCTCCAGAGTTTCACGCGTCCCAGGAAGATGTCGGCCAGCAGCTCACCGTCCAGTTGCAGCGGTGCCGCCAGGCCCGGCAGGTTGACCACCGGCACCACGCCGCCCACCAGCATGGGGATCTGCACCAGCTTGTGCTTGGCCAGCTCGGCGGCCGGCAGCGGCGCGTCGGTGCCGCCGAAGTCGACCTGCCGCGCGCTGATCTGCTTGATGCCGTCGCCCGAGCCCGTGCCCTTGTAGGACACCACACCGCCCCCCGCCTTCTCGAAGGCCTTGGCCCAGGTGGCATAGACCTTGGACGGGAATGTGGCTCCCTGCCCCTGCACGGACTGGGCGAGGGCGGAGGAAGCCAGCAGCAGCGTGGCGGCGAGGGTCAGGATCGGGCGCCGGAGGGCAAGCATGGGTCGGCCGGAAAACTTGGTGAAAACCCGCAATCATGCCCTGTGTCTTCCAGCGCGCGCCACCGCCGCGGGCTCTAATCCGACGTTTTCACGGCTTTGCGCACCACCCTCATGCCACGCTTCACCCGCCACCGCCTGGCCCTCGCAGCGACCCTGCTGGGCCTGGCCGCCCAGGCCCCCGCGCTCGACCTGAGCGGCCTGTCCAAGGACATCCAGCCCTGCGACGACTTCTACGGCTTCGTCAACGCCACCTGGGAAGCAGCCACCGAACTGCCCGCCAGCCGCGCGCGCATCGGCAGCTTCGAGCAGCTGCGCCAGGCCAACGACGAGCTGCTGAACCGCGCACTGAAGGAGCTGGCCGACAAGCCGGCGCAGCAGACCACGCCGGGCCTCAAGCTGATTGCCGCCTACTACGCCAGCGGCATGGACGAGGCCGCCATCGAGGCACGCGGGCTGACCTCCGTCACGCCGCTGCTGAATCGCATCGACGGCCTGCAGCGCCGCGAGGACCTGCCCACCCTGCTGGCGCTGCTGGCGCGCAGCGGCGTGGCCGGGCCGCTGGGCTGGGCCGTGCAGCCCGACCGCAAGGACACGCGCCGCAACGTGCTGGCGCTGGGCCAGTCGGGCCTGGGCCTGCCGGACCGCGACGACTACTTCCGCAGCGACGAGCGCACCCGCGCCGTCACCGCGGCCTACCGCACGTTCGCGAAGACGGTGCTGGCCGCCGCCGGCCGCCCGGCGTCCGACGCCGACGTGGACGCCGTGCTGGCACTGGAAACCCAGCTGGCCGAGGCCTCGCGCGAACGCGCCCGGCTGCGCGACCCCAACGCCAACTACAACGCGATGACGCCGGCCGAGCTGGCCGCTGCCGCGCCGGGGCTGGACTGGCCGGCCTACCTGGCCGTGCTGACGGCGGGCGCCAAGACGCCGCAACGCCTCATCGTCGGCCAGCCGGAGTTCGCCACGCGCGTCGCCAAGCTGGCGGCCGACACGCCGCTGGACGTGTGGCGCACCTATCTCGCGCTGCGCGTGCTGGACGTGACCGCGCCGCGGCTGCCCAAGGCGTTCGCCAACGCGTCGTTCGAGTACCGCGGCAAGGCCATCACGGGCCTGCAGGCGCCCGCACCGCGCAGCGAAGACGTCATCCAGCAGATCGGCGGCCGCTACGGCAACGAGCCGGTGGCGCTCGCCCTGGGCGAGCTGTTCGTGGCCCGCGCGTTCTCGCCGGAAGCGCAGCGCCGCTCGGTAGCGCTGGTGGAGGACATCCGCGCCAGCATGAAGGAGCGCATCGAGAAGCTGGACTGGATGACGCCGCCCACCAAGGCCCGCGCCCTGGAGAAGCTGGCCCGCATGCAGCCCATGATCGGTGCCCCCGAGAAGTGGCCGCAATACGAGGGCCTGCAGCTCAGCGCCAACGACTACGCCGGCAACTGGCTCAAGGTGGCGCTGTGGCACAGCGGCCAGCAGGTCAAGGACCTGGACGCGCCGGTGGAGCGCACCCGCTGGCGCACCAGCCCGCACATCGTCAACGCGTTCGCCGGCGGGCTGAACCAGATCACCTTCCCGGCGGGCATCCTGCAGCCGCCCTTCTTCGATGCGAAAGCCGACGACGCGGTGAACTACGGCGGCATTGGCATGGTCATCGGCCACGAGATCACGCATCACTTCGACGACAGCGGCCGCAACTACGACGCGGGCGGCTCGCTGACCGACTGGTGGACGCCCGCCGACGCCGCCGGCTACAAGGCCCGCGCCGACAAGGTGGCGGCGCGCTACGGCGCCATCTCGCCGCTGCCGGGCTACAGCATCGACGGGCGGCTGACGCTGGGCGAGAACATCTCCGACGTGTCGGGCCTGCCCATCGCCTACGAGGGACTGCAGAAGGCGCTCAAGCGCGGCGGGCCGGGCGCCGCCAAGCTCATCGACGGCCAGACACCGGCGCAGCGCTTCTTCCTGAGCAATGCGCTGATCTGGCGCACCAAGGTGCGCACCGAGTTCCTCATCAACCAGCTGCGCACGGACTCGCACTCGCCGGCGCGCTACCGCGTCGTCACGCCCATGAGCAACACGCCCTACTTCGCGCAGGCCTTCAGCTGCAAGCCGGGCAGCGCGATGGTGGCGTCCGACCCGCTGACGGTCTGGTGACCTCGCCTCCCACTGGAGGCCAGCCAGGCGCCCGGGCGGCCACGCGGCGCGGGCTGGCCTGACGCTCGCCGCTCCGCGGCGTGAGCGAGCGTCGCCCTGCCGCGCTCGCGGCCAACGCCGGCCAGCCGCGGCGCGGGCGCCCGGCGATACGCGAGCCACCAGGGCGCAGGGCCTTGCACTCATTCCATGCTTCCACTACGATGGAATCATGGAAGACAAGGACGTCATCAAAAGCCTTGCTGCGCTTGCGCAGCCGCTGCGGCTGCAGGTGTTCCGTGCATTGGTGGTGGTGGGCGAGACCGGCCTGACGCCCGGCGCCATCCAGGAGGCCCTGGGCGTGGCGCCGGCGACGCTGTCGTTTCACCTGAAGGAGCTGGTCAATGCCGAACTGGTGACCCAGGAACGCGCCAGCCGCAACCTGATCTACCGCGCCAACTACGCAAGGATGAACAGCGTGCTGAGCTACCTGACCGAGAACTGCTGCGAAGGCAGCGCCTGCAGCGTCGAATCCCCCGCCGTCTCGTGCGGCTGCTGACCAGGATCCCCATGCTCGACAACACCTTCAACGTGCTGTTCATCTGCACGGGCAACTCTTCCCGCTCCATCATGGCCGAGGGCCTGATGAACAGCCTGGCGGATCGGCGCTTCAAGGCTTACTCGGCGGGCAGCCACCCGAATGGCGCCGTCAACCGCCTCGCGCTGCAGACACTCGCCGCGCTGCACATCCCGACGCAGGGCCTGCGCAGCAAGAGCTGGGACGAGTTCGCTGTGACTGGCTCGCCCATCATGGACTTCGTCTTCACCGTCTGCGACTCGGCGGCCGGCGAGACCTGCCCCGTGTGGCCCGGACAGCCGATGACCGCCCACTGGGGCGTTCCCGACCCCGGCCACGTCGAAGGCGACGAGCCTGCTCGCCTGCGCGCCTTCCGCGACGTGGCCGTCACCCTGAAGCGCCGCATCGAGCTGCTGCTGGCGCTGCCCATCACCAAGCTGGAGCCACTGGCCATCCAGCACGAGATCAACCAGATCGGCAAACGCTGAGCTTCTCCATGACCACGCACGTTCTCATCCTCTGCACCCACAACTCCGCCCGCAGCGTCCTCAGCGAAGGCATGCTCAACCACTGGGCCAAGAAGCTTGGCAAGGATGTGCAGGCGCACAGCGCCGGCAGCGCACCCAGTGGTCGCATCAATCCCTTCGCGGTGGAGGCGCTGCAGAACGCGGGCGTGGATACCAGCGGCTACTACAGCAAGAGCTGGGACCAGTTCAGCCAGGACGACGCCCCGCCGCTGTCCATCGTCATCACTGTCTGCGACAGCGCGGCAGCCGAGCAGTGCCCGGTCTTCTTCGGCGCGAGCCGGGTCGGCGGCCAGCCGGTGAAGGTGCACTGGGGCTACCCGGACCCCTCCAACGCCGAGGGCGGCGACGAAGGCAAGCGCCGTGCTTTCGAGCTGACCCGCCAGGCCATCGGCTACCGCATGCTGCAGCTCCTCCAGCTGCCGCTTGAAGACCTGAGCAAGGCCGAGCTGCAGCAGGCCCTGGCCGACATCTACAAGAGCTGAGCATGGGCCTGTCGCGCAAGCTCCTCGCCGAAGGCCTGGGCACGGCACTGTTGATGGCGGTCGTCATCGGCTCGGGCGTCATGGCCGAGCGGCTGTCCGGCGGCAACGTCGCCATCGCGCTGCTGGCCAACACGCTGGCGACGGTGGGCGGTCTGTACATCCTCATCGAGGTGTTCGGCCCCGTCAGCGGCGCCCACTTCAACCCGGCAGTCACCGCCGTCATGGCCTGGCGCGGCGCACTGCCCGTGGCCGCCCTGCTGCCCTACATCGCCGCACAGCTCTTCGGCGCGGTGCTGGGCGCCTGGCTGGTTCACGCCATGTTCGACATGAACATCGTGCAGCTGTCGACCAAGCTGCGCAGCGGCTCGGGGCAGTGGATCGCGGAAGCGGTCGCGACCTTCGGCCTCATGCTGGTCATCCTGCGCGCGCCGGGCTCGCGCGTTGCTGCGATGGTGGCGGCCTACATCGGCGCGGCCTACTGGTTCACGGCGTCCACGTCCTTCGCCAATCCGGCGGCCGTGTTCGGCCGCATGTTCAGTGACAGCTTCGCGGGCATTGCGCCCGTGAGTGCGCCGGGCTTCGTGCTGGCCGAGCTGGCCGGTGCCGCACTGGCCGTGCTCGTGCATCAGTGGCTCGCTGCACCGGCGACTGCCGTTGAGCCGGCACCTGCGGGAGAGACCCGCCATGTCTGAACGACTGTTCCCCGATGCCACCTTCCCGGCGCTGCAGGCCGCTCATTTCGACGTGCCGACCCTGCAGCGCCTGCAGCCGCCCACGCCGTCGCAGCACCGGCCGCGGTTCCTCATGCTCTACGGCTCGCTGCGCGAGCGGTCCTACAGCCGGCTGCTGACCTTCGAGGCGGCCCGCCTCCTGGAAGCGATGGGCGCCGAGGTGCGCATCTTCAACCCGAGTGGCCTGCCGCTGCCGGACGACGCGCCCGAGACGCATCCCAAGGTGCAGGAGCTGCGCGAGCTGGCCGCCTGGTCCGAGGGCATGGTCTGGACCTCGCCGGAACGCCACGGCGCCATGACCGGCATCATGAAGGCGCAGATCGACTGGATTCCGCTGTCGGCCGGCGCGGTGCGGCCCACGCAAGGCAAGACGTTGGCCGTGATGCAGGTGTCTGGCGGCTCGCAGTCCTTCAACGCGGTCAACCAGATGCGCGTGCTGGGCCGGTGGATGCGCATGCTGACCATCCCCAACCAGTCGTCGGTGGCCAAGGCGTTTGCCGAGTTCAATGAGGACGGCCGGATGAAGCCATCCGCGTTCTACGACCGCGTCGTGGACGTGATGGAGGAGCTGTTCAAGTTCACGCTGCTGACCCGCGACCTCGGCCCCTACCTCGTGGACCGCTACAGCGAGCGCAAGGAGAGCGCCGAGCAGCTGTCCCAGCGGGTGAACCAGCGCGCCCTCTGATCACCCGACCGCACCACGGGGCTACGGCCCCGTTCTTCCGGCCCAGATAGTTGCTATTGACAACGAAGACGCCGAACGACAACATGCACCCAGATAGTTGCTATTCACACCGATATGTCCGAATCATCGGCCGGCAGTCTGCTGCGCGAAGTCGCCCGCATGTACACCCGCGCCCAGCGCGTCGTGGCCGACTGCTGCCGCACCACCAGCACGCAGTGCCATCTGTTGACCGAGCTGGGCCGGTCGGGGCCGCTGCCCTTGTCCGAGCTGGGCACACGGGTGAGCCTGGAGAAGAGCTGGGTGTCGCGAGCCGTGGAGGCCATGGCAGCCCGTGGCTTGGTGACCAAGGAGCCGAACCCGTCCGACGCAAGGAGCTGGCTCGTCACGCTCACCGCCGACGGCGAGCGCACCGTCCGTGAGCTGAACCAGACCCTCGACGACCACGCCGAGGGATTGCTGGCCTCGCTGAGCCCGCACCAACGCGCGGCCGTCGAGACCTCTTTGCTGACGCTCCTGAAGGCCTTGCGCGAAGACCCGGCCGCCATGTGCTGCCTGCCGCCCGAGCCGAAGGAGCCCGACCGGAATTCCAAACCATGTTGCTGACCTCCTCCGTCTCCCTGCGCCAGGCCGGCGCGTCCGACTGGGCCGCCATCGAAGGCCTGCTGCTGGCCAACAAGCTGCCGACCGAGGGCGCCCGGGCCCACCTGTCCACCTACCTGCTCGCGACCCGCGGCGACGAGGTGGTGGGCTGCGCCGGCGCCGAGATCTACGGCACCGTCGCGCTGGTGCGCTCGGTCGCGATCGCGCCAGGCCTGCAGAAGCAGGGCCTGGGCCGCCTGCTCGTCGAGCGGCTGCTGCACGAGGCCCGAGCGCGCGACATCGCCGCGCTGTACCTGCTGACCGTCACCGCCCCGGAGTACTTCGCGCAGTACGGCTTCAAGCGCATGCAGATCGCCGATGCGCCCCAGGCCCTCAAGGCCTCGGCCGAGTTCCAAGGCGCATGCCCCGCCTGCGCGGCACTGATGACGCTCACGCTGCGCGAGGCCCCTGCGGCCGATGCCACCCTGCCCGTCGCGGTGCTCGGCGCCGGCCCGGTGGGCCTGGCCGCCGTCGCCCAGCTCGTCGAGCGCGGCCTGCCGTTCGTCGCGCTGGAGGCCGGCAATCAGGTCGGCGCCAACCTGCGCGACTACGGCCACGTCCAGCTGTTCTCGCCGTGGCAGTTCAACATCGACCCCGCCATGGCCAGGCTGCTCGGGCCGACCGGCTGGACGGCCCCGCCCGCGGGAGAACTGCCGCGCGCCGATGAGGTCGTCGAGCGCGTGCTGCAGCCGTTCGCCGCGCTGCCGCAGGTCGCCGAGTCCGTCCAGACCGGGGCCCGCGTCGTGGCCGTGAGCCGCGAGGGCTTGGACAAGGTCAAGAGCGCAGGCCGAGACCAGGCCGCCTTCCTGGTGCGCTACGAGAAAGACGGCACCCTGCGCGAACTGCGCGCCCGCGCGGTCATCGACGCCACCGGCACCTGGAACCAGCCTAACTTCGTCGGCGCCAACGGGCTGCCTGCCATCGGCGAGGCCGAGGCGCGCGATCGCGTCTTCTACGGCATTCCCGACGTGGCCGGCGCGCTTCGCCATCGCTACGCGGGCAAGCGCACGCTCGTGGTGGGCGCCGGGCATTCCGCTGCGAACGCGTTGCTGGCGCTCGCCGAGCTGGCCAAGCAAGCACCGGACACGCGGCTGGCGTGGGCGGTGCGCTCGCCGGCTCTGCAGCGCGTGTTCGGAGGCGGCGCTGCGGACGCGCTGCCAGCCCGGGGCGCCCTGGGCGCGTCGCTGCGCCGGCTGCGCGACGCCGGCGCGCTGGAATTCTTCGGCGGCCTGCGCATCACGCATATCGAGCGTGCCGGCGACCACCTGCGCGTCCTTGGCCTGGACGGCAGGCAGCAGCCCGTCGCCATCGAGGGCATCGACGAGATCATCTGCGCCACCGGCCAGCGGCCTGACCTGCGCATCACCAGCGAGCTGCGGCTGAAGCTGGACCCGTGGCTGGAGTCCACCGAGGCGCTCGGCCCGCTCATCGACCCCAACCTGCACAGCTGCGGCACCGTTCGTCCGCACGGCCACAAGGAGCTGGCCCACCCGGAGCCCGGCTTCTACACGCTGGGGGTCAAGAGCTATGGCCGCGCGCCGACCTTCCTGATGGCCACGGGCTTCGAGCAGGCCCGGTCCGTCGTTGCCGCCATCGCCGGCGACCTGGTGGCGGCCGATCGCGTCGAGCTGGCATTGCCGCAGACCGGTGTCTGCTCGGCGGGCCCCAGCCTTGAAGCGCCCGCCAGCAGCTGCTGCGGGCCTGCCACGCACACGCCCGCGGCCACGGTCGCCACGCCGCTGCGCGACCGCGGCCCGCGCAGCGGCAGCCCGGCGCCGGCGCCGCTCGCCACGCAGCCGGCGCGCTGCTGCGGATGATGCAGCCCAGCCGCGCGCGCGTCGTGGCCTCGCTGGGCAGTGCCCAAACGCTCGCGTGGGCGTCGTCGTACTACCTGCCGGCCATGCTGGCGGGGCCCATGTCCAACGACCTGGGCGTCGCGCGGCCCACCGTGTTTGCAGCGTTCTCGGTGGCCCTGGTGGTCTCGGCCCTGGTGGGCCCGCACAGCGGAAGGCGCATCGACCGCTGGGGCGGGCGGCCGGTGCTCATGGCCACCAGCGTCATCTTCGCGGTGGGGCTCGCGCTGCTGGCGACAGCCACCGGCCCCGTCAGCCTGTTCGCGGCCTGGGTGGTGCTGGGCCTGGCGATGGGCAGCGGGCTCTACGAGGCGGCGTTCGCATCGCTGGTACGGCTCTACGGCCACGAGGCGCGTGGCGCCATCACCGGCATCACGCTGGTCGCCGGCTTCGCCAGCACCGTGGGCTGGCCCCTCACGGCGGCGCTGGAGCACGGGCTGGGCTGGCGTGGCGCGTGTGGGGCCTGGGCGCTGCTGCACCTGACGGTCGGGCTGCCGCTCAACGCGCTGCTGCCGCGGGCTGAACGGCTCGCGCTGCGGCCGACCGGCACCGGCGCCGACGCGCCGGAGCCGCCCGCCCCGCCGCTTGGCGTGGCGGCGCTGCTCGCCTGGGTGTTCGCGGTGACCTGGTTCGTCAGCACCGCGTTGGCAGCGCATCTGCCGAACCTGCTCGCGGGCGTCGGCACCGCGCCGGGCCTGGTCATCGCCATCGGCATGCTGGTGGGCCCCGCCCAGGTCGGCGGCCGGCTGCTTGAGTTCGGCTTGCTGCGCCGGCTGCACCCGCTGTACTCGGCGCGGATGGCGGCGCTGATGCACCCGCTGGGTGCGGCGCTGCTGCTGTTGCTGGGCGCGCCCGCCGCCACCGCTTTCGTACTGTTGCACGGCGCCGGCAACGGCATCCTGACCATTGCCAAGGGCACGTTGCCGCTCGCCCTCTTCGGGCCGACGGGCTACGGGCACCGGCAAGGCCTGCTGATGTTGCCGGCCCGGCTGGGCCAGGCCCTGGCGCCCTGGCTCTTCGGCCTGCTGCTTGCTGCCCTCGGCCCCAGGGCGCTGTGGGTATCGGCAGGCCTCGCACTGAGCGCACTCACGGCCCTCCTGCTGATTCGCACGCCGTCGCGCGAAGACGACAAGCCCCTCTCCACAACGTTGCAAGAGCCTGCATGAACATCCGCACCGCCACCCCGGCCGATGGCGCCGCCGTCGCCGCGATCTACGACCCGATCGTCCGGGACACAACGATCTCCTTCGAGACCGAGCCGCCGGGTGAGGCGCAGATGCGGGCACGCATCGAGAAGACCCTCGAAGCGCTGCCCTGGCTGGTTGCCGAGGACGCGGCAGGCACGGCCTGCGGCTACGCCTACGCCAGCAAGCATCGCGAGCGCGCCGCCTACCAGTGGTCGGTGGACGTGACGGTCTACGTGCGCGAAGACATGCGCGGGCAAGGCGTGGGCCGCGCGCTGTACGGCCGGCTGCTGCCGCTGCTGGCCCAACTCGGCTACTGCGAAGCCTTCGCCGGCATCGCGCTGCCCAACGCCGGCAGCGTTGCTCTGCACGAGGCGATGGGGTTCGAGCCCATCGGCGTGTATCGGAGGGTCGGCTTCAAGCAGGGCGCATGGCGCGACGTGGGCTGGTGGCAGAAGAGCCTGGCGTCGACGAAGACGCCCACCGAGCCGCGGCCGTTCTCGGCGGCATAGCGCTCGGCGGGGCGGCCTGCAAAGCCCGGCGGATGAAACCGGCGCGCGCCCCGGGGCGTCGATGCGAAGGGGAACTCGGGTCCGCCCGGGGCGTTGCGCTGCCCGCGGGGTTTGCGCGCCCGGCGCTACTCGCGCTGGCGGCCCGCCGCGAGCTGCTGTTCACCGCGCGGCATCGGAATCCACGGCAGCAACGCCAGCGGCAGCAGCCCGCACCCGACGGTCCAGGCGAAGAAGTCGGCGTAGCCCACGCTCAGCTGGAGATCGCCGCTGACGGTCTTGGCCAGCACGAAGCCCAGCTGCATGACGCCCGAGCCCAGCGCGTAGTGCGCCGTCTGGAAGCGGCCCGGTGCGACGGCCTGCATGATGAACAGCACCATGCCGACGAAGCCGAACCCGTAGGCCAGCATCTCCAGCCCGATCGCCGCACTGATGGTCCAGTCATCCGCCGGACGCGTCACGCTCAGGACGTAGAACACGATGTTGGGCACCAGCATGGCGATGACGAGCACGGGCATGGCGCGGCGCAGCGACCACCAGGACGTGAAGTAGCCCCCCAGGACGGAGCCGACAAGGAAGGCCGCGGTACCAACGGTGCCGTAGGCGACGCCGACCTGGTCGCTGCTCAGCCCCAGCCCCCCTTTGTCTCTGGCCTCGACGAGGAAGAGCGGGCCGATGGTCTGCACCTGGCCCTCGGCAAGCCGGAAGACGATGATGAACAGCATCATCTTCCAGATGCCCGGTTTGCGAAGCAGGTCGGCAAGGACGTCGACGAGCCTCACAGCCTCGGTGGACGTCCGGCGCGGATTGGGCAGCGCCCGCGCATTCCAGGTCGCCAGACCGGCCAGCAGCGCAGCCAGCAGCGCGAAGATCGTCGTCCATGCGTTCAGCACGCCCAGCCGCGACTCCAGGTGCCCCGCCAGCACCATGAGCCCGCCCAGCGTCAGGAACTTGGATGCGTTGAAGAACGCACCCTGCCAGCCGGCGTAGGTGGCCTGACGCTTGCTGTCCAGCGCGTCCATGTAGAGCCCGTCGCAGGCGATGTCATGCGTGGCCGATGCATAGGCCAGAAAGAACAGCACCGCGATGCTCAGCGCAAAGAACGCGCTGGCCTGCAGGGCCAGCGCCAGCAGCCCGAGGCCCGCGGCCCCGGTGAACTGCAGCACCACCACGATCACCTTCTTGCTCTTCGCCAGCTCGACCAGCGGACTCCACAGCGGCTTGAGCGCCCAGGCCATCCCGATGGCACCGGTCCAGCGCGCGATCTGGTCGTTGGGAATGCCCAGCCGCTTGAACATGAAGCCAGCGATGAGCATGACGACGAAGAACTGCAGCCCCTGCACGAAGTAGAGGCTGGAGATCCAGCGGATGGGGTTGCGGGATTCGCTCATGGCAGTCTTCTCTCGACGCGCGATCCCCGCGCGCGCGGCCGCGGCGGGGGAAGGGTTGCTGCAGCTGCGGTCGAGCAGCCCGGCGGCCAGGGCTGTTCGCGGCACGTGCCTGCATGACCAGGCGACTTGGTGGGCGCCATCGCACCGGGCGCCGTCCAGCGGGCGTTCCTCCTTCGCACCGCTAGCGCCTGATCTCGACCGCACCGCCGCGCATGTCCGGCAGCAGGACCTGCACGGCGCCGCGATCGGCGTCGAGCGAGGCGGGCAGGCTGTCCATGCCTGCCCAGGCCTTAGGCACGCCACCGGACCAGCCGTGGACGAGCAGCGTCAGGCCGCTCCACCAGGGGGTGCCGGAGCCCTCACGCGGTTCGAACCGGATGCGCACGCCCTCGGCCGTCTGCTCGCAGCGCACCGTCTGCCGCAGGAACTCGCCGCGTCGGTAGCCGAGGCTCACGCCGTCGTCGGCGTACAGCTCCCCGCGGCAGTCGGCGCCGGGATAGACGTGGAGCTCCAGCCGCCCGGTCGGCACGAACGCCGTGCTTTGCACGAGGGGCTGCCTCGTAACGATGGCGCCAGGGCGAACGAAGACGGGCAGGCTCTCCAGCCGGGGCGTGATGGAAACCTTCGCGCCATCCAGCCGCTGCCCCGTCCAGTAGTCGAACCAGCCCGGGCCCGGCAGTTCCACCGTGTAGTCACCCGGCGATTCCGGCGTGGGCGACGGCGCCACAAGCAGATCGCCGCCGACCATGAACTGGTCCTCGGTGGCGCCGAGCCGGTCGCCCTTGGCCAGCACCTCCGGGAAGTTCAGGAACACCGGCCGCAGCAGCGGGATGCCGGTGCGGCTGTTCTCCTCCGCGGTGGCGTAGAGATAGGGCAGCAGCCGGTAGCGCTCGGCAATGAAGTGGCGCCGGATCGCCACGTGGGCGGCGGGCCCGACCCAGGGCTCCTGGTCGGCCCTGTGGGTTTCGGCGTGGGAGCGGAACAGCGGCATGAAGGCGCCTATCTGGAACCAGCGCGTCAGCAGCTCCGGCGACGGCGTCTCTCCCGCGTACCCGCCCACGTCGTTGCCCGCGTAGGCAAAGCCGCTGAGGCCCAGGTTGAGCAACTGCTGCACCCCCATCTTCAGGTGCTGCCAGCTGGACACGTTGTCCCCCGTCCACGTCGCGGCATAGCGCTGCCCGCCGGCGTAGCTCGCCCGGGTCAGCACGAACGGGCGCTGGTCGGGCTGCAGGCGCAGCAGCCCCTCGAACGTCGCCCGCGAGTTGAGTTGCCCGTAGACGTTGTGCAGCTCGGCATGGCTGGCCCGCCGGGGGGCGAAGTCGTCGCTGTCGATGCGATGCACCACGTCGAGCGGCATGGTCTTGCTCGGCACGTTGAAGATCGCCGGCTCGTTCATGTCGTTCCAGAAGCCCGCCACACCGGCGTTCGTCAGGCCGGTGTAGAGGTCGCCCCACCAGCGGCGTACCGGCTCGCGGCTGAAGTCGGGGAACACGGCCGAGCCGGGCCAGACGTCGCCGGCATAGAGCGCGCCGTCCGGCCGCCTGAGGAACACGTCCCGTGCCATTCCCGTGTCGTAGGGCGCATAGCCCTGGCCAGGCGCGTTCGCGATATGGGGGTCGGTGATCAGCACCAGGCGCAGCCCCTGCTCGCGCAGGTCACGGGCCAGCTTGGGCAGGTCAGGGAACGCGGCGCCATTCACGGTGAACGGCCGCGCGCGATCCTGATAGTCGATGTCCATGTAGATGACATCGGCGGGCAGTTGTTCGCTGCGCAGCCGCGCCGCGATCGCACGGACCTCGGCGTCGGTCCTGTAGCTCCACTTGGACTGCTGGAAGCCCAGCGACCACAGAGGCATCAACGGCGGAGCGCCGGTCAGCTGCGCGTACTGACGCAGCACATCCTTGGGCGTGGGGCCGCCCACCACGTAGTAGTCCAGCGCGCCGCCCTCCCCGCCCAGCGACAGCGTGTCCCGCTCGGCCCGGCCGAAGTCCATGCGGGTGCGCCACGGGTTGTCGAGGAACAGCCCCCAGGCCTTGCCGGCGTCGCTGACGGCCATGAAGAACGGCACGGACTTGTAGAGCGGGTCGGTGGCCTGCGTGAACTTGTAGGCGTCCGAGTTCCACATGACGAAGGAGCCGCCCTTGCGGTCCAGGCCGCCCGTCTTGTCGCCCAGCCCGAACACATGGTCGTCACCGCGCAGCCGGGCGCGCAACTCGAACCCGCGCGTGCCGGCCAACGCGGCCCGGCCCGACAGATCGCTGAACAGCGCCTGGCCGTTGCCGTCCAGCACCTCGACCCGCAGCGTGGCCGTGTCGACGCGCGCGGTGAGGCTGCCGCTGACAAGCTCGACGCGCGCGCCGCTGCGCCTCAGCTGCAGCGGCTGCCCGGCGCGGCGCACGCTCGCGGGCACGGCCCATGACGCATCCTCCGGCAGGCGGCCCCGGCCCATGCGGACGCGGACGATGCCGCTCGCCGGTGCACTCACTTCGAGCGTCACACCGCCGCGGGACAGGACATATCGGTCGACGGCGTCGGCCCGCACGAGCGGGGCAGCCGACATCGCCAGCAGCAGCGCAATGCAGCGGCCAGACCAGACACGACAAAGCTTGTTGGGCATGACGAGGTAGCGCCCGGTGAGCGCGCAGGGCCGCGCACACCGGGGGCACAGGCCCGCGGCGCAGCTACGAGGGTTTCAGGGGCGCGTTACTGCGCGGCGTACATCGCGGCGTACTTGGCGCCGAAGTACAGGATGAACGCGTAGCAGGCGGCCGGCAGCAGGAAGGACGCCTGCACACCGATCCAGTCCGCGAGCGCGCCCTGCGCGAAGGGAACGATCGCGCCGCCGACGATGGCCATGCACAGAATCCCGGAGCCTTGGCCGGTGTACTTGCCCAGGCCGTGCAGCGCCATGCTGAAGATGGTGGGGAACATGATGGAGTTGCACAGGCCCACCGCCAGGATCGCCCACATGGCGACGCTGCCCTGGCCAAAACTGGCCGTGAGCACCAGCGCGATCGCCACGAGCGAATTGAACGCCAGCGTCTTGCCCGGGCTGACCACGCGCATCACCGCGAAGCCGATGAAGCGGCCCACCATCGCCCCGCCCCAGTAGACGCTGACGTAGTGCGCCGCGTCCGCATGCGACAGGCCGGCGATGTGCGACTCGCCGAGGTAGTTGATCAGGAAGCTGCCGATGCTGACTTCGGCCCCCACGTACAGGAAGATGCCGATCGCGCCGAGCACGAGGTGGCGATGCGCCCATGCCGATCCATGCCCCTCACCCGCCAGCGAGACATCCTCGCTGTCGGCAATGCTGGGCAGCTTCGCCGCGAGGAAGAGCACCGCCAGCACGACCAGCGTGCCCGCCAGCGCAAGGTAGGGGCCACGAACCGTGGCCGCTTCGGCGGCCGCACCGGCGGCGGCACCCGCCGTCGACAGGATCAGCAGGCCGCCAACCGCCGGGCCGATGGTGGTGCCCAGGGAATTGAAGGCCTGGGTCAGCGTCAGGCGGCTGGAGGCCGTGCGCGGCGGGCCCAGCACCGTCACATAGGGGTTGGCCGCCACCTGCAGGATGGTGATGCCCGACGCGAGCACGAAGAACGCGAACAGGAACAGCCCGTAGCCCGAGGACGCCGCCGGATAGAACAGCGCGCAACCGCCCGCGGCCAGCAGCAGGCCGGCCACCGCCCCCTTCTGGTAGCCGATGCGCCGGATCAGCGCGCCCGCCGGCACCGACACGACGAAGTAGGCGCCGAAGAAGCAGAACTGCACCATCATGGCCTGCACGTAGCTGAGCGTGTAGATCGCCTTCAGGTGCGGGATGAGGACGTCGTTCAACGAGGTGATCAGGCCCCACATGAAAAAGAGAACGGTGACGATGACCAGCGCGCTGGTGTTGCCGCTGCCTGACGCCGTGACGGCGCCGTCCTGTCTCACCGCGGCCGCCGTGTGGGGTGCCATGTTTGCCATGCTGTCTCCTGCAAATGTGTGCTTGTACGTTGAGCCTGCCGCTGCGCGTTAGGGCGCCATGCCGGCAGGTGGCTGGGGCAGGTCGCGGCTGCGAGTGCCCCAGCCCTGGGGGTCGGGCTCGGTGCCGAGCTTGAAGCTGAGCGTACCGGCGCCCTGCAGCTGTTCCCAATCCAGCCAAACCCGCTCGACAGCCTTGCCGCCCAGGCTCACCGACTGCACGAACCGGCGCTCGCCAGGCCGCGCCTGCGCCGCCTCGATGCGCAGCGTGCGCCCCGGGCCCACGTCGATCTCGGCGCGCGGGAAGCGCGGCGCGTGCAGCAGGAATCGGCCGCTTCCCGGCGTGTCGGGATACAGGCCCAGCGCGCTGAACAGGTACCAGGCGGACATGGTGCCCAGGTCGTCGTTGCCGGTGACGCCATTGGGTGCGTTGCCGAACAGCGTCTCCGCGGCGCGCAGCACGGTGGCGGTCTTCCAGGGCTGACCGATCAACGTGTAGATCCACGGCGCGTGCAGGTCGGGCTCGTTGTTGGGGTTGTAGCGGAACTGGCTGTAGTAGCTGTAGGGGCCGACCACCCACGACTTGCGCACGGCCGTCGCCGGATCCGCGAGCAGCGCGTCGTAGTCGAAGAAGTGGTCCAGCCGCTGCGCTGCCTTGGGCTGCCCGCCCATCGCGGCGACGAGGCCGGGGACGTCCTGGCGCACCAGCCACTGGTACTGCCAGGCCGTGCCCTCGTGAAAGCCGCGCTCGGCACGCGGGTCGTAGCGGCCGTCAAGCTCCGCGAACCAGCTGCCGTCCAGCAGGCGCGGGCGGGGAAAGCCCCGCAACCCGGTGCCCGTGTCCACGGCGTCGGCATCCCAGAGGGTTCGCCAGTTCAGCGCTCGCCGGGCGAGCAGCTGCGCATCCTGCGTGTGTCCCATGGCCTTGGCCATGACGGCCAGGGCGCTGTCGGCCAGCGAGTACTCCAGCGTCGTCGAGGCGCCGTGATGCGGGTCGATGTCCATGCCCTTGGCGACAAACCCGCGATCGAACTGCACGAAGCCCTGCTTCAGATAGCTCGGGTTGCCCGCACGGCCTTGCGCGCGGATGCCGTGGGGCGGCACGCCAAAGGCGTTCTCCCGCAGCGCGGCATAGGCCTCGCGCTCGCGGCCCTTGAGCGCGCCGAAGCGCCACAGGTCCACCAGGAACGGGGTGACCGGGTCGCCGGTCATGATGTTGGTCTCGAAGTTGGCGTATCCCCAGCGCGGCAGCCAGCCGCCCTGCTCGCGGATCTTCAGCACCGAGTTGGCGATGTCGCGCGACCGCTCCGGCCGCAGCAGCGCCAGCAACTGGTTCTGGGTCCGGTAGGTGTCCCACAGCGAAAAGTACTCGTAGTAGGTCCACCCCTTGGCCGTGTGGATCTCGTTGTCGTAGCCACGGTAGCGCCCATCGGCATCGCTGCCGGTCAGCGGCTGCAGCAACGCGTGATACAGCGCCGTGTAGAAGACCGTGCGGTCATCGGTGCTGCCGCCCTCGATGCGGACGCTGGAGAGTTCGCGCCGCCATGCCGCCTGCGCCTGCACGCGCATCGCATCAAAGCTCAGCAACTGGCCGCCTGCCATGCCCTCGGCACGCAGGTTGGCGCGCGCGCCATCGGCATCCACCTTGGAGATCGCACTGACCGCCGTCACGGCGTTGCCGCTCCTGAGGTCGAACGTCAGCCAGACGCCATGCGGCCGGGCCTCGCCCTGCTGGCTGGGCACCTTGGCGCCCGGCTTGCCGCCATGGTCGTCCCAGATGCCGTGGGCCGTGAAGGGCCGGTCAAAGACCATGCGGAACCACGTGGTGTACTGCGCACCGCCGCAGAAGCTCTTGGTGACGACCTTGCCCTCGACGCTGCGCTCATCGAGCACGCGCACCTCGCTGCCCACGACGGCGTGCCGCTCGTTGGCCTGGCCCACGTTCAGCAGCAGATGACCGACCGGGGTGCCGTTCGCGAAGGTGTAGCGCTCGGCCGCGGCACGGGTCAGCGCCGTGGCCTCGGCGGTGATGCCGCCGTAGCTGGTCAGCTGCACCTTGTAGTAGCCGGCGTGGCCCACCTCGCCCTCGTGACGGTACTCGGCGGCGTAGCGCTTGTGGTCGAAGCTCTCGGCCTTGGCCGTGTCGAAGTCGCCGCCCGGGCCGATGCGGCCGGTGACCGGCAGCACCGAAAGCTGACCGCCCTGCTCCCAGCAGCCCGCGCCCGACAGGTAGGAGTGGCCGAAACCGCGGATGCGCGTGTCGCTGTAGCGCCAGCCGGCATAGTGCTCGCCGGTCGGGCTGACCTGGATCATGCCGAAGGGCGCAGAGGCCCCGGGGAAGGTGTTGCCTTCATCCTGCGTGCCGATGAAGGTGTTGACGGGCATGGCATCCGCCGCAGGGGCGGGCTGCGCCACCGCAGGCAGCATCCAGGCCACAGCCAGCATGAGAAGGCCCCAGCGGGCGCATCGGGTGAGTGTCATTTCGCGTGTCTCCTTCAGGGGCGGCTCTCGGGCGCAATCACGACGCCGCCTGCGCTTGCAGCAGGTCAAAGAGTTGGTTCATGGCCTCCCGGCTGGGAGGCGTGGCGCCGGCCTGCAAGCAGGCCGCAGAGCCTGCAGCCAGCGCCGCGTGCAGGTGCGCCTGCAACGGCCGGCCAGCATGGCTGTTGAGGCTGTGCAGCAGTCCGGCGGCGCTGGCGTCGCCAGCGCCCACGGTGTCCACCACGGCAACCCGCGGAGCCTGCGCATCGCAGCGTTCGTCGCCGCGGAACAGGCTGGCGCCCTCGCCCGCCCTGGTCAGCAGCAACATGGCGTCCGGGCTCATGGCGCGGAGCTGGCGAAGCGCCTGGTCGACATCCGTGCCCGGGAACAGCCCGCGCAGATCGTCGTCGGACACCTTGATCAGGTCCGCCAGCGCGGCCATCCTGTGCAGCGTCGGCGTGTAGCTGGCGTCCATCAGATTGCGGAAGTTGGGGTCATAGCTGATCGCCACGCCCTGCGCCTTGAGGCACTCCGCCAACGCCACCAGACGCCCCGCGAGCGGCTGGCGCGCCAGGCTGATGCCGCCGAAGTGTGCCCAGCGCAGCGCGCGCGACCACCCGCCGGGCATGGCGTCGACGTCGAAGTGCAGGTCGGCGCTGTCATCGCCGACGAAGAAGTAGCTGGGCGGCTCGCGCTTCTCGACGATGGCCAGCAGCGGCGAGCGCCGCAGCCGCTGCATCAGCCGCATGTCCAGCCCGGCGGCCTCGCTGGCGTGCCACAGCGCATCACCGAAGCGGTCCCGGCTGACGGCGCCGGCGAAGGCGGTGGGCTCCCCCAACGTGGCCAGCGCACGGGCGACGTTCCAGACCGAGCCCCCCACGCGGCTGACCCAGCACTCCTCACCCTGGTCGATCAGGTCGGTCAGCGCCTCGCCGGCGCAGAGCATCAGGGGCGCATCAAGCATGGCCGCCCCCTGCGAGCGCGGCGGCGATGTCGTAGCAGGCGCCCATGGTGTGATAGTCCACCTTGCCCGCGGGGCTCTTCTCGTCGCTGAGCTTGCGGTTGTGCCGGTCGAGGATGCGATACCAGGCGCCGTGCTGATGATCGACGAAATGGGTCCAGCTGTAGCGCCACAGGCGCTGGTACCAGTCCCAGTACTTCGACTCGCCGGTGCGCACCGCCAGCAGGGCCGCAGCCGCGGCGCTCTCGGCCTGCACCCAGAAGTACTTGTCGGCGTCGCACACGGTGAGGTCCGGTGCGAGCGAGTAGCTCAACCCGCCATGTTCGGCATCCCAGCCTTTCTCCATCGCAACGTTGAACAGCCGCTCCGCAGTGGGCAGCGTCCAGCCCAGCGCCTGGCCCTGCGCGGCGCCGTGGGCCTCGAGCTGCAGCAGCAGCTTGGCCCACTCGGTGAAGTGGCCGGGCTGATAGCCCCACGGCCGGAAGAGGTTGGCGGGGTCATCGATGTTGAAGCGCCAGTCCGGCTGCCATTGCGGGTCGTAGTGTTCCCAGATCAGGCCGCCACAGCGCGCCGCCTGGCGCTCGGTGATGTGGCGCGCCACCGTGCAGGCGCGTTGCACATAGCGCGATTCGCCCGTGGCCTGGAAGGCGGCCAGCAGCGCCTCGCAGGCATGCATGTTGGCGTTCTGTCCGCGGTAGGTCGACAGCACGCGCCAGTCCCTGCTGGCTTCATCCGCGTACAGGCCCGCACTTTCGTCCCAGAACCGGCTTTCCATCAAGTCGTAGGCCTGCGCGAGCCAGGGGCGCGCCTCGTCCAGGCCCGCCATCACGGCATGGGCAAAGGCCAGCAGCACGAAAGCCTGGCCATAGGCATGCTTGGTGCCGTCGACGACGGCGCGCTCGCCATCGCGCCAGCTCAGCAGCCAGAGGTAGCCGCCGTGCTCCTCGTCCGCATGGGCCTCGCGCAGAAAGCGCACGGCATGCCGCAGCCCGTCAAGGTAGGCCGGGTCGCCGAATTGACGGTAGGCCATGGCGTACGTGAACACGAAGCGCGTGCTGCTCACCAGGTGCCGATGCTGAGCGTCATAGACGCTGCCGTCGTCCTTGAAGTAGTGGTACATGCCGCCGCTGGGATCGATGCAGCGGGGGTGATAGAAGTTCATGCTGTGCCGCGCATGGGCGAGCAGCACCGCCCGAGAGCGGAAGTCGGGGAAATCGGACATGGATGGGGTCTAGGGGTGGGTACGCGCTATTCGTCGCAACTGCTTTCGCGCACGAGCATCTCGACAGGCAGGACGATCTCGGCGACGGGCTCTTCGGGCTTGCGATGCAGCAGCAACTCGATCCCGGTCGCGCCCAGTTGCTCCTTGTCGACATGCACGGTGCTGAGGGGCGGCACCGCCGCGGCCGACGTGCTGATGTCGTCGAATCCGACGACGGCGATGTCGGAGGGAACCTTCAGGCCCGCGCCGAGGCAGTACTTCATGGCGACCAGGGCGGTGCTGTCGTTGTAGCAAAAGACGGCGTCGGGCCGCTTGGGCAGCGCCAGCAGGCTGCGCATGGCCTCGACGACACCGTCATCGCCATCGCCCATGTTGGGCACGATGACCTCCAGATCGGGATCGGCCTGCGCCTTGGCTTCGAAGAGCGCCTGCCGGAAGCCCCGGTTGCGCTGCTGGATGCTGAAGTGGGCCAGCGACCCCGACAGCATGGCGATGCGCCGCCGGCCGCTGCGCAGCAGATGCCGCGTCGCGAGATAGCCCCCCAGCGCGTTGTCCGGATTGACCGACGTGAAGCCGCGCCGCTGCATGTCCACCAGCACCATCGGCTTGCCCGTGGCCTTCAAGGCATTCAGCACTTCCGGCTCAAAGAAGCCGGCGCAAAGGATGGCGTCGGGCTGATGCACGCGGATCTGCTCCAGCACCGGCTCCGCCGGGCCCACGACGATGAAGGACAGCGCAATGCCCTCGCGGGTGCAGGCCTCTTCCGCGCCATGCAGCACCGGCGAGAAGAACGGGCTGGAGGCCAGCGTGTTGTGCTGGCTGTGCAGGAGGAAGGCAATGCGGCGGATGCGCCCCTTCTTCAGCTGCGAGAAGTCGTAGCCCATGCGCAGCGCGGCGTCGCGCACCTTGTTGCGCGTGACCTCGGTCATGCCGGCCTGATTCTTCAGTGCGCGCGACACCGTCCCCACGGACAGCCCCGTCGCGTCGGCGATGTGGCGGATGGTGACCTGGCTCACGCCTGCACCCTCGCGCCGCCGGCGGAGTCGCACGATGAGCCATGCAGCAGATTCGAGGGCATCAGGGGTCTCCGGTGTTGGTTTATTAAACGCACTTCCGAGCATGTCTCGGGGCGCCGCGCAGAGGACTCAACCTCTTGTTTTATCTAGGCAACTTTTATATCGCCAGCGTTTTTCATCGTCAACGAAACCGGCGCCGGATTGCACGTATTTAGCGCGATTTAGTAAACAGTCTTAGCCACCCTGCTTCGCCGGCATGGCAGCCCCGATAGGCTCGGGCTTGAGCAGCTCCACCTCGGCCAGTTCGAACGCCTGCGCAGCCTCGAAGCGCAGCCGGTACTCGCGATAGGCGCCCGGCCGGGCGATGCGCAGGGGCCGCAGCTGCCGGGCCCAGTCGAAGCGCTCGCCGCGGCGGGTGTCCAGCACCGTCCAGCCGCCCGTCTCATTGCGCCCCTCCAGCGTCCAGGCCAGCTTGCCGCTCAGCCGCTCGCCGCTTGTCAGCGTGTAGTGGCTGGCCGTGGTTCGCTCGGCGAAGCCGAAGCCGATGGCCGATCGCGCGGGCAGCGTCATCCCGCTCATCGCGTCGTTGTCGACGAGCGCGGCCGCACTGCCGCCATCCAGCGTCACCGACGCGGCACGACCGGACTGATCCACCAGCCCCGACGGCCGTGCGCCGCGTGGCGTGAGCGCGCCGAGCAGCGCCTCGGCACCCGTGCCCCAGGCGGAGGGCGTGGCGCCCATCTCGAACTCCAGCGTGCCGCCGGCGGCCACAACGTCATGCGCAATCCACGGCCGCGTCCAGGGTCGGCCGTTGACCTTCAGCGACTGCACATAGACCTTGTCGGCGCCGTTGCCATGCGCGATGACGCTGAGCACGCGGCCGTTGTCCAGCCGCACGTCGACGCGGTCGAAGGCCGGCGAGCCGATGACGTATTCCGGCGAGCCCATGCGAAGCGGATACAAGCCCAGCATGCCGAAGAGGTACCAGGCCGACATTTCCCCGTTGTCCTCGTCGCCGGGGTAGCCCTGGCCGATGTCGCTGCCCAGGTACAGGCGGGCGAGCACCTCGCGGGTGATGCGCTGGGTCTTCCACGGCTGGCCGGCGGCAACATACATCCACGGAATGTGGTGCGAGGACTGGTTGCTGTGTGCGTACATGCCCAGCCGCACGTCGCGCGCCTCGGTCATCTCGTGGATGACCTGGCCATAGCTGCCGGCAAAGCGAAGCTCGGCGGTCTCCGGACGGGCGAAGAACTCGTCCAGCCGGCGCGACAGCACGTCACGCCCGCCCAGCAGCGTGGCCAAGCCTTCACCGTCATGAGGCGCGGTGAAGGCGAAGTTCCAGGCGTTGGCTTCGGTGTAGTCGCCGCCCCAAACCCGCGGCTCGAACATGCCGGCGGGCTGCCCCCATTGACCTGCCGCGTCGCGCCCGCGGAAGAAGCCGGTGGCGGGGTCGAACAGATGGCCGTAGTTCGCGGCGCGCGCACGGAAGTACTCGGCCTCCTCGCGGTAGCGCCGCGCGCGTGCGGCATCCCGCTCGCCGCGGGCCAGCGAGCTGGCGAGCTGCGCCAGGCCATAGTCGTTGAGCGCGCCCTCCAGCGTCCACGACACGCCCTCGTGGACGGCCGCATCCACGTAGCCGCGGTACATCGACTGCGCGAGCCCCTTGCGCCCCACGTTGGCCACGGGCGGCACGACCGTCGCGTTGCGCAGCCCCGCCTGGTAAATCAGCTGCGCGTCGAAGCCGCGCACGCCCTTGCTCCACGCGTCGGCGAAGGCCACGTCGGAGCTGGTGCCCACCATCAGGTCCGCATATCCCGGCGACGACCAGCGCGGCAGCCATCCGCCGTTGCGGTAGTGCTGCAGGAAGCCATCGACCATCTCGCCCGCACGCCGGGGCGCGAACAGCGCGTACGCGGGCCAGCTGGTGCGGAAGGTGTCCCAGAAGCCGTTGTTGACATAGAGCTTGCCGGCGCGCACGGCGGCCGAGGTGCGCCACGCATCGCCGCCCGGGGCAGCGTCGGCCCAGCTGCTCTGGTCGGCATGGCGCCAGTCCGGCCGCGCGGCGCTGCCGACGTTCTCGTGCGCGACGTTGGGATAGAGGTACAGCCGATACAGGTTGGAGTAGATCGTCGTCAGTTGGTCATCGCTGGCGCCCTGGACCGACACACGGCCCAGCCGCTCATCCCACGCCGTCTGCGCACGGTCGCGCACGGTCTCGAAGCCAGCCGCACCAATCTCCAGGTCGAGGTTGCGCCGGGCCTGCTCGACCGAAATCAGCGATGTGGCGATGCGCATCTGCACTTGCCCGTCGTCGGCCGCGTCGAACTTCACATAGCCCGTGGTCCGGCCGGTCTCGATCCGGCCGCTGTCGCGCCAGCGGCGATCGAAGCGCGCGAACACGAACATGCGCGTCGCGCCGTTGGACAGGCCGCTGCGCGTGTCGGTGTAGCCCTGCAGGGTCTGCGTGGCAGCGTCCAGCGTCAGGCCGCCGCGAGCGTCGACGTTGTCGAACAGCAGATTGGCGTCGGCGCCACGCGGGAAGCGGAACCGGAAGATCGCGGCGCGCTCGGTGGGCGCGACCTCCGCACGGATGCCGTTGTCGAAATCCACCCGGTAGGTGTAGGGGCGGGCGAGCTCGCGGTCATGCGAGAACGACAGCGCACGCCGCTCCCGGTCGGCGTCGGGCAGGCCCGGCGACATCGACGGCATCACCTGGAAGGTCTGGCGGTCGCCCATCCAGGGGCTGGGCTGATGGCTGAGCGACAGCGCCTGCAGGCGCGGGCGGTTGTCCGCGCCGTTTCGCTCGCTCCAGCTGTAGAGCCAGCCCAGCGTGCCGGCGTCGGTGACGGGCACCCAGAAGTTGAAGCCGTGGGGCATCGCCGCGGCAGGGATGTTGTTGCCCCGGGAGAAGCTGCCGTTGGACTGGGTGCCACGCGTCGTCACGACGCGATCGGACGGTCGCGCCTGCGCGGCACGCGGCAGCTCGTCGATCGCCACATCGTCCAGCCAGCCGGCTGAGGATTTGCCGCCCACGGGGCGCACCTCCAGCTCGACCGCGACGATGCGGCGCCCCTTCAGCGCGCCCAGCCGCACCAGCTTGCGCGCCCATTGCTGCGGATACAGCGTCTTGGACTCGGCCTGCGCGACGGCGCCCAGTCCGGCGCCGTGGTGGTCCGTCAGCTTCAGCTCGGACAGGCGGCAGTCGTCGTCGAACAGCAGGTCCAGCGACACCCCGGTGGACGCGCGGACGTCCCCGTCGACGATCTCGGGCAACACCAGCCAGGACAGCGTGGTGTCGTCCCCCACGACCACGTCGACGGGAAACAGGCGCAGTCGCCCGCCGGCACCGTCGCCCTGGTAGCGAAGCGACCTCAGGCCGCTGTACCCCATGCGCGGCGCGGCCGCGTAGGGATGCTCGGGACCGCTGCCCGGCGCCACCCGCACGCCGTCCGCGGAAAGCTCGCGGGGCATCGGATCACCCGACTCGAAGGACGTGCCGAAGCGGGCCTCACCCGCAGCGGCGACGCCGCAACCCAGCAGCGTCGCCGCGGCGCCGATGCGCAAAGCCTTCAGGGAATGATGGAGGTGCGCGCGCAGGGTCATGGTGCAGGAGCGTCTTTCTTGGCAGGTGCGCCGGCGCTCAAGGCGTCGGCCAGGGATCGGATGCGCAGTGCCGCACGCAGCGCGGCGGTGCTTGCCGTGGAGTTCACACGAAGGGTGGCGCGCTCTCCCGGCAGCAGCGTCAGCGCGTTGTCGGAGAGTTCAGCATCGAGATCACCGAAGTCGATCCAGACGGCACGCGCCAGCGTCGTCGCGGCGATCTCCAGCGCATGCCCGCCGTCGTCAGCACGCAGCGATGCGCTCAGGCCGCGTGCCTGCCAGGCGACCTGGCGAGCCGGCACGAAGTACACGACGCTGCGCGATGCCGGCTCGCCCTCGACGTGCAGATCGAACACGGCCACCGTGGCCGCAGGGTCGCGATCACCCAGCAGGTCGGCGTCGACATAGGTCGCCACGGTGGCCGCGGACAAGGGAGCGAGGTCGACCCGCCGGCGCTCGTCACGCAAGACCCTGCCATCGAGCGCCATCAACCGCAGACGCCATTCACCGCGGACCGTTTGTGTGCGGTCGTTGAGCAGGCTGACCGAGGTGTGCCCGGCCGCGCTGCGCAGCGCCGTGAGCGCGACGGGTGCGAAAAAGCGCCGCGCATGGAAGTGCAAGGCCTTCCAGCGCCCGAACCAGTCAATGCTCGACCAGGACGCTCCCGGCCACACGTCGTTGAGCTGCCAGTACAACGACCCCATCGTGTAAGGACGGCTGGCACGGTGGTGGCTTGCCGCCAGCCCGATGCCCTCGGCCTGCATGACCTGGCTGAGGTAGACGAAATCATCGAAGCTGGCCGGATCGCCGAACTCCATGCGGATGTAGTGCAGCAGCCGCTCATTGCCCTCGCCGGCCAGGAACTTCTGGTGCGCGCGGATGACGGGCGCGTGGATGCCCTGTTCATGCCGCGGCGCGAAGGCGTCGAGCGTGCGCTGCACCGGCCAGGCCTGCAGGCCGTACTCGGACATGAACCTTGGCGTGACCGCCAGATACTGCGTCACCGGGTGCGCCGGACCGCCCCAGACGTCCCAGTAGTGCATGTCGCCGCTGGCGACGACGTTGGCGTCCTCGGCCATGTCATCGCCCGGCGAACTCGGCCAGTAGGCGATGCCACCGCCCTCCTCGGCCACCACCTGCCGCAGGTCGCGATCGAACAACTGCACATAGCCCTGCCAGACCCGCTCGGCAAACGCCGCATCGGCGGCCTTCAGCGTCTTGCCGTGCCCCCAGTACTTCCAGGCGATCTCTTCCTCGTTGTTGCCACACCAAAGCACGATGCTCGGGTGGTTGCGCAGGCGGCGAACCTGGTCACGCGCCTCGGCCACGACGCTGGCCCGGAAGGCGTCGTCGAATGCCGGCTGCATGCCGCCGCCGAACATGAAGTCCTGCCAGACCAGCAGACCCAGTTCATCGGCAATCTCGAAGAATGCGTCGCTCTCGTAGTAGCCCCCACCCCAGCTGCGCACCATGTTCATGTGCGCATCGCGCGCCGACTGCAGCACGCGCCGCAGCTGAGCGCGCGTCACGCGCGGCTGGAACATGTCGAACGGAATGGTGTTGGCACCCTTGGCGAAGACAGGAATGCCATTGATGACGAAGTGAAAGCTGCGCCCCGTCGAGTCAGCATCCCGACGCAGCTCGACGCTGCGCAGCCCCGTGCGGGTGGCATGGCGCGCCACCACCGCCTTGCCCTCCGTGACCTCCAGCTCGAAGCGGTACAGCGGCTGCTCGCCGTAGCCGTTCGGGAACCAGCGCCGAGGGTTTGCGATCTGCAGCGGCAGCTCGGCGCGGTTGTCGCCTGCATGCCAGTGCACGCGCTGCTGCGCGGCCAGCGAGCGCCGCCCGTCCGGCGCGATCTGCCACAGGCGGAGCTCGAATGCCCCCGCGCGCACGGCACTGGCCGTCAGCAGCGCGACGAGGTCGGCACGCGCCGCATCCACCCGGTCCTGACGGAGCTGCAGATGCTCCACCCGCACCGCACGCCAACTCTGCAGCATGACCTGCCCGGAGATGCCCGCGGTGACGTAGCGAGGCCCCCAGTCCCATCCGTAGTGGTAGCCCGGCTTGCGCACGAAATTGCCGGTCATCGCGTCCCTGGGCTCGTCGCCGAAGGGCGAGGGGTAGTTGCCGGCGATCTTGTGCGTCATGGCCTGCACGCCCGGCAGCAGCCTGTTGATGGGCGAACGGAACACGATGCGCAGCTCATTGCCCTGCGCGCGCAGTTTGCCCTGCACGGGCACGCGCCAGCGGCGGAAGGCGTTGTCCGCGTCCAGCAGCTTGTTGCCATTGAGGTAGACCTCGGCAAAGGTGTCCAGGCCCTCGAACACCAGATCGCTGCGCGGACTGTCCAGCGCATGCGGCGGTGCATCGAAGCGAGTGCTGTACTCCCAGTCGGCCAGACCTATCCACTGCAGCCCGGCTTCGGGTGCGCCCACGAACGGGTCGGCAATCAGGCCGTGCGCGAGCAGGTCGGTGTGCACGGTGCCTGGCACGGCCGCAGCGCGCCATGGCGCTGCCTCGGGATGGGCGGCCAGTTGGTCATGGCCGGGAAGCAGCCTGAAGTGCCACCCCTGGTCGAGAACCGCGACTCCATCGGGGGCCGCGCCAACCGACGCCGCCGAGGCCGCCGCTGCGCAGAGCAGCAGGCCGGGCAGCAGGCGCACCCAGGGCCGCCGCAAGGAATGCTCGTTCATGCAGCCTCCGCGCGCCAGTAGCGGTTCAGCCACTCCTGGTGGGTGGGCATCGTGGGCACGGCCTGGGCAAGCAGCGACCGCACGCCTTCCACGTGCTCGACCAGCCGCTGCTGCGGCATGTCGTCCACCATGGGGTGGTAGTGGCGCGGCACGACGCGCTGCCCCAGCATGACCTGCACCCAGCTCGGCAACGCGAAGAAGTCGTCGCCATTGCGGAAGTAGCGGCCATCGCTGCGGAACAGCGCCATGGCCTCGGCCAGGCTGTCCGGAACGGTCATCGTCCGACAGTAGTCCCAGAACGGCGTGTCGTCCCGCTCGGTGGCGTGGTAGTGAAGCACCAGGAAGTCCCGAATCCTCTCGTACTCGAACTCCGATTCGCGGTTGAACCGCTGGGCCAGCAAGGGGTTGAAATCCCGCCGGGGAAACAGGCTCAGCAACCGGGTGATGCCGGACTGCGCCAGATAGATGCTGGTGGACTCCAGCGGCTCCAGAAAGCCGGCGGCAAGGCCGAGCGCGACGACGTTCCTGTTCCAGAACTTCCTGCGCATGCCCGTGGTGAAGCGAAGCTGGCGCGGCGCGGCCAGCGGCTGGCCATCCAGGTTGGCCATCAGGGTCTGGGCCGCGGCGTCGTCGCTGGTGAACTGGCTGGAGTACACGTACCCGTTGCCGACGCGGTGCTGCAAGGGAATGCGCCACTGCCAGCCAGCGGCCCGGGCCGTTGAACGCGTGTAAGGCGTGATGGGATCCACCCCTGCGCTGGGCACGGCCAGCGCGCGATCGCAGGGCAGCCAGTGCGACCAATCCACATAGCCCGTCTCCAGCGCCTGCTCGATCAGCACGCCGCGAAAGCCGGAGCAGTCGATGAAAAGCTCGCCGGCCACCACCTCGCCATGGTCCAGCACGAGAGACTCCACGAAGCCGTCGCCGGCCCGCTGCTTCACGCCGACCACCTTGCCTTCGATGCGACGCACGCCACGGCGCTCGGCCAGTTCGCGCAGGTAGCGCGCGTACAGCCCGGCGTCGAAGTGATAGGCATAGGCGATGTCCGCCAACGGCGATCCGGCGGGCGCATGCCGGTCACCGGGCGCGAACCTGCCCAGCGGCGCCATGACGGTCTGCGCCGAGTACGCCCCGATCGGCTGCGCCTGCCCAGCGAGGAAGAGCTTGAGCCAGAACTGGTGAAAAGGCAGCGGCCCGAGCGAGCGGCCGATGGTGCCGAAGCCGTGGATGTAGCTGTCGCCGATGCGGCCCCAGTCGTTGAACTGGATGCCCAGCTTGACCGTGCCGTGGGTGCGCCTGACGAACTCCGCCTCGTCGATGCCCAGCATCTGCCCGTTGAACTGCCGGATATGCGGGACGCTGGCTTCTCCCACGCCCACGATGCCGATCTCCTCCGACTCGACGACGCGGATGGACGCCTGCCTGCCAAGGTAGGTCGCCAGCGCTGCGGCCGCCATCCAGCCGGCGCTGCCGCCGCCCAGGACGACGACGCTGTTGATTGGGGCATTGCTCTGTGTCACGTCGGGCCACTCTCTGCAGGTTGAAGCGTCAGGAGAACATCCAGCAAAGGACTCAGGGCGCGAGAGTGCTCGCCAGCACCCCGGCATTGGCACCGCCGGGCAGCACGGCGCTCTGAGCGGCCACCGCGTTGCTCAACGCGAAGGACAGCACGACGACGTTGCGGTTGCTCGGCAGCGTCAGGCTCTTCACCGTCTTCGCTCCGTTGATCGCGAACGCGTAGCCGTACAGGTGGAACGTGCGGCGGTCCTTCGTGCCGTCCGCGTTGTTGCGGTAGGCCATCGTGGCCGCCTTCGCTTCGCCAGCGTGGCTCTGCGGGCTGTACCAGTCGCTGAGGCTTTGCGTGACCGTCGTGCTCGTGCCGTCCGTGTAGTTGATGACGAAGGTCTGCCCGGCCTGGTTGCCTTGCACGCCGGTCGCCAGCAGCTTCAAGGTGTCGTACCGGCCCGCGGGCAGCGCGATCGTCGTGTCGTACCAGCCGTCACCCGCGTTCGCTGCGCCGAGGGGAAAGGTGCTCCCGTTCCAGCGGACCGACGAACCCAGCAGGTTCGATGAATAGGCGTGCCCCACGCCGTCGATGCCGCCGCGGGTGATCGCCGTACCGTCGCTGGACTGCGCCTGCACACGCTTGGCATCCACGGGATGGGAGCCGCCCACGCCGTTGCTGATCGCCAGCGCGTACGCCTGGGTGGCGCTCTGGCCGTTGTAGGCCTTGCCGGCGAACTCGTCGAACAGCCACATGAAACCGCCGGTGATGCCGCACTCATTCTTCCAGGCCTGCATCTTTGCCTGCACCGCCGGCGGGGTGGCGTTCGCGCTCCACAGCCCGGGGAAGACGGGCACGCTGCCGAAGTTCCAGCCCGAGCAGGGGCTGTTACGGGCGCCGCCGGAGTAGGCCTGCAGATGCACGCCATCCACGGTGCCAGGTCGCCGGGCGTTGATGTCCGCGACCACCGATGTCCAGAAGTCCGCTTTCACGTACGGCGACATCGTGACGCGAAAGCCCAGGTTGCCCAGCATCACGCCGAACTGTGTCATGGTGCTCGCGTCGTAGGTGCTCTCGTCGTCGAAATCGATCGCATCCACGGATGGCAGCGCCCGCTTCAAGGCCTGGAAGGATCTGTAGAGCGCGCTGTCGGGGCCCGTGCCCTGAGCCAGGACGAGCGCCTTGATGTGGTCGAAGTCTGACGGGTTGGCATTGGAGGACCCGACGCTGAACGTGATGCGCTTGGCGCTGCCCTGCTTCAGGGTCACCAGGTCCGCCGCGAAGTTCGGCCAGGTGTTGTTGCCCACGTAGACGCCGCCCGAGGTCAACGGGAACTCGCCATTGAGGTTGAGATCGCCGCTGGCCGAGACCTGCACGCTCCAGATGATGATCTCGTTGAAGCTCGAGTTCTTGAGCTCGTTGACATTGCGATCCGCATGCTGGTACAGCGGGCCGCCGCCGTAGACACCGATGTAGCCCTTCGCGCCATCGGCCGCGCAGGTGAACGCTGATCCGAAAAGGGCCAGGCAGGCCACCGCTTTTCTCAGCAGCGCTGCGCCACCTGAGTCCTGAGGGGAAAAGTTCATGGGGTCTGTCTCCGGGATGTCGTTGTTGGGCCCTGGTGCCGCGGTCGGGCGGCAGCGGCAAGGCGGGCTCGATTCAGCATCGAGCCCGCCTTGCGCACCGGGCCTTCTGCGTGCCCGATGCAGCCGACGTCAGAACTTGTAGTTCAGCCCGACGTAGGCGATACGGCCCGCATAGCCGTTGGCATAGAAGCGCTGCTTGGTGTCATTGCCCAGGTGCGAGCGCGATTCCTGCTTCGTCAGGTTCAGCACCGACGCGGTCAGGCTCAACTCCTTGCTGACGTTGTAGGCGGCGTTCACGTCGACCTGGCTGTAGGGCTCCTCGTAGACGTTGACACCGTTGACCAGGCCGTTGACCACCTCACCGCGCCGGTTGTAGGACGCGCGCAGCAGGTACAGGTCGGTCTCGTAGAAGACGGTGACATTGAGCTGGTTCTTCGCGCTGCCGACCAACGGCGACTTGCCGATCTCCTTGCCATCGGCGAGCTTGATGGCCGCCTGGTTGGTCTTGTTGTACGTGTAGTTGAACTGCAGGCCCAACCCCGAATCCAGCGTGTGCTGCGCATACAGCTCCAGCCCCTGCGAGACCCCGTTGCGGCCACCGGCAGACGTCGAGTAGTTCTGCACCGTCACCGTGTTGCCACCCACCACCAGCGGCACGTCACGCACCACCGGCACGGAGAAGTTGCTGACGTTCTTGCGGAACGCGTTCGCGCCCAGGACCGAACCGCGATGGAAGTACCACTCCACGCCGAGGTCGAACTGCGTGGCCTTGTAGGGTTCCAGGCTCTTGTTGCTGCCCGAACCGAACCAGCCCTGCTGATCGCCGCCACCGATGAGCCGGCGGTCGTTGACGTACTCCTGGCTGTAGTTCTGCAGGCTGCCCGGGTAGGCGATGTCGCCGTAGCTCGGACGAGAGATCACCTTGGAGGCTGCGGCTCGCAGCACCACATCCTTGGTCAGGTCGTAAGCGAGATTGATGCTTGGCAGCGCATCGGTGTAGCTGCGATCCAGCGAGCTGATGACGAAGGACGACACGCGGCCCATGCTGTCGGGCAGACGGGTGAAGCCACTGATGCAGCCCGATCCCGCCGGAGCGCCGGCCGCCGGCAGGCCGCCGGGCAGGCACGGCGCCGGGTTGCCGTCGGCGCCATCGAAGAAGTAGTCGCTGTAGGTATCGACGCGGTCGGTGGAGTCGGCATGCTGCTTGGTCTTCACCAGGCGCAGGCCCACGTTGCCGCGCAGCCGGTCGGTCTTGACGTTGGCCTGCAGGTAGGCCGCGGTGATCTTCTCGTCGACGTGGTAGACGAAGTTGTTCTCATTGCGCGTCTGCATCTGGCCGTAGGTCTTGTCCAGGTACGCGATGTAGGCAGGGTAGTTGATGGCCGGGAAGGCGCTGGCGTTGATGCCACCCGCGAGGTTGCCCAGCGACTCACCGTACAGGAACTGCGACTGGAACTTGCTGGCCGTCGGATCGCAACCTGCCTGATACCGCTTGTCGTAGTTGCTCGGATCCGCCCCCTTGCAGACCCAGTAGTTGTTGCCGGTGCTGCGCCGCGTACCGCCATCGCGCCACTTCAGGCCGAACTGCAGGGAGTCCAGCCAGCTGCCGTCCACATGCCACGTGAAGTCGGCCTGGGCGTACTGCTGCTGCGTGCCGTTCTTGGTCCAGGACGATGAGGTGGACCCGAGGTCGATCTCGCCGATGTCCTTCTGCAGGTTGGCCATCAGCTCGGGCGAGAACGTCATCGTCGGCGTGCCGCTCAGGCTCCACGCGCTCAGCGAGTTGCCCAGCGTGTAGGTGCCGTTAGCGTTCTGCAGCCTGGGCTTGATGGGCATGGAGAACTGGAGCTCGGGGCCTCCCTTGGCCCAGGTGCGACCGGCCTTGACGATGGCATCCAGCGACTCACCGCGCCAGTCGGCTTCGAAGTCGAACGTCTGCGAGCGCGACTTCTCGCGATTGAAGCTGCCGGTGATCTGCGGCGTCGGAACGGAGCAATCGTCCGGCCCCCATCCGCCCGGCGCCTTGCCGGCCGCAGCGGCCTGCGCCTCGTTGCAGTAGTAGGTCTTGCCGGCGCGAGCGCTGTACTGCGCGCCCGTGACGATGGTGCCGCTGGGATCGAAAGTCAGCCCGTCCAGCAGGCGGCCGGTCGCCCAGTTGCCGTCGCCCTTGTAGCGGGCCAGGTTCCACTCCGGCACCTTCAGCGTGTTGGTCTGCGAGTTCTGCGACAGGTCGAAGCGGAAGTAGTTGCCCGTCAAAACCAGGTTGTCGACGGGCTTGAACTGCAGGGTCAGCTGCCCGCCCTTTCGCTCGCGGTCCTCGTTCTTCACGTTGAAGTTGACCGAGGTCGGCATCATGAAGTTGGTGTAGTACTTGCCCCCCTGGTCATAGAAGCCGGACTCACCCCACCAGCGGGAGGTCAGGCCCAGCGGCTTCCCGTTGACGTCCACCGAAGGATGGGTGTCGTAGTCGTCCGCATACCACTGCCAGTTCTCGGTGCTGGCACCCATGGTGCGCGTGGTTCGCTTCTGCTGCGTGAACCCAACCAGCACGCCGAAACGCTTGCCCTCGTCGTGCCACGCGTACTGGCCCGAGAACTGGCCATCGGTCTTCTTCGTCGTGTCGGCAGAGGTTCCCTCCACCGAAACGAAGCCGCTGCCGGACTTCACATCCAGCGGACGGCGCGTGCGCAGGATCACTGTGCCGCCGATGCCACCTTCGTCGATGCGCGCCTCGGGTGTCTTGTACAGCTCCGCACCGGAGAGCATGTTGGACGGCATCAGCATGTAGTTGAACGAGCGCGTGGGGTCCCCGTTGGACTCCGCGGTCGCCACGTAGTTGCCATTCAACTGCGTCAGCGTCAGCTCCGACGACAGCCCGCGCACGCTGACGTTCTTACCCTCGCCGCCACTGCGATCGATGATCACGCCGGGCACGCGCTGCAGCGCATCGGCCACGTTCTTGTCGGGAAACTTGCCCACATCCTCGGCAGTGACCACATCCACGATCGCGTCGGCATTGCGCTTCTGGGACAGGCTCTTCTCGATCGAGGACCGATAGCCGGTGACGACCACCGTATCCAGCTGCGTGACGTCGCCCTTCTTGGCAACCTGAGGCTCGCTCGCCACCTGCGCGTGGGCACCGCCGCCCAGCGCCAGCAGCACCACCCCGACCGCCGCCGCGACGGGAGTCGCGGGCCAATGCGGGCGCCGCCCCGCGTGATCATTTCTGATCGCTAGTGTCATCTGTCTTCTCCTATGTGGGCCCTTGACGGGCTTTGTTTGAATCAATGCTCGATGCGCCGCCCCGCCAGAGGCAGTGAGTCGAACCCACCAGGAGGCCAGCAACCTCGCGCTCGGAAACTCGTCGTAACTCGGGGAAACCCTCAGGTTTACTAAACAACCGAATCGTCGTTTTCCGATGGGCTCAATTCGCATCTCGCACAGGAAAATTTATACAAACGAACCCATCCCAGGCTCAACAAATATTCCCTGTTCTGGTGCAGTTTAGTGTTGCTTTAGTAAACAGGATGCCCAGGGGTGCCGTGACGCTTGCATGACGTTGCGAGCCCACTGAGACTGCGGCGCCACACCGGCTGACCTCCTCTCACCCTTCCTTCTCGACGCCTCCTCGATGACCATTTCTGAGCCCGTTTCTCACCACTCCCGGCCGCTGGGCAGCCAGCCATCGGCCCCGCCTCGCGCGGTGCTGGTCGCGGATATCGGCGGATCGCTGATACGGCTCGGACGCCATCTACCGCACCAGCCCTACGAGCTGCTGGGCTCTGCGCGGACGCCCGTCGACAACTGGGAGCAGTTCTGCGCCACGCTGTCGGCATTGGTCCGCGGCGTCACACCGGCGCCGGCCGCCTTGTCGCTGTCCATCGCGGGCGTGGTGTCGCCGCGCACGGGGCGAGTCACCGCATCCAACATTCCCTGCCTCGCCTCGCAGCGGCTGGATGCCGCACTGGAAGCAGTGCTGGGCATCAAGGTGATGGTCACCAACGATGCCGATTGCGCCGCGCTGGCCGAAGCCCATGCCGGCGCCGGCGCCGGTCATCGGATCGTCTTCGGCGCCGTCCTGGGCACGGGCGTCGGCGGCGGACTGGTCGTCAATGGCCAGTTGGTGCGTGGCGCCGCCGGCCTCACGGGCGAATGGGGGCACGGCCCCATCATCAACGAGGCGATGGTGCAGGATGGCAACGGCCGCCTCGTTCGCATCCCCCGCTTCGCCTGCGGCTGCGGCCAACGCGGCTGCGCCGACACCATCGGCGGTGCGCGCGGGCTGGAGCGGCTGCACGCATTCCTTCATCAGACCCAGCAAGACAGCCGCGAGATCCTGACGGCATGGCGGGCTGGCGAGCCGCGCGCCACTGCAACGGTGCGGGCTCATGTCGAACTCGTCTCCGACCCGCTCGCCCTGCTCGTCAACATCACGGGAGCGAGCGTGGTGCCTGTCAGCGGCGGGCTGGGCAACTGCCATGAACTCGTCGCCGCCCTCGACCAGGCCGTGCGCGGCAAGGTGCTGCGCGATGGCCCCGAACCGCTCGTCGTTCCGGGCCTGCTGGGCGAGCAGGCAGGCCTCATCGGCGCGGGCTATGCCTATGCGGGAGCCTTGTCATGACACGTCTGGAGGTCTGCGTCGACGACGTTGCCGGGCTCGAAGCCGCCATCCAGGGGGGCGCAGACCGGATCGAGCTCTGCAGCAACCTGGCGTCGGGCGGCCTGACGCCCTCGGCGGGCTTCATGGCCGAGGCATCCCGACTCCCCATCCCCGTCGTCGCGCTCATTCGCCCGAGGGCGGGAGACTTCATGTACTCGGCCACGGAGGCCCGGATCATGGCCCGCGACATCGAACTCGCCGCGGAACTCGGTCTCGCGGGCGTGGCCGTGGGCGCATTGACCCCGGACAGCCGACTGGATCTCCCGCTCCTGCAGCGGCTGGCGGACCGTGCCGCGGGCATGGCCCTGACGCTGCACCGCGCGTTCGACCTGACACGCGACCCGGCAGCCGCGCTGGAGGACGCAATCGCGCTGGGGTTCCAGCGCGTCCTCACGTCCGGCGGCGCCCGCACGGCAATCGAGGGGGCGGCCAGGCTCGCGTCCCTGGTCGCGCAGAGCCAGGGGCGAATCGGAATTCTTGCCAGCAGCGGGATCGACGCGGACAACGTCGACGCGTTGGTGCGCCTGACCCTCGTCCCCGAGGTGCATGCATCGTGCCGCGCGCCGGCCAACGCGGATCCCGCCCTGTCAGCGCTTGGCTTCCAGAGCGATCGCTGCGCGGCCACCTCCTGGACCCGCGTTCGCGAACTCAAGGGGCGCCTGGCTCGATTGGGGCAGGCCGCCTGACGAGAAGCGGCGGCAATTCATCCGAGCCACAAGCACAAAGGCCTGAGCCCGGCGGAGAACCGAACTCAGGCCCGGGCCGGCGAAGCCGGCCGTTCAACCCGTTGACGTCACTGCAGGCGGGCGCTGCATGGCATTCAACGCAATGCAGCCGCTCACCACTGCAGCTTCAGCGTGTACGCGCCGGTGCCGCTGTAGCGCAGCACCTGCACGTACAGCGTCACCGAGCCCGAGCCGCCATTGGCGTACGTGGTGCTGTCCACCTGGCCCGCCGCCTTCTCGCTCTTGGCCAGCGTCGTGCCGGCGCTGTTCTTCACGTAGAGGTCGAAGTCGTTGCTGCTGCTGGCCATGGTCAGCGTGGCGCTCAGCGTCTTGCCGGCCGGCAGCGTCACCTTGAAGTAGTCGGTGTCGCTGGTGGAGCCGATGGTGCCCGACACGTTGGCCGGTGCCGAGACGGCGTTGGCCGAGGCGATCGTGCCATTGGACTCGGTCTCGTTGACGGTCGGCAGCCCGCCCGTGCCGGTGATGGCTGCGACGGCCGCGGCCGCGTCCAGGATGCCCGAACCGCACTGCGAGCAGGTGCCGGGGAAGGCGCGTGCGCTGCTCTGCAGGGCAGCCTTGACCTGGTCCGGCGTGGCGGTGGGCTTGGCGCTCAGCATCAGCGCGACGACGCCGGCCACGTGGGGCGTGGCCATGGACGTGCCCTGGTAGTACGCGTAGCTGTCGGCGCCCGGCGCCTTGGTGCCGGCGTTCAGCGTGCTCAGGATGCCGTTGCTGCTGGACGAGCGCACGTCACCGCCCGGCGCGGCCAGCGTGACGATGGAGCCGTAGTTGGAGTAATAGGCGCGCGCGCCGTTGCGGTCCGTCGCGGCGACGGTGATGACGCCCGAGCAGTTGGCCGGGTTGGAGTTGCTGGCGTTCTGGTTCTCGTTGCCGGCGGCCACCACCACCACCGTGCCGCGCGAGCGGGCGCTGTTGATGGCGTTCTGCGACGTCGTGTCGCAGGCGCCGCCGCCGCCCAGCGACATGTTGATGACGCGCGACGGCGTCGCGTTGGCGGGCAGGCCGCTGACGGTGCCGCCGGACGCCCAGATCATGCCGTCGGCGATGTCGGACGTGTAGCCGCCGCACTTGCCCAGCACGCGCACGGGCTGGATCTTGGCGTTGAAGGCGATGCCGGCGATGCCGGACGAGTTGTTCGTCTTGGCCGCGATGGTGCCGGCCACGTGCGTGCCGTGCCAGCTGGAGTTGCTCGCAGGTTCGCCGGTGCCGCATTCACCGGCCGCCGTCCAGTCACCCGGGTCGCTGGGGTCGCTGTCGCGGGCGTTGCCGTCGTTGGACACCGCCGTGTCGTTGATCATGTCGTAGCCGGCCACGATCTGGCCCGACAGGTCGGCGTGCGGGCGGATGCCGGTGTCGATGACGGCCACCGTGACGCCCGTGCCGGTCGCAAGGTCCCAGGCCGCCGGGGCGCGGATGCCGCCGGTCGCCTCGTACAAGTCCCACTGCGAGCTGTAGCTCGAATCGTTGGGCGTCATCAGCGGGTACATCTTGCGGTCGGGTTCCGCGTAGGCGATGTTGGGGTCGGACGCCTTCAGTTCGGCCGCCACGCGCTCCAGTTCGCCGTGCGACAGCGCCTTGTTCAGCTTGAACACGTGGGCGCCCGTACCGGTCTGGCGCAGCAGCTTGGCCTGAGCGCCGCGCAGGCCCAGCGTGGAGTTGACCGAGCCCAGGCGGTGGGACATGGCGGTGGCATCCACGCTGCGGGCGCGCATGACGCGGCCGTCGGCCGCGTCCGCCTCGGCGGCGTCACGGTAGCCAACGATCAGGCGGTCGGTGGCGGGCGCGGCGCGCTGCACGATGCTGGCCAGGCCGACGTCGACCTGGGTGTTGGACACGCCGGCCTGGCCGACGCCGGTCGCGAGCAGGCCGCAGGCCAGCGCGATCAGGGATTTCCGGTTTGCAAGGACAAAGCTCATCTTGGTGATTCCGCAAAAGTCGCCGTGGCGTACGGCGTGCCGGCTCGGCCCGTGGGATCTCCACATTGGGAACACCACCCTTGTTGTCGATGGCTTGCCGGCGGGATCTCTCCCAAGACTTCTTGCCCCTCTGCCAGCCTGGTGCTTTCCGAAGCGGCGCGCAGTGTCTGCCTGGCGCGAAACCTGGGTTGTCACCCACCGCAGTGACAGAAGTCACCCTAGCGGGCAAACACCGATGGATGCCCATGACGAATGGGATGCAGAGGCCTCGCGACGGCGTCGTGGCGCGAGTTCAGTTCGGCCTCGGTTTTCGGCAGGCCATCGCACGGTGGCGGCATCTCATCACTTGCGCCTTGGGCCCGCTCGGACAGACACCTAGCCTGAGCACAGGTCGACGCAATTCCGCGTCTCCAGCCCCACCGTCAAGCCCAGGAGCCCACCATGTCCACACCCACCTCTCTCGCCCGTCGCCTGCTCGCCGGCGCCGCACTGCTGACGCTGGCCGCCGGCCCTGCGCTGGCACAGAACAGCGGCATTGAGCGCGTCGAAGTGCGCGGCGGCCGCGTGCTGGAAACCGTGCCGCGTCACGACGTGCACAGCGCCTGCAGCACCATCGAGGAAGAGCTGCAGACGGCGCTGGCCCGCACCTGGGCCGACGAGGGCCGCTACGGCAAGGTGAAGGTGCAGTTCGTGCTGGAGAACGGCCGGGTCAGCGCCGTGCAGGCGCGCGGCGTGTCCAACGCCGTGTCGCGCCAGGTGCGCGCCGCCATGCACAAGGTGGACTGCACGTCGCGCGCGACGGCCGATGCGCAGGTCTACCGCTTCAGCGTCGACTTCGTCGACCCACAGGCCAGCGCCGACGCGCGCATGGCGGCCCGCAACATCCGCATCAGCAGCGGCGGCTGATCGCCGCGGCGATGGCGGCGTCCACCGCCGCCAGCGGCTGCGCGAGGCGCGCGGCCGCACCGCCCACCACCTCGTCGCGCTGCGGTGCGGCCCACACGGGTGCGGGGAAGTGGCTGTCCCAGTCGAAGCGGGCAATGACGTGCCAGTGCAGATGCGGCACGACATTGCCCAACGCGGCCAGGTTGACCTTGGTGGGCGCGAGCAAAGACCTCAGAACCCGCTCGATCTCGGTGACAGCGTCCATGCAGGCGTGTCTGTCCGTATCCGGGAGGTCGCTGAACTCGGCGACATGGTCAGTCCAGACGAGCCGATAGAACGCCGGGAAGCGGCGGGCTTCATCACCGTCGACGACGCGGATGACGCGAAAACTGTCGGTGCGCGCGACGACGAGGCCGCCGTCGCCCGTGCAAAGCGGGCATTTCATTCGAGT
Organism: Pelomonas lactea; assembly: GCF_043555885.1. Taxonomy (NCBI): domain Bacteria; kingdom Pseudomonadati; phylum Pseudomonadota; class Betaproteobacteria; order Burkholderiales; family Sphaerotilaceae; genus Roseateles; species Pelomonas lactea. The sequence continues at coordinate 70,443 of NZ_JBIGHX010000003.1, read as the reverse complement.
ACCTTTCAGGGGCGCGTCGGCAACAGGCGATCGCTCGTCGTCGCTTCGGTCGGCCGGCGCAACGGCACTGTATGCGCCGGGCGAGCGCACGCCGACCGCCGGTCGCCGGCGGCGATCAGCGCACCGCGTGCCAGGACGTCGCGTTCCCTGCCTTCCCAGGCTGCGCCCCCGGCACGGCCCCGTTCAGGCGCGACGCCGCGCGGCCAGGCCCCCCAGCAGGCTCAGGCCTGCCAGCGCATAGGCCAGCGTGCTGCCTTCCGGCACGCTGCTGACGACGAACGACAGGCTGTCGGCGTAGCCGTCGTTGTCACCCCCGCCCATGCGCTCCATCGACAGCGAGAACTGCAGCGAGGTCGTGCCGACGGGCAGCACACCCGATGCTGTGCGCAGGAACAGGCCGGTCTGGTTGTTGCGGTCGGCCGGCGTCACGGGACCGATGCTGGCGGAACCGATCTCGTTGCCCAACGTGTCGAGGAACGACACGTAGAGCAGCGCGTTGTCGCCCTGCGCCGCCCAGCCACCGAGGTAGCCGCTCAGGTCGTAGTGCAGCGACTGGCCGGCCAGCGCGCCGAGCGCGATGGTCTGGAAGCCTGCCGCCTGTGCCGCCAGGCCGGTGAACATCTTGCTGCCACGGTTCGCCGGGCCGGGCTGCGTGGGGAGCACCCAGTTGCTGCCGTAGTCGACCGACTGGAACATCGAGTAGCCGTCGAAGCCCGTCCATCCGGCGACGCCGCTCTCGGCATCGCCGTTGATGATGAGGTTGGTGCCGAGCGTGGCTTGCGCCTGTGCGCCCAGGCTGAGCGCCATGAATGCCAGGGCGAGGGTGTGCTTGATCATGAAAGTCTCTTGATGCGGGAAGGGTTCAGGGGCGGGTCTGGTCGAGCACGGCGGGGCCATGCATGGCCGGGTCGCTGACGGAGGGTTCGCCGTTCTCCAGGTGGCCTGCCAGGCGTACGCCGAAGCCGGCGACCTCGGCGGCCTTCAGGCTGAAGTCGTACCAGCGGTGCTCGCTGTCCACAGGGACGCGAACGGTCTGCACACTGCCGGCCGCGACGATCCAGTTGCGGTTGGGCGCGGTCGCGTAGCGGTGCGTCTGCAGCACGAAGGTGCAAGGCTTGGTGCCTGCGTTGCGCAGTTCCAGCACCAGCTCCAGGAAGACGGGGTCGGCCTTCACCGTCACACCGGGTTGGGCCTGGGCCACGCCGGCCTTGGGCAGGTTGCCGGTGAAATGGCGGTGGAAGCCATTCGGGCCAAGCACCCACAGGTCGTAGGCGGCGCCGGCAGCACCGGCCCAGACGCCATCGAGCTGCTTGCCGGCCTCGACCGTGTAGCGGCGCGGGATCTGGTCCAGCGCGAGACGGTTGTAGACGTGGAAGACCGCACCGGCCTCGCCAGCGTTCTCGAAGCGCAGCGTGACGCCGGATGCCGCGGCGTTCGCCTGCACCTGCAGTTCGTACGGCAGCGCGCGGGCCATGCGCAGGCCGGCCTCCTGGACCGGCGCGGCCAGCGTGGTGGGCGTGGCTGGCGTCTTGGTGCCCGGCAGCGTCAGCGCACGGGCGCGCAGCGCGGCCGTAGCCGGCAGGTTCTGCACGAAGGCGCTGTCCTCCGGGTGAGCGAAGTCGAAGCAACCCACCAGGTTGCCGCTGACGGCGCGGCGCCACGGCGTGATCAGCGGCTCCTGCACGCCGAAACGGGCCTCGATGAAGCGGATGACCGACGTGTGGTCGTGGACCTGGGAGTTGACCCAGCCGCCCTTGGTCCACGGCGACACGACGTACATCGGCACGCGTGGCCCCATGCCGTAGTTGCGGTGCTGGTAGGTCGGTGAGCTGCCGTTGAGCACGTGGTGGTACTCGCCGGTCGTGTCCACGGTCGACGCGCCCGCGAGGACCGCCTTGGCCGGGTCTGCGTCGTAGGTCTGGTACGACGGCGCCGCTGGCGGCGGCAGGTGGTCGAAGAAGCCATCGTTCTCGTCGAAGTTGATGAACAGCACGGTCTTGGACCAGACCTCCGGGTTGGACGTCAGCGCGTCCAGCACGCGGGCCGTGTAGTCGGCACCCGACGCGGGGCTGGACGGGCCCGGATGCTCGGAGCCCTCGGCGGTCGCGACGATCCACGACACCTGCGGCAGCCGGTTGGCCTGCACATCGGCCTTGAGCATGTCGAGGTCACGCGTGCTGACGCCACGCGCCTTCAACTGCGCCGAGTAGCCCGGGCGCCCGTACCAGGCGTCACGGAACGGACGGAATCCGGCGAGCGAGTTGTCCGTGAAGTTGTCGTCCATGTTCTGGTAGACCTGCCAGCTGATGCCGGCGGACTGCAGGCGCTCGGGATAGGTCGTCCAGGTGTAGTCGGTGGACGGGTTCTCGTTGAACCAGTCGTGGCTGTTGTCGGTGGACGGGCCGCCGGCCAGCGCCAGCGGGTCGTTGCCGCCACTCCACAGGAACAGGCGGTTGGTGTTGGTGCCGGTCTGCGCGGCGCAGTGGTAGTGGTCGCACAGCGTGAAGGCACGCGCCAGCGCGAACTGGAACGGGATGTCAGCTTCCTTGAAGTAGCCCAGCGAATGCGCCTGCTTGGCCGCGGGCCAGTTGTTCATGCGGCCGTGGTCCCAAGCGGCCTGCGCGTCGGCCCACGAATGCGGCGTGCCGGCGACGCGCATGACGGAGAAGTCCTGCTGCGTGTTCAGGTGGAAGGGCGCGATGGCCGTGCGCTGGCCACCCCAGTCGGGCCGGCCCGGCACCTTCGCGCCACCGCCGTTGGGCTGCACGAACACGGTCTTGCCGGTGAAGGTGCCGGGGCGGTCCAGCGTGGGCACGGGGAACGGGTCGGCAAAGCCGCGTACGCCGGCCAGCGTGCCGAAATAGTGGTCGAAGGAGCGGTTCTCCTGCGTCAGGATGACGATGTGCTCGACATCGTGCAAGGTGCCGGTGCGCTGGTTGGCGGGGATGGCCAGTGCGCGCTGGATGGCGGGCGGGAAGCTGGCCAGCATGGCGCTGGCGCCAGCGGCCTGGCCCAGGCTACGCAGGAAGCCGCGGCGATCATTGGGGAACATGGGGCACTCCGGAGAGAAGAGTCGGGATGGCGAGCGACTCTAGGAATGCGGTGTGCAGCGCCTGTGACGGGAGCTGCAGTCGGCAGCGCACGACTGCCCCCTGAATCAGCGACGGCCTCGGGAGACCCGACACGGGACCTTCATCAGGAAGCCGGAATCCACCTCCCATACCCAAGCCTATGTCCACCGCTTGCGCGTCGGACACCTTCTGGCGCCCTGCTCAGGCCAAATCCCTGATGTGCCGAGGATCTCCTGCCTACTCGGGCCCGTGCTGGATGGCGTGCGGGTGGTCTTTCAGCACCCAGCCGACGGACAGCACATAGCGGCTGCCGCCTTCGACGCGCGTCACGCTATGCTCGCAGGTGTCGGGCCGGAAGAACTTGATGCGCCGGCTTTGCCAGATGGGCGTGGCGCAGACGAACTCGCCGCCGCGCGGCGAGGCCTTCAGCACGATGTTGAGCCGGTAGTGGCGCCCGGCCTGCACCGGGTCGGCGTGGGGCGGAATGGCGCTGCCCTCGGGGTAGCGGATCAGGTAGCTGTCGAACGGCAGCGGCCAGCGTGCCGTGAGCAGCAGCATCTTGTCGTAGCCGCTGCCCTGGCGCCCGCGCTGCCACCGGAAGGCGGCGCGCAGGTAGCCGCCCAGGGTCACACCAGCACCCGCTCGATGCCGCCGTTGTTGGCCTTGGCCACGTAGTCCGGCATCCAGTTCTCGCCGAGGATCTGTTTGGCCATCTCGACGACGATGTAGTCGGCCTCGAGCAGGCCGTTCTGCAGGTCGTCGCCGTAGCGCGTCAGGCCCTGCAGGCAGCTGGGGCACGACGTCAGGATCTTGAGGTTGTCCTGCGCGCCGACCTTGCCGCTGTCGCGCAGCTGCGCCTCGGTCTTGCGCAGCTCCTCTTCCTTGCGGAAGCGCACCTGCGTGGCGATGTCCGGCCGCGTGACGCCCAGCGTGCCGCTCTCGCCGCAGCAGCGCTCGCTCTTGACGACTTCCGTGCCCACCAGCGCCTTCACCGTCTTCATCGGCTCCTGCAGCTTCATCGGCGTGTGGCAGGGGTCGTGATAGAGGTAGCTCTGCTTGGAGCCCAGCGTGATGCCCTTTTCCAGCAGGTACTCGTGGATGTCGATGATGCGGCAGCCGGGGAAGATCTCCTCGAACTTGTAGCCCTGCAGCTGGTCGTAGCAGGTGCCGCAGGACACCACGACGGTCTTGATGTCGAGGTAGTTCAGCGTGTTGGCCACGCGGTGGAAGAGCACCCGGTTGTCGGTGATCATCTTCTCGGCCTTGTCGAACTGGCCCGAGCCCCGCTGCGGGTAGCCGCAGCACAAGTAGCCGGGCGGCAGCACCGTCTGCACGCCGGCATGCCACAGCATGGCCTGCGTGGCCAGGCCGACCTGGCTGAACAGGCGCTCGGAGCCGCAGCCGGGGAAATAGAACACGGCCTCCGTCTCACTCGGCGTGGCCGGCGGGCGGATGATGGGCACGTAGTCCTTGTCCTCGATGTCCAGCAGCGCCCGCGCCGTTTTCTTGGGCAGGCCGCCGGGCAGCTTCTTGTTGATGAAGTGGATGACCTGTTCCTTGATCGGCGCGGCGCCGACGGTCGCGCGCGGCGCGCTCGTCTGCTTGCGGCCGGCCGGCTTGAACAGGTCCACGGCCAGGCGCTGCGCCTTCATGCCCACTCCCACCATGGCCGTGCGGGCCAGCTTGATGGTCTCGGGGTTGGTGGCGTTGAGCATGAACATGGCCGCCGCGTTGCCGGGGCGCCAGGTCTTCTGGCCCATCTTGCGCAACAGGTTGCGCATGTTCATCGTCACGTCGCCGAAGTCGATCTTGACCGGGCACGGCGTCAGGCACTTGTGGCAGACCGTGCAGTGGTCGGCCACGTCCTCGAACTCCTGCCAGTGCTTGATCGACACGCCGCGGCGCGTCTGCTCCTCGTACAGGAAGGCCTCGACCAGCAGCGACGTCGCCAGGATCTTGTTGCGCGGGCTGTAGAGCAGGTTGGCGCGCGGCACGTGCGTGGCGCAGACCGGCTTGCACTTGCCGCAGCGCAGGCAGTCCTTCACCGAGTTCGCGATGGCGCCGATGTCGCTCTGCTGCATGATCAGCGACTCATGCCCCATCAGGCCGAAGGACGGCGTGTAGGCGTTTCTTAAGTCGGAATGCAGGCCGGCCGGCAGCGCATCGCTCTTGAGCAGCTTGCCCTTGTTGAAGCGGCCTTCCGGGTCGACTCTTCTCTTGTACTCGGTGAAGTTGGCGAGCTCCGCATCGGTGAGGAACTCGATCTTCGTGATGCCGATGCCGTGCTCGCCAGAGATCACGCCGTCCAGGCTGCGCGCCAGCGTCATGATGCGCGCCACGGCCTCGTGGGCCGTCTGCAGCATCTGGTAGTTGTCGCTGTTGACGGGGATGTTGGTGTGCACGTTGCCGTCGCCGGCATGCATGTGCAGGGCCACCCACACGCGGCCGCGCAGCACGTCCTTGTGAATGCGCTTGAGCTCCTGGACCAGCGGCTCGAACGCCGCGCCGCTGAAGATGCTCTGCAGCGGCTTCAGGATCTGCGTCTTCCACGACGCGCGCAGCTCGTGCGTCTGCAGCTGCTCGAAGAAGCCGGCGTCCAGCCCGGCCAACCAGCCCTGCCAGAGCTCGCCCACATCGCGCAGCAGCGCCAGCGCCTGCTGCACGCGGTCCTCCAGCAGCTCGGCGCTGGGAATCTCGCCGGCATCGTCGCTCTTGCCCAGCGGGATCTTGCCGGTGGTGAACAGCGCCTGCAGCGCCGCCACCAGTTCCAGCTTGTTGCGCAGGCTGAGTTCGATGTTGATGCGCTCGATGCCCAGCGTGTACTCGCCCATGCGGGGCAGCGGGATCACGACGTCCTCGTTCACCTTGAACGCGTTCGTGTGCTTGCTGATCGCAGCGGTGCGCTTGCGGTCCAGCCAGAACTTCTTGCGCGCATCCGGGCTGACGGCCACGAAGCCCTCGCCCGAGCGGCCGTTGGCCAGGCGCACGACCTCGCTGGTGGCGCGTGCCACCGCGTCCGCGTCGTCGCCGACGATGTCGCCGATCAGCACCATCTTCGGGAAGCCGCCGCGCTTGCTCTTGGTCGCGTAGCCCACCGCCTTCAGGTAGCGGTCGTCAAGGTGCTCCAGGCCCGCCAGCAGCACGCCGGTGTCGGCAATCGAGAACATGTAGTCCTTGATGTCGACGATGCTGGGCACGCAGTCCTTGGGGTTGCCGAAGAACTCCAGGCAGACGGTGCGCGTGTGCGCCGGCATGCGGTGCACGATCCAGCGCGCGCTGGTGATGAGGCCGTCGCAGCCCTCCTTCTGGATGCCCGGCAGGCCGGCGAGGAACTTGTCCGTGACGTCCTTGCCCAGGCCTTCCTTGCGGAACACGCGGCCGGGGATGTCCAGGCGCTCGGTCTTCTCCAGCGTCTTGCCGCTGGCGTCGAAGTAGCGCAGCTCGAAGCTCGCGACCTCCACGTCGTGGATCTTGCCGAGGTTGTGGTTGAGGCGATGGACCTCCAGCCACTTGGCCTCGGGCGTCACCATGCGCCAAGAGGCCAGGTTGTCCAGCGCCGTGCCCCACAGCACGGCCTTCTTGCCGCCGGCGTTCATGGCCACATTGCCGCCGATGCAGCTGGCCTCGGCCGACGTCGGGTCCACCGCGAAGACGAAGCCGTTGGCCTCGGCCATGTCGGCCACGCGCTGCGTGACGACGCCGGCCTCGCTGAAGATGGTCGGCACCGCGCGGCCCAGGCCTGGCAGCGTCAGCATCTCGACGCCGCGCAGCGCCTCCAGCTTTTCGGTGTTGATGACGGCGCTGTTCCACACCAGCGGCACCGCGCCGCCCGTGTAGCCCGTGCCGCCGCCGCGCGGGATGACGGTCAGCCCCAGCTCGAAGCAGGCGCCCACCAGACCGGCCATCTCGGCCTCGGTGTCGGGCGTGAGCACGACGAACGGGTACTCCACGCGCCAGTCGGTCGCGTCCGTCACGTGGGACACGCGGGACAGGCCGTCGAACTTGATGTTGTCCTTGGCGGTGTGGCGGGCCAGCGTCTTGGCGGCGCGCTTGCGCAGCGCCGCGGTGCTGTCGAAGAACTTGTCGAACTCGGCCACCGCGCCGCGCGCGGCCTGCAGCAGTTCGCCGACGGCGGCGTCGCGCTGCGGGTCGCCCGCCGGGTCGCGGCGCTTTTGCACCTCACCCAGGCGGTGGTGCAAGGCCTCGATCAGCTGGGCGCGGCGCTTGGGGTTGTCCAGCAGGTCGTCCTGCAGGTAGGGGTTGCGCTGCACCACCCAGATGTCGCCCAGCACCTCGTACAGCATGCGCGCGGATCGGCCCGTGCGCCGCTCGCCACGCAGCTGGTCCAGCAGCGTCCAGGCCCGGGAGCCCAGCAGGCGGATGACGATCTCGCGGTCGGAGAACGACGTGTAGTTGTACGGGATCTCGCGCAGGCGCGGGGCGTCGTGGGCGACGGTGTCGGCCACATCAGCGGCGGCCGGCATCAGGGGATGCGGTGCGTTCATAGAGGAGCGGAATTATCGCAGCGGGGTATTTCCCTTCAGAATCGGGCGAATGAAGCCCTGGCCCTACCCCTTGTGGCTCGCGCACCGCGGCGCCGGCAAGCTTGCCCCGGAGAACACGCTGGCCGCATTCAGGCTGGGCGCGCAGTTCGGCTATCGAGCCTTCGAATGCGATGTGAAGCTCAGCCGCGACGGCGAAGCCTTCCTGCTGCATGACGACACGCTGGACCGCACTACCAGCGGCCGTGGCTCGCCGGCCGAGCAGGACTGGGAGGCCCTGGCGCTGCTGGACGCCGGCAGCTGGCACAGCCCCGCCTTCGCGGCCGAGCCGCTGCCCGCGTTCGCGCAGATCGCACAGTTCTGCCTGGCCAATGGCTGCGCGCTGAACGTCGAGATCAAGCCCTGCCCCGGCACCGAGGCGCTGACAGGCGCCACCGTGGCGCGCGAGGCCGCCAGGCTCTGGGCCGGCGCCGACGTGCCGCCGCTGCTGAGCAGCTTCAAGCCGGAGGCGCTGGTCGCCGCCCGTGATACCGAGCCGGGCCTGCCGCGCGCACTGCTGCTGGACACGCTGTGGGACGGCTGGCCGGAAGTCGCCGAGGCGCTGGGCGTCGTGGCCGTCATCACGAACTGGCGGCTCATGGACCGCGCGCTCATCGAGCGACTGCACGCCCGGGGCTGGCGGGCACTGGTCTACACGGTCAACGACGTGCCGGTCGCCGAGCAACTGATCGCCGACGGCATCGACGGGCTCATCACCGACCGCGTGGACCGCATCACCCCGTGATGCGCGAATAGACCGCCGTGTCCCGCGGCGTGCCGTCCACGCCCAGCGCGTCGCGGCGCAACACGCCCTCCAGCTCGAAGCCGCAGCGCTCTGCCACGGCGCGGCTGCGCAGGTTGCCCACGTCGCAACGGATCTCCAGCCGCCGCGCGGCCAGCCGGTCGAAGGCCAGCGCGGTCAGCAGCCGCACGGCCTCGCTGACATGGCCCTGGCCGGCCGCCTCAGGTCGTATCCAGTAGCCGATCTCGAAGCGCCGGACGGCCCAGTCCATGCGGTGCAGGCCCGTGCCGCCCAGCAGCCGCCCGGGGCCGCCATCGGCGCGGCGCGCGTAGATGTGGAAGCACAGGTCGCGCCGTGCGACGAAATCAGCCTGCATGCGGCGCACCACCAGCTCGGCACTCTCGGCCGAGGGCGCGTCCTGCGCCCACGCCATCCAAGGACGCAGATGCGACAACGACTGTGTGACGACGACCGCCAGCTCGGCACCCAGGCCGGCACGCGGCACCAGCAGCACCGTGCGCAGGCCGTCCAGGCGCTCGGGGATGTCGATGAGCAGCGGATCGTTCATGCCGTCGCCACCTCCACCGGCCGGGGCAGCTCACGCACGCCACGCAGCACCGGGTGGTGCCAGGCCCACACGGCCGTCAGCACGCAACCGATGCCGGCAAAGCCCAACGCAGTGCGCAGTCCCAGATGCTCGCCCAGCCAGCCGCCCAGCAGCGCGCCGGGCGCGGCCGGCAGCAGAATGAGCCAGCGCACGGTGCTGGTCATTCGCCCCAGCATGGGCGCGGGCGTGACCGCCTGGCGCAGCGACAGGAAGTTGATGAACAGCAGCACCGCGCCAAAGCCCCAGATGAACAGCATCAGCGCAAAGCTCGCCACACCGAAGGCGCCCGACGGCGCGAACGCCAGCTGCAGCCAGCCCACGCCGCACAGCGCGTAGCCCATCACCATGCACGGCCCCGGCCCCATGCGGCGGCTGATGCGGTGGCCGTAGACGCTGCCCAGCACCGTGCCGGCGCCGATGGCCACATAGGACCAGCCCACGGCTTCGGGCGAGAGGTGAAGCTCGCGCGTGGCCAGCAGGATCTGCACCACCAGCGCCGAGTTCTGGAACAGGTTCCAGCCCGCCATGATGACGGCCATGCTGACCAGCAGCTGCCGGTCGCGCACGAAGCGCAGCCCGGCCTTGAGCTCGGCCCAGAAGTCCTGCGCCTTGCGCGGCGGCAGTGTCTCGTGCACGCGGATGCCGCGCAGGATCAGCACCGACACCGCCAGCATCAAAGCATTGGCCGCCAGCGCGATGGGCGCGCCCAGCAGCTTGATGAGCAGCCCGGCCAGCCCGGGCCCTGCCACGTCGGCCCCCGACGAGGCCAGCGCATTCTTCGCATGTGCCTCCACCAGCCGCTCGCGCGGCACCACCTGCGTCAGCACGATCTGCGCGGCGCTGCCGGCCGTCGTGTGCACGCTGCCGATGACGAAGCCCACCACGTACAGCCAACCCATGCCCAGCACGCCAAGCCAGGCCGCAACGGGCACCGAGGCCACGGCCAGCGCCAGCATGGCCTCGCCACCGATGTAGACGGGCAGCTTGCGCACCCGGTCCAGCAGCACGCCCGCGGGCAGCGAGAACAGCGCGAACGGCAGCACCTCCAACGCCTGCAGGATGCCCATCTGCGTCGGCGTGGCATGCAGCATCACGGCGGCCGTCAACGGCAGCGCCAGCAACGTGATCTGGCCGCCCAGCGACGAGCACAGGATGGACGTCCACAGGCGCCGGTAGACGAGGTCGCGCAACAAGTCGTTGGGCGCGAGGGTGAAAAAGGCGATCAGACGGGAGAGCATGACGGCAAGGGCTCCGGAACTCGACAGGCAGGGCGCGCCAGGGCGGCGCGGCGACGCAGCACGGGCAGGCGCGTCAGTCGAGGTCGAGGAGCTTGGTCATGCGGCACATGCTAGCAGCGCGGCCGGGCGTCAGCTGTCGCGCACGCGAAGCTCCAGGTAGCCCGTCGCGGCGTCCCAGACCCGCCCCAGCGAGCCCGCCGGCAGCGGCGCGACCAGCAGCTCGGCCGTCGTGTGCACGACGCAGCCCGCACAGACGTGGCCGCCCCACACACGGCCGGCGGCATCCGACAGGCTGGCGTGCAGGTGCACGCCGTCGGGCGACAGGCTGCCGCTGAGCGTCAGCACCTCCAGCGGGCCGTCGAGGTGGGTCGGCCCGGCGTCGCCGGCCAGGCGCAGCTGCGCCTGCGTCAGGCTGCCGATGCCGGCAACGACGAAAGCGGTGCGCCCCGCCAGCACGCCGCGCAGGTCGTCGCCCGGCAGAAGACGCAGCGCCTGCAGCATCACCACCCCACGGCAGCGCCGTCGCGCCGCGGGTCGCTGGCGGCCACGTAGCCCTGCGTGCCCGGGTCGCCCAGCCGCCAGATGAACTGGCCGGCGCCGAAGTCCTGGTAGCTGTCGTGGATGTCGCCGATCTCGTGGGCCCGCGCTCGCAGTCCTTCGATGGTGGCCGCCGGCATGTGCGGCTCCACGTTGATGGACAGTCCCTCGTTGAAGCGCCAGCGCGGCGCGTCGCAGGCGGCCTGCGGGTTCTGGCCGTAGCACAGCATGCGCACCAGTGTCTGCATGTGGCCTTGCGGCTGCATGTTGCCGCCCATGACGCCGAAGCTCATGACGGGCGCGCCGTCCTTGGTCAGGAAGGCCGGGATGATGGTGTGGAAGGGCCGCTTGCCCGGTGCGACCTGGTTCGGGTGGCCGGCCTCCAGCGTGAAGCAGTGGCCGCGGTTCTGCAGGCTGATGCCGTAGCCCGGCAGCACCAGGCCCGAGCCGAAGCCCATGTAGTTGCTCTGGATGAAGCTGACCATCATCCCGGACTCGTCCGCTGCGGTCAGGTAGATGGTGCCCCCCTTGACCGGGTTGCCGGCGCCGAACGCCTGTGCGCGGTTCGGGTCGATGAGCCTGGCCCGCTCGGCCAGGTAGCCGGCGTCCAGCAACTGCGCCGGCGTGACCGTCATCGCGCCGGGCTCGGCGACGTAGCGGTACACGTCCGCGAAGGCGAGCTTCATCGCCTCGATCATCAGGTGCTGGGCCTCAGCGCTGTCGACGGCATGCGCCGTGACGTCACAGTGCTGCAGCAGCCCCAGCGCCATCTGCGCCGCGATGCCCTGGCCATTGGGCGGGATCTCGTGCAGCGTGTGACCGGCGAAGTCCTTGGCCAGCGGCGTGACCCATTCCGGCTGGTAGGCCGCGAGGTCGGCTTCGGTCAGCGCGCCGCCGGTATCGCGCGCGAAGCGGGCCAGCGCATGCGCGATCTCGCCGCGGTAGAAGGCCTCGCCGCGGGTCTCGGCGATGAGCTTCAGGCTGCGCGCCGCCTCCTCGAAGCGGAACAGCTCACCGACCTCGGGCGCCCGCCCTTTGGGCAGAAAGGCCTGAGCAAAGCCAGGCTGCGACGTCAGCTCGGGCAGCGCCGCAGCCATCGCCCACTTGCCCTGCACGATGGGCGGCACGGCATAGCCACGCTCGGCAATCTCGATCGCGGGCTGCATCAGATCGGCGAACGGCAGCTTGCCAAAGCGCTCACTCAAGGCTGCCCAGCCGCCCACGGCGCCGGGCACCGTCACCGAGCCCCAGCCGCGCTTGGGCATGACCTGACCCTCGAAGAAGCCCGGCGTCCACGCCGCCGGCGCCGGCCCGGAGGCGTTCAGGCCGTGCAACCGCCCACCGTCCCACAGGATGCAGAACGCGTCCGAACCCAGGCCGTTGCTGCAGGGCTCCACCAACGTCATGCACGCTGCGGCGGCGATCGCGGCATCCACGGCATTGCCACCCTGGCGCAGCATCTGCAGGCCGGCCTGCGCGGCGAGCGGGTGCGAGGTCGACACGATGGTGCGGGCGAACAGCGGGCTGCGGCGGCTGGCGTAGCCGGCGCTCCAGTCGAAGCGATGAGAGGTGTTCATGCTCCGGATTCTGCGCGTGTAAGGCTTTGCAACGCCGTCAACGTGACGCGAGTAGGCGTCGTTGTGGACACAAGCTTTCGCGAAGCCCAAGCAACCCGAAACACCACCCTGGAGCCCTCAAGATGAACACGCTGAAGACCACCATCGCCACCGCCCTCATCACGCTCGCTTCTGGCGTTGCCCTGGCGCAAAACCCGACCCCGGCCCCGACCGCCACGCCGGCTCCGACCGCCCAGCCGGCAGCCGCAACGACGGCCGCCGCCACCCCGGCCCCGGCGGCAACGCCTGCGGCCAAGCCGGCCCCGGCCGTAACGACCGCCGCCGCGCCCGCCGAAGCCGCCAGCGCCGCCAAGCACGCCCACAAGCAGGCGAAGAAGCACGTGGCGGCCAAGACCGACGCCAAGACCGAGACCAAGACGCAGTAAGCGCGACAGCGCTCCGCGCAGGCCGCAGCTCCGCAAGGGCTGCGGCCTTTTTCGTGCGATGTTGCCGCCGCGGGTCGTGAACTCTGTCGCAAAGCGCGCCTTCACCCCCCGCGTCGAGGCGTGATGCGAAACCGGCCGACTTCCTAGACTGCCGGCCATGCGTTTTCTGACCCGACTCCTCGCCACCGCCTGCACCTCCGTCGCCGCCACCGCCGCCCAGGCCGTGCCCATCAGCCTGGGTCTGGACCCCAGCCTGAACCTGGTGGCCTTCGGCAACATGAATGTCGGCAGCAGCGACGTCGAAGGCCGCGTGGCCGTCGGCGGCAATGCCAGCATCAACGGCTACTCCATCAACACCAAGACCGGCTCCAACGCGCTGTACGGCGGCACCGGGCTGGTGGTGGGTGGCAACCTGACCTTCACCAACGGCACCATCTGGGGCGGCGCCACCGTCGGCGGCAGCTACTCGCCCACCAGCAGCGGCAACATGATGGGCAGCGCGCCCACCGGCCAGGGCTTCGCCTTCGCCACCGAGCAGCAGCGCCTCACGGCGCTTTCACTGTCGCTGGATTCGATGACCAACACCGGCACGGCGGTGGACCAGTGGGGAACGCTGCACTTCGACGCCGCCGGCCAGATGCTGGCGATCTTCGACATCCTGGCCGGGGACGCCGCCAGGAACCTGCAGATCGACAACCTCGCCAGCGGCGCACAGATCCTGATCAACATCCATGGCACGCGGGTGGACTTCGGCAACCACGGCTACACCGGCTTCAACAAGGGCCAGGTCCTGTTCAACCTGCCCACGGCCACCGAGGTCATCCTGAACGGCGGCATCAACGCGTCGCTGCTGGCCACCAAGGCCAGCGTGGGCCAGGGCTGGGGCCAGATCAACGGCCAGGTGGTCGTGAAGGACTGGAACAGCAGCGTGCAGGTCAACGACGCACCGATGCCGTTCGTGCCGCCGACAGACACGTCCCTGCGCAAGCTGCCCGAACCGGGCTCGCTGGCCCTCGTCGGGCTGGGGCTGGTGGCGGCGGGGCTGATGCGGCGCCGCCGCTTCTGACGCTCAGCGGATGGGCGCCAGCTCGCGCATCGCCCTCACCGCACCGGCGCCTACGCTGGCACCGAAGCGCTTGGCCAACCGCTCGGCCACGTTGTCGCGCGGCGAGTAGTCGATGACGTCCTCGGCCTTGACGACCTCGCGGGCCACGAAGTCGAGATTGCCGAAGTGGTCGGCCAGACCCAGCTGCACGGCCTGCTCGCCGTTCCAGAACAGGCCCGAGAAGGTTTCGGGCGTTTCCTTCAGCCGCTTGCCACGGCCTTCGCGCACGACGGCGATGAACTGCTGGTGGATCTGGTCCAGCATGGCCTGCGCATAGGCCTTCTGCCGCGGACTGACCGGGCTGAACGGGTCCAGCATGCCCTTGTTCTCGCCGGCGGTCAGCAGCCGGCGCTCGACGCCCAGCTTGTCCATCAGCCCCGTGAAGCCGAAGCCGTCCATCAGCACACCGATGGAGCCGACGACGGAGGCCTTGTCGACGTAGATCTCGTCGGCCGCCGCAGCGATGTAGTACGCACCGGACGCGCACATCTCCTCGACGACGGCGTAGACCGGCTTGCCGTGCAGCTGCTTGAGCCGCTTGATCTCGTCATGCACGATGCCGGCCTGCACCGGGCTGCCGCCGGGCGAGTTGATGCGCAGCACGACGGCCTGCGCCGCGTCGTCCTTGAACGCGTCCTTCAGCGCCGCCAGCAGTTGCTCGGCGCTGGCCTCCGTGTCGGCAGCGATCTCGCCGCGCACCTCCACCAACGCCGTGTGCGGCGCGGCAGTCGGCGTCACGTGCCGGCCCTGCAGCCACAGGCTGTAGACCAGCATGGCCGCCAGCAGCAGCCAGAACAGCCGGAACACCGTGCGCCAGCGCCGCTCCAGCCGCCGCTCGCGCAGGAAGTCGCGCGCCAGCTGGGCCAGCAGCGTCTCGTTGTGCGGCGTGAGCGGGCCAGGCGCCGGCGGCGGCACGCCGACGGGATCGGCAATGGGTGGCGGCAGGGAGTCGTCGGAGGATGTCATGTGATGGTTTCTATTGGGCAATTGCGGGGCGAGCGCCGGGCCGCTCCCAAGCCGACCCGCCTGGGGCGATGTGCCTGTCGGTCAATCCGGCAAGCATCGCCGGCCCCTCGGGGGACCGGCCAAGGTACGCCTTGGACGAGGGGCTGCACTCTTTTCAATCTTCAAAAGCGGGTTTGGTGTCGCGCGTCGGGTGCCAGTAGACCGCCCCATCGCGTTCGGTGAGTTCGATCTTGGTCAGCCGCCCGCGGTTGCAGGGTCCCATCAGGCACTGGCCGGTCAGCGGGTCGTACACGGCACCGTGGATGCTGCACATGATGAAGCGCTTGTCGCCGTCCAGGAACTCGCCCTCCTGCCAGTCCATCTCGGTGGGCACGTGGGCGCAGCGGTTCAGGTAGGCGACGGCCTGGCCGTCGAAGCGAAGCGCGAACGCACGCACCGGCTCGCGCCACTGGATGACGTCGAAGCTGACGGCCTTGCCGCGCTCCGCCAGGTCGGCCGACGCGCACAGGCGCTGCGGCGCTGCGATGTCCTGCTCAGGCATGCTGGATCAGCCAGTCGTGCAGCTCGCGCGTCGAGTGCGCGACGAACAGCGGATTGAACTCGGCGAAGGTCTCGTGGTCGTGCGCGCCGAAGCTGACCGCGACGCAGGGCGTGCCGGCGTTGGCGGCCAGCTGCAGGTCATGCGTCGTGTCGCCGATCATCAGCGTGCGCTCGGGCTCCACGCCGAACTCGCGCATCAGCTCCAGCAGCATCTGCGGATGCGGCTTGGAGCGCGTCTCGTCCGCCGTGCGCGTGCCGTCGAAGAGATGGCCCAGCGCACTGGACGCCAGCACCCGGTCCAGGCCCACGCGGTTCTTGCCGGTGGCCACGGCCAGCCAGTGATGGCGCGCCTTGAGCGCCTCCAGCATTTCCAGGCTGCCCTCGAACAGCGACAGCTCGTGCTCGGAGCCCAGGTAGTGGTGGCGGTAGCGCAGGCCCAGCTCCGGGTAGCGCTCCTCGGGCAGGCCGGGCACGGCATGCTCCAGCGCATCGCGCAGGCCCAGGCCGATGACGTACTTGGCGCGCTCGAACTCGGGCTCGGGCAGGCCCAGGTCCACAGCGGCACGCTGGATGCAGCGGGCGATCAGCGCCGTGGAGTCGAACAGGGTGCCATCCCAGTCGAAGGCAATGAGATCGAAACGTTGGGGACGGAAGCTCATCACGCCATTGTCGGCGCTGGCGCCGCGGCGGGCGGTGGCAAGCCCACTACAATGCGCGCTCGTCATTGGGGAGTAGCCGTCCTGCGCCTGCAGGAGCTTGCGTCAACACACTTGGTCCGGTGGACCATGGCGCAGGCAGCTCCAGAGCCTGGCAAGACCTTTGACCACATCGCCTCCGGTAAGGGCCGGGTGGCGGCGTGGTCTTTGGTTTCGTATCGGCCCTTTGGAGAATTTCTTGGAAGCATTCCTCGTGTCCACCGGCGTCGTTGCGCTCGGCGAAATGGGCGACAAGACGCAGTTGCTGGCCATCGTGCTGGCCGCCACCTTCCGCAAGCCTTTGCCCATCATCCTGGGCATCTTCGTCGCCACCGTGCTGAACCACGCTGCCGCCGGCCTGCTGGGCGGCTGGGTGGCCCATGCGCTGGGGCCGGACGTGCTGCGCTGGGTGGTGGGCCTGTCCTTCCTCGCGATGGCGGGCTGGATGCTGATCCCGGACAAGCTGGACGATGACGACGGGGCGGCGAAGCGCCAGCGCTTCGGCGTGTTCGGTACGACCGTCGTCGCGTTCTTCCTCGCCGAGATGGGCGACAAGACGCAGATCGCAACCGTCGCGCTGGCCGCGCGCTACACCGACGTGGTGCAGGTGGTGCTGGGCACCACGGTCGGCATGATGCTGGCCAATGCGCCCGCCGTGTTCCTGGGCGACAAGATCGCCGCCAAGGTCTCGATGCCGCTGGTGCACGCCATCGCGGCGGTCATCTTCGCGGTGCTGGGCGTGCTGACGTTGATCAACGCCGGCAGGCTGTTCTGAATCAGCCGGCCAGCACGGCCTGGCACGCTACGGGCAGCGGTGCCTCGCAGGTCACGGTCTCGCCCGTGGCCGGGTGCTGGAACTGCAGCCGGCGCGCATGCAGGAACATGCGGTCGAACTTCGCCGCACCGCGGGCCAGCTCGCGGTTGCGGTCGAAGTCGCCATACTTCGGGTCGCCCACGATGGCGTGACCCGCCTGCTGCAGGTGCACGCGGATCTGGTGCGTGCGGCCGGTCTTGATGGTCACGTCCAGCAGGCTGAAGCGCGGCGTCCTCTGAACCACCTTGACGAGGCTGATGGAGCGCTTGGCCTCGGCCTCGTCGGCCTTGCCCGGCCGCACCCAGCGCTCGCCGTCGCTGCCGACGAACTTGACCAGCGGCACGTCGATGACCTTGAGCTTGTCCGGCCAGTCGCCCCAGACGAGGGCGGCGTAGGTCTTGCCGGTCTCGCGGTCGCGGAGCTGGTCCTGCAGGTTGACCAGCGCGCTGCGCTTCTTGGCAATCATCAGCAGGCCCGAGGTTTCCTTGTCGAGCCGGTGGACGAGTTCCAGGAACTTGGCCGTCGGCCGCGCGCGGCGCAGCGCCTCGATGACGCCGTAGCTGACGCCCGAGCCGCCATGCACGGCCACGCCCGCCGGCTTGTCAATGACCAGCAGGTGCTCGTCCTCGAACACCACCGGGAACTCGCGCGCCGGCGCGGCGGGCGCCTCGGCCCGCTCGGGCACCCGCACCGGCGGGATGCGCACCTCGTCGCCCAGTTCCAGCCGCGTGTCGGCCTGCGCCCGGCCCTTGTTGACCCGCACCTCGCCCGCGCGGATGACGCGGTAGACATGGGTCTTGGGCACGCCCTTGAGCTCGCGCAGCAGGAAGTTGTCCAGCCGCTGGCCGGCCGAGCCTTCGTCCACGATGACGCGCCGAACCGCGGGTTTGTCCGTACTCACAGTGGCTGTCAACCCCGTGGCAGGGGCCGCGGGGGCTGCCCCTATAATCCTTTTCACCACGTTGCTGCCGTAAGTGTTTGATTTTTCTGATTTTAGCGGCGGTAGCGCGGGGCCTGGCGGGTTCGCCCGCGGGCCACAAACAGGCGATGCAACGCATCCTGCGTCCGGCAGGCGACTTCCCCAAGTGAAGCAGCGGTCGGCGGCACGGTGCGGCAGAGCGATGACACCCGGAACCCTCCGGCCCTTCTTCACCCGCTTCGGTGCGCGAAGAGGACCGGATGCCAAACAAGGTTTTCACGGCGTGAGAGCGCGCGGTATTCACCGCAAGAGCTCGCGCCAGCGTCCAGCAGTCCTTCGCGGATGAGCCCTCCCCTCCCCCACCCGCTGCGCCCGCCGGCGCGACCCCAGCCAGAAGCTGCGGTGGTCGCCCGGCCCGGCGCGTTCGTACGCGGCAAGGTCGAGACAGAGCTTTCCCGCGATGTGGCCGCACGGTCGCATGCGCCAACGCTGCTCGGCGTCTGACCTCCGTCAGAAACCCGAGCGGTCCAGGGCACTCCTTCCACGGTTCCACGCTGTCGCTCGTGCGTCTTGAACGCCACCTCCGGGTGGCATGACGTGGCGCGTTTCCGCACGGAACGCGCCGAAGGAGTGATGACATGAAACGCATGCTGATCAATGCGACGCAGCCGGAAGAGCGGCGCCTCGCGATCGTCGATGGCCAGAAGCTGCTGGACTTCGAAACCGAAATCGAAGGCCGCGAGCAGCGTAAGGGCAACATCTACAAGGCCGTCGTAACGCGCGTCGAGCCATCGCTCGAAGCCTGCTTCGTGGACTACGGCGAAGACCGCCACGGCTTCCTGCCGTTCAAAGAAATCTCGCGCCAGTTCTTCCGCGAGGGCACCGACGTCAAGAACGCGACCATCAAAGACGCGATCAAGGAAGGCCAGGAACTGCTGGTTCAGGTGGAGAAGGAAGAGCGCGGCAACAAGGGCGCTGCACTCACCACCTTCATCTCGCTGGCCGGCCGCTACCTGGTGCTGATGCCCAACAACCCGCGCGGCGGTGGCGTGAGCCGTCGCATCGAGGGCGAAGACCGCGAAGAGCTGAAGGAAAACCTCGACCAGCTCGAGTACCCCAAGGGCATGAGCCTGATCGCCCGCACTGCCGGCATCGGCCGCTCCGCCGCCGAGCTGCAGTGGGACCTGAACTACATGCTCAAGCTGTGGTCGGCCATCGACGGTGCGTCGAAGGCCGGCAAGGGCGCGTTCCTGATCTACCAAGAGTCGTCGCTGGTCATCCGCGCCATCCGCGACTACTTCACCGCCGACATCGGCGAGATCCTGATCGACACCGACGACCTGTTCGAGCAGGCCCACCAGTTCATGAACCACGTGATGCCCGACCAGGGCCATCGCGTGAAGCGCTACCGCGACGACGCGCCGCTGTTCAGCCGCTTCCAGATCGAGCACCAGATCGAGACGGCCCACAGCCGCACGGTGAACCTGCCCTCGGGCGGCGCCATCGTCATCGACCACACCGAAGCGCTCGTGTCGGTCGACGTCAACTCCGCCCGCGCCACCCGCGGCGGTGACATCGAAGAAACCGCCACCCGCACCAACCTGGAAGCGGCCGACGAAATCGCCCGCCAGATGCGCCTGCGCGACCTGGGCGGCCTGATCGTCGTGGACTTCATCGACATGGAGGAGTCCAAGAACCGCCGTGACGTGGAACAGCGCCTGCGCGATGCGCTGCGCAGCGACCGCGCCCGCGTGCAGTTCGCCTCCATCAGCAAGTTCGGCCTGCTGGAGATGAGCCGCCAGCGCCTGCGCCCGGCGCTCAGCGAAGGCAACCACATCACCTGCCCGCGTTGCAACGGCACCGGCCACATCCGCGACACGGAATCGTCAGCGCTGCAGATCCTGCGCATGGTCCAGGAAGAGGCGATGAAGGACAACACCGCTGCCGTGCACGTGCAGGTGCCGGTGGAGGTCACCTCGTTCCTGCTGAACGAGAAGCGCACCGAGATCACCAAGATCGAACTCAAGCAGCGCGTGACCGTGCTGCTGGTGCCCAACAAGCATCTGGAAACGCCCAACTACAAGCTGGAGCGCCTGCGCCACGACGATCCGCGTCTGGAAAACCTGCAGGCCAGCTACACCATGATCGACGAGCCGACCGACGAGGTGGGCATCACGCGCCGTGGCGACGTCGAGAAGAAGAACAAGCAGGAGCCGGTGATCAAGGGCATCCTGCCCGAGCAGCCGGCGCCCGTGGCCGCGCCGGCGCCGGTCGTGGCGCCGCCGCCTCCGGCACCCGCTCCGGTCGTGGCCCCGCCGCCGCCCGCGCCGCAGGGTTTCTTCAGCCGTCTGTTCAGCTTCTTCGGCGGCGGCGCCGCCCCGGCACCGGCCCCCGTGCCGGCTGTGGAAGCCCCGGCGCCCGCACCGGCAGCCGCGACCGACAAGCCCAAGCGCGAAGGCGGCCGTGACGGCCGCCGCGATGGCCGCCGTGGCGAGCGCGGTGACCGTGGCGAGCGTGGCGAGCGTGGCGAACAACGCGGCCAGGGCGGCCGCCGTGACGGCAAGCCGCAGGAAGCCCGTGGCGAGCGGGCCGAACGGGGTGACCGCGCCGAGCGCGGCGACCGCAAGCCGCGCCAGGAGAACGGCGACAAGCCCGAGCAGCAACAGCAGCGCCCCGAACGCGCGGAACGTGCCGAGCGCGGCGAGCGCCCGGACCGCCAGGAGCGTGGCGAGCGCGGTGACCGCGGCGAGCGCCGCCCGCGTGGCGAGCGCCAGGACAAGGCGCCGGTCGAGGCCGCCCTGCCGCTGGCCGCGCCGCTGACGGAAGACCAGGCCGCCATCCACGACGCGCCGCCGGCCTTCGTCGACAGCCAGGCGGAAGCCGGACTGCCGCCGACCGGTGACACGCCGGTGGGCGAGGAGCGCCAGGGCCGCGGCCGCCGCCGCCGCCGTGGTGGCCGCGATCGTGGTGACGAGCAGGCCAATGGCACCGAGGGCACCGAAGGCGCTGTCGAAGCCAGCACAGCGGCGCCCGCCGAAACCGCCGAGGCCGATGCCGTTGCGACGACCGACGCCGCCCCCGTCGCCGAAGGCGATGACGCGGGCGAAGGCCCCGGCCGCGAGAGCCGCCGCCGTGGAGGCCGCAACCGCAATCGCAACCGCCGCGAGGACGTCGTCGCCGACGGCCAGGAAGGCCCGGCCGGCGAAGAGGCCGCTGTGGCTGCCGAGCCGGTGCAGGGCTCACTGATCGAGCACGCGATGGCCAGCACGGTGCCGACGCCGGCACCCGCGCCTGTCGTGGCCCCGCCGCCGCCGGCTCCGGAACCAGCCCCGGCACCGGCCGCCGAAGCCTTCAAGCTGCCGATGGGCGAACTGCAGGCCATCGCCGAGGGCGCCGGGCTGCAGTGGGTCAACTCCGACGCCGACAAGATCGCCGCCGCCCAGGCCGCCATCGCCGCCGAACCCGCGCCGGCACCGCTGGGGCGCGAGCCGGCACCGGTGGTGGTCATCGACGAGGGCCCGCTGGTGCTCGTCGAAACCCGCAAGGATCTGAGCCAGGTGAAGCTGCCTTTCGAGGCATGATCCGGCGCGCTTGAATCCGCTCCCCGAACGCCGCTCGGTCACAAGCCGGGCGGCGTTCTCACATGTCCAAGCCCAACCCGAAGGCCCCCGTCATGACGACACAAGTCACCGCCGACGCCGCCACCGCGGCCCGCCCTGCGGCCAAGATGCCGCCCCAGATTCCCTACATCATCGGCAACGAGGGATGCGAG
The DNA here is from genome assembly GCF_043555885.1 of Pelomonas lactea. Classification (NCBI taxonomy): domain Bacteria; kingdom Pseudomonadati; phylum Pseudomonadota; class Betaproteobacteria; order Burkholderiales; family Sphaerotilaceae; genus Roseateles; species Pelomonas lactea. Next base: position 48,894 of record NZ_JBIGHX010000003.1, on the reverse strand, counting down.
CGCTTCAGCTTCTACGGCATGCGCAACATCCTGACGGTGTTCCTGATGACCAGCCTGCTGATGGCGGTCCCCGAGGACCTGCGCAAGGCCGAGGCCAAGGAGGTGTTCCACACCTTCGTCATCGGCGTGTACTTCTTCCCGCTGCTGGGCGGATGGCTGGCCGACCGCTTCTTCGGCAAGTACAACACCATCTTCTGGCTCAGCCTGCTGTACTGCTGCGGCCATGCCTGCCTGGCCCTCTTCGAGAACAACATCCGCGGCTTCTACTTCGGGCTGTTCCTGATCTCGCTGGGCTCGGGCGGCATCAAGCCGCTGGTGACCAGCTTCGTCGGCGACCAGTTCGACAAGAGCAACAAGTCGCTGGCGCAGAAGGTCTATGACGCCTTCTACTGGATCATCAACTTCGGCAGCTTCTTCGCGTCGCTGCTGATGCCGGTGCTGCTCAAGCAGTTCGGCGCCAGCGTGGCGTTCGGCGTGCCCGGCATCCTGATGGGCGTGGCGACTTTGATCCTGTGGAGCGGCCGCAAGCAGTACGTGCACCAGCCGCCCCGCGGCGCCAACCCGCACAGCTTTATGTGGGTGGTGTGGACGGCGCTGAAGTCCGGCGGCCTGGGCATGGGCGTCGCGCTGCTGGGTGTGGTGGGTGCGGCCGCCAGCCTGAGCCAGATGGCCAGCCTCGGCATCGTGGCCTCGGTGTGCCTGGCCATGGTGCTGGTGATGGGCTTTGGCGGCGCCGGCGCGTCGCTGCAGCTGGACCGCGCGCGCGGCGTGCATCCGGACGAAGCCGTGGACGGCGTACGTGCCGTGCTGCGCGTGCTGGTGCTGTTCGCGCTGGTCACGCCGTTCTGGTCGCTGTTCGACCAGAAGGCCTCGACCTGGGTGCTGCAGGCCGACCAGATGACCAAGCCCGCCTGGTTCCAGTCCTCCATGATGCAGGCGCTGAACCCGGCGCTGGTGATGATCCTCATCCCGTTCAACAACATGGTGCTGTACCCGCTGCTGCAGCGCCTGGGCCTGCGCGTGACGGCACTGCGCCGCATGGGTGCGGGCATCGCGCTGGCGGGCGCCGCATGGATCGTGGCCGGCGTGCTGCAGCTGTGGCTGGATGCCGGCGATGCCGTCAGCATCGTCTGGCAGATGCTGCCCTATGCGCTGCTGACGCTGGGCGAGGTGCTGGTGTCGGCCACCGGGCTGGAGTTCGCCTACAGCCAGGCGCCGCTGTCCATGAAGGGCACCATCATGAGCTTCTGGAACCTGTCGGTGACGGTAGGCAACCTGTGGGTGCTGCTGTCCAACGTCAGCGTGAAGAGCCCCGGTGCGCTGGCCGCGATCAAGTCCACCGGCTACAGCGAGACGGCCTGCCTGATGTTCTTCTTCGCCGCCTTCGCGCTGGTGGCGGCGCTGCTGTTTGCACTCGTCGCGCGGCGCTACCCGATGCAGGACAACTACCGCGGCTGACGCCGCACGGGTGAAATTACCCAAGCGGGCCACGCGCCGCGACGGCGCCTGCGCCCCTACGATGCCGCCGCGCTCCAGGCCCGGCGGCATCGCCGTTTCTGGCGCCTGCACGACCGCCGCCACGCCCATGACCGACGCCCGCCCCCACCGCCCCTACGTCGACCCGACCACGGTCGACGCCAACCCGCGCCCACAGGCCCCGCAGGAGACGCCGGCCTGGCAGCAGGCCTCCAGGCGCCAGCACAGCGGCTCGACGCCCCCAGCGCGGCCGCAGCGGCCGCGCGTTCAGCCCCCGGCGCCGACGGCCTCGGGCTACTTCACGCGGCACTGGCGCGGCGAACTCAGCCTGGCGCGCAGCTACTGGGTCAACAACGTGCTGCTGGCCACGCCGTTCGCGTTCGCGCTGACGGGGCTGATGAGCTGGATCAGCGTCAAGGGCGACTCCCTGCAGGTGAGCGCCATCACCGTGCTGGTGGGCATGCCGCTGCTGGTGGCGCTGAACATCTGGTGCCTGGTGGGCGCCTGGCGGGCCGCCACGCACTACCTGAGCGAGCAGGGCTCCAAACTGTGGGGCTGGCTGGCGCGCGGCACGCTGGCGCTGGGCGCGCTGCAACTGGCGCTGTCGGTGCTGCTGGGACTGCTGCCCAACCTGGGCGAGTTCTGGCAGATGGCACGCGGTGTCGACCCGCTGGGCCAGGCCACGATGAGCCTTTCCGCCGACGGCCGCAGCGTGCGCCTGGAAGGCGTCATCGGCATGGGCGACGGCGAGCGGCTGCGCGCGCTGCTGGCCAGCGACGCAGCGCGCGGCATCAAGCGCGTGGAACTGGTGTCGCCCGGCGGCCGAGTGCGCGAGGCCGAGCGCATGGCCAGCGCGCTGAAGAAGCATGGTCACGGCGCCCGCGCCGTCGGCACCTGTGCCAGCGCCTGCACGCTGGTGTTCCTGGGCGGCAGCCCGCGCCACCTCGCGCCAGAGGGCCAACTGGGCTTTCACCGCGCGTCCACCGGCACCTACAACCCGGTGTTCGAGGAGCTGGCCAACCAGGAACTCGCCAAGAGCTACCGCGAGCTGGGCCTGCCCGAGGCCATGATCGACAAGACGCTGGACACGCCGTCGCGCGGCATGTGGTTCGTGCCGCGCAAGGACCTGGTGGCCTACCAGCTGATCGCACCGTCGCCGCAGACGCTGGCGATCCCGTTGCCGCCCGTCGGCACGCCCGCCGTGCGTGCCGACATCGACGACGCGCTGCGCATGCACCCCGTCTGGGAGGCGCTGGAGCGGCGCACGCTGGGCACCATCGACGCCGTCAGGCAGGCCATGTCGGCCGCGCGCACGGCCGGCGCCAGCGACGAGGACGTGCAGGCCGCCGCGCTGCGGCCGCTGGCCAAGCAGATGCCCGAGTTGCTGGGCGGCACCGACCCCATCCTGCGCCGCCGCTATGTGTCGCTGGTGGCCGACCAGCTGCGCGCGCTGCGCACGCCCGCCCGCCCCGGCGAGCGGCCCGCATGCCGCGACCTGCTGGACGGCCGCCTGGCCGCACGCAAGCAACTGCCCGTGGAACTGCAGGCCCGCGAGGCGCAGTGGCTGCTGGATGCCGCCCAGAGCGCGCCGCCACGCTGGCTGCCCAAGCCGCCCAGCGCCATCGAGGTGGAGGTCGTCAGCCGCACGGTGGGCTCGGCGTCACTGGGCATGCTGTCGCAGCTGTGGGCCGACATTCCCGACACGGCGGCCGGCAGCGGCGCCGCCTGCGAGCCCGTCATCGCGATGCTGGACCGCTTCGCCGCCCAGACGCCGGCGCGGCGCGACCTGGCCGAGCGCCTGGCCCTCCACCCGCGCCGCTGAACCGACCTGCCCCGCCCCCTCACCCGTTCCTGGAGTTCCCCGTGACCCTGCCCCTGTTCCGCCCCCGCCTCGCCGGCCTTGTTCTGGGCCTGCTGACCGGCGCCGCGCTGGCCGCCAAGCCGGCAGCCGAGCCGCCGCTGATGGACATGACGCCGCGCCCCAACCAGCACCAGCGCCAGACCATGGACATGCAGGCGCTGATGACCATGCGCATCGAACCACGCGCCGACGCCACCGACGAGGAGAAGGCGCGGGCCCAGCAGGCCCAGGCGGCCATGCCCATGACGATGAAGATGCGCCTGCAGCAGACGCTGCGCACCGGCGCGCTCAAGGCCGACGGCTGGATGCCGCTGACGCTGGACCATCGCACGATGGACCTGTCGATGACCACCGCCACCGGCGTGCCGGTGCCCATTCCGGCCGCCAAGACCGGCAGCATGACGATCACGGCACGCCTGCAGCCGCAGGACTTGCGCTTCGAGCTGGACAGCCTCCAGGGCCAGCAGCCGCTGGACGAGCAGATGAAGCCCATGATGAGCAACCTGATGAACCAGTTGCTGGGCATGACGAAGGCGATGCGCGGCAAAAAGCTGGTCGTCGGCGAGAGCTTCGAGATGCCGCTGGACGCCGTGCTGCCGATGCCCGGCCCGGGCCCCAACGGCGGCCAGCTCAACGGCCAGATGCGCTACACGCTGACCCGCCTCGACAAGGGCATCGCCTACTTCGACGCGGGCGTGACGCTGGACATGAACGCCTCGGTCACCCCGCCGGCCGGCGCGTCGGCCCCGGCGGCCGGCCCGGTGAACATGGCCGCCCAGGGCGGCGGCCAGGGCAAGTTCTCGATGCGGCTGGCCGACCGGCTGGCGCTGACGAGCGACATGACCCTGCAGACGCAGATGACCATCAACGCCCCCAACGGCGACGTCGTCCGCATGGACATGGACATGACGATGAAGGGTCGCGGCGAGAGCCTGAAGCCCGTGGCAGCCAAGCGCTGAGCCCCGGCTCAGGCGCGCTCGACGACGACGAAGGCGACGGCGTAGTCCTGCTCGTCGCTGACCGTCACATGGGCGCTCAGGCCCTGCGCGGCGAACCATTCGGCCAGCTCGCCGTGCAGCGCCACCTCGGGCTTGCCGCTGCGCGCCTTGACGACCTCCATCGCGCGCCAGGTCATCGGCATGCGCATGCCCATCCCGATGGCCTTGGAGAACGCCTCCTTGGCCGCGAAGCGCGTGGCCAGATAGGCCACGCCGCGCGCCGCCACCTTGGCGTGGCGCTCGCGGAACACGGCCATCTCGTGCGGGCCCAGCACCTTCTCGGCGAAGCGCTCGCCACGCCGGGCCAGCGTCTCGCGAACGCGGCGGATGTCGCAGATGTCGGTACCGATGCCGTAGATCATGGGAAGGCGATCACCTCGTTGGCGATGGCCTGGCCATCGAGCATGAACTGCGTCTGGCCCATATGGCGGCCGCCTTCACGCGCGTAGAAACGCAGCGCCCCTTCGTTGCCGACCCAGACGCTGAGCCACAGTCCTTCACCAGGCCAGGTCTCGCGGGCGGCCTGCAGCAGCCGCGCGCCGAGCCCGCGGCCCGTGCAGGGCGGTGCGACGTACAGCCGGGTCAGCTCAACCTCAGATCCGGTCGACACCGGCGCAGGCGCGCCGCGCTGGGCCTGGGCGAAGCCCTGCAGCGCCGCCCCCTCCTCCAGCAACCACAGCGCCTGCAGCGGGTCGTTGATCGCCCGCTCGAAGACCGCCGGCGTGAAGGTCTCGTCCAGGTAGGCCAGGAAGCGCAGCTCGACGCCGTCGGTGGCATAGCTGTCCAGCCACACCCAGCGCGCCAGCGCGGCCAGGCGCGGCGCGTCGTCCGCGCGGGCGCGGCGCAGCGTCATGCGTAGGCGGTCGCGATGACGCGCAGGTAGGCGCGCACCGTCTCCGCATAGCCCAGCTCCAGCGCGTCGGCGATCAGCGCGTGGCCGATGGACGCCTCCTGCACGCCCGGCACATGGCGCAGGAACAGGCTCAAGTTGTCGCGGTTCAGGTCATGGCCGGCGTTCAGCCCCAAGCCCACCTTCAGCGCCGCTTCGGCGGTGGCCGTGAAGCCGGCCAGCACGGCGTCCTGCCGCTCGGTGCCGAACGCGCTGGCGAAGGTCTCGGTGTAGAGCTCGATGCGCTCCGCACCCAGTTCGGCCACGGCGGCCATCGCGGCCGGGTTGGGGTCCATGAACAGGCTGACGCGCACGCCCAGGTCCTGCGCCTCCTGGATCAGCGGCTTCAGGCGCTCCGCATCCTGAGGCAGCGTCCAGCCGTGGTCGGACGTGAACTGATCCTCCGAGTCGGGCACGAAGGTGACCTGGTGCGGCCGGTGCCGGCGCACGAAGTCCATCAGGTTCTGCGTCGGGTTGCCCTCGATGTTGAACTCGGCCTGCGGCCAGTCCTTCAGGAAGGCGGCCAGGTCGTCGACGTCGCTGGCGCGGATGTGGCGCGCATCCGGCCGCGGATGCACGGTGATGCCTTGCGCGCCGGCCAGCAGGCACTGCTCGGCCGCCCGCAGCACGCTGGGGATGCCCAGGTGACGGGTGTTGCGCAGCAGCGCGACCTTGTTGACGTTGACGGACAGCGCGCAGCGCGCGCCAGCGTGGGCGAGAGGATTCATGGGCGTGGCGCCCGGCCGCCCGAAGCCACGCGCGCCCCCCTTCGGGTGGCCACACGTGACACGGGCTTGTGGGCTCTCATGTTTCGAGCAGGTTCTGGACGTCGACCAGCAGCGCACGGGTGCGCAGCGGCTGATGGCCGAGATGGTAGTGGAGCAGTCCGCGCAGCGTCGTCTTCAGCGCCGACGGCGCCGCCGCACAGGCCTGGCGCAGCGCGGCCTGGCTGCCGTGCAGCAGCGCCGCCTGCAGCTGGATCAGCAGCAGGCCCGGCAGCTGCGCATCGCTGGTGGGCGGGATGACGCCGGACTCGGGCGACAGCTGGTAGCGGCGCTCGGGGTCGACATGAGTCTGCGTGGGCGTGACGACGCTGAGGTCGGGCAGCAGCCCCAGTTCCGCCAGCAGCCTGAGCTCGAACGCGCGCAGCGCCGCGTCGCCTTCGGTCAGGTGGGCCAGCGTGTCGCCGTAGGCATCGAACAGCTGCGGATGCGGGTCGTGCCGGGCCAGCAGCTTCAGCAGCAGCTCGTTCAGGTAGTAGCCGGAGAACAGCGCCGCGCCGGATGGCAGCGTCGCGCCACCACCCCACTCGGCGCTGCGCAGCGTCTGCACCTCGCCGCCATCGGCCTTGGCCGGCTTGCTGAGGGAGACCGAGATGCGCTGCAGCGGCAGCAGCACGGCGCGCAGCTGGGAGTACGGCCGCTTGGCGCCCTTGGCGGCAACGGCCAGCCGGCCGGATTCGCGCGTGAACAGGTCCAGGATGAGGCTGGACTCGCTCCAGTCGTGCTGGTGCAGCACGTAGGCCGGCTGCACCGACGGTGCGCGGCTCACGGTCACTCGTAGCCGTAGGAGCGCAGATGCTCTTCGGTATCCGCCCAGCCCGAGCGCACCTTGACCCACAGCTCCAGGAACACGCGGCCGTCCATCAGGTGCTCCAGCTCCTGGCGCGACTCGGAGCCGATGCGCTTCAGCCGCTCGCCGCCCTGGCCGATGATCATGCCCTTGTGGGCGTCGCGCTCGACGACGATGCTGGCGCTGATACGGCGCAGCTCGCCCTCGTCTTCCCACTTGTCGATGACGACGGTAGAGGTGTAGGGCAGCTCGTCGCCGGTCAGGCGGAACAGCTTCTCGCGGATGATTTCGCTGGCCAGGAACTTCTCGCTGCGGTCGGTCAGCGCGTCTTCGTCGTAGAACCAGCCCTGCTCGGGCAGGTAGGGCTTGAGGATCTTGAACAGGCGCGTGACGTCGGCCTCCTTCTTGGCCGACAGCGGCACGAACTCGGCGAAGTTGCGGCGCTCCTGCATGCCCTTGAGCCACGGCGCCAGCTCGGCGCGGCGGTGCACGGCGTCGAGCTTGTTGGCGATCAGCACGACCGGCTTGTCCTCGGGCAGCAGACCCAGCACCTTGGCATCGTCCAGGCCGAAGCGGCCCGCCTCGACGACGAACAGCACCAGGTCGACGTCGGCCAGCACGCCGTGCACGGTGCGGTTCAGCGTGCGGTTCAGCGCGGCGTTGTGCTTGGTCTGGAAGCCGGGCGTGTCGACGAACACGAACTGCGCCTCGTCGACGGTGCGCACGCCGGTGATGCGGTGACGCGTCGTCTGCGCCTTGTCGGACGTGATGCTGACCTTCTGGCCCACGAGGGCGTTCAGCAGCGTGGACTTGCCGACGTTGGGGCGGCCGACGATGGCGATGAGGCCACAGCGCTGCGGGACGTCGGTTTCAGGCTTGGTGGTCTCGGTCATGATTTGCCTCGTTCGGCGGTAAGTCTGTCCAGCAAGCGCCGTGCCGCTTCCTGTTCGGCGGTGCGGCGCGAGCGGCCCTCGCCCAGTTCGGCCACGTCCAGCGCCGGCACGGCGCATTCGACCTCGAAGGTCTGCGCATGGGCCTGGCCGCGCGTGGCGACGATGCGGTAGCTGGGCACGGCGATGCGGCGAGCCTGCAGCCATTCCTGCAGCGCGGTCTTGGCGTCCTTGCCGAAGTCGCCGGCGCTCGCCGACGTGGCGATGGTCTCGCCCAGCAGCCGGCGCACGATGGCCAGCGCGGCGTCGTAGCCGGCGTCCATGTAGGCCGCGCCCAGCACGGCCTCGACGGCGTCGGCCAGGATCGACGGCCGCTGCGCACCGCCACCGCGGGCCTCGCCGTCGGACATCTTCAGCACGGCCGGCAGGCCCAGCGCCAGGCCCAGCTTGTGCAGGCTGTCCTCGCGCACCAGATGGGCGCGCACGCGGGTCAGGTCGCCCTCGTCGGAGCCGGCGTAGCGCTCGTACAGCAGGCTGGACACGGCCAGGCTCAGCACGGCGTCGCCGAGGAACTCCAGGCGCTCGTTGTGGTCGGCGCCGTAGCTGCGGTGAGTGATGGCCCGCACCAGCAGCTCGGGCCGCTGGAAGCGGTGACCGAGGCGGTGCTGCAGGGCGTCGAGAGCGGCGGCGTTCATCGTCGAGGCGCCAGCGTCTGCACGGTCAATCTGACTTGCCCCGGTACTTGATCACCAGATAGACCGGCCCGAACAGGTCGATCTCCTTGTCCCAGGCGAACTCGATGACGACCTTGTCGTTGCCATCCTTGCTGATGATGAGGTCCGAGCTCTTGATGCTCTGGATGGAGTATTCGGTGATGGTCGCGCGGTCGAAGTCATTGCGCGCGGCCGGCACGGTGGCAGGGTTGCTCGCCGCAATGCGGTTCACGACGCGCTTGACGGTGTAGTACTCCAGCACGGTCGGGAAGACCTTCATGGCCACCACCGCCAGCACGGCGATGACGCCGCCCCAGAACAGCAGCCCGATCAGGGTCAACCCACGCTGCTGGCGGGCGGGCGACGACGGCGGAGAACGGCGGCAACGGCTCATCGGAGGCTTCAATCGAAGAAGGTGAAGACGCGCTTGAGGTTACCGAAATTCATCCACACCATGAAGGCCTTGCCGACGATGTTCTCGTCCGGCACGAACCCCCAGAAGCGCGAGTCGCGCGAGTTGTCGCGGTTGTCACCCAGCATGAAGTAGTGGCCGGCCGGCACCTTGCAGGTGACGCCTTCGACGGTGTAGCGGCAGTTCTCCTGGAACGGGAACGGGCCGTCGGCACGGTCGGGGCGGAACATGCGCAGCGCATCGGGCTGCACGAGGATCTGGTGTTCCTTGTCGCCCAGCTTCTCCAGGAAGCGCTGGCGGTAGACGCGCGCATCCTCGTCGTAGAAGTTGCCCTGAGGCTGCACCGGTGCGGCCTGGCCGTTGATGTAGAGCTTCTGGTTGAGGTACGACACTTCGTCGCCGGGGATGGCGGCCACGCGCTTGATGAAGTCGGTGCTGGTGTCCTCGGGGTAGCGGAACACCATCACATCGCCACGCTTGACGTCGTTGTTGGCGATGATGCGCTTGTTGATCACCGGCAGCCGGATGCCGTAGTGGAACTTGTTGACCAGGATGAGGTCACCCACCAGCAGCGTCGGCACCATGGAGCCGGACGGGATCTTGAACGGCTCGGCCACGAAGCTGCGCAGCAGGAACACGACCAGGATCACCGGGAACAGGCCGGCGGTCCAGTCCAGCCACCAGGGCTGCTGCAGCAGCTGCTGGCGCGCGGGTTCGATGTCGCCGTCCACGCGGGAGATGCCTTGTGCGGCCAGCGTCTCGCGGCGCTTGGCGTCGTTGTCGACGAGGTTTTGCGCTGCGGCGCGGCGAGCCGGCGCGAAGTGGAACCGCTCGGCCAGCCAGTACAGCATGGTCACGGAGGTCAGCACGAACAGCAGCAGCGCGAAGTTGCCACTCCAGCGGCCGACATACCAGCCGCCGAGATAGGCCACCAGGGCCGCGTACAAAACACCGGTCAGGGCGCTCATCAGGGATGTTTTCAAGGCGGGGAGATCTCGGCGTGGGGGTTCAGTCGTCGACCTGCAGGATGGCGAGGAAGGCCTCTTGGGGCACCTCGACCGAGCCGATCTGCTTCATGCGCTTCTTGCCGGCCTTTTGCTTTTCCAGCAGCTTGCGCTTGCGGGTGATGTCACCGCCGTAGCATTTTGCCAGCACGTTCTTGCGCAACGCCTTGATGTTCTCGCGGGCGATGATGTTCGCGCCGATGGCGGCCTGGATGGCCACGTCGTACATCTGGCGCGGGATCTGCTCGCGCATCTTGGCGGCCACGCCGCGGCCGCGGTACTGGCTCTGGCTGCGGTGCACGATCATGGCCAGCGGGTCGACCTTGTCGCCGTTGATCATGATGTCCACCTTGACGACGTCGGCGGCGCGGTACTCCTTGAACTCGTAGTCCATGGAGGCATAGCCGCGCGAGGCGGATTTGAGCTTGTCGAAGAAGTCCAGCACGATCTCGGCCAGCGGGATCTCGTAGGTCAGCATGACCTGCTTGCCGTGGTAGGCCATGTTGAGCTGCACGCCGCGCTTCTGGTTGGCCAGCGTCATGACGACGCCGACGTAGTCCTGCGGCATGTACAGGTGCACGGTCACGATGGGCTCGCGGATCTCGCGGATGCGGCCCACGTCGGGCATCTTGGACGGGTTCTCGACCTGGATGACCTCGCCGTCGTTCAGCTCCACCTCGTAGATGACGCTGGGCGCGGTGGTCACGAGGTCCTGGTCGAACTCGCGCTCCAGGCGCTCCTGCACGATCTCCATGTGAAGCAGGCCCAGGAAGCCGACACGGAAGCCGAAGCCCAGCGCCTGGCTGACTTCCGGCTCATAGCGGATGGATGCGTCGTTCAGGCACAGCTTCTCCAGCGCGTCGCGCAGTTGGTCGTACTCGCTGGCCTCGGTCGGGTACAGGCCCGCGAACACCTGCGGCTGGATTTCCTTGAAGCCAGGCAGCGCCTCGGTCGCGGGGCCGGCGTTGTTGGGCAGCTTCTTTTCGAGCGTGACGGTGTCGCCCACCTTGGCGGCGGCCAGCTCCTTGATGCCGCAGATGATGAAGCCCACCTCACCCGCCTTGAGGGCCTCGCGGTTCTCGCTCTTGGGCGTGAACACGCCCAGGTGCTCGATGGGGTAGACCGAGTTGGTCGCCATCATGCGGATGCGCTCGCTCTTGCGCAGCTCGCCGTCGACCACGCGCACCAGCATGACGACGCCGACGTAGTTGTCGAACCAGGCGTCGATGATCATGGCCCGCGGCGGACCTTCCGGATTGCCCTTGGGCGGCGGCATCTTGGCGATGACGGCTTCCAGGATCTCGTCGATGCCCATGCCGGTCTTGGCCGAGCAGGGAATGGCGTCGTCGGCGTCGATGCCGATGACGTCCTCGATCTCGGCCTTGGCGTTGTCCGGGTCGGCGGACGGCAGGTCCATCTTGTTCAGCACCGGCACGACCTCGACGCCCAGGTCCAGCGCCGTGTAGCAGTTGGCCACCGTCTGCGCTTCGACACCCTGCGATGCGTCCACCACCAGCAGCGCGCCTTCGCAGGCCGACAGCGAGCGGCTCACCTCATACGAGAAGTCCACGTGCCCCGGCGTGTCGATGAGGTTGAGGTTGTAGACCTGGCCGTCCTGGGCCTTGTACTGCAGCGCCGCGGTCTGCGCCTTGATCGTGATGCCGCGCTCGCGCTCCAGGTCCATGGAGTCCAGCACCTGCGCTTCCATCTCTCGATCAGACAGCCCTCCGCAGCGCTGGATGATGCGGTCGGCCAGCGTGCTCTTGCCGTGGTCGATGTGGGCAATGATGGAGAAGTTGCGGATGTGGTTCATGCTGACTGCGGCGCGCGAGGACTGAAGTCACAACGGCATCGCCGTTGCGTGGGAGGCTCATATCGCGCAGCGATGTGAAGACCCGCCAGGGCCGTGCCGTAAACAAAAAAAAGGCACGTCGAAGAGGTGACGCGCCTTCCAACAAAAGGTATGGCAACTGCTTGTTGGGCTTCCATTGTAGCCAAAAGGGTCGGCCGGGAAACCGCACCAGCATTGGTTGTCCGGCCGTTGCAGGCTGCCAACAAGGATTTTCATCCACAACTTATCCACAAGTTCTTGTGGATGGCCTGTGGATCAAATTCCGGCGTTGCCGGCAGCCCACGATTGCACGGGCGGAGACCATTTCAGGGGCACGTCTGGCGCAGATTTTAGCGGCCGGCGCGAACAATCCTCCGCCCACGCGCCAAAGTTAGCCGGCGCCAACTTTCCGGAACGGTGGACAACCTGCCCGGCCGTCCCGCGCAACGCTTGCCGCATCGCGGAAAGCCCGAGCGGCCGGCGCAGTTTTCCGTCAGGGCTTCACCGGCTTGAGCAGCACGAAGCTGGTGATGTCCTCGCGGCGCACCAGCAGGTTCATGGCCTTGCTCTTGTCGGCCTTGGCGATCTGCGCCTGGAAGGCCTTGACCGAGGTCACCTCGACGTTGTCGATCGCCAGGATGATGTCGCCCTCGCGCAGGCCCGCACGCGCCGCGGCGCCAGTGCTGTTGTCGACCTTCACGCCCGCCTTGAGCTTGAGCTCCTTGCGCTGGGCGTCGGTCAGCTCGGACACCTTCAGGCCCAGCGCCGCGCTGGGCGCGGCCGCGGGGGGGGCGTCCTGGCTGCCTTCATCGCCCGAGCTGCCCGGCTTCTTGCTGCGCTCATCCTCGCCGATGGTGACGACGATGTCCTTGCTCGCGCCACGGCGGAACACGGTCAGCGTGGTCTTGGCGCCGGGCTTCACGTTGGCCACCAGGCGGCGCAGGTCGGCGGCCTTCTCCACCGTCTTGCCATCCACCTTGGTGACGACGTCGCCGCCCTCCAGGCCCGCCTTCTCGGCCGGGCTGCCGGCGATCACCGAGCGGATGACGGCGCCCTGCGGCTTGCCCAGGCCGATGGCCTCGGCGATCTCCTTGGTGATGTCGTCGGGCAGCACGCCCAGGTAGCCGCGCACGACGCGGCCGCCGGCGCGCAGTTCGTCGGCCACGCGGATCGCATCGGCGATGGGGATCGCGAACGAGATGCCCATGTAGCCGCCGTTCTGGCTGTAGATCTGCGAGTTGATGCCGATGACCTCGCCGCGCATGTTCACCAGCGGGCCGCCGGAGTTGCCGGGGTTGATGGCCACGTCGGTCTGGATCAGCGGCAGCAGTTCGCCGGTGTCGCGCTGCTTGGCGCTGATGATGCCGGCGGTGACGGTGTTCTCCAGGCCGAACGGCGAACCGATGGCCATGACCCACTCGCCCACCTTGGCCTTGTTGCTGTCGCCCACCTTGACGACCGGCAGCCCGGCGGCCTCGACCTTGACGACGGCCACGTCGGAGCGCTGGTCGGCGCCGATGAGCTTGGCCTTGAGCTCGCGCTTGTCGGTCAGCGTGACGATGACCTCGTCGGCGCCCTGCACGACGTGAGCGTTGGTCAGCACATAGCCGTCAGCGCTGAGGATGAAGCCGGAGCCGACACCACGGCGCATCGGGCCGTCATCGTCGGGCGTGCCGCCGCGCGGTGCACCGCGGCGCTGGTTGGGCACGGGAATGCCGAAGCGGCGGAAGAACTCCTGCATCTGCTCGTCCATCTGCGCCTGGTTCTCGGCCGGTTTGACCTTCTCGGCCGTGCGGATGTTGACGACCGCGGGCCCGACGCGCTCGACCAGCTCGCTGAAGTCGGGCAGCTCGCGGGACTGCGCAACGCTCGGTGCGGCGCCGAAGGCGAGCGCGAGGGCCAGCGCGGCGCCCGACAGCAGCAGGCGCTGGCGCGAGGAGGAGGGACGGTTCACAGCGTGCATAGACAAAGGTTCCAGGTTCGGCGTGCGGAGGATAGCGAGACGGCTCAGGAGCCAGGGCGGGAGGCCGCGGCGTCGGGCAGCGCAGCGCCCCAGTCGATGGACTCCGGCGCGGCGGGGTCCAGCAGCACGGGGTCGCGCACCGCGCCCACGGCCGGGAGCGTACGGCCTGCGGCAGCCTGGGCAAAGCTCATGCCCACAAGCCCCTGCGCGCGCGGTGTTGTGTTCGGTGCAGCGGCCACCAGTGGCTCGGAGGCGGCGGGCGGGCGCAGCGTGCCCAGGCCAACTGCCATCGCGACAAAGCCGGCCGCGACGGCCAGCGGCGCCAGCCACTCGCCGCGGCGGCGTGGCAGCGCCGCCACCGGCGCCGGCAGGCGGGCGTGCAGCGCGTCCAGCAGGGCCGCCGGGTCGCGGTGTGCGGCGGGCAGCTCGGCCGAGCGCAGGCCGTCGGCCGCCGCATGCCACAGCGCCCAGCGCTCGCGCAGCGCGGGGTCGGCGTCCCAGGCGGCGTTGACCAGCGCCCATTCGGCCGGCGTGGCCTGGCCGTCCATGACGGCGGACAGCGCCTGTGCCAGCGCGGGCTCGTCGGCGCGGCTCATCGCCAGCCCCCGCTCAGCAGCGGCCGCAGCCGCGCGGCCAGCGCCTCGCGGGCGCGGAAGATGCGCGAACGCACGGTGCCCGGCGGGCAATCCATCAGGTCGGCGATTTCGTCGTAGCTCAAGCCATCCACCTCTCTCAGCAGCAGCGCCCGGCGTTGATCGTCGGCCAGGGCGGCGACCGCCTCGTCCAGCCCCGACGCCAGTTGACGGCTGGCGAGCAGGGTCTCGGGGGTCGCATCGTCGGTTGGAGGCGTGCCGGTGCCGAAAGTTCCCTCGTCGTCATCCAGCGTCTCGACGGGCCGCTGGCGCGCGCGGTGGCCATGGTGACGATTGGCGGCGTTGATCGCGATGCGGTACAGCCACGTGTAGAACGCGCTGTCGCCGCGGAAGGACGGCAGCGCGCGATAGGCGGCCAGGAAGGTCTCCTGGCACAGGTCGGCCACGTCGGCGGGGTCGCGCACACTGCGGCCCAGCAGCCGCTCGATGCGGCGCTGGTACTTCAGCACCAGCATGTCGAAAGCCGCACGGCTGCCGGCCTGCGCTTGGCGCACCAGCAGCGCGTCGGCGTCGACGCCGGGCACGCTCATCGCTGCACCGCGCCGCCCGCGGCGGCGAACAGCGTGGCGCGCAGCGCGCTCCATTGCGGCTGCTGGCGGCGCGACAGCGGCAGCCAGCAAGGGCCGGGGCTGGCGCGCAGCAGCAGCCAGGCGTCGAGGTCGATCAGCACGGCAAGTCGGACAGCGGTTTCGTCATCGCGGCCAGGCGCCGTCAGCCACCAGGCCTGGCCATCCCAGCGCAGCCGGCGCGGCAGCACCGCCGCAGCCCGCCATGCAGCGGTCGCGGCGAATGGCACGGCCAGCCAGAGAAGCCAGGCCTGGGGTTGATGGCCGACGGCCCAGGCGGCCAGGCCGCCTGCCGCGAGTGCGACGGCCAAAGCCACGGCAGCCTGCATCTCCGGCTGCGGCAGCAACTGCACGACGACGGGCGGCGTGCGGCGCATCGCGCAGCGGGCTCAGACGCGCTTGAAGATCAGCGTGCCGTTGGTGCCGCCGAAGCCGAAATTGTTCTTGGCGGCGACGTCGATCTTCATGGGCCGCGCCTCGTTGGCGCAGTAGTCCAGGTCGCACTCGGGATCCTGGTTGAAGATGTTGATCGTCGGCGGCACGACCTGGTCACGCACGGCCAGCGCCGTGAACACCGACTCGATGCCGCCCGCGCCGCCCAGCAGATGGCCGGTCATGGACTTGGTCGAGCTGATGACCATGTTCTTGGCGTGATCGCCGAAGGCCAGCTTGATCGCGTTGGTCTCGTTGATGTCACCCAGCGGCGTGGAGGTGCCGTGGGCGTTCATGTAGTGGACCTGGTCGGGGTTGAGCCCGGCGTTGCGCAGCGCCGCGCGCATGGAGCGCTTGGGGCCGTCGACGTTGGGCGCGGTCATGTGGTACGCGTCCGCACCCATGCCGAAGCCCGCCAGCTCGCAGTAGATCTTGGCGCCGCGCTTCTTGGCGTGTTCGTACTCTTCGAGCACCAGCACGCCGGCGCCCTCGCCCAGCACGAAGCCGTCGCGGTCCTTGTCCCAGGGACGGGACGCGGTGGCGGGGTCGTCGTTGCGGGTGGACAGCGCGCGGGCCGACGCAAAGCCGCCGATGCCCAGCGGCGACACGGCCGACTCGGCACCGCCGGCGATCATCACGTCGGCGTCGCCGTACTCGATGAGGCGCCCGGCTTCGCCGATCGCGTGCAGGCCCGTCGTGCAGGCCGTCACGATCGCCAGGTTGGGTCCCTGGAAGCCGTACTGGATGGAGACGTGGCCCGAGATCATGTTGATGATCGAGGCCGGGATGAAGAACGGCGAGATGCGGCGCGGGCCGCGGTTGGTCAGCTCGCCGTGGGTTTCTTCGATCAGCGGCAGGCCGCCGATGCCCGAACCCACCAGCACGCCGATGCGCTCGGCCTGTTCTTCAGTCAGCTGGTCACCGGTCGGGAGACCGGAGTCCCGCACCGCCTGCATGGCCGCCGCCAGCCCGAAATGGATGAAGGTATCCATGTGCCGGGCTTCCTTGGCGGGGATGTAGTCCTCGATGTTGAAGCCCTTGACCTCACCCGCGAAACGGCAGGCGAAGGCGCTGGCGTCGAAGCGGGTGATGTTGGCAATGCCGGAACGACCGGCGAGGATGTTGGCCCAGCCTTCGGCAACGGTATTGCCGACGGGGCTGATGAGGCCAAGGCCGGTGACGACGACGCGGCGACGACTCATGCGGTGCGGATCAGAGTTGCGGGGAAGGGAAGGCGCTCAGGCCTTCTGGTGCTTGACGGCGTAGTCGATCGCCAGCTGCACGGTGGTGATCTTCTCGGCCTCTTCGTCCGGGATCTCGATGCCGAACTCGTCTTCGAGGGCCATCACCAGTTCCACGGTGTCCAGAGAATCGGCGCCCAGGTCGGCGACGAAAGCCTTTTCGTTCGTGACGTCGGCTTCCGCCACGCCGAGTTGCTCGGCGATGATTTTCTTGACTCGTGCTTCGATATCGCTCATGACTCCTCCAGGAGGGGTTTGCAGAAAACAGCCCAGCATTCTACGGGCTCTAGATGGGGGCCCCTAAATCGAGGCCCCCGGGCCCGAATCAGGCCATGTACATGCCGCCGTTGACGTGCAGCTCGGTGCCCGTGATGTAAGCACCGCCGGGTGACGCCAGGAAGGCAACGGCGGCGGCGATTTCCTCGGGCGCGCCCAGGCGGCCCAGCGGGATCTGCGCCAGCAGCGCGGCCTTCTGGGCCTCGGGCAGCACCTCGGTCATGTCGGTGGCGATGAAGCCCGGCGCGACGCAGTTGACGGTGATGCCGCGGCTGCCCAGTTCGCGGGCCAGCGAGCGCGTCAGGCCGGCGACGCCGGCCTTGGCGGCGGCGTAGTTGGCCTGGCCGGCGTTGCCGGACGCGCCCACAACGGAGGTGATGTTGATGATGCGGCCAGCGCGCTGCTTCATCATCGGTTTGGTGACGGCGCGGGCGAGGCGGAACACGGCCTTGAGGTTGGTGTCCAGCACGGCGTCCCAGTCGTCGTCCTTCATGCGCATGGACAGCGTGTCGCGCGTGATGCCGGCGTTGTTGACGAGCACGTCCAGGCGGCCGTCCTTGGCGACGATGTCGTCGACGGCGGCCTGGCTGGCGGCTGCGTCGGTCACGTTCAGCGCGATGCCGCGGCCACCGTGCGCAGCGAGCGCCTCGGTGATGGCGGCGGCGCCGGACTCGGTCGTGGCGGTGCCGATGACACGCCAGCCGGCCTGGGCCAAGTTCAGCGCGATGGCGCGGCCGATGCCGCGGCTGGCGCCGGTGACGAGGGCGACGCCCTTGGATGCGGAGTCAGTCATGGATTCAGGCTCCCAGCAGGGCACGGGCCTCGGCCAGCGAGGCGGGGTCGAACACGCAGGCGGCCTGCAGCTCGGCGTCGATGCGCTTGGCCATGCCGGTCAGCACCTTGCCGGGGCCGGCCTCGATGACATGGCCCACGCCGCGCGCCTTGAGCGCCTGCACGACCTCGACCCAGCGCACCGGGCCGAAGGCCTGGCGGTACAGCGCGTCGCGCAGCGCGTCGGCGTTGTCGGTGATGGCCACGTCGATGTTGTTGATGACCGGGAAGGCGGCGGCGGCGAACTGCACCGTGGCCAGCTTTTCCTTCAGCCGTTCGGCGGCCGGCTTCATCAGGCTGGAGTGGAACGGCGCCGACACCGGCAGCGGCAGCGCGCGCTTGGCACCCGCGGCCTTCAGGAGTTCGGCGGCCTTCTCGGCGCCGGCCTTGCTGCCGGCGATGACCGTCTGCTTGGGGTCGTTGAAATTGACGGCCTCGATGGCCTCGCCCGTCTCGGCCGCGGCCTGCGCGCAGCCGGCGCGCACGGCGTCGCCGTCCAGGCCCAGGATGGCGTACATCGCGCCGACGCCCACGGGCACGGCTTCCTGCATGGCCTGGGCGCGGAAGCGCACCAGCGGCAGCGCGTCGGCGAGGCTCAGCGCGCCGGCAGCGACCAGCGCCGTGTACTCGCCCAGCGAATGGCCGGCCGCAGCGACGGGGGTGGCGCCGGTCTCGGCGACGAAGGCGCGCCAGCAGGCGATGCCGGCCGTCAGCATGACGGGCTGGGTGTTGGTGGTCAGGTCCAGCTGGTCCTTGGGACCGGCGTGGATCAGCGCGGCGATGTCCTCGCCGAGGGCGGCGGAGGCTTCATCGAGCGTGCGGCGGACTTCCGGGTGGTCGCCAAAGGCGTCGAGCATGCCGACGGCCTGCGAGCCTTGTCCGGGGAAGACAACGGCGAAAGGTGCAGTCATAAAAATCTCAGTAGTTCAGCAGGGCAGCGCCCCAGGTGAAGCCGCCACCGACGCCTTCCAGCATCACGGTGTCGCCGCGCTGGATGCGGCCACTGCGCACGGCGGCATCCAGCGCCAGCGGCACGGAGGCGGCCGAGGTGTTGCCATGCTCGTCGACGGTCACGATGAGCTTGTCCAGCGACATGCGCAGCTTCTTGGCCGTGCCCTGCATGATGCGGATGTTGGCCTGGTGGGGGATGAGCCAGTCGATGTCGGCATCGGTCATGCCGGCCTTGTCGAGCACCGAGCGGGCGACCTTCTCCAACACGCCGACGGCGAGCTTGAAGACGGCCTGGCCGTCCATGCGCAGCAGCGGCGAGCCCAGCACCTGGCCGCCGGACACGGTGCCGGGCGTGCACAGGATGTCGCTGTGGCGGGCGTCGGCATGCAGTTCCGTGGCGAGGATGCCCGGCGTGTCGCTGACGCCCAGCACGACGGCGCCGGCACCGTCGCCGAACAGCACGCAGGTGGTGCGGTCCTTGAAGTCGAGGATGCGCGAGAACACCTCGGCGCCGACGACCAGCGCCTTGTTGGCGGCGCCGCTCTTGATCATCGAATCGGCAACGCTGAGCGCGTAGACGAAGCCCGAGCAGACGGCCTGCACGTCGAAGGCGGCGCAGCCGAACACGCCCAGCTTCTTCTGCAGCAGGCAGGCGGTGGACGGGAACACCATGTCGGGCGTGGACGTGGCGACGATGATGAGGTCGAGCTCCTCGGCCTGGATGCCGGCAGCCTCCAGCGCGGCCTGCGCCGCGGGGAAGGCCAGGTCGCTGGCGCCCTCGTCGGCGGCCGCGAAGTGGCGGGCACGGATGCCGGTGCGCTCGACGATCCAGTCGTCGGAGGTCTCGATGCCGTCGGCCGCGAGGCGGTCGGCGAGGGCCTGGTTGGTGACCCGGTCAGCGGGCAGGTGGCTGCCGGTGCCGAGGATGCGGGAATGGCGGGGAGGTGTGTGTGCTGTGGGGCTCATGCAGCCTGGGCGGCGGGAGCCGCCTTGTCTCCGGCATCCGTCGCACCCGTGACCGTGGAGGCCTGCAGCGTGGCGACGATGCGCTCGTGTACCCGGTCAAGCAGCCGGTTGCGGGCGGCATCATAAGCGCGGGCCAGCGCCATCTCGAATGCGAAGGCATCGGCCGAGCCATGGCTCTTGAACACCAGGCCGCGCAGGCCCAGCAGCGCCGCGCCGTTGAAGCGGCGGTGGTCCACGCGGTGCTTGAAGCGGTTCAACACCGGGCGGGCCAGCAACCCGCCCAGCATGCTGAGCCAGTCGCGCGTGAACTCGGCCTTGATGAAGCCGCCCATCATGCCGGCCAGCCCCTCGGAGGCCTTGAGCATGACGTTGCCGACGAAGCCGTCGCAGACGACGATGTCCGTCGTGCCCTTGAAGATGTCGTTGCCCTCGACGTTGCCGTAGAAGTTCAGCTGGCCGGCGCTGCCGGCGGCGCGCAGCAGCTCGCCGGCCTGCTTGATGGTCTCGCTGCCCTTGATGGCCTCTTCGCCGATGTTGAGCAGGCCCACGCTGGGCTCCTCGATGCCGTCCACGGCCGACACCAGCGCGCTGCCGAGCACGGCGAACTGCAGCAGGTTCTCGGCCGCCGAGTCGACATTGGCGCCCAGGTCCAGCACGGTTGTGAAACGACCTGCAGCATTGGGCATGACGGCGGCGATGGCCGGGCGATCGATGCCGGCCACGGTCTTCAGCAGCACCTTGGCCACGGCCATCAGCGCGCCGGTGTTGCCGGCGGACACGCAGGCATGCGCCAGCACGGGCTCACCGTCGCGCGCCTTGAGCTGCTGGATGGCGACGCGCATGGATGAGTCGCGCTTGCGGCGCAGCGCCACCTCGATGGGGTCGTCCATCGTGACGACCTCGCTGGCGGCGACGATGCGGCAGCGCGGCCAGGCCACGGCGGACTTCAGGGCTTCAGGCTGGCCGACGAGCAGCAACTCGGCCGTCGGGTGCTTGTCGAGAAAGGCGCGGCAGGCCGGCAGCGTGACCGAGGGGCCGTGGTCGCCGCCCATGCAGTCGACGACAAGGCGGACGGGATCGGGCAGGGGCGCGTGGGTCATCGAGACGAAAGCAGTTCAGAAAAGACCAAACCCGGCACAGCGCTGAGCGCAGGCCGGGTTGGCAGATTCATCGGTGCGCGCCGCCAGCGGGGCGGCGCGGAGCAGCATCAGGCCGCGTCGGCCTTGCTCTTCAGCACCTTGCGGCCACGATAGAAGCCGGTGGGGCTGATGTGGTGACGCAGGTGCACTTCGCCGGTCGTCGGCTCGATGGCCGTGCCCGGGGTGACCAGGGCGTTGTGGGAACGGTGCATGCCGCGCTTGGAAGGCGACTTCTTGTTTTGCTGAACGGCCATGAAATTCTCCGAATTCTGCGCAGTGACGTGCGGGGTTTGGGGTTGCGACCCCGGGGTGCGAGAACCAACCTCGAGCACCAGGCCGCAGAAAAGCCCATGAGTATAGCAGCGGATGCGCGCTCCGCCAAGCCAACTCGGCGACGGCGTTGCGCAATGCCGCGCGGCGCATGCCGTCAGGCGCTGCCGCCGCGCTTGAGGGCCGCCAGCGCCGCGAAGGGGTTGGGGCGCTCGGCCCCCCCCTCGTCGGCAGGAACCTCGTCATCCGCGTGGGCGAGCGGCTCGGGGCATTCCTCGTGGCGCGGCACCAGCGGCAGCGCCAGCAGCAGCTCGTCCTCGACGAGCTCGCGGGCATCCAGGTGGCGCGGCATCGCCAGCACGTCATCGTCGCTGTCGGCGTCCAGCTCCGCCGCCTCGGCCTCGGTGTCGACGAAGCGTATCCAGCGGTCGATGTCCAGATGCTCCTCGACGGGCTTGAGGCAGCGCTGGCAGGTCAGCGAAACCTGCGCCTGCGCCCTCACCTGCAGCCAGGTCTGGGGCTTGCCGCCCTTGGGCTGGCGGATCTCGCCCAGCAGGCTCCAGCGCAGCGCCGGCCAGCCCTTGGCGGGCGCTTCCGGCGCGGCGGCGTCGGCCAGGCGCTCCAGCGCCGCGGCGGGCCACTCGCCCTCCAGGCTGGCGCCTTCGCGGGCGAACACGGCAAGGTCGAGCTTTTCGGGAACAAAGGCACGCGGTTTCATGGGCTGAAGTTTAGGCGGGCGAGAATGCCCCGATGCCGCGTTTGATCCTTGCCTCGACATCCCGCTACCGCCAGGAATTGCTGGCCCGGCTGCGACTGCCCTTCGACGCCGTCGGCCCGGAAGTCGACGAAACCGCCCTGCCCGGCGAAGCTCCGGCGGCGCTGGCCGAGCGGCTGGCGCTGGCCAAGGCCCGCGCCGTAGCAGCACGCAATCCCGCGGCCATCGTCATCGGCTCGGACCAGGTGGCCGACCTGGGCGGCGAAGCCATCGGCAAGCCTGGCACGCACGAAGCCGCCGCCGCGCAGTTGGCGCGCATGAGCGGCCGCGAGGTGGTGTTCCAGACCGCCGTCGCCGTCGTCGCGCCGGGCCTGGCCGCCATCGAGCGCGCCGAGGTGCGGGTGCGGGTACGAGCGCTGAGCGCCGCCGCCATCGAGGCCTATCTGCGCGCCGATGAACCCTATGACTGCGCCGGCAGCGCCAAGGTCGAGAGCCTGGGCATCGCGCTGCTGGACGCGGTCGAGTCCGATGACCCCACCGCGCTGATCGGGCTGCCGCTGATCCGCACCTGCGCGCTGCTGCGCCGCGCCGGCCTGGAGCCCCTGGCATGAAGCACGGTCGACTGATCCTGATGCCCAACACGCTGGACTTCGGCGTGGACGACTCGCTGGACCTGCGCGAGGTGCTGCCGCAGCGCGTCATCGAGACCGCCGCGCGGCTGACGCACTGGGCGGCCGAGAACGCGAAGACGACGCGGGCGCTGCTCAAGCGTGTCGACGCCGTCGCGCCGCTGGCCCAGCCGCTGCAGGCGCTGCAGATCGCCGAGCTACCGCGCCCGCCCAAGGGCGGCCGGCCGGCTGGCGACGATTCGACGGCTTGGCGCGCACTGCTGGCGCCGGCACTGGCCGGGCACGACGTGGGGCTGATGTCGGAAGCGGGCCTGCCCGCCGTCGCCGACCCCGGCGCGCGGCTGGTGGCGCTGGCGCACGAGGCCGGCATCGAGGTGGTGCCGCTGTCGGGCCCGAGCTCGCTGCTGCTGGCGTTGGCCGCCAGCGGCCTGAACGGCCAGAGCTTCGCGTTCGTCGGCTACCTGCCGGTGGACGCCGCGGCCCGCACGGCGCGCATCCGCGAGTTGGAAGCACTGTCGGCCCGGGCGCAGCAGACTCAGCTGCTCATCGAGACGCCCTACCGCAATGAGGCGCTGCGCCAGGCGCTGCTGGCAGCGCTGAAGCCGTCGACGCGGCTGTCGGTCAGCGTGGGCCTCACGCTGCCGGGCGGCTGGACGCAGACCGCCAAGGTGGCCGACTGGCGCGCCAACCGCACCACGCTGCCGGACCGCATCCCTGCGGTCTTCGCGCTGCTGGCTTAGGACTCGGCCGGCGCGGCCGGCTTCTTGGCACCAAACAGCGCCGCGACCTGCTTCTTGGGCTTGATGTAGCTGGACAGGCCCTTGACCGGCGTGGCCGCCTTGGCCTTCTCCCAGGCCGGCGGCTCATCGCGCGAGCTGGCTTCGTAGGGCTTGTTGAAGAACGGGTCGGCGGACGGCGCCGGCGTGCGCAGCGCGGGGCTGGTCGCACGCAACGGGCGATCCGGGCGCTCGTAGCGCTCCTGACGTTCCTGGCGATCCGGCGCGTCTTCACGGGAGCGACGCTCGAAGCGCGGCCGCTCGTTCTCGAGCTCGAAGGTGTCCAGCACGATCTCGCGCTTGATGAGTTTCTCGATGTCGGCGATCAGGCGCGCGTCCGACTTGGTCACCAGCGTGACCGCCAGGCCCGACGCACCCGCGCGGCCCGTGCGGCCGATGCGGTGCACGTAGTCCTCGGCGTTGAACGGCACGTCGAAGTTGAAGACCGCCGGCAGGTCGGCGATGTCCAGGCCGCGGGCGGCGACGTCGGTCGCGACCAGCACGTCCATCTCGCCGCGCTTGAAGGCTTCCAGCGACTTGAGGCGCTCGTCCTGCGACTTGTCGCCATGAAGCGCGGCCGTGCGCAGGCCGTCGCGCTCGAAGGCACGCGCCAGGCGGGCCACGCCCAGCTTGGAGTTGCCGAAGACGATGGCCTGGCGGATGGACCGCTCCTTCAGGATCTGCTTGATGATGGCCCGCTTGTCATCGTCGGTGGCGCTGATGAAGCGCTGCTCGACGGTGGACGCCGTCTGGTTGGGGCGGGCCGTCTCGACGAGGATGGGGTCCTGCAGATAGCTCTGCGCCAGCCGCTTGATCTCGGGCGAGAAGGTGGCCGAGAACAGCAGCGTCTGGCGCGCCTTGGGCAGGAAGCTGAGGATGCGCTGCAGGTCCGGCAGGAAGCCGATGTCCAGCATGCGGTCGGCCTCGTCGAGCACGACATACTCGACCTGGTTCAGCACGCAGTTCTTGGCCTCGATGTGGTCCAGCAGCCGGCCGGGCGTGGCGATCAGCACTTCGACGCCGGCCTTGAGCGCGGCCGTCTGCGGCTTCATGTCGACGCCGCCGAAGACAACGACCGAGCGCAAGTTGGTGTGCTTGGCGTACTTCTTGACGTTCTCCGCGACCTGGTCAGCCAGCTCGCGGGTCGGCGCCAGCACCAGGGCCCGCACCGGGTGGCGGGCCGGCGACACGCTCGGGTTCTCGTGCTTGAGCATGCGCTGCAGCAGGGGGATCGAGAACGCCGCGGTCTTGCCGGTGCCGGTCTGCGCCGCACCCATGACGTCGCGACCCTGCAGGACGATGGGAATCGCCTTGGCCTGGATGGGCGTCATCGTGAGGTAGCCGGAATCGGCGACCGCTCGGAGGAGCTTGGGGTCGAGGGGAAGGGTGTCGAAGCGGGCCGGGGGAGCGGGCTCAGCGCCTGCAAGGTCAGGCTGGACGGACGGGGAGGCGGTGTCGCTCATATCCCTCGATTATCGCTGGTACGTCTGATTGAGACTGTTCAGCGCCGGATGACCAGCCATTTGGGCGTCTTAAAGCGGACAATCCGCTGGTACAGCACGATGTAGGTCGCGCCAAACACGAGCATGCAGGCGGCGATGAGCGGGGTCGAATCCCAGAACGCCAACGCCGGAAGTAGCGACGACAGGCACAGCATCCAAAGGTAGGGCGCTGTCATCGAGTTGCGGCGTGTGAGCGCTCGCGCGTCCCGCGCCCCGATGGCCCAGCGCATCAGGCGTCGGTAGATCAGCGAATGCAGGTGGATGCCATCAGGTAGGCCCGGGGACACGGCGCGGATGACCTGGCGGCGGTACATCGAGAACAGCGTCTCGAACACCGGGTAGATGCACACCATCAGGGGAAACAACGGCGACACCTCGGGATTGCGGCCGATCAGCAGGATGCCGATCTCGGCCAGGTAGAAGCCCAGGAAGTAGGCACCGCCATCACCCAGGAAGATGAGGCCAGCGGGAAAGTTCCAAACGAAGAACCCCAGCGCGGCACCCACGCCAGCCAACGCCCAGAGTGCCAGCGGCACATCACCGACCTGGTAGGCCACATACGCAAAGACCAGCAGCATCAGGCACACGCACATAGACGACAACCCGTTGAAGCCGTCGATGATGTTGACGGAATTGGCGACGCCGGCCACGGTGAAGATGGTGAAGATCCAGGCGCCTGCGGCGAAAGAGATCAACCAGTCCACACCCGGGACATCCGTCCTCGCAATCGTGGCGTCAAGCAGCCAGCAACCTAAGGCGGCAGAAACCGCTGTCGCAGCAAGTCGCTTCGCCGGCGAAACTCTTTTAGTCAAGTCCTCAATCAGGCCGGCAAGAAATGCCGGCAGCCCGCAGATAAGCAGCGTGGCGCCAAACTTCCAGTCCGGTTTCGCTGATACCGCAGCGACGGCCACGCAGCACAACAAGCCCGCAAACATCCCAACCCCGCCGACGCGAGGCACTGGCGATGCATGAAACTTCTGCGGCCCCGACAGATCCAGGTCAGCTGACAAATGAGCGTGGCTGTGAGAGGAATGGATGACCAGTAGAGTCACCACAGTCGCCACAAAAAATGAAACCAGAAAATAGACCATCGCCTGCAGTGTAATGAACGCGCCGCAACGCAGCAGGCAGCAAGCCGCACACTAGGGCTACGCTGAATAAGCCGTCGATTTCCAAGCGCCCCGCGGCAAGCTGATTATCACGAAGACATCGGACTGCGAAGCGGCCCATCCGCATGGCCCTTTCGGGCTACGGGCGCCGCCGCGCATTGCAGACGCACTCATTCCACCAAGTGGCTGCGCGCCATGTAGATGCTGGCCAGGCCCAGCGCGACGAATGCGCGCGTCGCGTTCTTGGCCAAGCCCTTGTAGCGCACCTTGTTGAAGCCCCATTGCCGCTTGACCACGGCGAACACGTGCTCCACCCGGGAGCGCACCTTGGACTTGATGCGGTTGGCGATGCGCTCGATGTCGGCCGCGATGCCTGCAGGGCCAACACGCCGGTTCGTCCGGTCCCGCGCTTGCGGTGCCTTGAGGGCAATCAGTTCCTGCTGCGAGGCGTAGGCGCTGTCGCCGTACACCTCCTGCTCGGCCCCGTGCAGCAGCTGCGGGATCGCGTGCTTGTCGTGCACATTGGCCGCCGTCACCACGGCGCTGTGCGCCAGCCCCGTCGCACTGTCCACGCCGATGTGCAGCTTCATCCCGAAGTGCCACTGCTGGCCTTTGCGGGTCTGGTGCATCTCGGGGTCGCGCCCCCCCCTTGTCGTTCTTGGTCGAACTCGGCGCCGAGATGATCGTGGCGTCCACGATGGTGCCGGTTCCCACCTTCAGGCCCTTGCCCTGCAGCACTTCACCGACCTTGGCGAACAGTGCCGCGCCCAGCTTGTGCTTGTCGTCTTCCAGCAAACGGCGGAACTTGAGCAAGGTGGTGCCGTCAGGCACGCGCTCGCGCCCCAGATCGATCCCCACGAAGCGGCGCAGCGCCGTGCTGTCCAGCAGCGCTTCCTCGCAGGCCTCGTCAGCGAGGTTGAACCAGTGCTGCACAAAGTACATGCGCAGCATGCGCTCCAGCCCGATAGGTGGGCGCCCCTTGCCCACCTTGGGGTAGTGCGGCTCGATGACCGCGCACAGCTCGGCCCACGGCACGATGGTGTCCATCGTCTGCAGGAACACGTCGCGCCGCGTCGGCCTGCGGAATCGTTCGAACTCAGCGCCTTGATCGGCTGCCGCTGCCAGGGTTGCTTGCTTCATCCAAGCATGATCCCGACGCGGTGCCTGCGTTGCCACCAGATCAACCCGGTACGCAGACCTCAATCAACGTAGCCCTAGAATCCGCGACCATTTCACGAGACGGCCGGTCGCTTAAGGCTGCCGTCCACGACGTTCACCATGAGGCAACCCTTGCGCCGGCACCCCCTCTCAGGCCTGCTCGCAGCGGCAATACTGGCCGCATCTTTCCCGTCCTTCGCTGCCGACGCCACAGACAACGAGGCTGCAGCGCAAGGGCCGATCAGGTTGGGCGCGCCAACGCCGCGCGGCGTACCGCTGGACGACTCGCCACGCGCTGCCACACCAGACGAAACGGCCACCTTGATCCGCTTGGCAGGTGCGACTTCGAACCCGCCGAGCGAGTTCGAAGCCTATGTAAGCGGACTGGCTGGGGCGACCATACAGCGCTTGGGCAGCGACTTGATGATTCCGGGCCGCGTCTCTGCGGTTGAAGCGAACCGCCAGGTACCAACAGACTACGTAGTCGGGCTGGGAGACGAAATCCAGCTGACGATCTGGGGCTCCGTCGACGCTGACCTAAGACTAACCGTGGATCGCGCCGGGCGCATTGTTATTCCCCGTGTCGGCCCCGTGGTCGTTGCAGGGGTGCGCCATGCTGACCTGAACGACCTTCTAAGCCGCCGTGTCGCCCAAGTTTTCAAGAACTTCCAGCTCAGCGCGACGTTGGGTCGACTGCGCAGCATTCGCTATTACGTGACGGGCTTCATCGCCAAGCCCGGCGCATACAGCGTCAGCAGCTTGGCGACCGTCATGACTGGTCTGATGCAAGCCGGTGGCCCCTCGGCGGCCGGCAGCTTCCGCAACATCGAACTGCGTCGAAGCGGTCAAGTAGTGGGGCACTTCGACCTATACGACCTGCTGGTGCGAGGCGACAAGAAGGGAGACGTGCCACTGCAAGGCGATGACGTACTGTACGTGGGCCCCATCGGGTCGCAAGTCGCGCTGATCGGCAGCGTTAATCGGCCGGCCATCGTGGAACTTAATGGTGGCGAGACCATCAACGATGCCATCGCCTACGTCGGCGGGCTGTCGACAGTGGCCGACGCAAGCCGGGTGGCAATCGAACGCCTCAGCGAACGCAATGACCGCCGCGTTGCAGAGCTGTCGCTGCCGCAGGATGGCAGTCAGCGCATGAACAACGGAGACGTGGTGAGAGCCTTCAACAGCGTGGTAGCCGTGCTGCCACAGGCCAAGCAATACAAGCGCATCCGGATTGACGGCGAAGTGGCGCGGCCGGGCGACTACGTACTACCGCCGACGAGCACCCTCGCCGATGCACTGCTGGCTGCCGGCGGATTGACGCGCGAAGCCTATTTGTTCGGCACAGACCTCTCCCGGGAGAGCGTACGCAAGGTCCAGGAGGCCCAGTACGACCGCGCGTTGCGAGATCTGGAAACCGACTTCACGCGCAGCACCTCGACACAAAAGTTGAGCAACGCGGATGACGCGGCGGCAGCGGCGCAGAAACAGGCCGGCACGACCCGATTGATCGAGCGGCTGCGCGCCGTGCGCCCGACGGGCCGCGTCGTGCTGGATCTTACGGATGCATCCCTGGACATGCCCAGCTTGCCGGTCGAAGACGGGGACCGTCTCTACATACCAGCACGCCCCAACACCGTCGGCGTCTTTGGAAGTGTTTTCAACGGCGGCAGCTATCTGTTGAAGCCAGGCAACTCCATCGATGACATCGTCAAACTGGCCGGCGGGCCGACTCGCGGCGCGGACAGTGCAAGCATTTTCGTACTGCGCGCGAATGGCAGCGTCGTGAGTGCGCGACAGTCGAGCAGCGGATGGTTCAGCAATAGCAGCGGCATAGCGAACTTGGCAGCACTACCAGGCGACACCGTATTCGTGCCGGAGGAACTAAACAAGACGACGTTCATCCAGCAAGCAAAAGACTGGACGCAGATCCTGTACCAATTTGGCTTGGGCGCTGCCGCGCTTAAGACGATCAAGAACTGACTCCGGCCATGCACCAAAACCTGGACCGCACACATGCACTCAAGGCTGAACTTGAAGTTGACACCGTCGCGCTTGGCGAGCTGATATCCGTCGTCACGACTCAGTGGAAACTAATCATCAGCGCAAGCTTGGCCGTCGGCGCTTTGGCGCTGGGAGGCAGTTTCCTCATTCCACCCACCTACACGGCTCGAACGATGTTCCTGCCCCCCCAGCAGCCGCAGAGCGTTGCAGCTTCGGCACTCGCGTCGCTGGGAGCGCTGTCGGGCTTGGCGGGCGGCACCTTGGGCGGCGTCAAGACGACCGGTGATCAATACGTCTCGCTGATGCAGAGCGTCAACATCCAGGACCGCCTTGTGGATCACTTCCAGTTGATGTCGGAATACGAGTCCAAGTACCGATTCCAAGCGCGCAAGACCCTGGCAGCCAACGTGCGCATCAACCTCGGCAAGAAGGACGGCCTGATCACGATCGAGGTCGATGGCAGCAGCCCACAGCTCGCAGCAGACCTTGCCAACGCGCATGTGTCCGAACTTCGGCGATTGACCGGCGAATTGGCACTGACAGAAGCTCAGCAGCGGCGCGTCTTTTTCGAAACCGAACTCAAAAAAACGCGCGAACAGTTGTCTCAAGCCCAGAATGCCTTGCAGCAAAGCGGATTTAACCCGGGCGCCTTGAAAGTTGAGCCCAAGGCAGCGGCAGAAGCCTATGCACGAATCAAGGCAGGGGCGACTGCGGCCGAAGTCAAGCTGCAAACGCTGCGCCGCTCGATGGCGGAATCCTCTGCAGAGGTGCAACAACAACAAACACTGCTCGGCGCGCTTCGGAATCAGCTGAGCAAACTCGAAAGCACTGACCGACCTGACGCCAGCGACGCTGGCTACATCGATCGCTACCGCGAGTACAAGTATCAGGAGTCGCTGTTTGAGCTGTTCTCGAGGCAATTCGAGGTGGCGCGGCTGGACGAAAGCCGCGAAGGCGGCCTGATCCAAGTTGTCGATGAGGCAACGCCACCAGAACACAAGAGCAAGCCCAAGCGCGCATTCATCGCAGCTGGCGCAGCGTTTCTCGCAGGGCTGCTTTTGGCGATCGGTCTTGCTGCTCGGCATTTCATAGCAAAAGTCAAAGTCGCCGGCTAGGGAAGGTCTGCAAAACCCCTGGTCAATCCGACTGGTGCGGGGCGTGATGGTCGCAGACGATGGTGGTCATGGATCAGATCACGCTCGGCCTTGACCCGCTGCCCAAGAAGACCCGCAAGGAGGTCTTCCTCGACGAGATGAATCAGGTCGTGCCCTGGGCGGCACTGGTGGCGCTGATCCAGCCGCACGCGCGCGGCGCGCACCAGGCACTGGGCGGCCGCCCCCCCCCCCCTTTCGCCGTCGAAACCATGCTGCGTATCCACTGCCTGCAACTGTGGTGGAACTGTATTGCCCCAGTGAAAACCTGCTCAGGTGTTACCGTCGAAAGGAAGACACCGTGAGTACGTTGATGGACGAAGAGATCAAGCGCTGGACGGCCAAGCGCAAGACGGCGTTGGTGCTGGAGATCATCCAGGGCAAGACCAGCGTGTCGGAGGCGAGCAGGACGTATGACCTGCCACCGTCGGAGATTGAGAGCTGGATGGAGGACGGCCGTCGGGGCATGGAGAACGCCCTGAAGGCCAACCCGCAGGATGTGCGCGAGCAGTACGAGCGCCAGCTCAAGGAACTGCAGGAGGCTTATGGCGAGGCAATGCTGGAGTTGCGCGCCAGAAAAAAATTGCAGTCCCTGCTGGGCGAGGACGAGAAGTGATCGAGACGATCCGCCAGGGACTGCAAGCCGACGGCATCACCGTCTCGATCAGCAAACTGTGCAAGTGGTTCGAAGTGCCGCGGCGCACCGTGTACTACCGCTCCGTGAAGGCGGCCCCGTCGCTGCAGGAGCGCTTCATCACGCCCATCAAAGCCATGATCGAAGAGAACCCGTCGTTTGGCTACCGGACGGTGGCGCACCTGCTGGGGTTCAACAAGAACACGGTGCAGCGGATCTTCCAGCTCAAGGGCTGGCAGGTGCGTAAGCGGCCCGTGGGCTTCAGACCTCGGATCCAGTCGCTGCCGTCGGTGGCCAAGGCGCCCAATGAACGCTGGGCGACCGACATGTGCCGGGTCTGGGCGGGGCGCGATGGGTGGACGACGCTGGCGCTGGTGATCGACTGCCACAGCCGCGAGCTGCTGGGCTGGCATCTGTCGCGCAGCGGCCGATCCAAGACGGCCGAGTCGGCCCTGGAGCAGGCGCTGATCGCGCGGTTCGGTACGCTGGGACGCGCGCCGGCGCCGTTCCTGCTGCGCTCGGACAACGGCCTGGTCTTCACCAGCCGCAGCCTCACGGCGCTGGTCAGAAGCTACGGGCTGCAGCAGGAGTTCATCACGCCACACAGCCCGGAGCAGAACGGCCTGGTCGAGCGGGTGATCCGCACACTCAAAGAGCAATGCGTGCATCGGCATCGCTTCGAGTCCCTGCAGCATGCCAGCCGCCTGATCGGCGACTGGATCCACTTCTACAACCACCGGCGCCCGCATCAGGCGCTGAACATGAAGACCCCCGCTGAGGCATTTGCATTAGCGGCCTGACCTGTGCAGGTTCTGCTGGGTCAATACATAGGCGCTGTCGCCGTACACCTCCTGCTCGGCCCCGTGCAGCAGCTGCGGGATCGCGTGCTTGTCGTGCACATTGGCCGCCGTCACCACGGCGCTGTGCGCCAGCCCCGTCGCACTGTCCACGCCGATGTGCAGCTTCATCCCGAAGTGCCACTGCTGGCCTTTGCGGGTCTGGTGCATCTCGGGGTCGCGCCCCCCCCCCTTGTCGTTCTTGGTCGAACTCGGCGCCGAGATGATCGTGGCGTCCACGATGGTGCCGGTTCCCACCTTCAGGCCCTTGCCCTGCAGCACTTCACCGACCTTGGCGAACAGTGCCGCGCCCAGCTTGTGCTTGTCGTCTTCCAGCAAACGGCGGAACTTGAGCAAGGTGATGCCGTCAGGCACGCGCTCGCGCCCCAGATCGATCCCCACGAAGCGGCGCAGCGCCGTGCTGTCCAGCAGCGCTTCCTCGCAGGCCTCGTCAGTGAGGTTGAACCAGTGCTGCACGAAGGCAGGTCGCGCGGGGAAGTCACTTCCGATCAATGCATCGCAGGCACTGATATCGGCGCCTGCGATCCTTTAAGGCACATTGCAGACTCACTCAGCACCAGTCCGCGGCCTACACGCTCCCTATAATCAGCGTTCACCACATGAACAAGCCCGCACAATCAACCGCCGTGCTTCCCGACGAGCTCGAACTCGCCGCAATGCGGCAGGTGTCTGCTCAGCCAGTGAGTTCGCAGCGCGAACTTGCAGAGCGACTAGGCATCAGCGTGGGCAAGACGAACTTTGTGCTCCGGGCCCTGTTGAAGAAAGGGCTTGTCAAGGTCGAAAACTTTCGCCGCAACGACCACAAGATCGGGTACCTCTACCTACTGACGCCAACCGGCATGGCGGAGAAAGCACGGCTGACTCGCGCTTTCATCGCCCACAAAGAGGCTGACTACGCGCGGTTGTACCAGCAACTATCGGTGCTCAAAGCTGAACTGGCTCAAGACCCGGGGAGCAAATCCGGAGCTGAGCCCGCTTCGCCGACTCATGCATCCTGAGACCGGGCTCGCCGCCCCCCCCCCCCGCCGCAAACAACGCCCTCTAGCAATCATGTCATCTGCCTCGCATCATCCGGCGCCGCTCGCCGACGCCGCCGTCGATCCACTCGCCACGATTGACCCTGGCGCCGTGATCGAGGCAGGCTGCGTTGTCGGCGCACGCTGCGTCGTGTGCAGTGGCGCGCACCTAGGTGCGGGCGCCTGGCTCGATGCTGACGTCATGGTTGGTCCCAACGCGACGCTGGAGGCTGGCAGCGATGCCCTGGAAGAAACCCGGATCACGGTGCAGGCCGGTGTGCGGATCGGAGCGAATGCGACGATTTGCGCTGGCGTGACACTGGCTGCGCGCAGCGAGATCCGGCCCGGCGCGGTCGTGACGCGCTCGGTACCGCCCTGTGCAATCGTCGAGGGCAACCCGGCCATGATCGTTGGCTACGTGGACACCGAGATAGACAACGCGCTCAAGGCCGAGTCATCAGGCCGACGCGTCACGTCCGTGGAGCAGACGAATGTCAGGGGCGTGACCGTGCATCGATTCCTCGTTCACCCCGACCTGCGCGGCAACCTGACCGTCGGCGAGTTCGACCGTCAAGTTCCGTTCACGCCGCAACGCTACTTCATGGTTTTCGGCGTGCCCAGCCGGGAGATTCGGGGTGAACACGCCCATCGCGAGTGCCACCAGTTTCTCATTTGCGTTCACGGGAACTGCTCAGTGGTTGCCGATGATGGACATAAACGCGTCGAGATTTTGCTCGATGAACCGAGCAAAGGCGTCTACCTGCCACCGATGACTTGGGGGGTGCAGTACAAATACTCATCCGACGCCGTTCTTCTAGTTTTTGCGTCGCATTTCTACGACTCAAAAGACTACATCAGAGAATATGAAGCATTTGAAGCAGAGCTGAAAGCTCGCGAAATGGTGCGTTGACTCACGACCAGTGGTGAAAGTTCTTTTGCCGACTTCCCATCGCCATTCGAAATTATCAAATCACGATGCAGGGGCAACACAAAAATTGGATGGCCCTTTATGAAGACTAAACGCAGTCACCGCATTCCGCCTGGCGTAAATTAGGCCTCAAGTTCCAATTTGAGTGAGCCGCTGAACACCGCGTAGTTGATCAGCCTCGAAGTGCCTAAGTTTCAACCGCAAAGCCAAAATGAACAAGTTCGACCTTCAACTGAAATCAATCCGTATGCGTCTGGTTGAAACATCCGATGCGGAGTTCATCCTTCAGCTACGCCTCAATGAAAATTTGAACACCTATCTTTCGCCTGTCTCACCGAACATTCAGCAACAGATTGAATGGCTTGAAAGCTACAAGAAAGAGGAGGCAGTTGGCAAGCAATTTTATTTCATCATCGAGCGGGCTGATGGCATTCGATGTGGAACAGTACGGATCTATGACTTAAAAGGCAATTCATTCAGCTGGGGCAGCTGGATTCTCAACGAAAACAAAACTCGTCTCGCGGCCATTGAATCCGCGTTGCTAGTGTACAAATTCGGCTTTAATGCGCTCGAGTGCAATCAATCGCATTTTGAAGTGATGAAAGGCAACCAGAGCGTTAGCAGATTCCACGAGAGAATGGGCGCAGAGAGGGTTAGTGAAGATGAAACCTTCTACTATTACACCATCTCAAAATCTGCAGTCGAATCGCAAAGAGCCAAACTAGAAAGCATGCTTTCATGACCGTACCCTTTCTCGACCTCAAATCAATAAATCAAGCCCACCGTAGTGACCTGGTGTCGGCCTTCGAGCGAGTGCTCGATTCGGGCTGGTACATCATGGGCAATGATTTGGCGGCTTTCGAAAGGGAGTACGCTGAATACTGCGGCGCTCATGAATGTGTCGGCGTTGCCAATGGTTTGGATGCGCTGACCCTTGCTCTGCGGGCGCTCGGTGTAGGTCCTGGTGATGAAGTTTTGGTTCCGTCCAACACATACATCGCCACATGGCTGGCCGTCAGCCATGTCGGGGCGACTCCCGTACCTGTCGAGCCAGACGATCGAACCGCGAACATTGATCCCAAGCGGCTGTCAGCAGCCCTTACGCCGCGCACCAAGGTCATCATGCCGGTTCACTTGTATGGTCAGCCTGTTGAACTAGATCCGATCCTGGCATTCGCGCGGCAGCACGGCCTGAAGGTCGTGGAGGACGGCGCCCAGGCTCATGGTGCCCGCTACAAAGGCGAGCGACTGGGTGCGCATGGCGACATCGTGGCCTGGAGCTTCTATCCGGGCAAAAACCTTGGCGCCCTGGGCGATGGCGGTGCGATCACGACCAATGATTCGGCACTCGCCGCATCGATCCGAGAACTGCGCAATTACGGCTCCAAGGTCAAGTATCACAACGAGGTGATCGGCTACAACTCACGCCTCGACGAATTGCAGGCCGCGTTGCTGCGCGTCAAATTGCCACAACTGGACTCGGAGAATGGCCACCGCGCGCTGATCGCCGAGCGGTACCTGCAGGGCCTGGCTGGAATCGACCTGCAATTGCCTCACATCCATCTGGATTGCCAGTCGGCTTGGCATCTTTTTGTTGTCCGACACCCGCGTCGGGAGGCATTTGCAAAGGCCCTTTCAGCGGCGGGTATCGGTACCGTCATCCACTACCCGATCCCGCCGCATCTGCAGCCGGCCTATGAACCTCTGGGCATCGCTGCAGGTTCTCTACCTGTCTCTGAGCGTTTGCATCGTGAGGTGATCAGCCTGCCCATATCGCCGGTGATGAGCCTTGACCAAGTCGATGAAGTCATCGCCAAGGTTCGTGCCGCTGTCGAGTCGCTGGCTCACGGATGACGCTGACCGGCACGACGCTGCTGAATGGCATCGCAGTCCTGACTCGCCTGCTGACGGCGCTGGTCCTCAACAAGGTACTGGCGGTGATGGTCGGGCCGCAAGGCTACGGGGTCATCGGACAGTTCCAGAGTTTTGCCAGCATGGTGGTGGCGTTTGCCAGCGCCCCCGTGACCAACGGGGTCGTGAAGTACACTGCGGAGTTTGGTGGGCAAGAGAACCGCCAGCATGAGGCTTGGCGGACTGCGGCAACGCTGGGCTTGATCGTGTCGCTGGCGACCTCGCTGCTGCTGCTGGTGTTCCAGCGCCCGCTGGCCATGTGGTCAATTGCGGACGCCGGCCGCTCCTGGCTGGTGGTTCTGCTGGCTGTTGCGCTGGCGTTCATAGTACTCAATGCCTTGCTGGTCGCCATCCTCAATGGCCTCAAGCAGCTTCGGAGCCTGGTGCTTGCCAACATCGCCGGCAGCTTGATCAGTGCGTTGACCGCGATCGGTCTCGTCAGCTGGCATGGATTAAACGGCGCACTGGCAGCCCTGGCCATCAGCCAATCACTGGCATTCGTGGCCACCCTGTTGATCTTCCGCCGCGCGGTCCGCGCATCGTTGCGCAGCCTGTTCGGCCGCCTGGATCCGGCTTTGTCGCGCGGCTTGGGCCGCTTCGCGATCATGGGTCTGACGAGTGCCATCACCATCCCGCTGGCCCAGATGCTGATGCGCGATCACCTGGCGGACAACTTTGGCTGGTCCACCGCCGGCTTGTGGCAGGCGTTATGGAAGATCAGCGAGACGCATCTGCTCCTGCTGACATCAACGCTCTCGGTCTACTTCCTGCCTCGCTTCGCTGAGATTCAGGATCCGAACGAGCTGCGCCGGGAGTTGCGCCGCGGCCTGGCCTTCGTGACGCCACTGGTGCTGACGACGTCCGCACTTTTGTTCCTGGGCCGCAACGACATCGTGGAACTGCTTTTGAGCGAACGATTCCTGCCCATGCTGGATGCCTTCGGGTACCAGCTGCTTGGAGACGTCCTCAAGGTGATCAGCTTGGTCCCGGCCTACACCATGCTGAGCCACGGCCAGACCAAGGTCTACGTGGTCACCGAGGTCCTCTTCGCGGTCCTCCTGACCAGCCTCACCGTCTGGTTCTCCGATTCCATGGGGCTCCGCGGCGCCGCATTGGGCTATGCGCTCACCTACGCAATCTATGGCGTGACCATGTGGTTCGTGGTCCGCAGCCTGATGGCGAGGCTCGGTCGCGTGCCCCCCCCTTGAAGCGCGACACCGACTCGATCTGCCGAACATGAGAATCCTGATTCCGATCACGAACTTCGGGCATGGCGGTGGCGGCCGCGTGCTGTCACGGCTCGCCAGTGCATGGACAGCCGCCGGACATCCAACGGACTTTCTGGTGGATGCCAGGTCGCCGAAGCCCTATTTTCCTACCGATGCGGGCGTGCATCGATTCGACGAGCGGGGACTGGTCGATGGGCCGGCGCCCGACGAGTCGGCGTTTGCGTCTTCCGGCAATGGCCTGTCGATCTACCAGGGCATGTATCACGGCCTCAATCAGATTGGCACCAACTACGACGTCATCCTTGCCAACCACTCGTTGACTGCGTGGCCAGTGCGGTTCGCCCGCGCAGGGAATGCCCGAAAGTTCTACTACGTCCAAGCCTACGAACCGGAGTACTTCGCGCTGGAATCCGGCTGGAAGTCTAAAGTGCTTCGCCGGTTCTCGGAGTGGAGCTACAGCCTTGCACTCCATCAAATTGCCAATGCCCCCATCTACGTCGGCCACCGGTCGATCCGCGCGACCAGTTGGATCCCGCCAGGCTTGGACGTGTCTGTCTTCCACAGGCGCAGCGCAATACCGCATTTCAGCGACCGCGACACGCCGATCGTGATCGGGACCATCGGTCGCAAGGAAGCCACTAAAGGAACGATCCATGTTCTGGAGGCCTTCACCCGACTGCATGCACTGGATCCTCGCTTCAGGTTGCGAGTTGCCTTCGGCAACTTACCGGACGGCTGGGCGCAGCGCCCAGGCATCGAGGTGGTTGCACCCCGAGGCGACGCGGAACTAGCGGCCTACTACCGATCTGTGGACATCCTGGCTGCGCCAGGCACGGTCCAGCTCGGCGCTTGCCATTACCCTGTCCTGGAAGCCATGGCGTCCGGCACGCCGGTCGTCACGACCGGTTACCTACCAGCGTCCGCGGACAACAGTTGGCTGGTGCCGGTGCGCGACAGCGATGCCGTTGCCGACGCCATTCTGAACATCGTGGCAACGCCCGCTCACGAACTCGAGCGACGGCTGGACTTGGCGCATTCAGCGGTACAGAGGTTCTCGTGGCAACAGGTCGCGAAGGACTTCCTGGATCAGTTCTCCAACGCGGCGAAGCTGTCCCACGACTGAGCGGCACGCGCAACATGGTTCTCGCACTCCTCGTCTCGATATCGATCATCGCTGCGCTGCTGGCGCGCTTGGCGCCGCGATGGGACTCCGCGCTGGCGTGGCTGATCGGAGCAGTCATGGCGGGCTGTGCCGGCCTTTACACCGGCGGATTCGACCGCGAGGAATACGTTCTCATCGTCGAGAACACCAGGCAATTGGCTGATGAGGACCTCGCAATTCGGCTCTTCGCGGCCAAGGATCCGCTTTTCCTGTTCATCATTGAGACCGCCGGCGCGCTATCGGATGACACGCAATTGGTGTTTCTGATCGTTGCCGTGTTGGCGGCGATG
Source organism: Pelomonas lactea (assembly GCF_043555885.1). Lineage (NCBI taxonomy): Bacteria > Pseudomonadati > Pseudomonadota > Betaproteobacteria > Burkholderiales > Sphaerotilaceae > Roseateles > Pelomonas lactea. Next base: position 10,889 of record NZ_JBIGHX010000003.1, on the reverse strand, counting down.
ACCAAGGTGATCGCGACCTCCGTGATCCCTGGGCGAAGAGCGCTGTTCATGGCGGTGTACGCCATCTTCATCGCACCTGGGCTCGAGTTCGCCGCCATCCGCGCGGGTCTCGCCATGGGTCTGACGATGTTGGGCTATCTGGCGATCCGTCGTTGGCCCTGGAGAGTCTGGTGGGTGGCGCTGGGCCTGGCCAGCCATATGTCGGTGATCTTCGTCAGCGCGGGTCGGATCTGGGCGCGCCATTGGCGCGCAACGTTGGTCGGCTTGCTGGTGCTCGCCACCCTCTTCAGCCCGCTATTGCTCGCTCTGCTCCAGGACGATGCGCGTTACTCCCACTACCTGGACAACCGTGGCACGCTCTTCGCCCTTGGCATGCCGGTGGTGACCTTACTATGTCTGCTGCTTCTATCCAGGAGCCTCAAGGGCCGGACTCCGGCACGACACCTCCTCTTGACTGAGGACTGGCTCCGAACGACTTACTTCATGGTGGGAGCGTCACTCCTTCTTGCGATCCCCGTCGTGACCGCGTCGACTCGCGTGATGGAGTTGGGGTGGGTATTGCTGCTACTGCAGATGATCGCCCGCGATGGCGAGGTCCGCGCCAAGGCCCAAGCACTTCGGGTCGCCTCCTGGTGCACCCTGATTGCACTGCTATCTCTGGCCAATCTAGTGCGAAGTACCTGGGCGATCCTGATATGAGTCTTACCGACAAGCCCATGACCTGCACGACAGCGGCACGCCTGCGGGTAGCGGCGCTGACGCAGGGGATGCGCGTTCCGAGCACTCGCTTCCGCGTTGAGCAGCACATCGAGGATCTTTCCCGCCTGGGCATCGATGTCGACCATCAGCCCGCACGGTACGGGGCCTACCCGCCGGACGGCACGCTGCAACGAGTTGGCTGGCTTCCACGGGCGGTCGCCGATGCAGCTCGGCGTGCTTGGCGTGCGAACGACGCCGATGTATGCCTGCTGCAGCGAGAGCTCGTCTCAACACTCCACACGGCGGAGCGGCTGATCCGACGACCGGTCGTGCTCGACGTCGACGATGCCGTGTTCCTGCACAAGCGCGGACGTCTGGTCGACTCGATCGCGCGGCGCGCCGCACTGATCATTTGCGGCAATTCCTTCCTTGCCGACCATTTCTCGGCGCTCGGACCCGTGGCGATCTTGCCGACGGCAGTGGATGCGTCGCGCTTTGTGCCTGTGCCGGCCGCTGCAGACACCACCCGGCCGGTCATTGGATGGTCTGGCTCGTCCAGCGGCTTCGCCTACCTCGAGTCAATCCAAGAACCGCTTCGCATCGTTTTGGAGCATTTCCCGGATGCGATCTTCTCGGTCATCGCCGACCGAGCGCCCACGCTTCCGATGCTCCCGGCGAAGCAACTGCGGTTCACGCGCTGGCAGGCAGAGACTGAGGTTCAGGGGCTGCAGTCGTTCACGATCGGCATCATGCCGCTGAGCGACACACCCTGGAGTCGCGGTAAGTGCAGCTTCAAGATGCTGACCTACATGGCGGTAGGCGTGCCGGTTGTCGTGTCGCCAGTCGGAATGAACCGGGAGGTACTCGCTTTAGGAGACTGCGGTCTTGCGGCAACCAGTACCGACGAATGGGTTGATGCATTGACAACCTTGTTGTTTGACCGACAACGCTCGTCGGACATGGGGAAGACCGGACGTCGCATCGTCGAGCTGAATTTCTCACAAGACGTCATCACACCACGCCTCGCAGCTTTGCTGCGCAACGTCGGCGAACGGTGATCGGAATCGTCATGCCCGCGAATCAAGCCAGAACGTTCAACTCCTCTTGGAGGATTGGGGGCGGCCCGAGGTGGCAGACCAACGACTGGTATGGAGTTCACGCAGCGTGAAGGTAGTTCATGTCATTTCTAGCCTGAAGGTAGGCGGCGCCGAGTCGATGCTGCGCAAGCTGATCGAAACCTCGTCAGCACGCGACCACCTGGTGGTCTCACTCAGCACTGTTGGCGAGATGGGGGCGATCCTGCGTGCCCAGGGTATCGAGGTGCGCGCGTTGGGCATGGGGTCCCCGCTGTCGATCCTGAGAACGGCGGCCAGGTTGGCGGCACTCTTGCGGCAAGAGCAGCCTGATGTGGTTCAGACATGGATGTATCACGCCGACTTCCTTGGTGGGCTTGTCGCGAAGGCATTGGGCATCAGGGTGGTGTGGAGCGTTCGCACTACCGAGCTGCCGCAGTCGGGCAGTAGCGTGACCCGATGGATTCGCAGCTGCTGCGCGCGCCTGTCCACAAAGATCCCCGCGCGAATCGTTTACGCCGCTAACGCATCTCGGCGGCTCCACGAAGGGCTCGGTTACGCGTCCACAAAGTCTTTGGTCATCCCGAATGGCTTCCAGATGGACAGGCTCCGCCACGGCTGGGCTTCTCGCGAGGCTATTCGGCTGGAATTCGGGCTGCGCCGTGGCGACATAGCGATCGGTTGCGTCGGCCGATTCCACGACGACAAGGATCCGCTCAACTTCCTGCGCGCTGGCGCACGACTGATTCAACAAGGGCATGAATTGCGCTTGTTGATGGTGGGGCGCGAGCTGGTTGATGGCAACCCTACCCTCGCCGGATGGATTCAAGATCTTGGCCTGCAGGGGCGCGTGCTGATGCTTGGCGAGCGCTCCGACGTTCCTGCCTGCCTCGGCGCGATGGACGTCTTTTGCCTCCCATCCAAGACCGAAGGTTTCCCCAACGTTCTGGGCGAGGCGATGGGCGTCGGCATTCCCTGCGTTGCCACCGATGTCGGCGATGTCAGGGTTGTGCTGGGGGACTGCGGTATCGTCGTGCCGCCGGAGGACTCCGAGGCCCTAGCTGCGGGCTTGGAGCAAGTGTTGCGGTGGAGCGCCGAGGAGCGCGCCGCACGTGTCGATGCAGGGCGACAGCGCATCGCGGATCACTACTCAATTGAGGCGACCTGCAGGAAGTTCGAGCAGGTCTATGACGGCAAAGAAGACCAAGGAGAGAGCGCGTGTGCGGTGTAGTCGGCTTCCTGGGAAGCACCACTTTTCCTGATCGGGATTCGGCAACGTCGACGCTACGGCGGATGGCCGACCGTATCGTGACACGCGGACCGGACAGTGATGGCTACTGGTTCGATGCCGATGACCAGATCGGATTCGGACACCGCCGCCTGGCCATCGTCGATCTGTCACCCGCCGGCCACCAGCCGATGGCCGCGCCGTCGGGGCGCTACATGACGGTGTTCAACGGCGAAATCTACAACCACATCGAACTTCGCGAGCAGTTGGAGGCCTCTGGCGATGCGCCAGCATGGCGCGGGCACTCCGACACCGAGACGATGCTGGCCTGCCTTGACGCCTGGGGGTTGGAGCGTACGGTTCGGGCCTGCACCGGCATGTTCGCCATTGCTGTCTGGGACCGCCAGACCAAGCAGCTGAGTCTGGTTCGCGACCGCCTGGGGGAAAAGCCGCTCTACTACGGCTGGCAAGGCACCGGCAACGCCGCGACCTTCCTGTTCGCCTCGGAACTGAAGGCCCTCAAGGCCCATCCCGCGTTCAGCGCAGGTATTGACCGCGGCGCGCTGACGCTACTGCTGCGCCACAACTGCATCCCGGCACCCTATTCGATTCACGAGGGCATCCGGAAGCTTGAACCCGGCGAGATCCTCAGCGTTTCGCTGCGAGCCCGTGAACCGCGAATCCAGGCCTACTGGTCGGTGGCTGAAGCGGTTGAACAAGGTCGCGCGTCGCCATTCCAAGGCAGCCCGGCGGAAGCCGTCGACGAGTTGGAGAGCCTGCTGAGCGCCTCCATCAAGCGTCAGATGATGGCTGACGTGCCGCTCGGCGCCTTCCTCTCGGGTGGCATCGATTCGTCGACCGTCGTGGCGCTGATGCAAGCGCAGTCCAGTCGCCCCGTCAAGACGTTCACGATCGGCTTCAACGAAGAAGGCTATAACGAGGCGGTACACGCCAAGGCCGTGGCCCGTCACCTCGGCACCGAGCACACCGAGCTGTACGTACCGGCACCCAAGGCACTGGATGTCGTCCCCAAACTCGCCTCGCTGTACTGTGAGCCGTTCTCCGACTCATCCCAGATCCCGACCTACCTGGTTTCCGAGCTGGCCCGGCAGCATGTGACGGTGTCGCTGTCCGGTGACGCGGGAGACGAACTGTTCGCCGGTTACGGCAGATACACATGGACCCACCGTCTGTGGGGCCGCATCTCGCGCTGCCCCACCAGCCTGCGTCGTATGGGAGCGGCTGCCATCACCTCGGTACCGCCCGGTGCATGGAACGGAATGCTGAGGCCCCTTCGCCCTCTGCTGCCTCAGGCGCTGCGAATAGCCAACCTCGGGGACCGCCTGCACAAGGGAGCGCAGGTGCTTGCGCACCAGACGCAAGACGAGCTCTACCGCAGTCTTGTATCCCATTGGATGCAACCAGCGGAGATCGTGCGAGATGGCAGCGAGCCGGCTACGCGACTGACATCCGGGCAGTTCGACGCCTTGACGGGTATCGAGAAAATGATGGCCCTGGATGCCGTCAGCTACCTGCCCGACGACATCCTGGTCAAGGTCGACCGCGCCGCGATGGGGGTGTCGCTGGAGACCCGCGTGCCGATGCTGGACCACCGTCTCGTGGAGTTCGCCTGGCGTCTGCCACTGGACTACAAGCTGCGGGACTCCACGTCGAAGTGGGTGCTGCGCCAGTTGCTGTACCGGCACGTACCCAAGGCCCTGATCGAGCGCCCCAAGATGGGCTTTGGCGTGCCGCTGGACATGTGGCTGCGGACCTCGCTGAAGGACTGGGCTGAGGCGCTGCTGGATGAAAGTCGCCTGCGCCGAGAGGGTTTCTTCGATCCAGCGCCGATCCGGCGCAAATGGCAAGAGCATCTGTCAGGTTCGCGCAACTGGCACTACCAGCTTTGGGATGTGCTGATGTTCCAGGCCTGGTTGGACCATGAACGTGTCTGAACCCCGCGTCCTGTACGTCATCAACAACGCTGCGTTCTTCGTGTCGCACCGTTTGGTGCTGGCCCTGGAGGCACGACGCCGCGGATTCAAGGTCTCGCTGCTGTCCGGTCAGGCGGGGAGCGAAACGATGGAGAGCAGCGCGGAGTCGGTCCTCATGGAGGCCGGCATCCGCCACATCCGGGTGCCGTTCACCAGCGCGGGGGTCAATCCGCTGCACGAACTGCTGGCGCTGGCGTGCATGATTTGGCATGTTCTGCGACTGAGTCCGGATCTCATCCACTGCGCCTCACCGAAGGGCTTGCTCTATGGCGGTCTCGTCGCGCGGTTGTGCAGGACACCCGCGCTGGTGCTGGCCGTCTCGGGCATGGGCTTTCTGCACACCGACACCGGCAAACCCAGCCTCAGCCGCCGTGCGATCGCCGCAATTTACGGCTGCCTTGCAAGGTTCGCCTATGGCCATCCGAACGTCCGTGTGATCGTCCAGAATCGTGATGACCATGCGCAACTTGTGGCGGCCGGCTTGACGAACGATCGTGCGATCCGCCTCATCCCGGGATCGGGGGTTGCACTGCAGGACTACGCCGGTACGCATCAAGATCAGAAGGAACAGCTTGTGCTGTTGCCAGCGCGGATGCTTTACGACAAGGGCGTGGCCGAGTTCGTCGACGCGGTGCGCAGCGTGAAGTCGGCATTGCCCGGCTGGCGCTTCCTGCTCGCCGGCGCAGCGGGCTATAACAATCCCTCCAGCATCAGTGCAGACCAACTCGGCCGATGGGTAGCGGAAGGTGTTGTTGAGTGGGCAGGTCATGTGGATGACATGCGTCCGCTGTACGCGCGCGCCGCAATCGTCTGCCTGCCTTCCTACCGAGAGGGCATGCCCAAGGCCTTGCTCGAGGCGGCAGCCGCCTCGTGCGCGGTGATCACCACAGACACGGTCGGGTGCAGAGAAGCCATCTTGCCCGGCGAGAGCGGATTGCTCGTTCCCGTGCGGGATGTGCCATCGCTCGCGAGCGCATTGCGCACGCTGTGCAACGACAGCCCACTGCGTGAACGCTTTGGCGCAAAAGGACGTGAACTCGCCGTCGAGCGCTTTGGCGTCGACGCCGTGCTGAACCAGACCATGACCATCTACGAGGAGCTTCTCCAACATGTCTAACGCCAAGCAATCAGGTCGCTGCAAGAGCCTCGTCTTCGTCGAGCTCAACGAGATCAACTTCGATGTGGTCGCGAAGTACATCGCCGTGGCGCCAGGACGCTTTCCAGCGTTGCAGCGGTTGATGCAAGGCCCCGGTGTGAGAACCGCCGCCGAGCAAGAGTACGAAGCGCTGGAGCCGTGGATCCAATGGGTATCGGTCTACACCGGCCGGGACTACGCCGGACATCAGGTCTTTCGGCTTGGCGACAGCGTCAACAGCACTGCCGAACAAATCTTTGAACGCCTGGAATCGGCCGGACTCAAGGTCGGCGCCATCTCACCGATCAATGCCGACAACCGGCTCAAGCGACCGGCCTACTTCATCCCCGATCCCTGGACCAAGACCAAGGATGACGGCTCATTCTGGAGTCGCAAGCTGGCGCAAGCGGTTTCGCAGGTGGTCAACGACAACTCGCAGGCCAAGGTGTCGCGGTCCAGCGCCCTTTACCTGGCTTTGGCGCTGCTGCGTTTCGCACGCCCCAAGCATTGGCCGCTATATCTGCGCCTGATGTCCAAGGCGCGGGGGGCCTCGTGGCGAAAGGCCTTGCTGCTTGATCTGCTGCTCAGCGACGTTCACCACAGCCTGCACCGACGCACTCGACCCGACTTCTCAGCGCTGTTCCTGAACGCAGGGGCGCATATCCAGCATCACTACTTCCTGAACGCCGCGCCGCTGAAGGCCACGACCCAGTTGCAGAACCCGAGCTGGTACGTATCGTCAAAGGAGGACCCCGTGGCCGAGATGCTGGAGATCTACGACAGGCTGGTCGCGGACGCACTTGCCGACAGTACGTCGGAGCTCATCGTCGCAACGGGGCTTTCGCAACTGCCTTACGACCGGATCAAGTTTTATTACCGGCTCAAGGATCACGCCGACTTCCTCGCCAGGATCGGCATGAGCTTCAAGGCAGTGCATCCACGCATGACGCGTGACTTCCTGATCGAGTTCGACTCGACCGAGCAAGCGACCAGTGCTGAGCGGTTGTTGCGTGCACTGCGAGTTAGCAACGATGACGAACCCTTGTTCAAGGACATCGACAACCGAGGTGACAGCCTCTTCGTCACCCTCACGTACCCGCACGAGATCGACCAATCCGTGACGGTCGAGGTCGACAAGCGAACGCTTCGGATGGCCGACCACGTCGCTTTCGTTGCCATCAAGAACGGGATGCACCAGGGCCTGGGCTTCGCCTACTTCACGCCCGGTGTTGCGCCTTACGCACCGAAGCAGGGAGCTCATGTGAGCGCGCTGCATAGCACAGTTTCGGGGTACTTCGGCGTCTGATCTGCGCGGGCGACACGGCGGCACGCACCGTGCCGCTTCGGTCGCTCGGCGACTCTTTCAACGCGACCGCACAGGCCCCTTCGAACGAAGCCGCTTCAGCACCCGCGGCGCGAGCCGGCGATACCACGCGAGCAGTGAAAACCTGTCTACGTAGAAATCCAGGACCGCGCCTCCTGGCACCACATCGACAGTGTGCGGTCCTGATACTCCGTCGAAACGGATTTTCCGTAGCACCCGCTCTTCGTATTCGGTCGGCGACAGTTTGATGATCTCGCAAACGGTGACTCCGTCGCCGTATTGGCGCGTATTGTCCTGACCGAACCGAACTAGGCTGTCACCAAGGCGCACAACGCGGCCAGCCATTCGTCCGCGCTTGGGATCGATCACTACCGGATTGCCGGGGTGCGGCCGAAATTCTCCGAGCAACGACGGACTGACGTAAAGATCTAAGCAATCCTCTGCCGCCTGTGTCGACCCACCGAGTAAATAATAGTGGTCCTGGTGCTTGAAAATAGTGCCATCCAGGATTCTCAATTTCTCCAGACCCTTAATCGGGAGCGGCACGAGATCGCGCCCCTCTCGGCGCAGCAACATCGGAGCGGAATGCGACGCAATTTCCGGCACCAAATACTCCACTCCATCTTCAACCCAGGAGAATGGATAAGAATAGTGCGCTCCGCGAAGAAGCACTTCGATGGGCTGCAGCGTTTGACGAGCGAGCGAGATAATTTCGCCATAGCCCGTCGCTGAGCTCAAGGCCTCGACGCGAATATCCACGCCATTGCCACTGAAAAATGGATCGGCATAAAAGCTGTATCCAGCGGCGACCGAGGGAACTTGCCCCTGCGCCGGCCGCAGCGGCGCATCGAAGATAACGGTCTCGCGGTCAAAGACGGCAATATTCCAACGTTTCTCCCAAAATGCACCATAGAAGAGACGGGATACCTTACGAATTCCTAGCAACAGGGCGAAACGGAGCACGAGGGCGTTGCTGGGAAGCTTGTAGACAGGCCCACTGGGGTGCAGGTCAACTGGCGTCCCGTTAGCCAGGTTAACAATCGCCTTCTTGAGCAGATGTCGAGAGTTCTCGTAAAAGCGGAGGGAAGTCTGTTTATACGAATGGAAACTGACTTTCGAGTGACAAACCGCCCAGATTCGACCTGCGTCCAACTTGTTCGTGATTGTTTGGACGATAGTACCGACGCTATCCTTGCCAAGGAGGATCTCATAAAATCCGGCAGGACGCCCCCGAAACTCACTCGGATCGCCATGGTGGTATGACAATATGTTCATATCGACAAGAGCCCCTTCAATTCGGAGCAGTCCCATCCCGAACTTAATAACAAGCTTCACGCCCTCCTTTGCGAGTTCATCGACAACCTCAGCCGGCAATTTCTGCCAGACACCATCGTCGATTGCGTCGAAGTGAACGAACCTCCCTTTGGAATTCTCGTAGCGCAGCCTTACTGTTTGTCGATTTCGCAAAGAGAACGCATTGAGTACGTAATATAGAAGATTCCGCCCCAAAAACCTCTTTTGCTTCGCATTATTGCACGACAAGACAACGCGAATATCGATAAGAGCAGCAGCATCGACCAAAGCATTAAGCTGCCAAGCGGTTATTGATTCGCGGTCCAGAATCAGCGCAGTCTTGATCATTAGTCAGGAATATTCAGTAGCGCTACCACGGCCAGTGGTGATTTGCACCGATGCGCAAAGAAGTTGGAGTCTCAACTGGCATGGGCCCAAGCTCGCTCAAAACAGGTGGCGCTCGCCCGTGTCCGCAGCGCTACTGCGGATTGCCTTGGAACCTACTTTGCGACGTCGCGTACCAGCGCGAGACGACATCCAACCCATCGTCGATCCGGTATTGCGGTTCATAGCCAAGACGTTCTCTTGCCTTGCTGATGTCGGCGCGTGAGTGACGAACGTCGCCGCTACGAAAGTCGCGATAGACGACCGGTTTGGCCTGCAATCCGGGACAGACGGCGGACAGCTTTTCGACCAGCAAACGGTAAAGCTCGTTGAGACTGGTCTCGTCGCCGACTGCAACGTTGTAAACCTGACCGATCGCATCGGCGCGCTCGCTCGTCGCCGCCAACAGATTGGCCTGCACCGCGTTATCGACGAAGCAAAAGTCGCGACTGGTCTCACCGTCTCCGTTGACGAAGACCGTCTCCCCCTCCAGGATCGCCGCAGCCCACTTCGGGATGACGGCCGCGTAGGCGCCGTTCGGATCCTGGCGCGGGCCAAACACGTTGAAGTAGCGCAGTCCGATGCACTGCAGCCCGTAGGCGTCACCGAACACGCCCGCGTACAGCTCGTTCACGTACTTGGTCACTGCGTACGGCGACAGCGGTTTACCAATCACCCCCTCTACCTTGGGCAGCGCTGGGTGGTCCCCGTAAGTCGAACTGCTGGCCGCATAGACGAACCGACTGACCTTCGCGTCGCGAGACGCGACCAACATGTTCAGAAAGCCTGTCACGTTGGTGTCATTAGAGGCGATTGGGTCCTGAAGCGAACGAGGAACCGAGCCGAGCGCTGCCTGATGCAGCACCAGCTGAACACCGTCACAAGCGCGGCGGCAAGTTTCGAGGTCGCGGATGTCACCTTCGATGAAAGAGAACCGTGCCCATGCCCCGTCGCCAACCGCTCGACGGACCAGCTCGAGGTTGTGGGCATGTCCAGTGGCAAAGTTATCCAAACCAACAACCTGCTGACCTTCGCGGAGCAAGGTTTCAAGCAGGTTACTGCCGATGAATCCCGCTACGCCGGTGACCAGCCAGCGGCACGGGTCAGCCCGGAGTTCTTGACGTAGTGAAGCGTAAGCTGTCATGCTAGCCTCCCTACAAACGCCAGACGCGGAAGCCAGCGCCCATCAGGGCCTGACTGTCAAACGCCGCCTTCACGTCGATGAACGCGCCACCCTTGACCAGCTTCTTGCCGATGTCCTCGACGCTCAGCGCGGCGTACTCCTTGTGCGACACCGCCGCCACGATGGCATCCGCCCGCGGCAGGTCGTCGAAGGGCATCAGCCGCACGCCGTACTCGTGCATGGCCTCTTCGGCCTCCGCCTGCGCGTCGGTCACGAAGACCTCGACGCCGTAGGTCTTGAGCTCGTTGATGATGTCGATGACCTTTGAGTTGCGCAGGTCGCCGCAGTTTTCCTTGAAGGTCAGGCCCAGCACGTTGACGCGCGCGCCCTTGATGTAGCTGCCGCTGGCGATCATCTGCTTGATGGTCTGCTCGGCGATGAACTTGCCCATGCCGTCATTGATGCGCCGGCCCGCCAGGATGACCTGCGGGTGGTAGCCCAGCATGTCGGCCTTGTGGGTCAGGTAGTACGGGTCCACGCCGATGCAGTGGCCGCCGACGAGACCCGGCTTGAACTTCAGGAAGTTCCACTTCGTGCCCGCGGCTTCCAGCACTTCGGAGGTGTCGATGCCCAGCT
>NZ_JBIGHX010000039.1:0-281 GCF_043555885.1 Pelomonas lactea | reverse complement strand
GCTGCTCAGCGAGGCGGGCCCGGCGCTGTACCGCCACATGATCGAGCAGCGCGACCTCGGCGCGTTCGACGACCCGGCGCTGGAGCGCGCGCTCAAGCGCCTGCGCAACTGGCGCAACCTCGCACTGCCGGCCGGTGCGGCCACCAGCACCGTCGGCGAGCGGCCGTGGACCGACGTCGTCGCCGACTTCGCCGCCGAGCGTGCCGCCATGCTCATCACGGGTGACTGGGCCCGCAGCGAGCTGGGCGCGATGGGGCTGGAGGGCGAGCGCGACTTCTCGT
>NZ_JBIGHX010000038.1:0-283 GCF_043555885.1 Pelomonas lactea | reverse complement strand
CTTGGCGACGGACTCGAACGGCTGGTCGTTGTGCCCCGCAAACGCGACGCGGCTGATGCGCTCGGCGCCGCCGGCGTCGCGCGTGACGAGGCGGCCCGAGCCCTGGATCTGCAGCTACAGCAGCGCGAACGGGTCGTCCAGCCAGGCCAGCGCCAGCGCAGTAAAGCGCGGGTGGGTGTCGATGTCGCGGCGCGGCAGCCGGCGCAGCGCGGCGTCGGCCGGCAGCGCGTGCAGCGGCCACTGGAAGGCGCCCTGGCGCGTGCGGCTGGCGGCCAACTGCGGC
>NZ_JBIGHX010000037.1:0-283 GCF_043555885.1 Pelomonas lactea | reverse complement strand
GCGTGACGGGCCGCTCGCCGCTGCCGGGCACGAGCGGTGCCGGCGCGGCTGCCGGCGCGGCGCTGCCCCGGGCGGTCAGCCAGGCGTCCAGCGAGCTGCGCAGGATGCGGCGATGGCCACCCGGCGTCTTCCACGCCTGCAGCTCGCCGCGGTCCACCATCAGCTACACGGAGCGCACGGCCATCCCCAGCCGCTGGGCGGCCTCGGTGGTGGAGCAGGTATCGGGCACGGGGCTGGTGTGATTCACACGCGACATTTTGCCGAATTCGCGGGCTGGTGTTTC
>NZ_JBIGHX010000036.1:0-288 GCF_043555885.1 Pelomonas lactea | reverse complement strand
AAATCCTCCAACCACGGTTCGGCCAAGTGACGAATTTCTGCATCGTTGACCAAGATGCGCTGCATGATGCGGCTCTTGAGTTTGCTTTCGTCAGGCGCCAGCTGTTGCTGTTGGGCCACGTGCTTGAGCTGGGAGATCAAAAGCACGCAAGCCCCTTCGAGTTTGACGACTTCATCCCAGTTCCCGTTTCTTGCAGCGGCGAGCATGTCGGCGCTGGCTTGCTCAATGGCTTCGTAGTAACTCAACAGTTGCGTATTCATGGTGGCGTCCAGGTCTGGTGCGGTGGGC
>NZ_JBIGHX010000035.1:0-289 GCF_043555885.1 Pelomonas lactea | reverse complement strand
GAGATCCAGGGCCTGGCGCGCTTTCGCGTCAATGCGTTCAACCAGAACCGCGGCGCCGGCGCCGTTTTCCGGACGATTCCGAGCAAGATCCTGTCGCTGGAACAGCTGGTGGCGCCCAAGGTGTTCGCCGAACTGGCGCTGAAACCGCGCGGCCTGGTGCTGGTGACGGGGTCGACCGGCTCGGGCAAGAGCACGACGCTGGCCGGCATGGTCAACCACCTCAACGAGAACGAGTACGGCCACATCCTGACCATCGAGGACCCGATCGAGTTCGTGCACGAGAGCAAGA
>NZ_JBIGHX010000034.1:0-290 GCF_043555885.1 Pelomonas lactea | reverse complement strand
AGAAAGCATGTCAAACGACCTACAGAAAAGAATGTTACAGAAATTACGACGCCCACTAGGGTTGCTCAAATTAATAGTACTTTGAATGACTTATTTGCTACTCTCGAAACTACTCGTATATGGCCAATTTTCCATATTAGCCCATATAGCGGCTATAGCAACCCAACATTAGACCAAAGCTCAGTAGCTGCTCAAATCAAATCCTGGTCCCTACCAAGTTTAGCGATAAATATGGATTTAGAATTTAGTATAACATTCACATTTGATGAATTCCTTACCCGTTATCACTC
>NZ_JBIGHX010000033.1:0-301 GCF_043555885.1 Pelomonas lactea | reverse complement strand
CCACCGGCGCGGGCGGCTGTGCCAGGCGCTCGCGCACGCGGGCCAGCGCGGCGGCCAGGCGCTCGGGCGTGTAGGGCTTGAGCAGGTAGTCCAGCGCCGCGAGCTCGAAGGCCCGCAGCGCATGTTCGGCATGCGCGGTCGAGAAGATGACGCTGCGCACGCCCCGCTCGCGCAGCGCGGCGGCCAGCTGCACACCGTTGCCGCCGGGCATCTCGATGTCCAGCAGCGCGAGGTCGGGCGGCGCGGCGAGCGTCTGCACCAGGGCCAGCGCGGCCGACGCGTCGGGGGCTTCCAGCAGTTC
>NZ_JBIGHX010000032.1:0-304 GCF_043555885.1 Pelomonas lactea | reverse complement strand
ATCCTGTGCACCAGCCAGGGCCTGGAGGCGCAGGGCGGCGCCGACGGCCTGCTGCGCGCGCCCGGCCTGGCGCTGACGCCGGCCGGCCGGGCGCGCCGCGGGGCGAGCATGGAAGCGCTGCTGCTGCTGGGCTTCACGCCGCGGCTGCCGCAGGCGGTGGCGGAACTGACAGGCAAGTTGCATGGACGTTCGGCTTGATCGCCCCGCGGCGCGCTGGCCGGCCGTGCCCGGCTGGCCGTTCGCGCTTGTGCTGTTGCTGGGCGCCGCGGTCGTCGCCGCCAACAGCGGCGCGATCCGCCTGGGC
>NZ_JBIGHX010000031.1:0-304 GCF_043555885.1 Pelomonas lactea | reverse complement strand
TCGTCTGGGTGCTGGACCGGCGCGGTTGGTACTGGAAGATCTGAGGCCATGGCGGGCGATCCTTTCGCCATCCGCATGCCGCCGGACATCCGCTCCGTGCGGGTGGGCGAGCACCAGGTCGTCTTCATCGACGACTTCCTCGACGACCCGCAGGCGCTTGTCGACGCCGCCTGCCAGGCCGCGTTTCAGCCCTGCCCGGGCGCCGACGAGCGCCGCGGCTACCCCGGCGTGTGCGCGCCGGCGCCGCGGGCCTACACCGAGAGCCTGACGGCGCTGATGGACCCGCTGATCCGCGTCAACTTCG
>NZ_JBIGHX010000030.1:0-331 GCF_043555885.1 Pelomonas lactea | reverse complement strand
CCCAACCGCGCGCGCTTCAAGAACCGCGGCCAGGCCCTGCCCGCGCTGAAGAGCCGCCAGACCGAGATCGGCCTGAAGACCGGCACGCAGCGCGTCGAAGGCTCGCTGACGCTGTTCGACATCCACCGCCCCGCCTGGCGCGACGTCGAGCTGCCCGGCTTCACCGAGTGCAGCGCCAACGACAGCTGCGAGCGCCGCGCAGACGGCCAGGCCCGCCTCCGGGGGGTCGTGGGCAGCGCCGACCTCAAGTGGAGCGGCGGGGGAGTGTTCGCGAGCGCCTTGCGCGTTCAGGGCGGGCGGCACGTGAGTGCCGTCTCCGCGCTCAACGGTG